>NZ_BAAANY010000003.1:201004-271608 GCF_039530045.1 Fodinicola feengrottensis | reverse complement strand
CGTCTCTCCCGGTGTGCAGGTTTAGTTCGCGCCTGGGTTTCTCGTTTTCGCGTTCGGTGGGCGCTGGACCGTCGGGGTCGAGGTGGTCGTGGATACGTTGGCCGAGTTCGACGAGCCGGCGGGCGGGGTAGCTTTTCGCGTGTTCCACCAGGGAAGTCTCAGCGTCTTCGCGTTCTTTGATGTTGACGCGGGCGGGGAGTTTGTTGACGATGCCGATGATGGTGTCGATTTGGGAGTCCGCGAGCTCGCCTCGGCGCATGGATTCACTGACAATGCCAAGCTTGGGTGCGAGTGTTTCACCGGTGAGGGTTTCGCTGTTGCACAGGTTCAGGGCTCGTTTGAGACGTCGACCGGCTTCGGTGGGCGATAGCAGCAGGTTGTCTTGGAGCATGCCGATGGTGGTTTCGTGCCCGAGAGCCTTCCCGACCTTGTTCTCGTGAATAGCCGCGACAATATCCAGCACCCGCGCTTGCCGGCGCCGGACGTCCTGTTCAGCTTCGCGCAGCAGGTCGGCCAGTTGCCGGGGGCGACACATCCAGAGCTCTGGAGCGTTGAATTCCTCACCTGCGGCCATGACACTAATTCTACCGTCACCACTGACAGTTTGACCGCGTTTCGTCTATCAGGACATGCTCATTTTCTCAATGCCCCCAACAAAACGTAGAGCGCGCGCGTTCAACTAACGGGTACCGAGGCCCACGGGCGAGCGTGCTGTCGGATGTGTGCGCACTGACGGCAGTCGCGGCGATTCCGCTGCTGTTTGTCGTCGGTTGGCTGTCGTTGCCCCTGCTCGCTTTTCTCGCGTTGGCCATGGGGTTGAGCCGGGCACCGGGAATGACCGCTCAGGACGTGATGCTGCCGGACCTGGTCAGTGGCACCAGTATGCCGTTGGAAAGGGCCACCGGTGTCATCGACGGGGTGGTGCGCGCCGCTCGGCTGATGGGTGTTTCGGTGGCCGGCGTTCTGCTCGTACTGATCGGATCCGCGCGAGTTCTTTTCGTCGATGCGGCCACCTTCGCGGTTTCAGTCGTGCTGGTTGGCGTGGTTGTCCGGGTACGAGCGGAACGGCCAGCCGCCTGGAGCCTGCGCGGCCATGTTGACGAACAGCGAGCTGGATTCCGTTACATAACTGGGGATCGGTTCGTGCTAGCCCTGGTTTTGATGATTGCCGCTACGAATTCACTCGATGCCGGCTGGAGTGCGGTAGGCCTTCCGGTCTATGCGAGGAGCGTGCTGGGCGGCAGCGTGGCGCTCGGTTCGTTGGCGGCGGCTTTCGGCGCTGGTGCGGTCACCGGGTCGCTGTTGTTCAGCTGGCTGGGACCGTGGCTGCCGCGGTGGCAGACCTTCGCCCTCTGCTTTCTGCTCGCCGGAGCGCCACGCCTCGTTGTCGGTCTTTTGAGGCCGAGCCTGGTGATCATGGTCATCGCGACCTTTGTTCTGAGCGTTGGGTTTGGGACGCTCAACCCGATCATCGACACGGTTCTCTACGTACGAGTACTGCCGGAACTGAGGGCCCGGGTGTTCGCTGTGGTGAACGCCTGTGTGCTGGCGTGCGTTCCGGTCGGTGCGCTGGCGATGGGTGTCCTGGTCGACGGCGTCGGATGGTTCGGCGCGATCCTTGCCTGGGCCGCGCTCTACCTCGCGGCGACACTTTGCCCGCTCGTGTTCCGAGGCTGGCGGGAGCTGAACGCGGAGCAGGTGCGACCGCCGAGCCTTGTTAACTCCTGAGCCAGTCAGGCGTACGGGCGGGTCAGTGTGAGCGCAGCCAGTCGCGGAAGTGGGTGGTGGCCAGGTGGGCATCTTCGGGCGCGGTGAGTACGTCGCCCTTGACCGCGGCGAAGAGGCCGGCGGTCTCGTCGATGACGACGCGGCGGTTGTCGCCGGCCGCCTGGATGGCGATGCGGCCCAGCTCGTCCAGCGTAAAGACGTCAGGGCCACCGATGTTGCGGGTGCCCTGCAGTGCGGCGCCAGCGGCGACTTCGGCGACAGCGGCGGCGACCTCGGCCGAGCTGATGGGCTGGATCGGGGTGGTGGGTAGGCGTACGACGTCGCCGTCAGTGGTCCAGCTCATCGTCGGCTCGACGAACTCCATGAACTGGGTGGCACGCACGATCGAGTACGGGATCGGCCCGGCCTTGACCAGGTCCTCCTGCAGCGCCTTGGCTCGGTAGTAGGCGAGGTCGGGCACCTGGTCAACGCCGACGATCGACAGCGTCACGAGGTGCCCGACGCCCGCGGACTGCGCGGCGACCAGCAGGTTGGTCACCGACGTACGGAAGAAGTCGAGAGAGGCGTCGTCGAAGGTTGGCGAGTTGGTCAGGTTGACGGCAACCTCGGCGTTGCGTACGGCGTCGTCGAGCCCCTCCCCGCTGAGGAGGTCCAGGCCGGTGGAACGGGAGTGCCCGGCCACCTCATGGCCGGCCGCGGTGAGGTCGCGTACGACCTGGGAGCCGATGAGACCGGTGCCGATGACCGCGATTTTCATGACCTGCCCTCTCGTCCGGGCTTCGCCCGGCAAACTCGGATTCCTTGTGTCCGAGATCTTACTCGGACATATGTTGTCCGAGTCAAGGGGTGCAGGGAGTCACTTAGCGCGCTGCGAGAGTGTGCGGGTGGTTTTCGGCGGTGGCCGAAAATCTGGTGGCCGCTGGCGGTGGTGCGAGATCATCGCGGCATGACGGTGAATGGCCGGCCGCGGTGATGGCGTACGAACCGGTGCTGGAGCTCAGGCCGAATCGCCGGGCCCTGCGACCTTTCCTGTTCGTCGGCCCGATCGTGGTCCTGCTGGGATTGGTCGTCTCGGTGCTGGTCTCACTGCGCGAACCGATCGGCACTTTGCTGCAGGTGGTGGGAATCACGACAGCGATCACGGTGTCTATCGCTGCCTATCTCATGCGTCGGTTGTTGGTTCGCGGACCGGTCTTCGTCGCGGACCGGGCCGGTGTCCGAGCGTGGCGTCTCGGATTCGCTGGCGGAGAGCCGAAATCGCTGCGATGGGAGGACATCAGGGCGGTCGATGTCGCTGTCGTCGAAGGAATTGTCGCGCTGCGCGTGTGGCCGGCGTCTTCTTGGGCGACGCTGTCCCCGGTGTGGACGGCCGATGAGGACCGAGAAGCGAACGACGTTCGTGTCGGTCTGCTCGTGCCGGGCGACATCGGCGCCCGTACGCCCATGGACATCGTCGCCATCCTCACCGATCTCGCCGGCGAGCGCTGCCAGGTGCGTGTGACGAGCGCCCGATGACTCGGGTTAGGCGGGTTTCTTCCCGAAAATGTGGACGTGAGACCCACTTGCGGTCATCGAGTAGAGCTTGCTCGCGTCGCCGCGCAGGAGGTTGATGCAGCCGTGCGAGCCCGGGCTGTCACCCTCGTACAGATAGGTGGTCGTCTGGTGGAAGCCCATGTCTGCGTGGAATCGTTGCCAGTAGGGCAGACGGACTTTGAAGTACGACGAGATGGTCGACTTTTTCTTGTCCGCGACTGAGAAATGCCCGGGTGGGGTGGCGAGGCCGGCCCGTCCGGTGCGGATCGGAGTCGGCCCGAAAACCACCTTTCCGGCGCTGTGCACCCACATGGTCTGCGAGGTCAGGTCGACACAGACGGTGAACCTGTAGCTGCGGGTGTCACATTTTTCGAGGTTGGCCGCCGCGAGCCGGCGCGCAATGGTGCCGGTGACCTTGCCCGCGTAGCCCTTCGCCGGCATGATCCGGAACCGCTGCTGGAACTTCGCGATCGCGGCGCAGTCGCGCGCTGACTGCTTGCCGTCGACGCTGACGGCTCCGTAGCCGGAGTGGCTGTCCAGATAACGCTCGACTGCGGCTTGTGCCGGCCCGGTCTCGGCGCAGGACAGGCTCTTGGTGCTGGGAGCGCTGCTCGGGCTGGGTCGGGGAGCCGGACTGGGCGGCAGTTCCGGAGTAGCGGGAGTGTCGGGGGCCTCCGGTGTGATGCTGTTTTGCTGGGTTTCGGCGGAAATGGCCGGTCCGAACGGGATGACGCCGGTGGCGTACGCGACGCCCGCGCCGGTGAGAGTGAGTGCGACCGTGGCTGCCACTGCCAGGCCGATCACCGTACGACGTGCCATGTCCGTGCTCCTTCCGCTCCGACCCCACTGTCGGACTCGCAGAAGTAAGACGTACCAAAGTCAAGCAAGGTTGGCTCTCGCTTTGGTGATTCTTGAGTATTTCCCACTGGTTCTTACGTGGACCAGGTGTCGTGGGTCATGGCGTTGGTGGTTTCGTTCCAGAACCAGTGTTGGACGGCGTGGTTTTTGTCGGTGGCCCAGGCGTGTTGTTGGCGGCCGATGAAGGATGCCGTGGGGTCGGTGGTGATGGAGCCGGCGGCGGCCCAGCTGTCGTGCCGGATGGTGTCGTCTGCGGGGGTCCACCAGAAGTGTTGGAGGCTGCCGTCGGTGCCGCGGGCGAGGACGTGTTGTGCGCCAGTGTCGTCGACCATGATGGAGGGCCGGCCGGTGATGGCGGCGCTGGTGGCCCAGGTGTCGTGGGTCATGATGCTGGGGCCTTCGTCGAAGAACCAGTGCTGGAGACTTCCAGCGGAGTCGATGGCGAATATGTGTTGCTGGCGGCCGATAAACACCGAAGTCGGATCGCTGGCGATGGATCCGGCGGGCGCCCATGACTCGTGGCGGATGGTGTTGTCCGAGGGTGTCCACCAGAAGTGCTGCAGGCTGCCGTCCGTACCGCGGGCGAAGACGTGTTGTATGCCGGTGTCGTCGACGAGAATCGTTGGGCGGCCAACCAAGCCCGCGTTGGTTGCCCAGGTGTCGTGGGTGATGGTGTTTTGTGATTCGTCGAAGAACCAGTGCTGCAGGCTTCCGGAGGAGTCGGTGGCGAAGGTGTGTTGTTGGTCGCCGATGATGATGCTCGCCGGGTCGCCGGTAATAGATCCCGCTGGTGCCCAGACATTGTGGTTGATGACGGACGGCGTGGCGGAATCCCAGTACGCGTGCTGCAAACTTCCGTCGGAGCCGCGGGCCCACAAATGCTGCTGACCGTTGTCCGCCGCGTCGGAAGTGGGTTCACCAACAATGCTGGTCATCCAAATGTCGTGCGTGATTGCGTTGTTGACGGGATTCCAGAACCAGTGCCCAGCCGAACCAGACGCGTCATCGGCAAAGAAATGCTGCTGGCCATTGGCGATCACCATCGCCTGCGAGCCCTCGCCCGGTGAGACGGTGACAACTCCGGGCGGCGGAATGTAGCCCTCGATCCACATGTCCATGACGCTGCTGTACGTGCCGACCGCCGAGCCGTACGCCGGCGTGTTGTGGATGACGTGAGAAGTGCTGGCGAAATGCGCTTCGGTGCCGCTCTGTCCGCCCCAGTCGCCGCTGACGGTCTCGATCGTGCCGCCGCTGACGGCGGTCACGATCGCGACGTGGTGGATGCCGTTGCTGTCCGCCGACGTGTCGCCTTTGACGTTGGAGAACACCACCGCGTCGCCGACCGCCGGCGTGCTGGTGACGATGCCACGGCTCGTACCGTACGTGTAGAAGCTGCGCGCCAACGGGTTCAGGCCGGACAGGTCGGCGACGCCGGAGTTGGCCCACACCCATTTGGCGAAGTCGGCGCACCAGTATTCGGGCTGGCCGCCGTTTCCTGTGCAACTGGTGTAGAAGCTGTGCCCGCCCAGGCTGTTCGCCGCGCAGGCCATGCCGCCGACGTTCGCGTTGGCCAGGCTGGCGATGCCGGTGGAGGTGGTGGCGGCGGCTGGACTGGCCGTGGCCGACACCAGTAAACCGGTCATCAGCACCGAGAGAACGGCTAAGGCGGTCATTCGACCCCATAGCCGGTGATGGGGAGATTGCGCGTTAATTCCATGCATACCGGGCACTCCTCTGTCTTCTCATGACAGCGCCAAAAGCAGTGAAGACCGACTCGCTGTCACTGACCTTTCATCGACTGTCAGCGGCGGCGGCCAATGTCGTGCGGATTGCCGGGTGGGCGGCCCAGGGGCTTTGACCATCCCGGTTCGGCTGGTAAGCAACTGTCGTAGGCCTAACTACCTGTTGACCTGCGGGAAAAACTTGTCAAAACGACCCATTGGGCGGCGCCGGCGATGCAGCGCGAACCAGTGATTTCGGTGCGGTTGCTCGGGCAGTTCGAGCTGACCGTCGACGGCCGGCCGGTGCACGTGGCGGCCGGCCGGCAGCGTTGCCTGACAGCCGCGCTCGCCCTTTCGGCGGGACGGCCGGTGTCCAGCCACGCGCTCGCCGAATGGACGTGGGGTGAAGAGGCGTCCGGCCGGTCCCGGGCGGCCCTGCATACGTACGTCCGACGGCTTCGCCAGGTGATTGGCGCGAGCCGGCTGATCACCACCGCGGACGGCTACCAGCTGGATGTTTCCAGCGACTGCGTGGATGTTCTGCGGTTCACCGACCTGTTGAAGGCGGTCGACCGGGTGGCTGGCGACCGCGACCCGACGCAGGAGTTGGCACTGCTGCGTGAGGCACTCGCGCTGTGGCGCGGGCCGGCGCTGGCCGACATCGAGTCCGAGCGGCTGCGCGACGAGGTGGCGCCGAGCCTGCTGCTGGCCTGGATGCGGGCGGTGGAGCGACGGGCCGACCTGGATCTGCAGCTGGGCCGGCACGGCGAGGTGGTGGGTGAGTTGCGCGAGGTGACCCGCCGCTACCCGCTGCGTGAATCTCTGTGGGAGCGGCTGATTGTCGCGCTACACCGGTGCGGTCGTACGGCCGACGCCCTCGGTGTTTACGACGAGATGGCCAAAGCGTTGCGGACCGAGCTGGGGGTCGCGCCCAACGCGGCGCTGCGCGAACTGCGCGACTCGCTCGCCGTCCTTCATCCGCTCCGCGACCGTGGCCGGCATCCCGGCGTGGGCGGGCAGCAGGTGCCATGGCGGGTGCGCTGTCAACTTCCGGCTGATATCAACGATTTCGTCGGCCGCGGCGACCTCGTCGAGCAGCTCCAGCGACAGCTCCTGTCGGCGTCCGCGGGGCCGCCGGTGTTGGTGATCGCCGGGCTGCCCGGAGTGGGCAAAAGCGCTCTCGCGACCCGGGTCGGGCACCGGATGCGAACGGCGTTCCCAGATGGCCAGTGGCACGTCCGGCTGGACGGCGCCAGCGGGCATCCGGGTACGCCCGAAGACCTGCTCGCCGAGTTGCTGGCCACCGCCGGCCAGCCGGCCAACGAGCTGCCCACGTCGGTGTCCGGCCGGTCGGCCACGTTGCGCGCACTGCTCGCGGACCGGCGGGTGCTGATCCTGCTGGACGACGCGGCCAGCGCGGAGCAGGTTCGGCCGTTGCTGCCGGGTACGGCCGGAAACGCGGTGATCGTGACCAGCCGGCGCCGGCTGACTGGGCTGGAGGGCGCGCAGGACTGCGCGGTGCCGCCGCTGACGACCGTGGAGTCCAACGAGCTGCTGTCGTGCTGGGTGGATGCTGGCCGGCTGGCCGCCGACCTGGACGCGAGCCAGGCGCTGATCAGCGCTTGCGGCGGGCTGCCGCTGGCGTTGCGGATCGTCGGCGGGCGCCTCGCCGCGCGGTCGGAGGGCAACCTCGCCCGGAGTGGTCGCTGAGTGTCGTACTTCATCCCGCACTCGACGTCGAGTGCGGGATACAGTGCTGCGGTCGACGTGCTGGATATCCCACGGACGGTGAGATCACGCCTGGCAAGGCGATGACAACGTGGTGACAGCGGCGTAACAAGACGCGCGCCTACCTTGACTTGTCCTCTTCCGCTGCACCGGAGGGGCTCGTCGCGGGGCGGCGGGCGGAGCCGGGGAAGCGGGCGTTTTCCTGCCGTTCAACCCCGAGGGACCTCATGTCACGCAAGAGAACCACCGCGATGACCGCGATCGCGGCCTTCGCCGCATTGACCGCGGCCACCGCGCTGAGCGGGCCGGCCACCGCGGCCGGCGCCCAGCCACTGACCGCGGCGGAGGTCAGCGCGCTGACGATCGCCCCTGGCAACGCCAGCACCTCCGTGATCGTGCTTCTTCGCAATCAGCCGGGCGCAGCCGCCAGAGGCAGCGCGGCCGCGCTCAGCCGGGCCCAGGCGATCGCTGGCAACCAGGCGCCACTGGTCAGTGAGCTGACCCAGGTGCATGCCAAGAACCTGCGCCGCTACCAGTTGATCAACGCGGTCGCGGCGACCGTTTCGGCGGCCGAGGCGACCCGGTTGGCGGCGAACCCGAATGTCGCCCAGGTGCTGCCGGACCGGCTGCTGAAAGTGGCTCAGCCGGCCAAAACGCCAAGCCGCAAAGCTGGCAGCGCCAGCGGCACGGTGCCGGCCGGGACCTGCGCGCCAGCAGGGCAGACCCAGCTGGAGCCGGAGGGCCTTTCCACTACCAACACCGATTCCGCCGATCCGGCCGCGAAAACCGCACGGTCACTGGGATTCACCGGCGCCGGGGTCAAGGTCGGGTTCATCGCCGAGGGCATCGACGTGAACAACCCGGACTTCATCCGGGCCGACGGCAGCAAGGTCTTCGCCAATTTCCAGGACTTTTCCGGCGAGGGCGCGGCCGCGCCAAACGTCGACAGCGAGTCGTTCCTGGATGCCAGCGCGATTGCCGCGCAGGGCCGGCAGGTCTACGACGTACAGAACTTCAGCGCCGATCCGCTGCCCAGCACGTGTGATATCCGGGTCGAGGGCGTCTCTCCTGGTGTTTCGCTCTTCGGCTACAAAGTTCTCGGTACGAATGCCGAGTTCAGCGAGGCCAACTACATCCAGGCAATCGACTACGCGGTCACCACCGACCACGTCGACGTACTGAACGAATCGGTGGTGTTCCAGCCGGTTCCGGACGTGGCCGCGCTCAACGCGGTGGAACAGGCCAACGACGCTGCCGTACGCGAAGGTGTCACCATTGTCGGCGCGACCGGCGACGCGGGCACCAACAGCACCATCGACGTGCCCTCCACCGACCCGAACATCATTTCGGTGGGCGCCAGCACCGACTTTCGCTGGCAGGAACAGACCAACTACACCGGCGCGCGGCAGTTTTCCACCGGCTGGCTGAACAACAACGTCTCGGCGATCACTTCGGCCGGCTTCACCCAGTCTGGTCGTACTCTCGACCTGCTGGCACCTGGGGACGGCTCCTTCGCGGTGTGTACGCCAAATCTGGCGATCTACCTGGACTGCGCTGACTTCACTGGCAAAGCCTCCAGTGTGGTCCGTAGCGGCGGCACCAGCGCGGCGGCGCCTTTCGTCTCGGGTACGGCCGCGTTGGTCATTCAGGCGTACCGCAAGGGTCACGGCGGGGCGAGCCCGACGCCAGCACAGATCAAGCAGATCGTGACGAGCACCGCGCAGGACCTCACTGCGCCCTCGAACGAGCAGGGTGCCGGGCAGGTCGACGCGTACCGCGCGGTGCAGGCCGCGCAGGGCAACACCGGTTCCTCGGTGCTGGTGGACCAGAGCCAGCTGAACTCGGTGGGTGCACCGGGTGGTAAGCAGAATTTCACCGTGCACGTCACGAATACCGGCGCCAGCACTCAGACGGTCAACCTCAGCGGTCGTACGTTCGGGACACCACGGACCGTGGGCACCGGCACGGTGACGTTGAGCGACTCGGCCAGCGATCATTTCACCGACTGGAATGGCACCAACGACAATTTTGGTAAATTCACCTTCACAGTGCCCGCCGGCGTACAAAGACTGAAGGGCTCGATCGCCTTTCAGTCCGCGGCCAATGCTGGCGGCAACGGGCGCGTACGACTGGATTTGATTGATCCGACAGGCAAACTGGCCGCGAACTCGATTCCGCAGGCCATTGGGCCGGATGGCAACTACGGCAGCGCCGATGTGGTGCTACCGGCCGCGGGCATCTGGACGGCGGTCATGTTCAGTGCGGTGTCCACCTCCGGTGGCACCGTCGGACCGGTGAAATTCCAGGCGGATGTCGCGAACACCGCGGCTTTCGGCGCGGTCAGCCCAGCCACTATGACGTTGGCTCCGGGCGCGAGCCGGGCCGCGACGGTCACCGAAACCACGCCGGCCGGTGCGGGTGACTCCAGCGGCGCGCTGGTCGTGAATGGCAGTGGAGGGCAGCACAGCTCGCTGCCGATAATCATGCGCGGCCTCGTCCAACCGACCAGCGGCGGCGCTTTCACCGGCACCCTGACCGGCGGAAACAACTTCAACAGCGACGACGGCCAGGCGAACTACTACCAGTTCGACGTGCCCGCCGGTGTGTCGAACCTGAAGGCCAGCGTGAAGCTGACCAACGATCCGGGCGACACCGTGGAAACCCAGCTGGTGGCCCCGTCCGGTTACGCGGTGGGAAGTGGCAGCAACCAGCTGACCACGGCGTACAACCCGACCACTCGGGTCGGCACGTTCAGTCCGCAACTGGGCACCGACGCGTACGCACGAGCGCCGCAGGCCGGTCGATGGACCTTGGTCATCCGATTCCCGGGCAACGTTGTCGGCGACGAGGTGTCGCAGCCATTCACCGGCTCGGTCACCTTCAACACCGTGAAGGTCGACGGGTCCGCGGTTCGTACGGCAACGAAACGGCCGCTGGCCGCGAAAAACCCGGTGGGGATCACCGTTCCGGTGACCAACACTGGGACCCAGCCAATGAACTTCTTCCTTGATCCACGGCTGAACACGACCAGCACGCTGACGCTGGCGCCGGTCGAGCCGCAGACCAATTTCCAGTCTCCGTTGAATTCCTCGGAAAGCTCGCCGGCGTGGTTGGTGCCGACCGAGAGCTCGCAGTTCACCGTGACAGCGACCGCGTCGGCGCCGATCGGCCTCAACTACGGCCCGGAATCCGGTGATCCGGTGACTTTGTCGACCACCAACGGAACCACCGCGACCGGCTCGATCACCGGGAGTCCGCTGCCGAACGGCGTGTGGGCGGCCAACGTCGTACAGATCGGACCGTTCGCGGCACCGACCACCACGACGGCGAACCTGTCCGCGACCGTACGGGCCGCGCCCTTTGACGCGAACGTCGTTCCGGACGCGACCGATTTCTGGCAGACCTCGGTCACTCCCGCGACCTCGATGCACCTGGTCACCGTCCTACCTGGACAGACGGTGACGCTGACCGCGAACATCACTCCCACCGGGCCTTCGGGCACCACCGTTTCCGGCACGGTGTATGTGGATTCGCTGGTCGTGGGCAGCACTTCGACCGAATCCGGATTCGAATACAACGACTCGGGTAGCACCGAACCGGCCGGAGACGAGCTGGCGGCGATCCCGTACAGCTATACGATTAGCTAGCCAACTGACAGCACGCGAGGGATATGGCCCCTCGCGTGCTGTCCTTAATATCGTTTAGAAGCAGTGAACCGGTTGCGGATGCGCGGGATCCAATGCGTTGTCGACGAGGTCGTAAACGCCTTTGTCGTACGAGAGACTGGCGTGGTCGACGGCGTCGAACGGGCACGAGTTCTGCACCCACGTGTTCGTCACGCCAGGCTCGGCGATGAAGGCGGCCGTACCAGCCGGGGTGACCACGAATTCGTTCCTGGTCTCGATAATCGTGTAGCTGACCCCCGGCTGAGCGACCGGACCGGCGTTCAACGCGGTCACCACGGCGGAGCCCGGCACCTGGTCGCCGCAGGCCGGGCAGGCCGCGCCGATCACGTCGGTGATGCCGAAAGCCTTACCCAGCAGGGCAAGCCCGTCCAGAGTGGTGCCGTGGGTGGTCGGGGAGAGGCCAACGAAGCTGTGCACTTTGCTGGCACCGTTGAGATTCTTGAGGTAGTACTCGCCGATCAGGCCACCCTGGGAATGCCCGACGAGATCGACCTGAGCCGCGCCCGTACGCGATCGCACCTGGTTCACGAAGGTGCCGATCTGAGCCGCTGAGGTGGCGACCGCGCCAATGGTCTGGATGAGCGAGGACGGGCTGCCGCCAATCACCGTGCTGTAGACGCAGTAGCCGCGGTTCGCGAGCGTCGGGCCGAGGCCGGACCAGTCGTCGATCATGTTGCCGAAGGTGCCCGTAATCAGCACGACCGGCCGGGGGTGGGCCGCGCTGGGCTGGCACGACGACACGTTCACGCCGGCCGGCGACCCGGCCGGGTTCGGTGTCGAGGCGGCGATGCCCTGCCCGAGGTTCGCGAGCACCAGGTAGTGCGGAGCGGCGTTCGCTGGGGTGGCGGCGGCGAAAAACGCCGTTAGTACGGCCGCGAGTATTGCCACGGTCGCGAGAAAACGGTGGGTTCGAGCGGGCACGACAGCCTCCAGGCGGGATGGGGGTGAATCTGAAGTGGTGCCGTTTCAGAAATGTGGTTACCGGAGAGTAGACCTGATGTGGCCCAGACCACAAGACCCTGCTTCGTTGCTGATCACGTGCACTATCGGCCGCCCTGGTCCGGCGGCGCCCTCTAAGGTTGATCGCATGACTCAGCCCGGGCCGCAGCGCCAATACGCCGGACGGTCGGCCGCCGAGCGCCGCGCGGACCGGCGGAGCCGGCTGGTCGACGCCGGGCTGCAGATGTTTGGCACGGTCGGCTACGCGATGGCGCCGGTCGGGCGCATCTGCAAGGTCGCGAACCTGTCGACCCGGCAGTATTACGAGGAGTTCGGCAGCCGTGAAGCGCTGCTGATCACGGTGTACGACACGATCAACACCGAGGCGATCGAAGCGGTCGCAAAAGCGGTGGCAGCACTGGGAAATGCCACCTTGACGGCGCGGGTCGAGGCCGCTTTGCGTACGTACGCGCGAAGCACCGCTTCCGACCTGCGCAGCGCGCGCGTCGCGTACCTGGAAATCGTCGGAGTGAACCCGGCGATCGAGGCGCATCGGATGGCGTGGCGGCGTCGCTGGGTGACGCTGATCGGTGGGGTCCTGCAAGCCGCGATCGAGCGCGGCGAGATCGCGGACCGCGACTACCGGCTCGCCGCCGGCGCTTTTGTCGGCGCGGCCAACGGCCTGCTGCAGGACTGGTGCGCCACCGACGACCGCGCCCCACTGGACGACGTGGTCGCCGAGCTGTCCCGGCTCGCCGACGCGCTCACCCGCTAGCGCGCTCTGTCGAGCGGCCTTGAGTGGCCATCTGTCGGAAGCTGGCCGCTGCCAGTGGACTTGACATTCGTCATGGCCGAATGATGACAAGTGCTACTTGTTGGAATCGTTTTCCTTGACTAAAACGATGGACCATCCGGCGGCGGTCAGTCCGCGCATTCTCGGCACTATCGCACCGAAAGTCGAGGATTTCCCATGAAACTCAGAACAGCTCTAGCGCTCGCGATCGCCATCCCTTCGGTGGCCGCTGGGTTGGCGCTGCCATCGGCAACAGTCGCCGCCGCGCCGGCGGCACCCCAGCTTTGGGAAGTTGTGGGCGGTTTCGGCAGCCCGGATGCCTGCGACCGTTACGGCAGCGGTGGTGAGGCCATCGGCCGATGGCGAACGTATTACTGCGTGGAGGACGACCGGCCTCTCGGCACGGTTTGGGATCTGTATGCCGACGTCATCTAGATCGTAGAAGCCGGGATCCCAACACACTGCGTGGATCCCGGCTCCGCGAAACGGCCAACCCGCTGTCGTCATCAGGGCAGGATGCCTCTGTGTGTTCGGCTTTTAACAGGTAGTGCTACCTATTGTTCCAGCGCCTTCGGCCTGTCGGAATGAGGACACCCGTCCCGCACCACGCCTGACCGGAGGTTGTGCTCATGAGAAAGACCTTGCGCAGATGGGGTCTCGCAGCGATGACCTGCGGTTTCGCGGTCGTGCTGATGACCGCCGCACCGGGCACTGGGCTAGCTGCCAGCGCGGCACCCGCGCCGGCGGTGCTTGCCACCGACTTCCACGGCATCGTGGCGCTCTCCAACTGCTCGGGCTCGGTGGTGAAGACGCCGACCGCGGCACTCACCGACCCGGCGCTGGTGCTCACCAACGGTCACTGCATCGAGTCCGGATTTCCGCGGCCCGGCCAGGTGATCACCAATCAGGCGTCCAGTCGGACCTTCTCGCTGCTTTCCAAGAACGGGCAGTCCCGGCTCGGCACGCTGCGGGCGAAGAAGGTCATCTACGCGACGATGACCGGCACGGACGTGACCATCTACCAGCTGACCACGACGTACGCGCAAATCCAGCAGACCTACGGGATCGCGCCGCTGGAGCTGTCGGCCAGCCATCCCAGCGCCGGCGTGCACATCGATGTGGTGTCCGGCTATTGGCGGGCGATGTATTCCTGCAATATCGACGGATTCGCGTACGAGCTGCATGAGAGCGACTGGGTCTGGAAGGACTCGATCCGCTACACCTCGCCCTGTCACGTCATTGGCGGCACGTCAGGTTCCCCGGTCGTGGAGACGACAACGGGCAAGGTCGTTGGCGTCAACAACACCACCAACGAAGACGGTGAGCAGTGCACGCTCGACAACCCGTGTGAGGTGGACGCGGCCGGCGGGGTGACGATCCATCAGGGCATCGGCTACGCCGAGGAAACGTACGGCATCCCGGCCTGTCTGAAGGCCGGCAGCGAGATCGATCTGAACCAGCCCGGGTGCACTCTGGCCAGGTAGTAGTCATGCTGTAACGGCATGGCAGCGATGCGAAATCGTCGTTGGACGCATGGGTGTCTGGGTGGCTAGTTTCTCCTTCAGGTACCGATCAAGGAGAGACTTTGAAGCTGATATTGGACAATCCGGCGACCGTACCGGCACCGGTCGGTCCTTTCGCGCACGTCGCCCGCGTCGACGGCACTCTGCTCGTACTATCCGGGCAGATTGCCGTCGACGACGCGGGCGAAGTGGTCGCCCCCGGCGACATCACCGCCCAGGCCGAGCGAATTTTCGAGCTGATCGGCGGGATCCTGGCCGCACACGGCGCCGATTTCGGCTCGGTGGCACATATTCGTACGTTCATGACCAACCTCAATGACCTGCCCGGCTACGGGGTCGTAAGACGACGGCTTTTCCCCACGGATCCGCCGGCCAGTACGACGGTGGAGGTCAGCCGGCTGTTCCGGCCCGGCGCGCTGCTGGAAGTCGAGGTCACCGCGGTCGTGTAAGCCCCTGCTCCCGGGCTGGCCAGTGAAAGGGAAATGAAAGGCAGCCATGCCTACAGTGTCGCCGTCCGCGTTTTCTCTCGACAAACAGGCGGAGACACGATGAGGTCAACATTCAGGAAAGGCACGTCGCTGGCGTGTGCGCTGCTCGCGGCGGCGGCGATCATCGCAACGCTGCCAGTGCAGCCGGCCGCGGCGGATCCAGGTTTTTGCGGCGTACGCGTGCAAGGGCCCTATCCGGATCCCAATTCCAACCCGACCGGCGCCAACGGCATTTTCACGTACCTGGCGAAAAACAAGTGCTCGATCGGCTGGAGTTTCAAGGTCGTGTTCGTGCACGGCAGTGAGATTCCGTGCGCCTATATCGGCCCGTACGCGCTGCACACCTACAGCGCCATCTGGGCGGACGACTGGAATCTCGTTGTCTGCTGAGTCCGGAACCGAGTTGACCGCGAGCGTTTGGAGAAACGAGTCCCACATGAGCGCCCATCCTGTCCGGCCGCGGCGAATCGCGCGCCTGGCCATCGCCGGCACCGTCGCAACCCTCGCCGCTATCGCCCTCCAACCGGCCCAGCCGGCCGCCGCCGATCCGGGCTTCTGCGGAGTCCGGGTCGGACTGGAATCCGGTGTTGACATGAACATGATCTACACGCTCCGTAATCAGTGTCACCTGACCTGGAACTTCCGGGTGTTCATCCCGGCCGTCGGCCGCTATGCCTCGCCGGGCTGCCGGCCGGTCTCCGGCGGGACGTACGGCTCGTACACGGACTTCTACGCCGACGGGAACTGGCGGATCGAAGTCTGTTAGCCACACCCCCCCCTGCCTTTCTGTAGTCGAGTGACTACCGAAAGGCAGGGTTGGGTGTTGTTCGTGACGTCCGCCGCACGCATGGCGCCTTGACCGTGCCTGGATGGGATACTGCTAACAAACCATTCGTGCATCTGGTGAGAGGCGGCGCTGGTGAGCCGGACGCCGAGGCTGACCCAGCCCTGCTGACAACACCCGGGGGACATGCCTGTGCCTGCAACGTCGCTGGTCCGGTCCGACGCCACCCAAGCCCTGACGGCCCTGTTGAGCTCGCGGATCCTGGTGCTCGACGGGGCGATGGGCACGATGATCCAGCGGCACACCTTCAGTGAGCAGGAATATCGCGGCGAGCGGTTCGCCGACTGGCACCGCGATCTGAAGGGCAACAACGACCTGCTGTCGTTGACCCAGCCGGCGGTGATCGGCGCGATCCACCGGGCGTATCTGGACGCCGGCGCCGACCTCGTCGAGACCAACACGTTCAACGCGCAGAAGATCTCGCTGGCCGATTACGGCATGGAGGAGCTCGCGTACGAGCTGAATTTCGAGTCGGCGCGGCTGGCCCGGCTGGCGTGCGACGCGGTCACCCAGGCGACTCCCGACCAGCCGCGGTTCGTCGCCGGCGCGATGGGGCCGACCAACCGGACCGGGTCGATTTCGCCGGACGTCAACGATCCCGGCGCCCGGAACATCACGTACGAAGAGCTGGTCGACGCGTATTTGGAACAGGCGAACGGGCTGGTCGACGGTGGCGCCGACCTGCTGCTGATCGAGACGATTTTCGACACCCTCAACGCGAAAGCGGCGATCTTCGCGCTGGAAACGCTGTTCGAGGAACGCGGCCGGCGGTGGCCGGTGATGATTTCCGGGACGATCACCGACGCCTCTGGCCGGACGCTGTCCGGCCAGGTCACCGAGGCGTTCTGGAACTCCGTACGGCACGCTAACCCGCTGCTCATCGGCCTCAACTGCGCGCTCGGCGCGGCCGAGATGCGGCCGTATCTGGCGGAGGTCTCGCGGATCGCCGACTGCTTCGTCTCCTGCTATCCCAATGCCGGCCTGCCCAATGCGTTCGGTGAGTACGACGAGGCGCCCGACCAGACCGCTGCGATCGTACGAGAGTTCGCCGAGAGCGGGCTGCTGAACCTGCTGGGTGGTTGCTGCGGCACCACGCCCGAGCACATCGCGGCGATGGCGGCGTGCGTGGTCGGCGTGACACCACGGGTGCCGTCCGAGCGTGCGCCGGCCTGCCGGCTGTCCGGCCTGGAGCCCCTCACCATCGTCGACGAGACGCTGTTCGTGAATGTCGGCGAGCGTACGAACATCACCGGGTCGGCGAAGTTCCGCAACCTGATCCGGGACGGCGATTACAACACCGCGCTGTCGGTGGCCCGCCAGCAGGTCGAAAACGGCGCGCAGGTCATCGACATCAACATGGACGAAGGCATGATCGACGGCATCGCCGCGATGGACCGCTTCGTCAAGCTGATCGCCAGCGAGCCGGACATCAGCCGAGTGCCGCTGATGATCGACTCCTCGAAATTCGCCGTCATCGAAGCCGGTTTGCGGTGCGTACAGGGCAAACCGATCGTGAACTCGATCTCGATGAAGGAAGGCGAGGAGAAGTTCCGACGGGAGGCGTCGCTGTGCCGAAAGTACGGCGCCGCCGTGGTTGTGATGGCCTTCGACGAGGACGGCCAGGCGGACAACCTGGAGCGCCGCAAGGCGATTTGCGAGCGGGCGTACCACATCCTGGTGGACGAGGTCGGGTTCCCGGCCGAGGACATCATTTTCGACCCGAACATCTTCGCCGTCGCGACCGGCATTGAAGAACATGCCAACTACGGCGTCGACTTCATCGAGGCGACCCGCTGGATCAAGCAGAACCTGCCCGGCGCGCTGATCTCCGGCGGTGTCTCGAACGTCTCGTTTTCCTTCCGTGGCAACAACGCCGTCCGAGAAGCGATTCACGCGGTCTTCCTCTACCACGCCATCGCCGCTGGCATGGACATGGGAATCGTCAACGCCGGCGCGCTTGTCGTGTACGACCAGGTGGATCCGCGGCTGCGCGAGCGCATTGAGGACGTCATCCTCAACCGGCATCCGGACGCCACCGAGCGGCTGCTGGAAATCGCCGGTGAGTTCGCCGGCGACGGCAAGAAAACCGAGATCGTCAACGAGGCATGGCGAGAGCTGCCGGTCGACGAACGCATCACCCACGCGTTGGTCAAGGGCGTCGACGACTACGCCGAGACGGACACCGAGGAGTTGCGCGCGCTCATCGAGGCCCGCGGCGGCCAGCCGATCGAGGTCATCGAAGGCCCGCTGATGGCCGGCATGAATGTCGTCGGAGACCTTTTCGGCGCCGGCAAGATGTTCCTGCCGCAGGTGGTGAAATCGGCGCGAGTGATGAAAAAGGCCGTCGCGTATCTTATTCCCTTCATCGAGGCCGGAAAGTCGCCCGAGGACGCCGGACGCAGCAACGGCACGGTCATTATGGCGACCGTGAAGGGGGACGTACACGACATCGGCAAGAACATCGTCGGAGTCGTCCTGCAGTGCAACAACTATGACGTGATCGATATGGGCGTCATGGTGCCGGCGCAGAAGATTCTCGACGCGGCCAAGGAAAACGACGCCGATGTCATCGGCCTGTCCGGGCTGATCACGCCGTCGCTGGACGAGATGGTCACCTTCGCCGCCGAAATGGAACGCCAGGGCTTCGACATCCCGTTGTTGATCGGTGGCGCCACCACTTCCCGCGCGCACACCGCGGTCAAGATCGACAAGAAATACCACGGCCCAGTCATCTGGGTGAAAGACGCTTCGCGCTCGGTGCCGGTCGTCGCCGCGCTGCTTTCCGGCGACCAGCGACCGGGACTGCTGGCGGACGTACAGGCTGACTACGACTCGCTGCGTGAGCGATACGCTGCCCGCAGCGAGGCCAAAGTCATCCTCCCGATCGCCAAGGCGCGGGAAAATCGAACGCCGATCGACTGGACTGGCTATCACCCGCCGCGGCCGCGCATGCTGGCCCAGCAGGCGCCGGACGTACACCACGACGACGAGCGACCGCTCCGCTCGGCTACCCAGTTCGTCAAGACCTTCCACGATTACTCGCTCGCGGAACTGCGCGAATACATCGACTGGCAGCCGTTTTTCAACGCGTGGGAGATGAAGGGGAAATACCCGGACATCCTTAACAATCCCGCGTCCGGTGAGGCGGCGCGCAAACTGTGGGACGACGGGCAGCAGATGCTTGACCGGCTCATCGAAGAGAAGTGGATCAGCGCCTCGGGCGTGATCGGGCTGTTCCCGGCGAGCATGGTCGGCGACGACGATATTGAGGTCTACGCGGACGAAACCCGCGCCGAGGTGCGTACGACCCTGCGTGAGGTGCGCCAGCAGTCCGAGCACCGCCCGGGCGTGCCGCATCGGTCGCTCGCCGACTTTGTCGCGCCCAAGGAGACTGGATTGCACGACTATGTCGGCGCTTTCGCGGTCACCGCGGGACTGGGCATCACCGACAAGATCAAGGAATTCAAGGCCGCGCTCGACGACTACAGCGCGATTTTGCTGGAGTCTCTGGCGGACCGGCTGGCCGAGGCCTTCGCCGAACGGCTGCATCAGCGCGTACGCACCGAATTCTGGGCGTACCAGCCGGATGAGTCGCTTGACAACGAGTCGCTCATCAAGGAGAAATACGTCGGCATCCGGCCGGCTCCGGGCTACCCGGCCTGCCCGGAGCACACCGAGAAGCAGACGATCTGGGAGCTGTTGGACGTCAAGACCAACACTGGCATCGAGTTGACCGAGAGCATGGCCATGTGGCCTGGCGCCTCGGTCAGTGGCCTCTACTTCTCGCACCCGCAGTCGCAGTATTTCGTGGTCGGCCAGATTGGCCGGGACCAGGTCACCGACTACGCGGCCCGCAAGGGCCTGACCGTCGCCGCGGCCGAGAAATGGCTGTCGCCCAACCTTGGCTACCGCACCGACGACGAGTAGTTTTTGGCGCCCGAAAGGGCAAACTCCGTGGACCTCGGCTGAACGGCGAGAGCGCCACCCTTACGCTGCAAGTAAACCGGCGGCGAGAGGGTGGCAGTGGAACTGGGTCGAGGCGCTAACACGGCAGTGTCGGGCACCAGCCTGCGGATCGGGGTAGCCGGTGCCAGCCAAGGTACGGTCGATCTGTTTGTCTTGCAGTTGACCGAAAATCGGCGGGTGCGTACGGACAACGACTTGGTGTTCTTCAATCAGCCGGCCTCCCCTGAAGGCGCGGTCCGGCTCACCGACGGCAGCACGGTCGACATCAACCTCGGCCAAGTCCCCGCGGAGGTGGACATGTTGGCCGTCGCGGTTTCGTTGGACGACTCGGTTCCCGGCTCGTTGGCCACCGTCCCGTCGCTAGGCGTCACCGTCTCCGGCGTGGGCGATCCCGTACGCGCGATGGCCGGTGACCTGTCGTCGGAGCGGGCCGCGTTGCTCGTGGAGGTCTATCGCCGGGCCGGCGGCTGGAAAATCCGCAACGTGTCCCAGGGCTGGGCCGCCGGACTGTCAGCGGTGTTGCGGGAGCACGGGATCGACGTGGCGGAGTCCGGCAGCGAACCGCGTACCGCTCCTGGCGAGGAGAAGCTCTCCCTGAAAAAGAAGGAAAAGCTCGACCTGCGCAAACGTGAGGTGGCGAAGGTCCTGCTGACCAAGCAGGCAGCGGCCGTGCGAGCGCGGGTTGTGTTGGTGCTGGACAAGACCGGGTCGATGGGCTCCGCGTACGAGGATAAGGTGGTGCACCGGGTCGTCGAACGAATGGTCCCGGTGGCCGTACAGTTGGACGAGGACGGCACGCTGGAGGCCTATCTCTATGCCAACAACTTCCTGAAACTGCCCGATTTGCGGGTAGGTGAGTTGGAGACCTGGCCGCAGCGTTTCCTGCACATGGAAGACATGCATGAGGGTCTCGACTACGACGCGATCGGTTACACGAATGACGAGCTGCCGATCATCGCGGAGGTGCTGGCCAGCGCGAAGCAGTCACCGTTGCCGACCCTCGTACTTTTCTTCACCGACGGCGGATTCGTGGAGGAAGACGAGATCGCGGAGCTGATGGTCCGCGCTTCCCACGAGCCGGTTTTCTGGCAGTTCGTCGGGATCGGCGAGGCCGACTACGGCGTGTTGGAGAAACTGGACGAGCTGCCTGGCCGATTGGTCGACAACGCCGGCTTCTTCGCCCTCGACGATGTGGACAAGGTCTCCGACAGCGAGCTTTACGAACGGGTGCTGGCCGAATTTCCGGCCTGGCTGCAAGCTGCTCGTACGGCAGGCATCATTCGCTAGTGTCCTCCTCACCGCGCGTCGGGTTTGTTGGGCTTGTGCTGCCGTTTACCTTTGTCCGAGACAGACTTCCGAGGGTGAGGGGCGCGCGTTGCCTGACAGACGGGTTCATCGGCATCAGAAGTTCCGCCCGGACGAGGCTGAATACGCGGCCGCCATGCAGGAGTTGCGCGACCGCGACCGCCTGATGAACGACTTCCTTCGCGCCAGCCTGCGCTGGGTCGCGGATGACCCAGAGGCGGCCTTGGCGGCACTCGCCCCCTTGTGGCCGACCCCTCGCCCCCGCGGCCGCCGCCCCATGTCGGCCACCGACGAGCCCCCACCTCGGTGACAAACGGATTCGCTGTCAGCACACCGATGTTCACTACCAAAACGTCAAGTTCGCGGCGGCGGGGTTGTACGAGGTTTGTCGTTCGGTTCGTGGGTGTCGATGCCGTACAACGTGCGAGCGCTAGACAGGGAGGGCGAGCTTTCCTCGAAGAAGGAGTCGGCATTGATCCAGAGTAAGAACCTCCCTCACATTCGCTCCCTAGTGACCGCCTGCACTGGCCTGCTGGTGACGGCTGCACTTCTCCTTAACCCGGCCGGCGCGTCAGCATCTCCGGCCGCCACTCACGTCGCCGCAAGGCCGGCCGCAGTGACGCAGCCGATGTCACCAGCGGATGAGTGCAGTACGGCCGAATTGCCGCCCGGGGCCTGTCTTTTCCCTGGAAAGATCAGCTGGACCAACTTCAGCTACGTCCAGTCAGCCAATGCCGAAATCCGGCTGACGCTTTATGCCGGTCAGTGGCTGGTGGTCAAGCCGAGGTCGACCGGTGACATCGTCATTTGGAATGCTCCCCAGGTCGGCAGCAACGGCCGCCGGGCGAGCTTCCAGTCCGACGGGAATCTGGCCGTCTACAACAGCGCGAACCAGGCGCTGTGGGCATCCAACACCTCGGCCGGCGGCGAGGCGAACGTGCTGGACATCCAGAACGACCACAACGTGGTGATTTACCAGTACACCGCGCTCGGCTACCGAGTGCGCTTCGCCACCAACACCAACGGCAGGTAAGAACACCCAAGATGGCCCATGCATCAGCGTGGGCCATCTCGGCTTTACGGGGAGGGTGATGTTTGTAGGCGAGACGCTCCCATAATTCATTGCATCGTCACTCGACAAATCCGGTGAAAACCTCGCCCGGTAGCCTAACAAAAGTGACGGTAGCGGTCGATACGAATAAAACGGTCATTGAATGGTTAATGGCTCACGGCGTGCCGTATCGTCGGCAATCGGTGCGTTGATAAAGAATATTTGACTCCCTTCCTACTGACAGATGGCATCGCGGTGGGCTACCGTCTCGTTGCTACTTGTCGCGGGGGCAGGAAGGACAAATAGAACATGGCACGGGGGATTCGCGGGATACATCTGCGTCGCGAACGGTGTTCGCTGATTCGTTTACTTCATTTGTCCAGGCCGCGCGCAGTGGCTGGTGTGGCCGCCTTGGTGGTGGCGGCTGGTGTGCTGCCGGCGTGGGGCGCGCCCGCTGCGGCGGCGCCGGTGGCGGTTCCGCGCAAGCCCGCGGCGGCGGTGCCGTTGTTGGATGAGGCGGCGGCCGCGGTGAGGGCGAAGGCGACGGCCGCGCCTGTTGAGGTGTCGGCGTTGACGAATGAGACGCGGTTGGTGACGGCTAATCCGTCGGGCAGTTTCACGTTGACGGAGAATGCCCGTCCGGTACGCGTGCATCGTGGCACGAGTTGGGTGCCGGTGGATCTGACGCTTGTGCGTGCGGGGGATGGTTCGGTGTCGGCGGCGGCTGCGCCGACTTCGGTGGTGTTTTCTGGTGGTGGTTCGGGTCCGTTGGTGCGGATTGGTACGGGCACGGCGAATGTGGCGTTGAGTTGGCCCGGTGGTTCGCTTCCGGCGCCGTCGTTGTCGGGTGATATGGCGACGTACCCGAATGTCCTGCCGGATGTGGATTTGCGGTTGACCGCGGATGTTGACGGTTACACCGAGGTGCTGGTCGTCAAGACGCTTACAGCGGCGTCCAACCCTGCGCTGAAGGCGTTGCGGTTCGGGTTGGCCGCTACTGGCGTGTCGACCGTGAAGGACCGCGCCGGTGATATTGATTTCCGTGACGGTAATGGGAATGTGGTGTTCCATGCCCCGACGCCGACGATGTGGGACAGCCCTTCGGCGCCATCCAAACAGTCGCCGACTGCGACGGACCCACCGGCGACCGAGCCGGACCGGGTGGCGATGGGTGTGGACGTGTCGGCCAGTGCGCTGACGATCACACCGAACCAGGCAATGCTGACGGGTACGGGAACGCAGTTCCCGGTGTATCTGGATCCGTCGGTGTCGGCGGGGCGGCGGGCGTGGACGAGCGTGTGGGCGAAGTTCCCGACCACGTCGTACTGGAACTCGTCGGAGAATGTCGCTCGGGTGGGGCATGTGTCGGAACAGGGGGACGTGGAGACGAACCGGTCGTTCTTCTGGCTGGCGACGGACCCGGTGAACGGAAAGCACATTCTGTCGGCGACGTTGCGGGTGACGAATGCCTATTCGTACTCGTGTACCGCACGACCGGTGGATTTGTGGTTGACCGGCGCGATCACCTCGTCGACGACCTGGAATTCGCAGCCGAGTTGGATGCGCAAGCTGGGTTCGGTGAACGCGGCGAAGGGATATGACTCGTCGTGTCCGGCGGGTGAGTTGGAGTACAACGCGCTGTCGGCGATCCAGCAGCAGGCGGCGGCGGGGTGGCCTGGTGTGACCGTGGGGTTGCGCGCGGCGGATGAGTCGGACAGTTATGGCTGGAAGAAGTTCACGGCGTCCAACACTGCGATCGTGATCGAGTACAACACGGTCCCGGCGGCGCCTACGTCGATGTCGGTGTCGGAGAACAAGCCGTGTGTGATTGGTGCTGACCGTCCGACGATTGGTACGGCGACGCCGACGGTGTATGCGACGATGCGGGACGCTGATGCCGGCCAGAATCTTCGGGCGCGGTTTCAGTGGTGGACGACGAACAGTGTGCTTAAGGGCGAATATCTCACGTCGTTGCAGAATCCGGTGAACACGGTTTTCCAGGCGCAGGTGCCGGCCGGGATGTACGCCGATGGTGGTGACATTTCTTGGCGCGTACGCGCCGAGGACGGCACCGATGTCGGCCCGTTTTCGACGTGGTGCGAATACCACGTCGACGCCACCCACCCTGAACATTCTCCGACGGTGGCTTCGACGCAGTTCCCGACTGGTGGTCAGTTGGGGAATGGTGTTGGCCGAACCGGGACGTTCACGTTCGGCCCGAACGGTGAGGTGGGTGTTGTCCGGTACGCGTACGCGGTGAATTCCACCACGATGGATGTGAATCGGTCTGTGCCGGCGACCGGATTGGGGATGTTCGGCGCGCTGGCGTATACGCCGACGACGCATCGGGACAACTTCCTGATGGTGTGGACATTGGACGCTGCGAACAACCCGAGTCCGCCCACGCAGTATTTCTTTGTGGTGGACGAGCCGACACCTGTGTCGGGGCAGTGGCTGCTCAACGACGGCTCCGGATCCACCGCGGCGGACAGCAGCGCGGGCGGTGGGCATCCGTTGTCGTTGCCGGCGTCGGGGACGAGCTGGGCGGCTGGCCGGGAGGCCGGCGGTGTCGCTTTCGCTGGTGGTGTGGCGACGACAGGCGGTTCGGTGGTGGATTCGGCGAAACCGGTGACGGTTTCGGCGTGGGTGTCGCTGTCGAATGTCTCGGTGTCCTCTGCGGTGGTGGGTCTTGGTGGTTCGCGTACGACGGCGTTGTCGTTGCAGTACGCGGCAGGTTCGCATTCGTGGGTTCTGCGTTCGACCAGCGCGGACACTGATACCGCGACGGTCACGTCGGCTACTGGTGGCCCGGCGCCGGTCGCGGGGGTGTGGACGCATCTGGTGGGCTTGTATGACCCGGGCGCGGACGGCGCTGCGCAGTTGCGGTTGTACGTGAACGGTGTCCTTGCCGGCTCGGCTGCGGTGTCCGCTGTGTGGACCGCCGGCGGCGGGGTGCGGGTGGGCGGTGACCTGCAGGCGGGCGCGAATGTGTTGCTGTTGCAGGGAAGTGTGGATGATGTGCGGGTGTGGGACCGGGTGTTGACGGATGCGGAGATCGCGGCGTCGGCGACCGAGGCGGTGCTGGTGGGCCGCTGGGGTTTCGATGAGGGAACCGGTTCGACGGCGGCGGATGCGAGTGGGTATGGGAAAGCCGCGACGTTGTCGAACGCGGCTTGGATTGAACGGCCGCCGGGTTTCGCTTTGGACGCCAATGGTACGAACTCGTTCGCGGCTACCAGCGGTTCGGTGTTGCGTACGGATGGCAGTTATACGGTGACCGCGTGGGCGCGGCTGGCGAATGCGTCGAAGTTCGCTGGCGTGGTGTCGCAGGATGGGTCGGTGTCCAGCGGGTTTATTTTGCAGTACGAGCAGGACACGAATCAGTGGTCGTACGTGATCCCGACCAAGGACGCGACGAGTCCGCCGTTGGTGCGGGTGAATTCGTCCGCGCCGGCGTTCGATGCGGGCGGCCCGTTGGAGTGGGTTTTCCTGACCGTCGTGTATGACGCGCCGCATAAGCAGTTGCGGCTGTATGTGAACGGCAACACCACACCCGATACGAACGGCAACGGCGGCCCGACGGTGATGCCCGCGCCGGCGACCATGTGGAACGCGACCGGGTCGCTGCATATCGGCGCGAGCCGCTACAACAGTGTGGTGACGAATTACTGGCCGGGCCAGATCGACGACGTGCGGGCGTACTCGGGTGTGTTGACCGACGATCAGATCTATGGGATTTTCACTGGCTCCGCTTAGAAAATAGCGCCTCTATCGGGCGCGGCTGGTTTGTGTCGTTTGCTTGTCGTTTCGGTCCACGGGCAAGTGTGTGGCCGCTTGGCAGTGGAGGTTCGCGGTGCGTCAACTGTTCACCGGCATGTCCTGGTACGGCGTTTTCGGGGGTGCCCCGTCTCGCCTGCGCGCGCTCAGGCGGCGCGCGCTGATGGTGTTGGCGGCTGGGTTGGCGTTGCTGCTGGCGGCAACGTTGCCGGTGAGCTGGGATCCCCGGCCCGCCACCGCCGCGCCCGCGCCGACGGTGTCGTCGCTACCGAACCCGGATCGGCGGATCGCGACCCGCCCGCTGGCCGCGAACCCAGCTCCACCGGCGCCAGCGCGAGACGCTTTCACTAAGCCTGGGCCGGTGACCTGGCCGGCTGGCACGGCGACCGTGGACGTGCCTGGCGGCGATGTGGGCGGCAGTGCGCTCAGGGCTGGGGCGTTGCCGGTATGGGTGAGTCCTGTGCCAGCGGCGAAACCGGCCCCCGGGTCGCCGAAGGCACAAGCGGCTCCGGCGAATGGGCGCACGGTGCGGGTTACGTTCGCCGATCGGGCCGCGACGCGAAGGCCGGGATTCTGGGCGCGTTGCTGTCGGTCACCGACACCGGGTCGATTCCAGCGCCGGGCGGGCCGTCGAGGGCGAACGTTGTTCCGGATGGGGCGTCGGTGTCGGTTTCGGTGTCGTACGACGGGTTCAAGTACGCGTACGGCGGTGACTACGGCAACCGGCTCACACTGTTTACCGTCCCCGCCTGCGCTCTGAGCACCCCAGCGGCGCCAGCGTGCCGGCTGGTTCCGCTGCTGACCAAGAACAACTCCAGCAAGAAGACGCTGACCGCGAACGTGCCGGCATCCAGCAAGGGCACGTTCGTGGCGGCGGCCGGTACGACGGCGGGTGATTCTGGGGATTTCAGCGCGACCTCGTTGGCGCCGTCAGCGACCTGGTCCGCCGGCGGCTCAGGTGGGGATTTCTCTTGGTCGTATCCGTTGCGGGCACCGCCTTCGACCGGCGGCGCTGCACCGAAGTTGGGGTTGGGGTATTCGTCTGGGTCGGTGGATGGCCGGGTCGCGGCGACGAACAATCAGCCTTCGTGGATCGGTGAGGGTTTCGATCTGCGGCCGGGGTTCATCGAACGAAAGTTCCAGGGCTGCGGCGATGACATGACCGGCGGCAACAACACTGTCAAAACCGGTGACCTGTGTTGGCAGCGCGACAACGCGACCCTGTCGTTGAACGGGAAAGCCGTCGAGCTGGTCCATGACGTGAACCACCCGGATCAGTGGAAACTGCGGGTCGATGACGGCACCAGGGTGCAGAAGTTCATTGGCGCACCCAACGGCGACGGCGGCGCAGCCGGCTCGGGCGGTGACGTGGGCGAGAAATGGGTGGTCACCACCCCAGACGGGACCCGTTACATTTTCGGCGAGAACCACTTGCCGGGGTGGACCACCGGGAAGCTGGAAACGAACTCGGTGGACACCGTCCCGGTGTTCGGGAACCAGCCCGGGGAGCCGTGCCATGCCGCGACGTTCGCGGGATCGTCGTGTCAGCAGGCGTGGCGGTGGAACCTGGACTACGTCGTGGACTCGAACGGCAACGCGCAAGGTTACTACTACAACAAGGAAACGAACTCGTACGGCCGGAACCTGGTCGCCACCGACAACACCCCCTACACCGCCGCGGACAATCTCGCGAAAATCGAGTACGGGTTCCGCGACGGCGCCGCGTATACCGGCGCGACGGCGCAGATCGCGTTTGATGTCACCGAAAGATGCGTCCCGTCCGGGTCGATCACCTGCGCGCCGTCGCAGCTGACGGCGGCGAACGCGGGGTATTGGCCGGATGTGCCGTTCGACCAGATCTGCGCGTCGGGTGCGACGTGCAGTAACCGGTTCTCGCCGTCGTTTTTCACCCGGAAAATGCTCGCGAAAATCACCACCAGGATCTGGGACACCCCGACCAGCAAGTTCCGGGACGTGGATTCCTGGACGCTGGGGCATTCGTTCAAGTCACCGGGGGACGCGACACCGCGGGCGTTGTGGTTGGACTCGATCGCGCACACCGGCCTGGTCGGCGGCACCGCCACCGTCCCGACGGTGACGTTCGAGGGTGTGCAGATGGCGAACCGAGTCGACGGCCTCGACGGGTACGCGCCGTTGAACCGGTACCGGATCTCCGCGATCCACAACGAAACCGGCGGCACCACATCGGTGACGTATTCGGGGAAGATGTGCGCCCGCAACGTGCACATGCCCGCCTCACCGGACAGCAACACGTACCTGTGTTTCCCGTCCTATTGGCAGCCGCCGGGCGCGACCGAACCATTGTTGGACTGGTTCCACAAGTACGTCGCGGTGCAGGTCACCGACGCCGACGGCGTCGGCCTGGCACCCACGATGGTCACCAACTACACCTACTCCGGTGGCATCGCGTGGCATTGGGACGACGATGAGCTCACCCCGTGGAAATGGCGCACCTGGAGCGAATACCGCGGGTATGAGACCGTCACCACCACCAAGGGCGATCCCACCCAGCTGCAGTCCTCGTCGATGACCCGCTATTTCCGTGGCATGGACGGCGACCGCAACGCCGACGGCACCGGGAAAACCGTCAACCTCACCGACACCGACGGCGGCACCGCCCGCGACGCCTGGCCGCTGCAAGGCACCGCCAGGGAAACCGTCACCTACAACGGCGCCGGCGGCCCGATCCTGACCGGATCCGTCACCGACCAAAGCATCTACGGGCCAACCGCGACAGAAAACAAAGACGGCCGCGGCGGCATCAACGCCTACATGGTCGAACCCACAGCCACCCGCGAACGCACCGCCCTGACCAGCGGTGGATGGCGACGCACCCAAGCATCGACCACCTACAACGCGTACGGGCAACCCACCCAGATCGACAACCAAGGCGACACAACGACGGCGGACGATGATCAGTGCACCCGTACCAGCTACGTTGAGAACACCACGGCGTGGTTGGTTAGTTATCCCACCCGTACCGAGACGGTCGCGAAAAACTGCGCCACCACACCAAACCGACCCGATGATGTGGTTAGCGACTCACTCACCAGCTACGACTCGCAGTCGTACGGGACAGCGCCAACTCTGGGAAATCCCACCACCGTTCAGGAAATCAACGGCTGGAACTCTGACACCGCCCAACCAACCTACCTAACTACCGCCACCAGCACATATGACCCGTACGGGCGAATCACGTCCGCCACGGACGCGAAAAACAACAAAACCACGTCCGCGTACACACCGGCCAGCGGCGGGCCGGTCACCGCGACCACCGTCACCAACCCGCTGGGATTCACGGCCACCACAACGGTCGAACCGGCGTGGGGGCTGCCGGTGTCCACTGTGGACGCCAACACTAAACGCGCCGACATCTCCTACGACCCACTCGGGCGGCGGACCCAGGTCTGGCAACCGGACCACCTCAAAGCCACCTACCCGACGCAACCCAACACGCAATTCAGTTATCTCGTACGCACCAACGCTCCCAGCGTCGTGACCAGCCAGTCGTTGTTGGATAACGGCACCTATCTCACGTCGAACAGTCTGTATGACGGATTCCTTCGACAGCGGCAAAGCCAGACACCCGCCGCCGGCGGCCGGCTGATCAAAGACACCATCTACGACTCCCGCGGCCTTACCATGGCGGGCAAGGCGTACGCCGACTCCAACCCGGTCGACACCACCCTCGCCTCCTCAGGCAGCGGCGACGGGGTGATCTCCGACATCACCCGCACTACCTTCGACGGCGCGGAACGTCCGACGACGAGCATCGTGCTGGTTTACAACGTGGAGAAATGGCGCACCACCACCGCGTACGACGGTGACCGCGTCACCGTCACCCCACCGGCCGGCGGCACCCCGACCACCACCATCGCCGACGCCCAAGGCCGCACCACCGAACTGCGGCAATATCACGCCGGCACCGCGACTGGCGCCTTCGACGCCACCACCTACACCTACGACCCCCGCGGCGGACTGTCGACCGTGAAGGACCCCGCCGGGAACACCTGGCGCTACGGGTACGACCTGCGCGGTCGGCAAACCAGCATCACCGACCCCGACAGCGGCACCAGCCACACCAGCTACGACGACCTCAACCAACCCGTGGCCAGCACCGACGGCCGCGGCCAAACCCTCGCGACCGTGTACGACGCGATCGGCCGCAAAACCGAACTCCACGACAACTCCACCACCGGCACCCTGCGGGCGTCGTGGACGTACGACACGCTCGCCAAGGGACAACTCACCTCATCCACCCGCATCGACAACGGCCACGCCTACACCACCGCGATCACCGGCTACGACGCCGCGTACCGGCCACTGGGCAGCACCACCACCATCCCAGCGAATGAAGGCGCCCTCGCCGGCAGCTACACCTTCACCAACACCTACAGCAAAACCGGCCGACCCAGCACCCAGACCTACCCCAAAACCAGCGACCTGGCCGCCGAGACCCTCACATCCATCTATAACAACCTCGGCCAGCCGAGCACCCTGTCCGCTGGCCCCAGCCCATACGTAAGCGGGACCACCTACACCGATTTCGGGGAAACGCAGAAAGTCAGCCTGGACAGCACCAGCACAGGCCTGGACCACTCCTACAGCTACGAAGTCGGCACCCATCGGCTGACCAGATCACGCATCGTCACCTCCGGCGTGCCCGCCGGGCCGCTCCTGCAGGACGACACGTACACGTACAACAACGCCGGCACCACCACCGAAGTCGCCGACGCCGCACCTACCAACCCCGACAACCAGTGCTTTGGGTACGACTACCTGCAGCGACTCACCAATGCCTGGACACCCGGCAATGGCGACTGCACCACCGACCCAGCCAGCACTGCCCTGGGCGGACCGGCGCCGTACTGGCAATCCTTCGCATACGACCTCACCGGCAACCGCACCAGCAAAACCGATCACGCCACCACCACACCCCTGACCAGCCACACCACCATCGCACCCGGCACCACCACGCCCGGCAATGGCGGCGCGACCAACTCGCCCACCACGCCAGGCAACGCAGGTGCGACCACCCCGCCCGGCAACGCCGCGACCAGCCCGACAACACCGGCCCCGCCGCCTGCGGCCACCGCTGCAACGCCGGGACCAGCACAGGCGGCTAACCCCGGCCAGCCCGTGTCGCCGGCACCGCCGCGGGCCGCCGGCACGGCGAGGCAAGCGAAACCGCAGACGGCCAGCGGCGACGTCACCACGACGTACACATACCCAGCGGCCGGCGCGGCCCATCCACACGCCGTGCAAACTGCGACCGTCAACGGCACGAACCGTAACTACACGTACGACCCGTCCGGGAACACCATTAGCGGCCCGTACGCCACCAACGGCGGCACCACCACCCTTACGTATGACGCCGAAGGCAACCCCGTCACCAGCACCGACGCCGGCGGCACCACCAGCTACCTCTACGACGCCGACGGCAACCTGCTCCTGACTCGGGCACCCGACAAAACCACACTGGACTTGGGCAACACCCAGCTGTGCCTGAACACCGGCGCCAGCGCGCCGACCACCACCCGGTACTACAGCTATGCCGGCAGCACCATCGCCATCCGCACCGCCACCACCCTGACCTGGCTAGGCGCCGACAACCACGGCACCGGCGACATCGCCATCAACGCCGCCAACGGTCAGGTCACCCGCCGCTGGTACACCCCGTTCGGCGAAACCCGCGGCCCCACCGGCGGCAACCCCTGGCCCACCAACCACGGCTTCGTCAACGGCACCACCAACACCGCCACCACCCTCACCCACCTCGGCGCCCGCGACTACGACCCCACCACTGGGCGCTTCACTACTGTCGACCCGATCAGGAACCCTAACGATCCACAGCAGCTCAATGGGTACATGTACGCGGACAACTCGCCCGTTAGCTCCAGCGACCCCACCGGTCTGCTGCCGTATATCGACCACGGCTCTGGTGGTGACTATTGCCTCTTCGAGTGCGGCGCTTTCGGTGAAAACAGTGGGAACGACCGTCCACGCGGACACAGCGGAAGTTACAACGAAAAATACAACATTGGGAGCAAGCACACGGGCACAGAGTGTATCGTTCGTGGATACAACTGGTGCGATCATGAAGACGAAAACGCGCGATCGGCAGCCGTCGCACGTCAGGTCGTTGGGACTGCGCTAGGGATCGTCGCCGGCACCGCAGTAGGCGGCTCGCTGGGGTTAGCGTGTTCCCCCTTAGCGTTTCTCGATGACGACCTTAGCGCTGTTTGTGGTACAGCGGGGGGTGCGGCCGGTGGAATGGTCGACTATTCGATCTCGAGCCTCATAACTGGGGATTTCAATTCAGATGACTTTGTCACGAGTGCCGCACTGGGTGGACTAGCTGGACTATTCACGTTGGGTTTCGGTGAGTCGGGGTACAGATGGCTACGAACGCTAGGAAAGCTAACCGAAGAAAGTGACCCAGGTACCGGCATTGCTGCAAACCAGAGGGCTGGCAACGCCGCTCGTGATCGAATAAGCAGCAAGTATCCGGGATCAAAGACTGAGGTAACGTACCCAACGCCAACTGGTCCGCGACGAATTGATGTTCTGACGCCGAGTGGTATTGCCATCGAGTCGAAGGTTGGGCGAGTATCCTTGACGTCGGATATTAGAGCGCAGATCGCCAAGGACCAATATCTCTTGCAGAACAACGCGGATGTCCACGGTGTTCAGTGGCAGTTCTCGCGTAGTACAGTGACCGGTAAGATCGGAGCATCGCAATCAGTCATTGATGCCCTGACCAAGGCCGGAATCACCTATAGGGAGTTACCTTGACAGTTGACTGGAGTTCTTACGAGGTATTCAATCCTGGCATAGAGGGTCTGCCGGAGAACCATTCAAGGAAGGCCGCAAGGCTAGCATATCAAAGACTAATGGACGCGAAACCACGACGGATCGAAATCCTTAGCCGACTGTTGAAGTGTGATGGTATTGATTTGCGGAATACCGATAGCTCCATTCAGCAGGTGAATGACTGGTTCAGGGGAAATGTGTCACCCAATATCGGCGCGCCGGAGCGTCTGCTTCCGGAATGGTATTCTGTGGTTAACGATCTATCGCTGTTCCTCGGCGACGTCATGATAGAGCGGAGCCCGATTCTCTACTGGGAGTTCTACATCTGGGGTAAAAAAAATGTTTCATACCATCGCCACGTCATCATGGGGTTCGCCACGGAGGATCCCAAATATCACACCTGCCTGGACATAGATCGAGCGCTAGCAGTCTACGGACATCGAGTAGTTAGCAGGGAGACGGTCGATTCAGACGAATTTCTCCAGTGGTTGGAGATTGCGGAGCGTAGAGCTGGGACAAGGCCCGACTGATGTATGCCAATGTAGGCGCCATTACCGTGCGGCGATCATTCCCGCGGACTGCATCTTGTTTCTCAGTCTTGGAATGGCATTGCAATCCGCGAGCAGAGCTAGCCATTCCTGATAGGTCTTCTCGGTGACGAAAGATGTGTCATCGCGTACGGTGATGGCTAGGTGGCGAGTCATTCGACGTGATGGCCGGTAGGCCGGTACGCCTCGGACGGATTGTTCGCGAGCATGGTCCACAGATAGGTAGACATTATCTGATTGTCGATCAGATTGACATTCGCGCGGTCAAGGAACTCCTGCGATCGATGGTCGAGAGTCTTGAAGGTGAGGATGGGGAGGACCTGGCAACGAAAATAGGTCGAATGGGCAAGTGAAATTCGAGGACTATCGCCCGTGCCCCCATGGTTCTATGAATTCTGAAGAAGTGGTTCCTTAGGCGTTTAGACGACGACAAGCCAGGCTAGGGGGCCGTACGCCATGAGGAAGATGAGGACGCAGAAGTCGGCGAGGAATCCGAGGCTTTAGAGGAAAGTTCGTCGGACGAGTTGACCTTCTTCGCCGGACAGGCCGACGGCGGCGGCTGCGATGGCGAGGTTTTGGGGGCTGATGAGTTTGCCGAGGGCGCCGGCTTCGCTGTTGGCCGATACGAATAAAACCGGAATCCATCACCAAGTTGGAACCCGGTGAACTGGAGGCCCTGAGGGTGATCGACGTGGACATGGAGTTCTCGTCCGCGATACCTGCCGACCTGGCCGCGCGATATGACGAGGAGGCTCGTCTCATCGAGGTGCTTGTGGTTGATGGCCAAGTGTGGGCGAAGGGCATCGATATCGCGGGGGTAGTCGTCGTCGATCTCACCGATGATCGAGTGGTTGCCAACTTTGACGTGATCGCGCCAAGAGAGACCTGGAAAGTGGGTCTGCCGATCGAGTCTGTCTCGGGTAGCTCTCGTTCCGGAACTATGCGAATCCCGTCCGACGTGATAAGGGAAGGTTCGATAGAACTTCCTGTGGATATTTTCCGGTCAACGGAGAGCCAGATCGTGCAAGTTCTCTTCGGGAAGCCGACCGGCGACTCTACGCTGGCGACTGTGGCGTTGACACAGTCGTGCCGCGCGATTATGGAGAGCCGGCGGCTGTTGGGTTTTGAACTCTCACTTGCGTAGGCAGAGAATTCAGCTATTGCTGAGCGCCTCAAATGCCAGCTTGCGCTATGCGCTCAAGCCGCAGTGCGAGGATCTAATACGTGGTTTGGTGAATGTATTTGCTAGAGGTGCCTCGAATAGCCGATTTGGATGGAATGTCCATCGAGGTTTCGTCGTCAGATGTTCCCGACCAGTTACTTCTGGAGAAGGGGTTCCTCGGGCGTTTAGACGACGACTAGCCAGGCTAGGGGGCCGTACGCCATGAGGAAGATGAGGACGCAGAAGCCGGCGAGGAATCCGAGGCTCCAGAGGAAAGTTCGCCGGACCAGTTGACCTTCTTCGCCGGACAGGCCGACGGCGGCGGCTGCGATGGCGAGGTTTTGGGGGCTGATGAGTTTGCCGAGGGCGCCGGCTTCGCTGTTGGCGGCGGCGGTCAGGTACGGGCTGAGGTGGAGTTGTTTGGCGGCGGCGACCTGTACGGCGCCGAAGAGGGCGTTGGCTGAGGTGTCGGATCCGGTGGCGGCGACGCCGAGCCAGCCTAGTACGGGTGAGAGCAGAGCGAACGCGATTCCGGTGTGGGCGAGCAGAGTGCCGATGGTGTTGGCCTGGCCGGAATAGTTCATCAGATAGGCCAGCGCCATCACGAGCAAGACAGTGAAGGCCGCGGAATAGACCTGTACGAGTCCGGCGCCATATTCGCGTACGGCGTCACGTGCTCGGATCCTCTGGATGGCGAGCGTGAGAAGACCCGTCACCAGCAGCACCGTGCCGGTCGCGGTCAGCAGGTTGAGCTGGAACAGTGGCAAAGCCAGAGCCTTGCCGTTGGCGCCAATCGCGCCGGCGCCGGGCCAGCGGAACTGGATGGTCAGGGTCTGCAGCCAGTCGGAGACCGGATTCTTCAGCGACACCAAGGCAAGCAGGACGATCAGTACGCCGTAGGGTGCGAAGGACGGCAGCCAGTGCCGCTGTTCGTCAGGAGCCTCGTCGGCTTTTTCGTTGGGCGGTGGGAGAATCTCGCGAGGGGACCACAAGCGCAGCAGCACAGCCACGGCTGCCGCTGACAGCAGCGCGCCGATCAGGTCGGCGAGCTGGAAAGTGACATAGTTGGCGGCGGCGAACTGGCCGATGGAGAAGCCGAGGCCGGTGGCCAGGGCGACCGGCCAGAGTTGCCGGAGGCCGCGCTTGCCGTCTAGGACAAGCAAAAGCGCGAAGGGGACGAACAGCGCGACTATCAGCGCCTGCCGGCCGACCATCTCACCGAGCGGTCCGGTGGGCAATCCAGTTGCCTTGCTCAGCGCGAAAATCGGGTTGCCGACCGAGCCGAAAGCTGTCCCGGCCGCGTCCGCGAAAAGGGCGACGGTGGCGGCTCGGATGGGGCTGAAGCCGAGGGCGAGCAGGATGGCCGCGACGACCGCGATGGGGGCACCGAAGCCGGCCATTGATTCCAGCAACGATCCGAAACAGAAGGCCACGACCAGACCTTGTACGCGATAGTCCCTCGACAACAAAAGGAAAGTACGCCGTACGGTGTCGAGGTGCCCAGACCTGGTGATCAGCCGGTTCAGCCAGATGGCGTTGACGATGATCCAGACGATCGGGAAAAGCCCGAAAGCGGCGCCTTCCAGCGCACCGCTGAAAGCGGGCACTGGCGGCAGCCGGAAGATCGGGATCGCCACTACTAATCCGCACACCAGGCTGATCAGCGCGGCCCAGTGGGATCGCATGCGTACGACGCCGAGCAGCACCAGCAGCAGAATCAGCGGCACCGCGGCGACTAATGCCGACAGTACGAGCGAATTAACCACCGGGGCCAGAATTTGATGATGCATCCCGGGCTCCTCGCGCCTTGGGGTGACGACGATCAGGTTAGGGTACGACGACGACCTTCACCGGATCGCCTTCCCGCTCCCGCATGACCCGGAACGCCTCGGCGATCTGGTCCAGCGGGAATCGGTGGGTGACCAGCTCTTTTCCGCGCAGCTGACCGGAAGCGGCTAACGCCACGGCTCGCTGAACGTTGTTCCGACCCTCGCCCCGAGAGGTGTACATCGTGATGTCCTTGCGCACCACCGCACTCAGGTCCAACTGGACCGAATCGCGATAGAACGCAACGAAAAGAATCTTCCCGCCACGCTTGGTGACTTCCGCGCACTGTTGCGGGGTGCCGAGGCCGCCGGACGCTTCGATGGCGAGATCGACGCCCTGTTCGCCGGTCAGTTCCAACACGGCTCGTACGGGATCGACTTCACTGGAGTTAATGGTGTGCCGGACCCCGAGCTTGGCACCGAGCTCCAGCCGGGATGGCCTGGTGCCAACCAAAATCACCCGCGCCGCCCCCATCGCACGGCAGACCTGCGCGGTCATCAGACCGACCGGGCCGGGACCGAAAATCGCCACGTCCTGGCCGACGATGTAACCGCCTGCGACGTCCAGTCCATACAAACCGGTGCCGGCCGTGGTGATCAGCACCGCGTCCTCGGCGGACAGTTCGGCCGGCAGATGGTAAAGCGCGCTGACATGGTGTACGACGTATTCGGCGAAACCACCGTTCGCGGTCATCCCGCTGGCTCGGTGCCCCTTGGCCGGATTTCCGTAGTTGAGGCAAGCGGTGTAGCGGCCCACCAGGCAGTTGGCGCACCGGCCGCAGCCTCGATGCGCCTCGATGCAGACCCGGTCGCCGGGCTGGAACTCGTCCACGGTCGAGCCGGTCTCCACGACCACCCCGGTCCACTCATGACCGGGGGTGAACTCACCAAACGGTGGAGTCTGTGGGAAATGTCCATCGACGATCTTCAGGTCGGTGCCGCACGCCCCGCACATTTCGACTCGTACGAGCACATCCTCGGGACCTGGGCGGGGCACCGGTCGATCGACCACCCGCAGGTCGCCCGGACCGTACAGCACCGCGGCCCGCATGGTGGTGGGCGCACTCGCAATGATCACGTGTTGAGGCTAACGGTCCGGGCTTCGCGGATAACAGTGATTGGGGCGGCCCGAACGAGACATTTTCTTGCGATCGAACACAAGTTCTAGTACGTCTGAGCAGTCTTCAGGCTTTCGGACTCCACGTAGCCGTAGACCTCGGGCAGGATGTAACGCGCTGCAAGGAAACCACCCAGCGCGATCAGCGACACGATCGCGGTGGCCGCCGCCGTGCCGGTCGCCTCAAGCAGCAACGGGAACAGGAAAAGTGTGACGAAGCTGGCCAGTTTCACGAAAACGTAACCGAAACCGCACGCGGTCGCCTTGTAACGAGTGGGCGCCACCATCGCGGTGACGGTCATGCCGTTGGTGCCGGCCCAATACTGGCCCCACATCATCGCGGCCGCGGCGAGCAGTAACAGCCAGCCCACGTTCAGTTGTAGCGCGAAAGCGGCGAGTAACAACGAGACGAACGAGATTCCAAAGCCCCACTGGGAGATGCCACGGTGGCCGATGCGAGAAGTGATCTGCGGCCCGACAAAGCCACTCACGGCGGCGAGGCAGTAGATGGCGCCGGTCATCAGGTTGGTGGCCACGATGCCCTTGGAAATCCCGGCAACGGCTAGTACGGAGGGTAAGTAGAACCCGAAGGCGCCGAACGAGGCCGACTGTGCGGCGTTGGAGATCCAGCCGAAAATGCTGGCCCGTCGACGTACTGGATCAGACCAGATGCTGCGCAGGAAGTTCGCGGTGCTGGGCCGTTTGATGCGGAAATCCTGGTCCGGAAGCATGTCCAGCGAATCGTGGAACATCACTCGCGAGACCTGCTTGGCCTGGTGGAACTTGCCGCGCAAAATGAGCGAAGGCGCGGTGTCGGTGATTTTGAGGCGGCCGAGCAGCAGCGCGAGCGCGGGCAGCGCTCCCAGTGCGAGGCCAATCCGCCACAGCAACGAATGATCGACGCCGGCGACCAGCATCACCGTGACGACGGTGATCGCGAGCACCTCGCCAATGGCGAACATTCCCTGTTTGCGGTTGCCCATCACCTCGCGGGTGCCCCGCGGCATGGCCTCCATGATGTACGCGTACCCGGACGCGAGGTCGCTGCTCAACGGGAATCCGAGCAGAAACCGGATGGCCACTAGTTGCCACATGCTGGTCACGAAACCCTGCAGTGGGGCCAACACTATGAACAGCACCATGGTGGTGATGAAGACCCATCGCCGTCCCAGCCGGTCCGCAAGCCAGCCACCGAAAACGGCGCCGAGCAGGCCGCCCAGCTGGACCGCACTGGACGCGAGGCCCAACATCAGTGCGCTGGGGTGGAAATCGGCCTTCACGAAGACCAGCAGGAACGAGATCGCGTAGATATCCCAGGACTCGACCAGGATCGTCGACATCATCAGCCAGCCGACGCCCTGGCCGTTCCTGGTGCCCTGGCTGTTCATCACCCGGTGGGCGGCCTGATCCGACAGGGCGATCAGTTCCGCGTGGGTGGTGGCTCGAAACGGCTTGGTGGGACTGGACATGAAGTGAGGTCCCCGGGGAGTCACATGCGAACGGGGGCAGAGGTTCTTACGACAAACGAAAAAACTTCCTGGCCAAGATCACTTTAGACGTAAGCGTTACGTCGGTAAACATGGCCCGCGTGTCCATAGCGCAGAGTTGTCAGGAGATGGGCGACCTTTCGTACGTTCGACCCGCTCATCCCTCTTCCTGGTGCCTTTTTTGGAAGGCTGACCGACTGGGCAAGGTCGCTCTGGGTAGCGACTTCCCAGGGTCGAAGGGAAAACCGGAAAAGGGTTGCCGACCGCGCCCGGTGTTCGCTCACGTGTACGCGAGATCAGCCGTCGAGGGAGGTGATGATCGCGCGGGTACGGGCGGTGGTGATGGCAACGGTCAGGGTCTCGATGTCGTACGCGCCGTAATAGCGCTGACCGTTGATAAAGAACGACGGGGTGCCGGAAATGCCGCTGAGGTCCGCGGACTCCAGGTCCTGAGCGACCCTCGCGGCATGGACGTGGCGTTTCAGGTCGTCGTGGAATCGCTGCTTGTCCAGGCCTTGCTCTTCAGCGTATTTCATCAGATCCATGATGCGCAGCTTGTCCTGTCGGGCCAGCAACAAGTCGTGCATCGGCCAGAACGCGCCCTGGGCTGCCGCGGCTTCGGCCGCTTCGGCGGCCAGCTGTGCCTGTGGATGTACGTCGGTGAGCGGAAGATGGCGCCAGACATAGCGCACGTCATCGTCGACAAGCAGGTCTTCGCGTACGGCCACCTCGGCCTGGCCGCAGTACGGGCACTGGAAATCGCCGTATTCGACGACGGTGACCGAGGCGTCCGCCGGGCCGCGAATGTGGTCGCGGTCGGGGTCGACCGGCACGAGGAGATCGAGCAGTTGCTCGGCGTCGCCCAGCAGCGCGACGGCTCGGCGATTCTCCGGAAGCAGCGCCGTGATGCGAAAAACCACCCAGGTGAGCAGCGGCGCGACGATCATGGTCGACAGCACTCCGAGTTTCGCCTCGGCCAGTTGCGGTCCGCTGAAGGCGAGGGTGGCGATCAGCAAGGACACGGTGAAGCCGATGCCGGCGATGGTGCCGGTGCCGGCGACCGACGCCCAGCCGACAGTGGGCTTGATCCGGCCGCCGCTCAGCCGCGACAGCAGCCACGACATGCCCAGAATGGCGACCGGCTTTCCCAGCACATAGCCGAAAAGAATGCCGAGCGTGATCGGGGTGGTGTAGGCCCGTACGAGAAAGTCGCCGTTGATGACGATGCCCGCGTTGGCCAGCCCGAAAAGCGGCACGATGAGATAGCTCGTCCACGGCAGATAGAAATGCTGGAGGCGCGCGTTGGGGGAGAGCGTCGAGGTGAGTCCGGTGGTCGCATCCCGAGCCAGTTCCGGCGTCGGTTGTTCGCGGAAAAGCTTGAAAAGGCCGGTCGCCTGCTCCAGGTTTTCTCGCGCTGGTGAGTAGGCGGACGCGGTCAGGCCAATCGCGAGGCCGGCGACCACCGGGTCGACCCCGCTGCTCAGCAAAGCGGCCCACATGACAATTCCGAGCAGGGCGTAGAGCGCCGGCCGGTCCACTCCGAACTTGAGGGCGGCGATGAGTACGCCGAACACCACCACGGCGATCGCGATGGGCATGATCCGTACATCGGTGCTGTACGCGAAGGCGATCACGATCAGCGCGACGAGATCGTCGACGACCGCGACGGTCAGCAGGAACACTCGTACCCGATCGGGGACTCGGCGGCCGAGCAGCGACAGCATTCCGAGCGCGAGCGCGGTGTCGGTCGACATCGCCACGCCCCATCCGTGCGCGGCTGGCCCGGCCAGCGTGATGGCCAGGTAGATCAGCACCGGGATCGCCATCCCGAGCAGTCCGGCGGCCAGCGGCAGCACGAACCGGCGCCGGTCCCGCAGGTCGCCAAGGTCGACTTCGCGGCGCGCCTCCAGGCCCACTACCAGGAAGAACAGCGTCATCAGCCCGCTGTTGACCCAGGTCCGCAGGTCCTGCGAGATGCCGAAACCGCCGAGCCGAATCGAGAACTGGAGGTGCCAGAACGCCTCGTAGCCGGCGACGCTGACGTTGGACCAGAGCAGCGCGAGCACGATCGCGGCCACCAGCACGCCGGCGCTGCCCGACTCGGTGCGCAGGAACGTACGCACCGGCGCGGCCGCCCGGCGGGTCAGCGGAGTGCGCGTGGACGAGTCCGTCATGGCGCCATCATCGCTGAGTCGCGGGGCGCCGGCCGTACGGGCACCCATGCCTGATCGCCTGTCCGTTCGGCCGCAGCGGCCGGTCAGGCCGTGAGCGAAGGTTGACGAAAGCTGCTGAAACGGAGATCTCAGGCAATGAACAGCATCACCAAAAGGTCGGCACGGACACCGTGACCGTCGGAGTCAGGGACCGCGTACGAGCCGCTTTTCGGGATATTCCAAGAGATGTTTATCTGTCCCATGTGGACCCTGCGAAATGCCTTCGAGACGTGCCGCTGGGATACGGGCCCGATCTGTGCGCCGACCAGCCGTCCGCATTGGCCGCGATGCTGGAGCAATTGGACGTACGACCGGGCCATCAGGTGTTGCTGGTTGGGTCCGGCAATCGCGATATCGACGGATATCTGACGGCACTGATTGGCCACCTCACCGGTCCGACCGGCGGGGTGGCCTGGGCCGACCGGCCGCCGTACGACCGGGTGCTGGTCACCAAGCGCCATCTGAACCGATGGTTCGAGCTGGTGCCGGGTGGACGGCTCGTACGGCCAGTGGAGATTTCCGGCATGTGCCGGACCGTCAGTGTGGAGGCTGATGGGGATCGATGGGTCAGTCGGTCCATTCGGCCGGTGAACTTCGTCTCGATGCAGCAGGGTTCGGCGCTCGCACTGCTGACCGACGGCGACATCGTCGGACCGGACCTGAGTCGACGCGATCATCGCGCGACCGGCCTGACGATCACTCCGGCGGAAGTCGTGGACGGGCTGAGCCTGTGGCTTGAACTTCGTCATGGCGGCTGGTCCTCGACCGGAATTCCGTACTTAATGGAGACCGTACGGGTGATGAGCAACGCCGGCACGGCCGCGCTTTTTCGGCGTACGTCCGGCGAAATCGGCGTGCTTGTTCAGGACTGCATCGGCGGCAGGCTCGCCGACCAGTTGTGCGATTCGGTACGCGAATGGGATGCCGCCGGTCGGCCAGGGAGCGCGGACCTTCGGCTCACCTGGGGTAGCCACCGCGTGCAGCCGGAACTCAGCGGACGGTTGGTGGAGCCAACGAACTAACGGCTGAACGGCGGAATTTCCCCGAAAAGACGCGCCGCTCAGGGGCGCAGGATCAGCCGGATCGGGTTGCCTTCCTTGCTCTGCAGACGTGCCACCGCGTCGGCGGCCTGAGCCAGCGGGAGGACATCGCTGATCGAACCGGACAGGTCGAGCCGGCCGCGGCGGGCGAGCCCGACGAGCTGTTCGACCGCTCCCGGCTGATAGCCGTAGTGGCCGAGGATTTGTCGTTGCAGGAAGCTGAAAGCGGTGCTGTCGGCGACGGTGAACGGCTGCCCGCTGAGGCCGACCAGGACCAGCCGGCCGCCGGCGCCCAGGCAGCCGACCGCCTGGTCGCGGACGGCGGTGACGCCGGCGAAGTCGAAGGCGGCGGACAGCCCGGCGCCGTCCGTCTCGGCCCACATCCGCTGACCGAAGTCCGCGTCGGTCGGGCTGAGCACGACGTCGGCGCCGAGCGCCAGGGCGCGCTCCCGGGCGGCCGGCAGTGGGTCGACGACCACGATCGGGGCGGCTCCGACCAGCCGCAGCAACTGGACGCCGTGTGCGCCGAGACCGCCGGCACCCCAGACGCCAACCGCCTGACCGGGACGTACGTTCGCCGTCTCGACGATCGCGCCCCACGGCGTGGAAACCGCGTCTGGGATGATCGCGGCCTGGTCGAACGGGAGGCTGTCCGGGATCGCCACCAGCGTGGTCGCGGTGGCCAGCGCGTATTCGGCCCACCCGCCGTCGTAGTCGACGCCACGGGTGAGCATCCGGCCGCTCGGGTTTCGCTCGCCGGCCTGCAGGATGACCCGCTGGCCCGGCTGCCAGCCGGTGACCTCGGCGCCCAGCGCGTCGATGGTGCCGGCCACCTCGTGCCCGAGGGTGACGGTGTTTTCCCGGCCGAGCCCCAGGGTGCCGTCGATCAGGTGCACGTCGGACAGGCACACTCCGGCCGCCGCGACCTTGATGCGCACCTGGTCGCGGGCGGGCTCCGGAACCGGCACGTCCACCATCGCGAATTCCCGGGTCTTCACGTTCAGACGCCCCGCGAGCATGAGCGACCACCGTCCTTCCGTTGTCCACCGTCGAGTCCAACGTACGACAGCGACGCGGCCGATCCGGCGGCGGGCCGGTGGACTGGTGTTCGCGGCTGGGTGGTTACGTGCCTGCCCTGGCCGATTTTCGAACCTGCCGGGGAAATGAACGAGGGTATTGTTCAATGTGAGCAGAATTGGCCTGCCGCGACTGGCGCATCTATTGTCGTACGGGAAAACCTGCCGTCAGCGCCAATGATGTTTTTCCGTTCGCGGCGAGGCGGCCGATGGCCGGATCCGGCCACTGTGTCGCGGGTTGTTCTGAGCTGCGTCAATCGGTGTAATCCTGTGGATCTCATAGCCGGCTTAACCGGTATTGATCAACCGCACGATTATTCAGGATTTCACGGGATTCCGCCTCCGGAGAAGGAGCTGGCCCATGTCCGGACGTTCGCGGTGGTGGCTGGCCCCGAAAATCTTCCTGATCATCGCGGTTTTGGCCGCAATAACGCCATCCCAGCCGGCGGTCGCGGGGACCCAGGTGTGCTCGGTCTATTGCGACACCCGTGATCCGTCGTTGGCGCGGCAGGAAACTTTCCCCGTTTCGAATAAGATCGTTAATGGGCGACGTATTGTCCTGCACGTTTCCGATGCCGACGCGATGGCGTGGGCCAGCATCGACGATGGGACGACCGGGGACTCGGTCTGGCTCGACCGGAGCTGGGACGGCGGCACGACGTGGGACGGATTGCTGGGAAAGGCAAGCATTCCCGCGACGTGGACCGGCACTCGTACGCTCATGTACAACCTCGCGGACCCGTCGAATCACCGTCGAGGTCTGCTGCGTGCCTGTGGCGACGCGCAGGGCGTTGCCTGCACGGATTGGGCGTACGTACGAGTGTGCGACGCGGCCTGTGATGGCACCGACGCGTCCGGCGCGGTCGGCGACGATCAGCCGGTGCCGCCGACGACCTTGAATGGCCGGGAGTTCGCCCTGCATATGGACAATCGCGGGATGGCCTGGGCAACCCTTTCGGCCGGCCGTGCCGGCGACGAGGTGTGGTTGGACCGGTCCTGGAACGAGGGCGCCTCCTGGCCGGACGGATCATCGCTGGGACGCCTCAGTGTCGGCTCCGGCGCGACTTCCACCCGGACCGCACTTTTCGCCACCCGAGATCCGAAATCGCTGCTCTATGGCGGTGCCGTACGGGCCTGCGGCCGGGCGGTCGAGGGCTCCAACGGCAGCTGTACGGCGTGGGCTCGGCCGGCCAGCGATCGTCCGGCGGCGGCCGCTGACGCGTTGATGTATTCGTACGACCCGAACACCGCCTGGTGGCCGTCGAGCTGGTGGAACTCGGCCGTCGCGGTCACCACGATGATGGATTACCTGCAGCGGACCGGAAGCACCAGTCAGCGCTGGATTGTCGACCGCACATTCGAGGTCAACAAAGGCGTCTTCCCGGCCGGGGTGAAAAGCAGCGACCCGATCGAGGGAAACTTCGCCAGCCGGGCGATCGACGACACCGAATGGTGGGGCATCGCTTGGATCCAGGCGTACGACCTGACCCATGACGCGAAATACCTGTCGATGGCCCAGACCATTGGGCAGTACGTGCAGGGATATTGGGATACCACCTGCGGTGGTGGGGTGTGGTGGAACCGCGAGCGTACGTACAAAAACGCGATCACCAACGGCCTTTATGTCCGGTTGGCGGCCGCCCTGCACAATCGGCTGCTCGCAGACACCACCTGGTTGGGCCGGGCGATCGCGGGTTGGAACTGGTTCTCGGCCAGCGGCATGATCAATGCCAGCGGATTGGTCAACGACGGCATCGACAGCGGCTGCCACAACAATGGCGGCACGGTGTGGACGTACAACCAGGGACTCGCGATGGGTGCAGCGCTGGAACTGTGGCGAGCCACCGGTGATCCGACTCAACTCGCGGCGGCCCGTCGGCTCGCCGACGCGGCGATCACGTCATCTTCGTTGAGCCCGAACGGCATTCTCACCGAGTCGTGCGACCCGGCCAACACCTGCGACGACAACCAAAAGCAGTTCAAGGGCATCTTCATGCGGTATTTGCTGGATCTTTTGACCGCGACCGGCGACTCCGGATATCGGGGGTACGCCCAACGGCAGGCGGATGCGATCTGGCAGCACGATCGCGATCCGCTGAACCGAATAGGTCAACGCTGGGCTGGGGCGACACCGAACGCCCAGGACTGGCGGACGCAGGCGAGCGGGCTCGGTGGTCTGCTAGGCGCCTGAATCCCATCTCTCCAACGCAAAGGAGCAGCCTCATGCGCAGCTGGAAGATCGCCGCTGTTGGCACCGCGGCGGTGGCCCTGGCCACCGTCGCCGGACTCGCCCTGTTCTCCGGCACCGGCCAGGCGGCCACCGCCGCCCTGGGCAGCAACTGGTACGCCTCCGCGCCGTACGTGATGCCGGAAGACAACAGCCCGCCGGACGTGGCCGCCGTCATGGACGCGACCGGTCAAAAAGCGTTCCAATTGGCCTTTATTCTGGATTCCGGCGGCTGCACGCCATCGTGGGGCGGCACCTCGCCGATCTCGTCGGACACCGCGGCTGGCGCGCTGATCAACACCGTTCGGAGCAAAGGTGGGGATGTTTCGGTCTCCATCGGCGGTTACGGCGGCACCAAACTGGGCCAGAACTGTGGCAGCCCGGCGGCTACCGCGGCCGCGTACCAGCAGGTGATCAGCAAATACAGCCTGCACGCAATCGACTTCGACCTGGAGGAGCCGGAGTACGAAAACGACGCGGCGGTGAACAACGAGCTCGGTGCGGCGCAGATCCTGCAGCGCAACAACTCCGGGCTTTACGTGTCCGTCACGATGCCCGGCACCACCTCCGGCGCCGGCTACTTCGGCACTTTGTTGCTGGACAAGTCCAAGACTTTGGGCTTCACTCCGGACAACTTCTCCATCATGCCGTTCGACGGCGGTTTCAACGGCGCCACGGATCAGATCAACGCGTTGGAAAGTTTTCACGGACTGCTCGAATCGCACCTCGGCTGGAGCAGCGCCACCGCGTACGCCCACGAAGGCGCGTCGTTGATGAACGGCCGCTCGGACACCGGTGAATTCTTCCGGCAAGCCGATTTCCAGTCCGTGTTGAACTACGCGACCAGCCACGGCCTGGCCCGCTTCACCTTCTGGGCGGTGAACCGGGACCGGCAGTGTTCGCCGCCGGACAACAACGGCCAGACCTCCGGCGTCTGCAGCAGTGTCACGCAGAATTCCTGGGACTTCACCAAATACTCGGCGACATTCGCCGGCGCCACGCCACCCACCAGCGGCCCGTCGTCCTCGCCGACGGCGCCGCCGCCGCCGACCTCCGCGCCTCCGGGCGGCGGCTGCTCGGCGGCCGCGTGGAGCGCCACCACGACGTACAACGGCGGCGCGGTCGTCTCGTACGGCAGCCACCAGTGGACCGCGAAATGGTGGAGCTACGGTGACATTCCCGGCGGTCCCGCCGGCGTCTGGGCCGACAACGGCGCCTGTTGAGCAGTGGAAGCAGCCCCAATCCCAGGAGGATTCTTGTGCGAACCAACAGAAGGCTGGCCTTCACCGGTGCCGCGTTCGCGGTCGCCTCGCTGCTGGCCCTGACCACCGCGCTGCTGGGTGCGGCCAGTCCGGCCACCGCCAACACCACCGGCGCGCCGGCCACCAGCGGTGGCATCAAGGTGGCCTATTACGACCAGTGGTCGATCTACCAGAACGCCTTCTATCTCAAGAACGTCGACAACGAAGGCATCGCTGGGAAACTCGACTACATGCTGTACGACTTCGCGAACGTCGATCCGACCAACCTGACCTGTTTCGAGGCGAACAAGGCGGCTTCGCAGGACGAGAACGACCCGAACGCCGGTGACGGCGCCGGAGACTCCTTCGCGGACTACCAGAAGTCGTTCGGCTCGGACATCAGCGTCGACGGCACCGCGGACGTGTGGAACCAGCCCATCGTCGGCAATTTCCACCAGTTGCAGGAGTTGAAGGCGCGGCACCCGAACCTGAAGGTGCTGCTGTCGATCGGCGGCTGGACGTATTCCAAGTTCTTCTCCGACGCGGCGGCCAGTGACGCGGCCCGCAAGAAACTGGTCTCGTCCTGCATCAACATGTTCATCAAGGGAAACCTGCCCGTACAGGGTGGCTATGGCGGCGACGGTACGGCGAAGGGCATCTTCGACGGCTTCGACATCGACTGGGAATACCCGGGCGGTGGCGGCCACACCGGCAACCACTCCAGTGCCGCCGACAAGCAGAACTTCACCGCGCTGCTGGCCGAATTCCGGTCCGAGCTCAACACGCAGGGCTCGGCGGACGGTAAAACGTACGCGCTGACCGCTGCTTTGGGCGCTGGGCAGGACAAGATCAAGAACCTGGAGACCGACAAGATTGGCCAGTACCTCACCTTCGGGGACCCGATGACGTATGACATGCACGGCGGTTGGGAGGCGACCGGACCGACCAACCACCAGTCGCCGCTGTTCTCCGGCCCGAACGACCCGATGGCCCCGATCCCGCCGGGCACCGCGAAATACAACGTCGACGAGGCCATCAAGGCGTTCACCGTCGGGGATTCCCAGTACGGCATTCCTGGTGGTTTCCCAGCCGCCAAGCTGAACATTGGCGTGCCGTTCTACTATCGCGGCTGGACGGGCGTACCAGCCGGCAGCAACCACGGGCTCTTCCAGACCGCCACCGGTCCGGCGCCAGGTGCGGCCGACTCCGGAAACGTGGCTGGAATCCGGATGTACAAAGAACTTTCCGGGGTTGTCGACAACCCGAGCGACACTTTCTGGGACGACAGCGCGAAAGCCTCCTATTTCTACGACGGCACGAATTTCTGGTCGGGGGAGAACACCCGGTCCATCCAGGCCAAGGCCGACTACCTGCACTGCAACGGACTCGGCGGCACCATGATGTTCTCGCTCTACGACCTCGATCCGGGCACCACCTTGTTCAACGCGGCGGTAACCGACACCGGTGGCTCGGCGGCGAGCTGCCCGGCCGGCCCCACGCCGACACCGAGCACGACGTCAGCGGGACCGACTCCGCCAGCCTCGCCGACACCGACTCCGCCGGCCAGTCCCAGCCCCACTCCGACTCCGCCGGGCGGATCGGGAGCTGTCACCAACGGCACTTTTGAGACCGGCAGCCTCACTCCGTGGACCTGCACCGCTGGCTCGGGCAGCGTACAAGGCGGCACTGTCCACAGTGGAACGCACGCTTTGTCAGCAACACCAAGCAACAGTGACACCGCTCAATGCACCCAAACGGTGGCCGTCAAACCGGGAACGGCTTACACACTGACCGGCTGGGTGAACGGCAGCAACACCTATCTGGGCGCCACCGGCACCGGCGGAACGGATCCCTCCACCTGGGCCACCACCAGCGGCGGCTGGCAGAAACTCACGCTCACCTTCACCACCGGCGCCGCCACCAGCAGCATCACCGTCTTCACCCACGGCTGGTACGGCACCGGCACGTACTACGTGGACGACATCGCCCTCGCGTAGCGGTGGACGTTTTGGCCGCGATGCCTCATCGCGTGCGCCACCCGCACGCGATCAGGCATCGCCGCCAAAGTCACGGGAGATATTCCCAGAAACCTCCGGAACCGTCGCTCGTCCTCGCGACCCAGGGCGGCTCAGCCTGGGGGACTATCGGCCGCTCGGTACGGGCTCGGCCACGACGGGCTGCGGTACGGTCGTACGCCCCTTCTGGTTGGGCATCCAGATGACGCAGATAATGGCCGCTGCCAGGGCGAAACTCGCGCCGACCAGGAAGCCCAGCCGGAATCCGCCGGTCAGCGCGACCGGGTCGGACGCGCCGGCGGCCAGCAGTGCGTGAGTCCGAGTGCTCGCGAGGGTGGCCAGGATCGCCAACCCCAACGCGGATCCCACCTGCTGGCTGACATTGACCAGGCCGCCGGCGAGCCCGGAGTCGGCGGCTGGCACTGCGGTGACCGCGGAAATGTTGATGGCCACCGACGCGAGACCGCCACCGGCCGAGACCACAATGGACGGACCGAGAATGTCGGCGAGGAAGCTGCCGGTCGGACTTACCTGGCTGAACCAGCCCAGGCCGGCGGCGGCCAGCACCAGCCCGGTCACCATCGCCGTCTTCAAGCCCATTTTTGTGACCACTCGGGCCGAAATCTGAGCGAAAATCATCACGCAGACGGCCTGCGGCAGGAACGCCAGTCCGGCGGCGAGCGGCGGATAGTGCAGGGCCTGCTGCATGTAGAGCGAAAGGAAATAGAGCATCGAGAACATGCCAGCGCCGAAGATCAGCAGGGCAATGTTGGCCACTGTTGGCACCCGCATCCGGAAGAACCGGAAATGCACCAGCGGAGCCGGCGACCGGATCTCGATGACGACGAAAACCCCCAGCAGAACCGCCGCTGTCAGCAGGAATCCAATCGTACGCACCGAAATCCAGCCGGCTTCCTGGGTGCCAACCAACGCGAAGACCAACAGTGAAAGCCCGGCGGTGACAGTCACCGCACCGGGAAGGTCCAGCCGGGGGTGCCCCTGTTCGCCGCCACCGGCCGGCAGCAGTCGTGGCGCGAGCAGCGCGACCACCAGCGCGACCGGTGCGTTCACCCAGAAAATCCACGGCCAGCCAACCGTGTTGGTGAGCACTCCGCCGAGCAGGACACCGGCCGCGCCGCCACCGCCGGCGACCGCGCCCCAAACGCCCATGGCCGTGTTTCGCTCGGCTGGTTCGGTGAAAACGGTCGCTACCAAGGAAAGCGCGGCGGGCGCGAGCAGTGCGCCGCCAACGCCCTGCAATGCACGTGAGGCGATCAGCAGGCCAGCGGTTGGTGCGGCCCCGTTGGCCAGCGACGCGAGCGCGAAAACCAGCAACCCGGCCATGAACACTCGACGCCGGCCGAACAGGTCAGCTGCTCGCCCGCCCAGCAACAGAAAACCGCCGAACGCCAACACATAAGCGTTGACGACCCAGGAAAGACCTTGGTCAGTGAAATGCAGGGACGTACCAATAGCAGGCAGTGCGACATTGACGATTGTCATATCCAGCACCACAATGAACTGTGTGGCGGCGAGCAACGCCAACACCGCCCATCGACGGTCGAGGATTTTCATCGAAAACTCCGCTCCTTGATCGGTGAAAACGCAGAGACGTACCCATCGCCGGCAGCGAGACATTGACGATTGTCATATAGCCGCATCTACTCAGACGGTGAGCTCGGCACTCGTTTTCGCTGCCCTTTGGTTCGGCGCTGTCTCGACGGTTGGCGGTTTGAGGTGTCTGGTGGCCACGGCGACCGGGACCGCGAGGGCTGCGATGACCAGGCCTGCGATCACCGCGGACGAGGTGGTGAACGTACTGATCGCCAGGCCGCCCGCGGTTGAGCCGAAGGCGATGCCCACGTTGATCGCAGAGGCGGGTAGCGAAGAGGCCAAGGCACCTCCGGGCCCAGCCAGGCTGACTACCCGGTACTGGATCGATGGGGTCATTCCCATCGCGAACAGCCCGAGAGCCGCCAACGCCAGGGCTACCAGGGCGGCGACTGCGCCGACGAGGCTGAGGGCCAGCAGGGATACTGCGACACCGATGGTGCCGACGAGCAGGGTGCGCGCGGCGTTTCGGTCTGCGTACCGGCCGCCGCCGAAGGTGCCCACTGCTGTAGCTATTCCGTACACCAGCAGGAAGACGCTGATCAGCGGACCGGAGATTCCGGTGATGTGCTGCAGGAACGGCACGATGTAGGTCACTGCTGCGAAGATCGCGGCGAACGTCAGGAAGTTGAGTCCGAGCACGGCTAGTACCCGTGGGGCGAATGCATATCTGGCTTGGCCTGCTGCGCCGCCGGTACTGGGGACGGATGGGACCAGCGCCAAAATCGCGATCAGCGCGAGAACGCCGAGTACGACAACCCCGACAAAGGAGCCACGCCAGCCCAGCGCCTGGCCGACCCACGTCCCCAGCGGCACGCCCACGGCGGCCGACACCGAGACGCCGGACAGGACCACGCCCATGGCCCGTCCCCTGCGCTCAGGCCGCACGATCGTCGTAGCTGCCACAAAAGCGACCCCGATGAACAGCCCTTGCAGCGCGCCGCCAACCGCCCGGGCGGCGATGAACAGGCCAAGGCTGGAAGTCAGTGCAGGCACCAGGTTGGCCAGGACAAACAGCGCGAGGGCGCCGATCAGTACGGTCCGCTTGTTGAGTTTGATCGTCGCGGCGGTCAGGACGGGGCCGCCGAGCGCCAGCCCCAGGGCGTTGGCGGTGAGCAACCCGCCGGCGGAGGGGATGGAGACGCGAAGGTCGGCCGCTATCAGGTCCAGTACGCCGACCACGAGCAGCTCGGCACTGCCCAGCACGAACGTAGCGAGGAACAGCGTGACGAGAACGACGTTCGCCCTTCGCTGGCTCAACGCCTCTGGTGGGGAGCTTATGTGAACCATGGGAATCTCCACTCTGTGCCGGTCGTGCAGAGTGCCAACGACCTACTCAGAGCCTTCAACAGTCCCAGTTGGTGAACAATGACCAGTCTCTAATGGGCAGTGCCGAATCGGTTTATCGATGAGCCGAGATTTCCTCGACAAACGCCCGAATGGTGGTGTTTTCGTGGGCCGTTCGCCACATCGGCAGCAGCACCATCGGTGCCAGGCCATTGACCTCGACCACTCGCATGTCCGGGCGCGGATAGCGATCCAGCAGCCCGACGAAAGTCACATGCAGCGCTTTCGTACGGGTAACGATGGTGAAAATATCCTCCAGAACTGGTTCCGTCCGGCCCAACAGCCCGGGCAGATCCTGTTCGGTCCGGTGGATGGGTCGGCCGGCCGGGGTGGTTCGCGGCACCCACGCCTCCACGTATTTCCCGGCCGGGCGGCTCGGATCGACGATCTCGTAGTCGGCGAGTTCCTCCACATCGATCGTCGACCGGTTGGCGAACGGATGGTCCTCGCGTACGAGCACGCCTCTCGGGAGGCGAATCAGCACCGGGCCGACAGACAGGCCCGGCTCGGTCAGCGCGTCCCCGGAGCCGCCCGGTGACCAGCACAGCACGACCTCGGCCGTACCGTCGTCGAGATCGGCCCGCGGCACCATGGCATGCCGCATCGGCAGCGCGACCACCGTTGTTCGGCAGTGCGGATACGCCCGCTCGAAGGGCGCGATGAGCTCGCTCGCGAGCGAGCCGCCGATCGACTGCATGTAGCCGACGCGAAGCTCCGCGGCGACCTCCCGGGACGCCGCCCGGGTGTCCCGCACGGCAAGGAGCAGCTGCTCGTACGGCTGCTGGACGGTCTGCCGGAATCGCTCGCCGAGCGCGGTCAGCGTGACGCGGCGGCTGGTCCGGTCGAACAGCGGTCCGCCGAGCTCGCGTTCAAGATCGCGAATAAGCTGGCTCACGCGCGCTTGGCTGACATGCAATCGGGTCGCTGACCGGCCGAAATGCAACTCCTGCGCGAGCACCAGGAACGTCTCCAGCTCCCGGAACTCCATGCCGCCAGCGTACTGGATGTGGTGTCTATACGTGCTGTCTAGTGGGCCGCCGGCTACCCTTCCCAGCATGGCGCGAGAGACCCGGCGGGAGGACCGCGAGCTTCGCCGGAACATTCTGGACGCCACCACGCGGCTGCTCGGCCGGTGCAAGTTCGCCGACCTCACCGTCGCGGACATCCTCGCCGAAGCCGGGATTTCCCGTGGCAGCTTCTATTTCTACTTCCAGGGCAAACATGAGGTGCTGGCCGAGCTGGTCCGGCAAGCGATCGACCAGGGCCACAAAACGTCGGCCAGCTGGCTGGGGCACCGGGACGAATCGGATCGCCGTGCCGCGATCCGGCGGTCGATCGCGGACGGCGCCCAGCTGTGGAGCGAGCAGGCGGCGGTGTTGCGCGCCATCGTCGAGCACTGGCGCGACGACCCCGCGCTGGAGGAGCTCTGGCGCGGCCAGATGGACAGTTTCGCGAAGACCACCGCCGAGCGCATTGACGCGGACCGCGCGGCCGGGGCGATCAGCCACCACGCGATCGACTCGCAGACCCTCGCGGCCACCCTGACCTGGCTCGGCGAGCGGCTCTACTATCTCGCCGCGACCGGCACGCCGCCATTCGACAACCAGTCCGAGCTGGTGGACGTACTGACGCATATGTGGATGACCACGCTCTATGCGGAAAGTCCTCGGTGACTATACATACTGTCTAGACAGTATGTATGTTCTGTCGTCGAGGGCATCTCTGCGAAAGGACACCATGGTCACCAGGCGCAACATACGTTTCACTGTCGACGGTCTGAGCCTCGCCGGGACTCTGCACGAACCCGATACCAGGGACGCGGGCGCCCGCCCAGCGGTGCTGGTCGCGGGCCCATCGCCGCAGGTCAAAGAGCAGGTCCCGGACACGTACGCGGTACGGATCGCGGCTGCTGGCTTCCCGGCCCTGACGATCGACTTCCGCGGCTTCGGTGAGTCCGAAGGCCAGCCCCGGCTGCGCGAGATGCCGGCCGGCAAGCTCGCCGATCTACGAGCGGCCGTCAGTTTCCTGGCCGCCCAACCGGACATCGACGCCGACCGGATAGCGATCGTCGGGATCTGCGCCGGGGCCGGATACGCGCTCAAAGCCGCCGCCCAGGATCCGCGGCTGGCCGCGTTCGCCGGCATCGCAGGCTTCTACCCGGATCTGCGGACGCTGCGGGACGCGATGGGCGAAGACGGCTACCGCGCCGCGCTCCGGCAGGCGATCGAGGTGCTGGCGGAAGAGGATCGTACGGGCGAGGTCGGGTATCTCCCACACGTCGGCCCAATCGGCGCTCATGCCCTGCTCCAAGGCGGCGAGGTGTACGAGTTCTACGGCTCTGAGCGAGCCGCCTCTGCGAACTATCGCAACGAAATTACCGCGGACACCATGTACACGATGCTGACTCTCGACACTGCGACGGCCGCCGACCTGGTCGGTGTCCCGGCACTGATCGTGCACGGTGAAAAGGACGGGGCATGTCCGCCGGAGCGGGCCGTCGCGGTCCACGATCGGCTGGCCGGTCCGGCGCGGCTGGAGTGGCTCCCGGTCGACACCCACATCGGTTTCTACGACGACGAGGCATCTATCGGTCCCGCGATCGCCGCTCTCACCGACTTCCTCGACAAATCCCTGTAACCGGGTTGGCGAGGGCAACCACGCGGAAGTGGGGACGCGGGTAGCCGGGAGGCCCTACCCTTCTCAGGCGAGACCGCGAATGTCTGATGGGAGCTGGTTCGGGCGATGTCTGGCGACGCGGAAGTCGGTGTCAGCGCTGGTGAAGTGCCGGCCGGACCGAGTGATGCGGAGCTGATCACCGCAGCCAGAAGCGGTGAAGCCGACGCGTACGAGACGCTCTACCGCCGGCATTGCGAGGCCGCGCGGCGATACGCGTTGAGCCTCGCCGGCAATCCGGCTGACCGCGACGACCTCGTCTCGGAGGCGTTCGCCAAGGTGTTGTCGGCGTTGCGAGCCGGCGGCGGCCCGGATCTGGCGTTCCGTTCGTACCTTCTTTCGGTCGTACGGAACGCCTTCTATGACCGGACGCGGCAGGAGCGCCGGGTCGACGTGACCGACGACATGGAGCGGCACGACACCCCGGTGGCGTTCGCTGACACCGTGGTGGACGGCTTCGAACGTACGCTCGCGGCCCGCGCGTTCGCGACGCTGCCAGAGCGGTGGCAGATGGTCCTCTGGCACACCGAGGTGGAAGGCGACTCGCCCGCCGAAGTGGCCCCGTTGTTGGGGTTGACGCCGAACGGCGTAGCGGCATTGGCGTACCGGGCTCGCGAGCGACTGCGACAGGCGTACCTGTCCGTCCACTGCGCCGACGTCCCGCAGAACACGGTGGTCGCGGGCACTACCTGCGGCTGGACCACCGAGCATCTGGGCGCCCGGGTGCGCGGTGGCCTCAGCAAGCGGGAAGCCACCAAGGTGGATGCCCACCTGCACGATTGTGCGCAATGCGAGGTGCTCTACGGCGAGCTGGGCGAGCTCAACTCGGGCCTGCGTGGCGTACTCGCTCCGCTGATCCTGACCGCTGCCGTCACCGGCTACTTCCTGAAGCCGGCTGGGATCATCGCCGGTGCTGGCAGTGGTCTCGCGGGCATCTGGCACGGAGTGGTGTTCGGCGCCCAGCGGACCAAGGACTTCGCCCGGCAGCCGGCCGGGGTGGCGACGGTGGCCGGGGCGATCGTGCTGATTGCTCTGGCGGCATTCGCATTTGTGCTTTCGGACAGCCCGCAGAAACCGACCAAGCCGCCGGCGGCCGCGGCAGCGGCACCGCCAGCAGCGCCGCCAGGAGGCGGCGGTGGTACGGCGCCGCATCCGCCGCCAGCGGCGCCGAACGCTCCGGCTGGCCAGCCACCGGCCGCGGTGAAGCCGCCGCCCGGGGTGGTTCCGTCTCTTTCCCCATCCGCCGCGCCACCGGCGTCGCCGTCCCCGCAACCGTCGGCCAGTGCATCACGGGTGCCGCCGACGCCGCCCGCTCGGAGTGGGATTCGAGTGCGCGTACGGGTAGGTGTCCCGCCGCTGCATGTCGGCGTGTCGGTCGGCGTCGGCGGGCACCGCGGGTTGGTGGGCGTTGGGGTGAAGATTCGGATCGTGCCGCCGGTCATTCAGGACTGCCCGTTGCTGGCGTTGCACTGCGATCAGCCGTGACGTGGGCTATCGCTGGGTCGCGTCGCGGGCTGCGGTGATGAAGCGGCGGCCGAGACGTTTTCGGGCGCCATAGTCGATCAGGCCGACTCTCAGATCGATTTCCATGGTCAGCCGTGCCCCACCGGCGGCCGGCTGGACGGTCGCCTCGACGACCATTCCCCAGGTGAGCACGCTGGTGCCAATAGTGAAGGTGACGACGCCGTTCTTTTGCTGGTAGAGGGGATTTTTCCCCTTGACCGCTTCGATGGCGGCCGGGATTGCCTTCCACAGCTGGGCCGGTGGTACGGGGAAATCCTGCTGGACTGTGGTCACGCTTTCCACGGTAGCTGATGTCGGCAAGGGCGAGTGGATTTCCGTAGATGGTGGCAGGGCTTGGACGGCCGGTTGGATTTTCTATGCGGCGAGTTGGTTGATTCCGCGGATGGGTCTTCGTCCGTCGGCCCAGCCGCTAATTCTACCGCCACCACCGACAGTTCGACCGCGTTTCGCCTATCAGGAAATGCTCATTTTCTCAATGCCACCAACAAAACGTAGAGCGAGCGCGTTCACGTACAAGCAGCGCGTACAGGGCAACTGAAAGGCCCAAGAAAGGGCGCCTGGCTAGTGTCGGTATCGCTCGGGCGATCGCCTGAGTCCGATCATTTTTCCATCCAGACTATGTGGAGGAACAATCATGCGTAAAACTTTGACCGGCTCGCGCTCGGCGAGAGTTGTCCGGCGGGTTTCGTTGTCGGCGGGGCTCCTGCTGGCCTCTGCTGGGATCCTCGCCACCACAGCGACGCCGGCGTCCGCGGACAGTGGGTCCAGTGTGGCGCTCTGGATTCGGGCGTCTGGCGGGGTGATCAACTGGGAGCAGTGGATCGAGGATGAGCCGGCGGGCGTGTACAACGTCCATTTCTGGCGGGCCGGCGGCGGCTGGGATTACAACACTCCTGCGTACAACTATGCCCTGCGAGTGGTGCCGGGGAACGTCTACAACGTGCCAGTGCCGGCCGGTGCGGTGGTGTGTGGTGAGCTGTGGAACCACAAGCCTGGCGGCGGGTACGGCTCCTGGGGCCTGCCATGTGTGGAAATGAGCTCATAGACGTTTCGCGACGAGTACGCCGGACAGGAGCAGAGGCTCCTGTCCGGCCTCGCTGCTTCAGCTGACCGGGGCGAGGGTTTTGCGGCGGCTGCCGCGAAAGGCCAGCAGGGCGATCGCGATCATGCCGATGCCGAAGACCAGGCCGGCGGTGTAGCCGCCGGCGATGCCGACCACCTTGGGCGCCGGCGGTGACAGCGATGCGAGCACTGTCACGAAAATCGCCACGCCGAGGGTGTTGCCGATCGGTGGGGTGGCCTGCAGGACACCGGAGGCGACGCCGAACTCGCCGTCCGGGATCCCGGTCATGCCGAGCACCATGGCGGCCACCGAGATGAATCCGGTGCCAACGCCGAAGAGCAGAAAGGGGCCCAGCACAACGGAAAGGAAGGTGCTTGTCGCGGAAACCTGCGTCAGCCACGCCATGCCCGCCAGCATCAGGACCGCGCCGGCCACCATCACCGGTTTCGGGCCGGTACGCCGCAGCAGCCGTGGCACGGCCCGGCTGGCCACCAGATACGGGACGGTGGAAGGAAGAACCGCGAGGCCGGACTGTAGCGGGGTGTAGCCCAGCACGGTTTGCAGGTAGATCGTCAGGAAGAACAGCGCGCCGCCGTTCGACGCGAAAACCAGCGCGCGCATTGCGTACGCACCGGAGCGTTCCCGGTCGCGGAACAACCACAGCGGCACGATGGGCTGGCTGGCTCGGCTCTCCACCGCCACGAAGGTCGCCAGCAGGACGGCGGCGACGGCGAGAATGGCGACTGTCAGCGGCTCGGTCCAGCCGTTCTCGGCGGCTCGGATGAAGCCGTACACCAGCAGGGTCATGCCGGTGGTCACGGTCAGTGCGCCGGCGAAGTCGAAACGGGCCCGGCGGCGGCTGGACTCGCCGATGCACAGCGGGGTGAGGATCACGATCGCGATGCCGACCGGGACGGTCACGAACAGCGTCGCGCGCCACGTCCACGCGGCAAGAACACCACCCAGGACCAGCCCGAACACCATCGCCACACTGTTCGTGCTAGCGAAGATGGCGATCGCGCGGGACCGCTGGGGGCCTTCGTCGAAAGTGGTGTTGATAAGCGCGAGGGCGCCCGGGCCGGCGAGCGCGGCGCCGACGCCCTGAACGGCCCTGGCGGCCAGCAGCCAGCTCGGCGTGAGCGCGCAGCCGCCGGCCACCGACGCCAGGCTGAAGAGCATGACTCCGGTGAGGAACACCCGGCGGTGGCCGAGAATGTCGCCGGCCCGGCCACCGAGGAGCATCAGCCCGCCGAAGGCGAGGGTGTACGCGTTCGCCACCCACGACAGGTCAGCCGCGGAGAATCCCAGCCCGCGTTGGATGCTGGGCAGTGCCACATTGACGATCGTCGAGTCGACGACCAAGGTGACCTGGCAGGCCACGATGACGATGAGAGCCAGTCGCTTGGCCGCGTTTTCCCGCACCACCGATGGTGATCCGGCCGAACGGCCACGCGCAACCAGCTGTTCAGGCCAAAATTGGCCATTCCGGCAGAAACAAAACTCGCCGATCCCGGCACGAGGGATCGGCGAGCAGTTCGACGCGAATTAGTCGTTGGCGGGCGTTTTGATGAGGAAAGCCCCGAAAATCGCGACTAGCGACACGATGGCGGCGACCAGGAAAGCGGTGTGGATGCCGCCAGCGGTGCTTTCGATCGCGTTGGCACCAGCGCCGGCGAGGGCGGCGGAACGGACGCTGAGGATGGCGACCAGCAGGGCCACCCCGGCGGCGCCGGCGAGCTGCTGGGTGGTCGCGAAGATCGCGCTGCCGTACGAGTAGAGCTTCGGCTCGACCGCGCCGAGACCGCCGGTGAACAGCGGGGTGAAGACGAAGGCCAGCCCGGTGCTGAGCAGCAGGTGGAAAACCAGCACCAGCCAGATCGGGCTGGTCGCGGTGAAGAACGTGGTCGACCAGAGCGCCGCGCTGGTGATCACCGCGCCGGGCACCAACAGCTTGCGGATGCCGAAGCGGTCGTAGAGCCGTCCCACCACCGGTCCCAGCAGTCCCATCAGCAACCCGCCGGGCAGCAGCAGCAAGCCGGTGACGACCGGCTCCAGGTGCAACACGGTCTGCAGGTAGATCGGCAGCAGCACGATGGTGCCCAGCAGGGTCATCATCATCAGCGCCATCATCGCCGAGGAGAGCGTGAACGTACGCGACTTGAACGTACGCAGGTCCAGCAGCGCGCGATCGGTGCGCTGCAGGAGCAGCTGGCGAACCACGAAAGCGGTCAGCCCGACGCCACCGACCACGAACGGCAGCCAGAGCGGGAGCACGGATGGCGCAGACGAGGTCTGGCCGATGCTGCTCAGCCCGTACACCAGGCCGCCGAACCCGAAGACGGACAGGATCACCGACGGGATGTCGATGGGCGTGTGGCTCTGCTCGCCGACGTTCTTCATCTGCCGTACGCCGATGACCAGCGTGACCAGCGCGATCGGCAGCACTGTCCAGAACATCGCGCGCCAGCCGAGCAGGTTGAGCAGGATGCCGGAGATGGTCGGGCCGATCGCCGGCGCCACCGAGATGACGATCGACAGGTTGCCCATCACCGCGCCGCGGCGGGCCGGCGGGACCAGCGTCATGACGGTCGTCATCAACAGCGGCATCATGATCGCCGTACCGCTGGCCTGGATGAACCTGGCAGCCAGCAGCACCGGGAAGCCGGGAGCCAGCGCGGCGGTGAGGGTGCCGGTGCTGAAGAGCACCATGGCGATGCCGTAGAGCGTACGAGTGTGGACGCGGCGGATCAGGAAGCCGGTGATCGGGATGATCACCGCCATCGTCAGCAGGAAGCCGGCGGTGAGCCATTGGCCGGTGTTCGGATCGACGTTCAACTTCTGCATCAGCACTGGCAGCGCGACGCTCATGATGGTCTCATTGAGCAGCACAACAAACGTCGAGACGAGCAGAACGCCGATGACCGTACGGTCGCGGGCGCTCATCTTGTTCGGGTCGGTGACAGCGGGGTCACTGAGCGTTGTCAGGTCCACGGACCGCTGCCCTTCAGTACGTTCGTCGACGTCGCGCGCGGCGCTGGTCCGGCGAGCTGTGTCGTTGGTTGGCATGGTTATGGCCCTTCGATGTCTTGCCTGAGGTCTTGTAGCAATAGGGACTGTGTACTAGGCCAGAACTCATCGCCGCTACCAAGATATTTCAGTTCCCCGCGTGATGGTGTAACCGCTCTCACTCTCTATCAGCCAGATGGCAGCGCACTCAGCGCTGCTGCCGATCGTGGAGTGGACCGAAGAAGGCGGCTTCGGGAGGGGAAGTCAGCATATGGCGGCACATCAGCCGATGCGGCCGGGCCCTGGTGACAGGGCGACGGCGGTGACCGCGAGAGGTCCCGGTCACCGCCGCCATTCACCGTCTTCCGAACCGGCGCCCTTCGCCGCGGTTGGCGAGGGGGCAGGCTCACCGCCGCGTCGGGTCACCGGCCGGAAGAACGGTCGATCAGGGTTCTTGTCCGTTGGTCACCTCCGGTCGCGTCGAGGCCTCTAAAGAATAGCGATCGGCGGTTGGGTACGGGGAATTGTTCGACTGCGGATAAATCAGGGCTTTTTGTGGCGCGGATCCGTCAACACCGGCAGCCGGGTGGCGACCAAGGCCGACCGCAGGACCTGAATGCCATGTGCGGTGGCTGGATTAATTCCGGTGAGCTCGCGAATGCGCTGCAGTCGATAGGTGAGGGTCCGCCGGTGGATGTGCAGCGCTTTGGTGGTCCGCTCCCGATCCAGTCCGCAGTCGAAAAGAGTTTCCAGCGTGTGGGTGAGATCTTTCCCGGACCCCAACGGGGTCAGCAGGTCGGCCAACCGCTGCCGGACAGCCGGTTGCCGGGCGACCGCCAACTCGATCAGCAACTCCTGCATTTGGTACGGGCGCAGTCGTACGTCGGGCATCGCGGCCACCAGCAAAAGCGCTTCGCGGGCTTCGTCCACGGCGGCTGGGACGGCTTGCGGCGTCGGCGCGAAGGCCTGCGTCGCGTACATTCCCGGGCCGGCGGTTCTTCCCAACGCGAGGACCAGGTCCGCGATCCCGACTCGGGCGGGCGCCGCATTTTCCAACGTGGGAAGCAGAATGATGAGTTCGCCGGAATCCGCTCGAAAAAGCGCGTCGGGAAGGGCAGCTCGTACGGTGGCCGCGCACCGGCTCCAGTCGACGCCGTTTCGGGGTCGGCACAGCAGCACCAGAAATCCAGTGGCCGGATCGACTCCAGCGGTGGTCGCGACGGTGGGCGCGGGCGTACCGTCCAGCAGGTTTTGCAGCAACAACTCACGAGCTGGCCGGAGATCGCCGGTATCGCGGCACACCTGGAGATAGGTGTTCGTGACCGCCTGGACGGCCCGGTCGAGCTGGTCGACTCCCCAGGAAGTGAAATCGATCAGTTCGGCTCGGTCGTCCGCGGCCGCGGAGGCGAAACATTCCCGCAGGCCGGTCACATATGCCACCTCGAATCCGGCCCGAATGTCCGCCAGCGGGAAATGGTCCGTCGCGCGGCGCTGGCCAATCATGGCGAGCAGACTCAAATCCTCGGCGGTGAAAGGCTCGTTCGTCATCGCACGTTTCAGCGTGACGTCCCATGTCTCGCGGACCTCGTCCAGCAAAAGGGCGCATTTACTCGCGGGTAACCGGTGATAACCGGGGACGAGGGTGATCATGGCGTCGTGCATGGTGATCGTGGTGCGGTTCTGTCGGGTTCGCAGTCGGTGCAGGAAACCGCCGGTGGTCATGGTGCCACTTTCGTCACGGCTTCCGGGTCCATTTTCACGGCATTCCGGAAGATGTTTTCGGGAAGTCAGATATCGATTTCTCGATCGAGAGTAGAACTGTCGACAGTGAGTGTCAAGGCATAACTGTCCGTGACGCGGAGGGTACATTTCTACCGGCCTGGGTAGTTCTTCGGCAATAAAACTGCGCGTATTAACAACTGTCGCCAGGGCTTGGGCGGGGTTGTAATGGTCAGGTAGACATCCGATTTGGCGGGTAATGCCAGAAGCGTCTGGTCTCGGGGTTTCCGCGCGCTGGGGGAACAAGTGCACATCATCGCGGTCTCGAAGGTCCATCCGAACGAAACAGGAAGTGGGTGCGCGGTGGCGCCGTCCGCCGGGAACGACCTGGCCGTCGACCAGAATTCCGTGGAGCTGGTACGAATTTCCTCACTGGTACTGACAAGTTGGCCGCGGCTGAGTGGGGAAATCGCCGAACACTCCCGGCTGCTCGCCGAGCTGAACGACAACCTGCCGCCCATTCTTGTGCACCGGCGGACGATGCGGGTGATCGACGGAATGCACAGAGTGCGGGCCGCGCAGCTGCGCGGCCGCAGCCACATCGCCGCCGGCTTCTTCGACGGCTCCGAGCGGGACGCGTTTGTCCTTGCCGTACGAGAGAATGTCGCGCATGGTCTGCCGCTGTCCCGGGGCGACCGCAAGGCCGCCGCGGTGCGGATCCTGCAGTTTCATCCGAACTGGTCGAATCGTACGGTCGGCGAGGCGGCTGGCCTTTCGGAAGGCACCGTACGCACGATCAGGCGGCAGTCCATGGTGGAAGGTGTTTCCGGTGACGAAAAACGCGTCGGCCGGGACGGCAGGACCCGGCCGTTGAACAGCGCCAACGGCCGACGCCGGGCCAGCGCGCTTATTCTCGCCGATCCGGGCGTGGCTCTGCGTGCGGTCGCCCAGGCCAGTGGAATTTCGGTGAGCACCGCGCACGACGTCCGGCGGCGCGTTCAGCTGGGGGAGGACCCGGTGCCGGCTGGCCAGCAGGGCGGCGCCCGGCCGCTGCGGCTTTGTGCTACCGAAAAAGAGACCGGTCCGGCCGGCGGTCGGACCCGGTTGCGGGCGCTCAAGGACGATCCTTCGTTGCGCTACAACGAGGCCGGCCGGGATCTGCTGCGCTGGCTGGATGCGCACCTGGTCGAACCCACCGACTGGCAGGGCTGGCTGGACAGCGTCCCGCCGCACTGCACGGACGTGGTGGCCGCGCTGGCGCTGGAATCCGCGCGGGCCTGGCAGGCGCTGGCGACCACTCTCACCGGCAACGCACCTTAACGAAGAAATTCAACCTCGAAAAGACGCCAGTCGAACACCAGAGGTCTCTCAGTGGCGGAGTTGTCGGTACGCCGTGATGGCTCCCGGATGCAGCGGAATCCGGCCGGTGGCCAGCAAAGTCGGGGTGTCCAGGAACTGGGTGCCGACAACCTCGGGCGGGACGAGCTGGGCGGAACGGGTGACCAGGACGTTGGTCACCGCCGCCGCGATGGCCGGGTCGAGGTCGGCTCGGCAGGTCAGCAGCGTGGCCACCCCGACCGTACGGACCGCGAGCTGTTGGCCGTACACCCCTGGAGGGGCTACCGCGGCATCGTACAGATCCGGGAACTTTCCCTGCAGATCAGCGAGAACCAGCTGAAGATCGAGCATCCGTACCGGAAACTTTCGGGCCAGGGCGGACAGCAGCGGAGTGGGTATGCCGCCGGACCACAGCAGGGCGTCGACGGACCCGGTCCGCAACGCGACGGCCGCCTGGGCGATCGGGTAATGGCGGACGTCCAGGGCATGGTTTTCCAGCCCCGCCACCGCCAGCAGACGTTGGCCGGTGAAAGCAGCACCTGAGCCGGCGGCGCCCAGCGAGATGCGGGCGCCGGCCAGATCGGCGAGTTGCTGAATCCGGCCGCCAGCAGACACCAGCAGTTGCAGGTAGTCCTCGTACGTCCGGCCGAGTGCTCGCAGCCAGCTGCGGCCGGGCTCGCCGGTGGCCGAGTCGAGCAGCGTCAGCGCGAGGTCGGCCGAGAAAGTCGTCAGCAGCCGCAGATTTTGCTGACTGGCATCGGTTTCCACCACGGTGGGCCGCAGTTTCGGTTCGGTGGCGGCGATCTGCCCGGCGAGCAGGGTGGCGAAGGCGTAGAAAAGCCCGCCGCGCTCGCCGGCCGCGATCCGCAGCGAGGTGGTCGGTCCGCGGTAGGTCTGCGGCCCGCAGGCGCCCAAAACGCCGAGCGCGGCCGTGCCGGGGACGGCACGTAACAACAGCCGGCGTTTCATGGTGTCCTACTTTCCCTGCGCCCGGGCGATCGGAAGCTCCAGTACGACGGTCAGGCCGGCCGGATCGGTGTGCCGCAGGGAAACTCTCCCGTGATGCGCGCGGGCGAGTTGGTCGGCTATCGCGAGGCCCAGGCCGCTGCCCGGCTGTGCGGATGTACGCGCCGACCGCCAGAACCGCCGGGTCGCCGCTGCCAGCTCGTTCGCCGGCAGTCCCGTACCGTTGTCACACAACACGAATCGGCCGGTGGATCCATGCCGCTGGATGCTCGTACGCACCTCGGCGCTTCGCCCCGCATAGCGGATCGCGTTGTCCAGGAACACATCCAGCATCTGCCCGAGGTCGAGCTCGCTGATCGCCACCTCACCCGACCAGCTGTTTTCGTCGGCACATAGGGTGATTTGCGACCTGCATGCGGTTGGCCGCCAGGCGTCGACCCGCTCGGACAGCACCCACCAGCCGGTGCACCGAATCTCCGCGGCCTGCGCGCTGGTGGCGGTGCCGACCGCGAAACTGTCCGCCCGGGCCAACTGCAGAAGGCCGTCCAGCAGCTGTTCCAGCCGGCTCAGCTCGGTCGCGGCCGCGCCCAGCGCGAGCCGGTTTTTCCTTATAGAGCCAGGATCGGTGGCGGCCGCATCCAGTCGCAGGCGCAACGCGGCCATCGGATTGCGCAGCTGGTGGGAGGCGTCCGCGACCAGGTCGCGCTGCTGTTGCGCGGCTTGCGCGAGTGCCTCGCAAAGCCCGTTGAATCGGGCCCCGAGCTCGCGGATTTCCGGCGGTCCGCTGCGGCCGGCCACCCGCACATCCCCGGTCCCGGCCGCCAATGCCTGGGTCGCGGCCTGCAACTCGCGCAGCGGCTGCAGCAGCCACCGGGTCAATCCCAGTGCCAACAGGGCAAAAGACAGCGCGACCGCGGCGAGGCCTGCGCCGACCACGCCCCACGAAACCGCCAGATCCGCCGCGGCCAAGCGCACATTCGCGTCCAGCACGACGGCGCCGCTGACTGTCGTCGGGCCACCTACTGGGAGCGCGAAGACCACGGTTCCCCTCGACCAGGGCAGGAGCAGGGGCGGAGCCGCGATTTGTTGGCTGCGCAGGGCATTCGCGGCCGCGGCGGCGATGGCCGGACGGGTGAGCGAGCCGGATCCGGTGGCCGCCAGCTGGTCTCCGCGGCTGTCCACGAGCACCAGGCCGTCGCCGTAAACGGCCGTGTAGCGCGCCATTTCGGTGGTCACCCTCCTGATGCCACCGGGAGAATGATCCAGCGCCAGCGTCACGAACCAGGCCAGGTCGTGCTGTCGCTGGGCCGCGAACGAGGCCGTACGTGCCGACGCGATCATCAGCGCAAGCGGGACCGCGAGAGCGGTGCTGACCACCAGGGCGAGAACTAGGACCGCGGCGAGGAGTCGACTGCGCATCCTGGTGATTCCTCCAGCCGAAAACCGAATCCGCGAATGGTGGTGATCAGTCCGGGGCGGCCGAGTTTGCCCCGTAGAGCACCGATGTGGACATCCAACGACCGGGACACCGCAAGATACGCGTCTCCCCACACTTCGTCCATCACCAGCTGCCGGCTGACCGCCTCCCCGACCCGGCGCGCGAGGGACGCCAGAATGCCGAATTCGATCGGGGTGAGCGCGACCGGCGTGCCGCCGACAATGACCTGCCGGGAATCCAGTTCAATGTGGATATCCGCGATCTGGACGACGGCGTGAGCGTCGGCGCGGACCGTACGTCCGCGTCGGCGTACCGCTTCGATTCGGGCCAGCAGGACGGTCAGGCCGACCGGTTTCACCAGGTAGTCGTCCGCGCCCAGGCGCAGGCCGCGGATCACGCTCCGATCGTCGTTTCGAGCGGTGAGCACGATAACCGGCACATTGGAGATCCGTCGGAGTTTGCGCAGGCCATCGAGACCGTCCAGGTCCGGCAGCCCGAGATCCAGCAGCACCAGGTCGGCCATGGTGTGATCGCGCAACATGTCGTCCGCGCGGCGAACCCGCAGGGTTCGAATCGCGAAACCGCGCAGCCCGTCGGTCAGTGCGTCCGCGACTCCGTCGTCGTCCTCGACCACCATCACCCGCATGTCGTTCTCATCTCAGTCGAGGTTTTCGGTGTCGCGGTCTATCCAGGATCGCTGCGAAGTTTCCCGCATTCGTGCGTACACCACGAAAGAGACCAGTATGCAGGCGGTCACATACCAGTAGAACCAGTTCTCGTGGCCCTGCTGTTTCAGTGCGAGCGCGATGTATTCGGCGGTTCCACCGAAGATCGCGGTCGCCAGCGCGTACGGGAGGCCGACACCCAGGGCCCGGATATGCACCGGGAAGAGTTCCGCCTTGACCACCGCGCTGATCGAGGTGTAGCCGGCCACGATGACCAGGGCGGACATCATCAGGACGAAGGCCGTGAGCGGATTGTGGGTGCCGGCCAGCAGGGTGAGAATCGGTACGGTGCCCAGTGATCCGGCGATCCCGAAGAACAGCAGCAGCGGGCGGCGCCCGATCCGGTCCGACAGCGCGCCGTAAAGGGGTTGCATCACCACGAAGATCAGCAGCGCGACGAAGTTGATGGTGGTCACCGAGGTTTTGTCGATGCCGCTGGTGTTGATCATGAATTTCTGCATATACGTGGTGTACGTGTAAAACGCCACCGTGCCGCCCATGGTCAGGCCCACCACCAGGAAGAACGATCGGGGGTGGCGCATCAGCGACCGGATGGTCCCGCGTCTTTCGGCGGTCTGTGGGCCGGCCTGCCGGAAACTGGCCGACTCGTCCATGGTCCGGCGCAGCCACACCACGGCGACGGCCGCGAAAGCGCCGACCGCGAAGGCGATTCGCCAGCCCCACAGGGTCAGCTGCCGATCGGTCAGCAGGTGCTGCAGGCCGATCTGCAGGCCGAGCGCCACCAACTGCCCCATCACCAGGGTCACGTACTGGAAAGCCGAGTAGTACCCCCGACGGCCGCGCGGTGCCACCTCGGACAGATATGTTGCCGCGGTGGAATATTCGCCGCCGACCGAGATGCCCTGGACGAGCCGGGCCAGCAGGAGTAATGCTGGCGCGGCCGTACCGATGACCGCATAGCCGGGGTTCGCCGCGATCAGTAACGCACCGACCGCCATCAGGCTCACCGACAGGGTGAGTGCGGCCCGCCGGCCATGCCGATCGGCGTAGCGACCGAGAATCCAACCGCCGACCGGCCGCATCAGGAAACCGACCGCGAACACCCCGGCGGTGTCCAGCAGCTTGGCGGTGAGATCGCCGGACGGGAAGAAAGTCGCCGCGAAGTAGACGCTGAAGGCGGCGTACGCATACCAGTCGTACCACTCGATGAGATTGCCGAGAGAACCCCTGACCACATTGCCGGCAACGCTGTGCCTGGTTCGTACGACCATCGAACTCGCGGAATTCAAAAGATCTCTCCTTTGCTGGCGTCAGCGTCACCTTGGTGGCCGATGTGCCGCGGAGCAAGGAAATGACGGCGTTCTTTACAGTTCCTTAGGAACACTCGTGAGCGCCGCGGGCGTATCCTGGGCAAACTGCCAGGGTGGGTAACGCCGGTCCGGAGAACTGCCGAACTCGGAAAAAAGAAAAAATCTTCTGGTCTGGATTGTTTTCTGTTGGCGGTCACGGGTAATCTCGGGTCCCTTGTTGGCGGAGCAAAATGTTTTCCGGATTTCCGTGAACAGTCAACGATGAATGTTCCCGACAGGGGAGACATGCAAATGCCTGGTCAGACGGACTCCACTCCGGAGCGATTCGGCGCCGCCGCGCAGCAAAACACCGTCCCACTTCCCGTCGACCCGGAGCCGCCACCCGAATGTGGTCGACACCGCCGCCTGGATATCAGGCATGCGCGGATGAGCGCGGTCGGGTGGGCACGAAGATTCTGGTTGGTGAGCCTGCTAACCCTGCTGTTGGGAGCGGTGATCGTCGGGGGCCTGGTCGCGATCGTCGGGGTGTATCAGCCAGCGGACTCCGTGCCCGGCGCATCGGCGACGGCCGCCAGGGCCGTGCCGGCGAGCCAGCACCCCCGTTCGCCAGGTTTTCCCTCGGAGGCCGCGAAAGCCGTACGGGCCACCTTGCCGAGCGGCCATCGGTCCACCCCTGCGCCACCCAAGCGCGACCCCGACGGAGGCAACTCGTGGATTCCGCCGTTTCTGCGACCTTGGCTGTCGCCGGCCCGGTGAGCTGACCGATCATCCTGCGATCGTACGAACGAAAGGAGTGTCTGCTGTGCTTATCAAGCCGGACGAAGACGCCGGGGCCGGTGGCCTGCGGGCGTCGCCGGACCGCTGGCTGGGTGCCAATGTCAGGAAAGGAGCCCGGGACGGTACGTATGTGGTGATCATCCGCGAAAGCCGGTTCGCGTATGCGGTCGCCACTGAAATCGAAGCTCGGGCGGCGGCTCGCGACCGCAGCGTTTCCGCACTTGTGCCACCCCTGCGTGGCCGGGATTTCACTGCTCCCGCGTACGAACGGCTGGTGGGCAACTGGTGCGCGGAGCACCTGCCGGCCGGCGAGAGTCCGGTGCTGGTCGCGCTGTGCGAGGACGGATTGCTTGCGGACCTGCGAAATCTGGGCCTGACCAGCTATGTGGGAATGCCTCCGGGCAGTGAGCGTAAGAAACTGCGCGGGCAGGGCGACTCGTACACGTTGATGGTGCCGGTCACCACCGCGCGTGGCTTTGTCCGGGCGGTGATGGCGAACTCGCTGCCGGCCACCCCGGCCCGGCCGGAACGCAAAATCTGGTCCCGTCCAGGTCATGCGGCGCCTACGATCGGGCCCCGGTTGGCCAGACTGGGTTTGGTGGGCGCCACCGGCATCGCCAGCGCGCTGGTGTTGGCGAACATCTCGGCGGCGGCCCCGGTGATGCCCACACCGCTGGCGCTGGCGCCGGCCCCGGTCGTCCAACAGGGTGGTGCCGGCGCTGCCCCGGATTCCGTAGACCCGGCGCAGGAACCCCTGCATTCACCGCAGAATTCCGTTGCTCCGCAACAGAATCCGGCTGCCGTGCCGCCGGCGGGTTCGCCGTACACACCGCAGCACGCGGCGGCCGAAAGTGGTGGACTGGTGCCGACGCTGCTGTCGGCGCCGGCGCCGCCGGCGCCTCCTGGCGGCGATCAGGGGAATCCGGTGGGATCGGCGGCGGGAGCGGCCTGGAACGGCATCGTGAACGCGGTCGGCAAGACCTGGGACGCGATCCCGAACGGTTACGGATACAACGCGCGCCTGGGGGTTTACGACGGCCCGGGCGGCATGGTGGAACTGACGTTGGGCAAGGACGAGAACGGAAAACCCGCGGCGGCACTCACCAGTGGCCTGGGTTACGGCAAGGGCGGTGCGGTCGTCTACGGCCGGCTGGTGCCGATGCCCAAACCCGGAAACAATGTTCTCTACGTCCAAAAGGCGAACAACGGACCCATCGGCTTGCCGGGATCGACGTACAACGACGTGGGTTTTGGCTGCGATCAGTACGGCCGAAACTGTCACCTCTTCGAAAACTCCCGGGTGGGAAACGGAAAAGGTCGGGTCGGTGGCGTCTGTGAACAGTCCCAGACCAAGGACGAGTGCCAGCCGATCATCCAGTTCGGGGCGAAACCGCTCGGTAAGGGCAACGAGTCGGATATCAACGTGACGGCAACCTGCGTCGCCACCAGCGAGGGCGTCGACGGAAGCTGCCTGCCACCGGGCAGTGAGCCATGGCTGGTGAGCAAGATGCTGCGCTCCCTGCAGAAGATGACGCCTCCCGAGGCGCCGTCCGAAGCAAGCCCGGAAACTCCGGCCGAGGGCTCGCCGGCCGGCGAGGATCCGGTGTACGGCCCCGATGCGCAGCCTCCGTCCGAAGCCGATCCGAACGGCGGGGACGAACAGGCACCCCCGGACGAGCAGGCTCCGCCCGCGGAACAGGCTCCACCGGACGAGACCGTACCGGCTGAGGGTGCACCAGTTGAGGGTGCTCCGACTGAGGGTGCACCGGCCGAAAGTGGTCCGGCGGACGAGGCGCCGGCTGAAGGTGCACCGGTTGAGGGTGCGCCGACCGAACAACCGGCCGAAGGTGCGCCGGCGGAACCCGGCGCGGTGGAAGGCGAGACCGGTCCGGTCGAAGGGCCGCCGGCCGACCCGCCGGGGGTGGCTGGGGATGCGGGTGTTGCCGGGGATTCGTCGAATGTGTCGGCCGAGGGCAGCCCTCCGGACGTACGCACCCCGACCGAACCGTCCAGTTCGGACTGGGGTGACTGGTTCCGGAGGCTGCCGCCGGTCGGCGCGCCGACGAGCATCGCGGGCAGGCTCAACTGGGCTGGTTTTCTCTATTCCATGTTGGGAGCCGACTCGGCTCCGCCCACTGACCCGGCCAACGTGCCACCCGGCTCGCCGGGTGCGCCTTTCGGCGTCAAGAACGGTGTTTACTGCCAATCCGAGGCATGCCCCGAATCGGCGCCAGCGCAGGCGGGCGTCAACGGTCAGGGTGATACTCCGAACAACCTGGGCGTGCCGGACGGCAGCGCGGCCGCGGACACCGGAAACATCAATGATGAGGCCGTTCCGGGGCAGGCTGGGGTGAATGGTCAGGGTGATACGCCGGACAACCTGGGCGCACCTGACGGCGGTTCGTACCCGGACAACGGAA
>NZ_BAAANY010000003.1:0-200985 GCF_039530045.1 Fodinicola feengrottensis | reverse complement strand
ATCAATGATGAGGCCGTTCCGGGGCAGGCTGGGGTGAATGGTCAGGGTGATACGCCGGACAACCTGGGCGCACCTGACGGCGGTTCGTACCCGGACAACGGAAACATCAACAACGAAGGCGGCCCACCGCCAGACGCCGGTCCGGGCCAGGCCGGGGTGAATGGTCAGGGCGATACTCCGGACAACGTCGCTCCGCCGCCAGATGCCGGGCCGCCTCCGGACGCGGGTCCGCCGCCAGACGCCGGACCGCCGCCGGACGCGGGTCCGCCGCCAGATGCCGGTCCGCCCCCAGACGCAGGTCCGCCCCCAGACACAAGCCCGCCGCCAGACGCAGGTCCGCCGCCAGATGCCGGACCTGCCGCGGACACCGGGAATATCAATGACGAAGGGAGTCCGGCCGGTGGGTGAGCCGGCGCGCGGCGCAAGGCCGCGCGGGGAACAGCGGCCGGTGGTGTCCAGGTCCGGTACGCCGGAGTTGGACGCCCCGCTGTGGTTCCCGGATCGTACGGGTGCCGACGCGGGAGCGGAGCCGAGCACCCTGGCGAAAGTGGACCAGAGCCGGCTTTTGCGGCCGGAGGACTATCTCCGCGAGTCGCGACAGCCGCCGATCCTGGGGTGGCAGCGGATCGCTTGGCGGCTGGGTGCGCGAGGGGTGCGCCCAGGTGCCCGCGAGCGCCGCCACCGCCGATGGGCCCGACTGTCCCGCCGGCCGCTCGCGGCACCGAAGGTGATCGCGGTGTTCAGCCCGAAAGGCGGCGTCGGCAAGTCGACTACCGCCTTGCAGCTGGGGCAGGTTTTGGCCCGGCTGCGGGGAGATCTGATCGCCGCGCTGGACGCCAACCCGGACTCCGGCAACCTGATCAAGCGGGTGGCCGAGCCGTACAGTCCGGGCAGCGCCAGCGAACTTCGGTGTTACAGCGAGCATGTGCAGCGGTACGCGGACCTGATGCCTTATGTGACCGAGGCCGAAGGCGGGCTGTGCGTGGTCCGCTCGGACACCGCCGCGGCCGGCCGGCTCGGGCCGGTGGAATATCGCGAGGTCCTCGGGGTGCTCTCGCGTTTCTATTCCATCATCGTGGTGGATCTGGGCACCGGCATGCGCGAGGCGGCCTTCCTGTCCATTGTGGAGGCTGCCGACGCGGTGGTCGCGGTGACCAGGCCGAGTTTCGACGCCGCGGAGGTGCTGGTGGAGGGAATGGACTGGCTGGCCAGGCGATTCCCGCTCAAGGTGGCCACCTCGACGGTGGTCGTCAACGCCTCTCACACGGTCGCGGGGGAGCTGGACCTGGACCGGTTGGAGGCGGAGTTGAGCAGGCAGGTGGCCCATGTCCTGCGGGTGCCGCATGACCGGCATCTCGCCGCCGGCGGGGTGCCGCAGTGGCTTCTGCTGTCCCACCACACCCAGGATGCCTACCTCAAGTTGGCCGCCACCGTGGTCGACTCCTTACCTGAGGGATAAGGGAAACCTGCCGTTTGGCCGCCGGGATGCAGCGTTGCTCCCGGCGGCCAAACTTTGTTGGTACGCCTACTGGCGACTGCGGAATTCTGCGACCGTACGAACAAAGGCCGCCGAGTCGTTGAGCCAGGGGAATTCCTCGTCCGGCACCGGCACGCCAAGGAATGCGCACAACGGCTCCCAGCCGTCGCTGACCTCGTACACGAGCAGCTTCTCAGCCGGCACCTCGCGTCTTACGGCTTCGTTGTGGCGGCTGAAGACGTTGATGAGGTGGTCTTTTTCCCGGGATCCGCCAAACATCCGGTCGAACATCACCGGTACCAGTCGCCGCGCGGAGGTAGTCGGGCCGTCCACCTCCTTGAAGAGGTCTTCGTTGAGGACGGTTTTGATCATGCTTTGGTACCATTTCTCTGGGTCCCGTACGCTGAGCAGGACCTTCGCGTCCGGGTACGCTTCCATTAGCTCGCGCCAGAAATAACAGCCGGGCGAGTCGGTGGTCGACTGGTATCCGGCGAAGGTGGCCACCAGGTCGATCTTTTCCCCGGAATAGGCGGCGACCCAGCTGTCGATGTGCTCGGGGTGTTCCATGACTTCGCGCATGTGATAGCAGGGGCCAAAGCCCAGTTTATTGAGCACGGTCTGCTGGGTGGAGGTGCCAGTACGCGGGAAGCCCGCGCCGATGACCTTCATAGTAGTTCCCTTCCTTTCGAAGGTACGGTCGTTTTCTCGTTGGCGGCAGCCGAGTGTGTCGTACGCGCCAGTAAAAACCACGCCGTCGCGGCGATAAGTGCGGCCACCGCGACCACAATCAGGGTGGTGAGTGCGGCCAGTCCGAGCAGGCTGAGGCCGGAGGCGAGCAGAACGACGGCGAGCGTCACCCGGATGACTCGGCTGGGTGCGCGCGACGAGAGCAGCGCGCCGATGACGGCGCCCGGGATCGAGCCGACCAGAAGGCCAGCCACCAGGCCAAAGTGTACTTCGCCAAAGAACAGGTGTCCGAGGGCGGCCGAGGCCACCAGGGGCAGTGCCTGGGCGAGGTCGGTGCCCACCAGCCGGCCGGCCGAAAGGCGTGGATACATCAGCAAAAGCGTGACCATGACGAGAGACCCGGAGCCGACGGACGTGACTCCGACAATGAAGCCCACCACCACGCCGATCAGCACGAGCCGGCCCGGCGCCACCGCCGCTTCCGGCTCCACGCCTGGGTTTTCCGGGCGTTTGCGCAGATCCAGATACATTCGTACGACGGTGGAAGCGACCGCCAGCAGTAGGGCCGCGCCCAGCAGGATGCGCAGAATGCCGTCCACTCGTGCGGAGCGGAGCAGGCCGTCCACCATCGCGCCGACGAATGCCGCCGGCACCGATCCGACACACAGCCACAGTGCGATCCGCCAGCGGATGGTGTGCTGGCGCAAGTGCACCAGCACGGCGAACGGCTTCATCACCACGCTGGTCACCAGGTCGGTGGACACCGCGGCCAGCGGTGGCACGCCGAGCAGCAGCGTCAGGATCGGCGTCATCAGAGCGCCGCCGCCGGTGCCGGTCAGGCCGACCAGGAATCCGGTGACCAGTCCGGCCGCCGCGAAGGTCCAGTCCACCGTTACCCCTCTCGCTAGACTGAGGTCAACGCGTGTTGACATGACTTTAGCCCCGCGAGCCACCGCATATCAACGCCCGTTGACACTCGCCGTAAACTCGGCGGCGAACCGATCAGCGAGGACACCGATGGCGAGTCAGCCGGACCAGACCGAGGCCGAGCCCAGCTCCCTGCAGCGGCGGTCGGAGCGTACGAAGGCGGCCATCCTCGCTGCCGCGAGGACCGAGTTCGCGAGCAGCGGCTACCAGCGCTCGACGATCCGGGCCATCGCCGCCGACGCGGGCATCGATCCGGCGCTGGTGATGCGTTACTATGGCTCCAAGGAAAAGCTGTTCCACGCCGTTCTGGACGTCGATCTTACGTTGCCAGACCTGGGAAACGTACCGAGAGAGCAGCTCGGCGAGCGGATTATCCGGCATTTCATCGGCAAATGGGAGGATGAGCGGTTCCGGGAGGCGTACATCTTCCTTTTCCGTGCCGCGATGGGAAACGAGCTCGCCGCGGCGCGCATGCTCACCGTCTTTCGCGAGCAGGTCATCCCGCACACCGCGGCCCTGCTCGCGGTGCCAGCCGAGGCTGAGCAGCGTGCGTCCGCGGTGATGACCCAGCTTGTCGGCCTGGGCACCTGCCGGTACGTGCTGGGCGTGCCGCCGCTGGCCGAGCTCACCATCGATCAGCTGGTCGCGCGATTCGGCCCGACCATTCAACGCTACCTCACCGGTCCACTCGGATAACTCGTTCTCAACCTTTCCGGCAATGCCTGCGTCGTTGTGGGTGGCAGCGAAGGGACGGGGATGACTTCGGATGAAGTGGACGACTTCACCAGCTACGTGCACCGTACGACCAGGCAGTTCACCGCGATCGCGTATTTGCTGACGGGCGACCAGGGGCGTGCGGAGGACCTGACGCAGACCGCGTACGCGAAGACGTACGTGGCGTGGCGGCGAATCCGGATGGAGGACCCGTACGCGTTCACCCGGCGAATCCTGCTGAACAGTCACATCGACTGGTGGCGGCGACGGAGTCGACTCGAGGTGCCGGTCGCAGGACTGCGGGAGCCAGCTCCGCAGCCCGATTTCGCGAGCGTGGTGATCGACCGGCAGGAGTTGGCCGACGCGATGAGCCGGTTGACCCGGCGCGAGCGGCTGGTCGTGGTCCTGCGGTATTTCCTCGATCTGCCGTCCGACAGTGTGGCCGCGCAGCTGGGAGTGACGACCGGCACGGTGAAGTCCACGGCTTCGCGCGCTCTCGGCAAGCTCCGCGCCGACCCGGTTTTCGCGGCCAGCGGTCGAATTCCCCAGCCTGAAGGAGTAGCAGATGTTTGATGACCAGGATGTGAAGACGGCTCTGCGCACCTTCGATCCGGGCGTACGGGTCGATGTGCGGGCCGTGGTCCAGCAGGGCCGGCGGATCAAACAGCGCCGGCTCGCCGTCGGCGCGACCGCCGCGGTGGCGGCGCTGGCGGTCGGGGTGACTGGCACCCAGTTCGCCAGCCATTCCGATCGGCTGACCGGCGATCTGGCGGCCACCGTGATCGCCGGTAGGTTGCCGGCCAACACCAACGTGGTCGGTTCGGTTGTCCTGAGTACGACGATTAACGAGGTCGTCAGCAAACTGGCGGCGGGCGGGTTCGCCTGGTCGCGTACGGCCGATGGCGGGCACACGTGGGACACTCGCAAACTGCCATCCAGCCTGGCCAACCCGCATGCGGTGGTCGCGCTGGACGCGCAGACCACGATGGTCGGGAACCTCATCACACACGACGGCGGGGAAACCTGGTCCGTACGCCCAGCAGCCGGCGCGGCCGTACGTTCATTGCCCACCCAGTGGCAACTGCTGACGCCGCTGAGCACGGACGCCCTGCTCGCCCAGCCGGCCGCGAACGCCTCAGCTGGCGAGCTGGCCGCCGGCCCGGTGGCCAAGGCTGGCCAGCCGCCCACCGTCCCGATGGCCGTTGATCCGGGGTCCGGTCAGCTACACCCGCTCGGCACCGCCGCGAGGGGCTGCCTACCGACGAACGAGCGACAGCCCACGAACGGTTCGCTCTGGCTGGAGTGCGATGGCGCGGTCGCCGTCAGCCGCGACCGCGGCGCGACCTGGCACACGTTCGACGCCCCGGCGGCGAAAGGCTCCAGTGGCGTCAACTTTGCCAAGGATGGACCGAAACACCCGGATCGGCAGGTCACCGTGGACAGCCTCGACGGCCATACCGGATATGCCCTGGTGGAGTACATTCCTGGTCCGCAGGTGCTCCTTCGCACCACCGACGGTGGCCTGACCTGGCAGAAGACCCAGACGATCGGCAGGGTTGTCTCCGGTTTAGGCGTTCTCGGCGATGGGTCGGTCGCGACGATCGACATGAACACTGCCGGCGGTGATTCGTCTCCGGTCATCCGCAGCACCGACGCTGGCGCTACTTTCCAGCGGATCTCCACGAAACCGGCTCCGGGCGGCATTCCCTATCGGACCGTTCTCGGGTCCTACTCCGCCGCATTGTGGCCGAAGAGTACTCCGTATGGCGAGGTGGTTTCCGCTGACGGCATTCATTTCGTACTGGTGCCGCTGCCGGCCGGCGCGATCGTGCCGAATCGGATCATCGTGACTGGTGGCAATGGATAGTCATCACTGAATAACGTCGGCTGGGGACGCTTACCTCTGAGGTAATCGACGGTCGACAAGTCCTGTGCCAGTGTCCGGGCCTATGTCAAACGAATTGGATCTGGACCTGCCGGCGCCCTTTCCGCCGGCCGGCTCGTACGTCAACTCCGTGGTCGTCGGCAGTCTTCTCGTCCTCGGCGGGCACATCCCGATTGGGGTGGACGGTTCTGTGGTACTGGGAAAACTTGGTGAGGAGCTGGACACCGCGGCCGGCTATGAGGCCGCCGGCCGCGCCGCATACAGCGCACTTGCCAGCATGCGAGCCGAACTTGGCTCATTGGACCGGGTACGGCGCATCGTCATGGTCCGCGGATGGGTAAACGCGACACCGAATTTCGTCGAGCACACGAAAGTGATCGACGGCGCATCGGACGTGTTCATCAAGGTGTTCGGCCCGGCCGGGCAGCATGCGCGCATCGCGGTTGGCGTCAACTCCCTTCCGGCCAACCTGGCGTTGGAAATCGAGGTGCTCGCCGAGATCGCTTAAAGGATCATGCGGCCGACGGGCCTCACAAAATTCTGGCAACAGCCGCCCGTCTGCCCCCGTATGCTGCTTGTCGGCAAGTACGGGGAAAGACGGGGAGAAAGATGGCATATCCGGCTAATTCGCCGTTTTCTGGTTTCGTTCCACCGCCGCCCAGAGCCGGACTCAGCACCGGTGTGATCATCGGCATGATGGCCGGCGGCCTGGTGGTTGTGCTGTGTCTGTGCGCTGGGGTGATGGGTGCCGTGCTGCTGTTCACCGCCGGCAACGCACAGAATCCGACGACAGCCTCGGCCACGCCGCCCAGCAGTTCGGGCACCGGCCAGCCGCACGTGGTGACGTATTCGGCATCGAGCCCCGGCAGTTCGATCGGCGAGATCGGTTTCTACGACTCCACTGGCCTTGATCAAAACATCTACGATGTCACATCGCCCTGGACCGACACTGAGACGATCGACAGTGGCGTGGTCGACTACATCACGCTGAATGTCAATCAAATGGGCGGCGACTCGCCGGTTACCTGCTCCATCACTGTCGATGGCAGGCAGGTGGACTCCAAGGCCGTCACCAGCGGCCCCTACCAGGATGTCATCTGCAGCGCGGATCTCAGCTAATCGAAGTGAGAATGCCGTTGCGGGCGCCGACAATCAGGGCGCCGTCGGCTGTCAGGGCCGGATAGCTGTCCACCTGGCCACCCACTTTTACGTCGAACAAACGCTTACCGGCAGCGGTGACGCCGTACACATGGCCGTTCTGGCCGGCGAAATACACGTCTGAGCGGCGGTCGACCACGGTGGAGCTCCAGATCAAAGTGGGTACGGGCCCGTAGGTGGCGGATTCAGTTCCGTCTTTCACGCTGAAAACGTGCACAAAACCAGCGTGGTCACCGACATAGACCAGGCCGTTCGCGGTGACTGACGGCGAAGAATAAGTGATGGTCCGCGGCGAGTCCCAGGCCCGCGTGCCGTCCGGATGGTAGGCCCACTCCCGCTTTCCGTTCGTACCAAGGATCGCGGTGCCGTCGGCGGCCAAGCCGGCTGAGACTTCGGTGATGCCGTCGCTGGGATTGGCTCGCCAGGCCACTTTCCCAGTGCTGCCGTGGTCGTCGACAGCGACCAGGCCGGAGTCGGCGGTGGTGTAAAGCCGGCCCGTTCCGGTGGCGACCACCGACCCGTACGACCCCGAGCCGGCCTGGACCGTCCACACCAGACGGTGAGACTTTCCCCCAGTCACGTCGATCGCGCTCACGCCGCCGGACATGTCGCCGACATAGACGCGGTCTCCGTTGGCGGTGACCGGAGAAGTCGGTACGCCCGGGAGGTCCTGTGTCCAGAGGTGTACGCCCGCTGGCGACAGTGCGACCAGCTGTTGTGCGCTCGGTACGAGAATGTCGCCACTGGGCAGCACGAGTGCGGAGACCGACAGGTCACCACCGCCGGCATGGCCGAGATCGTACGTCCAGCGGTCATTTCCGGTCGCCGGATCGAGTGCGTGGAAAATTCCGGTGTTGGACGCGACGTAAATCGTCCCGTCCGCGCCGATCACCGGGCCAGGTGTGATCGACGTTTCGAGCTGGCGCTGCCAGCGGAATTTCCCGCTCTGCGGGCCATCGGAGGTCGACGCGCCACTGTGCCGGGCGTCGTGCAGCGCGGACGGCCAGGGCGCCCAGGTGGGCTCTCCCGGCGTACCGGACGGAACGGTTTTGGTAGCTCCGCCGCCGCATCCCGCGACCAGCAGCGCCAGCAACGAAAAACCCGCCACCGCGCGGACCCGAAATGACATGGCCCGATGCTAACCACGAGATGGACAGGATCCTCCTTACAAGGACCTTACGGTCTTAAAGCGGCACCGCCGATGCCAGCCAGCATGCGGGCTAGGATCGGCGCCATCTCGTCATCCCGGTCGGCCGGCGCCAGTTCCAGCCATCTCAGCATCGCGTTGTCCACGGTGGTAGCGATCACCTCCGCGGTCCACCGGCGGATCGCCGGATCGGCGATCCCAGCCAGCGCCTGGGCGCTGATCGGCACGCTCCTCGCCAGAATTTCCTTGGCATAGTCGGCGAATTCCGGCTCATGCTGGGCGTCGCGAATGAGCAGCCGGAAAGCGTCCGGTGCCTGTCTGGCGACTCGCATGGTGTCGGCCAGCGTCCGCGTCACGCCCGCGAGCAGATCTTCGTACGTCGTCCCGTTCACCGGCGCTCGTTCGACGGCGCCGAGTTTTCCGGCGATCTGGTCGATCACGGCCCGGTAGAGCGCCTGTTTGGAGGCAAAATGCCGGTAGACGATGAGTTTGGTGATGCCGGCCTCGGCGGCGATGTCGTCGATGGACGTACGCGCGTACCCGCCGGCCGCGAATACTCGGGCGGCCGCCGCGAGGACGCTGGCCGAGCGTTCGGGTGCGGACAGCAGCTTGCGCCGGGCGGGTGGCATCTACCCAGCATGCCGATCCGGTGCCGGGGCCGCTCGGTGGGCCAGCAACCAGGCCGCGAGCAGGCCGAAGATGACTGAGCTGAGGGTGATCTCGACGCCGTTCGCCACCCGGATCAGCGGCGCCAGCGTGGTTTGCGTGATGATCGGAATCCAGCCATTCAGCAGCGCCAACGACACCGCGCACCACAGCCAGGCCACTGGCCACCTGCGGCGCAGAAGTGCCACGATGACAACGAAAACCGCCGCGTGCAGGAGTCCGCGGACGAATTCCGAGCTGACCAGAACAGCCATTGGTGGGCTGGTGAATGTCTGCGTACGCGCCGATTTCTCGATGGCCTCGACCACCGGTGTGTCGGCCAGCGCGCAGAGCAGGAAGACCGGCACCCACAGCACCCCCAACACGACCACTCGCCACCCCCACGACAGCGGTGACCTGATCGCGAGGGCCGAGCCGAGTCGGTCGTCGGTGTCCGCTGGCCGGAAGAAAAGACCGAGCAGCACCGAGAGGGCCAGCGACTGAAGGAGTCCGCCGGCCAGCGTTCCGAGCACGGTGGCGGCCGGCAGGTAGAGCGCCACCTCGACCGCGTTGCTGGCGCTGAGCAGCACGAAGACGATGCCGAAGAGCACCGCGATCCGCCGGATGGGCGGCAGCCGCAGCATGGCCGCCAACGGTCCGAGCCCGAAGCCGGCGAGCAGGGCGCTGACCGCGACCAACGCGAGGTTTGTCGGATAGCCGGGGTGAAACGCGGTGCCTCTCGCCAAACTCAGGAGAAACACGAAAAGCACGTACCCCAGCGCCGTCCCGGCACCACGCCACCACCAGCCTGTACGCATGGCCACCTCTGTAACTCGACGGTATACACCGATGAGTTACTCTATCGCTCGATCATCGCTTGGGCCAGTGCCAGGCTGGCTCATCCAAGCGGCCCTGCCCTTGGATGACCGTCTCGCCGAAGTCCTTCGCCAGCACCACCGTGCTGGTCGAGCCGCCGGCCTGGAGAGCTTGGATAAGACGGGTCGAGTGCGAGACGACGATCAGCTGCGTACGAGTGGCCGCTGTGTTGATCAGTTCTGCCAGTGGAGGCAGCAAATCCGGGTGCAGGCTGGTCTCCGGTTCGTTGAGCACCAACAGCTCGGGTGGTCTCGGAGTGAGAAGTGCGGCGGTGAGCAACAAATATCGCAGAGTGCCGTCGGAGAGCTCGGCGGCGTCGAGCGGGCGGAGCAGGCCGTGTTGTCGAAAGCGCAGTTCGAAACGGCCGTCGAGCACGTCGATTTCGACGCGGCTGCCGGGAAAAGCGTGATCGACGGCGGCGTCGAGGCCAGTCGTGTCGCCGGTTTCCCGGATGGTCTGCAGGGCGGCCGGCAGGTCGGCGCCGTCGTGCGCGAGGACCGGCGTACGGGTGCCGATCCGGCTGGCCCGCGCCGGTGCCTGCGGATCGGTGCGGAACTGGTCGTAGAACCGCCAGGACCGAATCCGTTCGCGTACGAGCAGGACCTCCGGCGCCCGAAGTGGGTCGGACACCTCGCTGAGGATGCTGTCGGACAGCGCGATCCGCTGCCCGGTGGACCAGTCGCCGGCTTCGCCGCGGGTGCGTACGACCTCGTTGTGGCGATCGGCGATCAGGGTGGCGGGCCGCAGCGCCGGACCACCCCAGATGCTTTCCCGCTTGATTTCCGGGTCCAGGTCGAAGGCCGTCTCCATCGGCACGACGGGTAAGCCGAGGTCCATCGCATATCCGTACTCATCGCCACCGAACCCGAGCCGCAGCCCGACCGGCTTGCGTCGCGCAGTGCCCTGCACGGGGTGCTGGCCGGCTCTCACGGCCCGGCCGATGACTTCCGGGCCGGCCCACAACGTCGAGGGCAGGCCGCCTTCGCGGGCCAGCGCGGCGATCGCGCCGTTGCGGGAGGCGTCGGCGAGCAGCCGGAGCGCCCGGTAGAGGCTCGACTTCCCGGTCCCGTTGGCGCCGGTGACCAGCGTCAGCTGCTGTAGCGGCATCACGAGGTGTCGTAAGGAGCGGTAGTTCTCCACCGCGAGGGTGACCAGCACCACCTGACCCTAGCCGCGACCACCGATAAAACGGCTGCTCAAGCACGTTGTGTGGGGTGGGCGACGATGTGACCTGCGGCTGATCGCCTTGACAGTGGATCTTACGGACTTGATGCTACTTCTAGTAACACCTAACTTTGTGAAGGTAGACAGACATGAATAGTTCGGACACTTGGACGCGTACGCATGAACGCCAAGATCTGCTGAGCGAGCTCTGCTCGGTCGCCGGGCGAGTGGGGCCGGATGACCTGCGAGCCACGTACGGCGAGCGGATCGACGCCGTCTTCGACGACTATGACCACTTCCTCGGTGCCGCTTTCCGCCGCTGGTTCACCGCTTTCGCGGCGGGCCTGGACACCCTGCTGGACGAGGACGCCGGCGATGTGGCGGTGGCCGCCCGAGGGCTGGCGAGTGACCTTTGGCGGCGCAATCCCGGGCTGTGGGCCATCGTCGACACGTACCGCGAGAGCCCGGCCTGGCGCCGGCAGCGGCAGTTTCTGCTGGCGACCCTCGGTCTCGACCTGGACGCGGTGACCGAGCCGGCGGGCGGCCGCCGGGAGCCGGCACCGACCCGATCATGGCTGCAGCGGGTCGGATAGCGGTTTTCGCTCCCGGGGCTGTTGACTTGGTCGCCGCGCGCTCGTAGCCTCTGGCCGGGAAATCGATATCTCGGTGATCCGCCGGGATCCGGCCACCTGGAGATGCGATGCGCCTGTGCAGAAATCTACTGGTGGTGGCCGCGGTCGCCGCCCTCGCGTTCAGCCCGATACCGGCCGCCGCCGCACATCCGGCGACCGCCGCCGCGGCGTCGGTCGGCAAGGGTCCGGTCGGCTGGGACACGTACCGGCACCTCGATCAGTTGCCATACCTGACTTCCGGCGTACAAACGCTGCAGTATTCGAGTTTCGACCGGGCCGGCGGCAACGACGACGGTGGTGGTACGTGCCTCGGGTCCGGCGGCGCCGGCTGTGTGATCGCGCAGGACAGCGGCCCCGGCGAGCTCTCGTCGATCTGGTTCACCCGCGACAACGGCGTGGTTACCGCGATGGGGAACATTCGGATCGAGTTGGACGGCACCACCGTGCTCGACTCGCCGCTGCAGACCGTGGTGAACGGCGGCCTCGGCGCGCCCTTCGTCTATCCCATGGTGGCCACCGGCGACCAGTCACCTGGTGGCGTCTACATCAAGGTGCCGATGACATATCGCAGTTCCATGCGGGTCAGCGTGCAGAGCGCGCTCGCGTACTACCACGTTGACTACCGACATTTTCCGGACGCCGACGGGGTTTCCACCTTCAACCGGGCGGACCAGGCCCAAGACGTGCTGTCGGTGCTGAACGCGGCTGGTACGCGCGATCCCAAGCCGGCCGCGCCCGGCGCGCAGACCAGCGCCGGCACCGTCAGCGTACCGGCCGGCGGCACCGCGACGGTCGCCCAACCGACAGGTCCAGGTACGATTTCGGCGCTGCGCCTGCAATTCACCAGCGCCCCCACCGAGGCCTCACTCGCTGGCCTGCGGTTGAAGATCACCTTCGATGGACGGTCCACTGTGGACTCTCCGGTCGGTGAGTTCTTCGGTTCCGGAATAGGGCCGAGCACCGTACGCTCGCTGCTGTTCGCCTCCGACCCGGCGGCCAACGGCTGGTTCTCCACCTGGTGGCCCATGCCATTCGCGCAGAACGCCACCATCACCTTGGCCAACACCACCGGCGCGGCGATTTCCGGCATCAACACCCAGGTAACGGTCGCTCCGGATCCACAGTGGACGACCGCGCTGGCGGATGGCAGCGCCGGCTATTTCACCGCTCGATCGACCTATGGCGCCACCACCCCAGGGCAGGACTGGCTGTTCGCGGACGAGGGCGGGCACGGAAAGTTCGTCGGCGTCAGCGAAAGCATGCGCGGCACCCAGGGCGGCGGCCGCGGCTATCTCGAGGGTGACGAGCGGGTGTACGTCGACAATTCGCAGTCACCGCAGCTTTACGGCACCGGCACCGAGGACTATTACGAGGGTGGCTGGTATTTCCGGAACGGCGTGCAATACAGCGACGCTTTCACCGGCCAGCCGCGCAACATCAAACCCGATGGCAGCCATCCGAACGACTCCACCGCCGTCTACCGGCTGATGCTGGGCGATGCCGTGCCCTACCAGACCGCCTTGAGGTTCGGGATGGAACACGGCGAGCGCGACAACATCGCTGGCATCTACTCGTCGACTGCTTTCCTTTATACCCAGCCAACTTCGACCACCGTGCGTGGCGATTCGGTGCAGGTCACCGATGCCGCCAGCCGGACGGCCCACGGCTACACCGACCCGGGCGCGACCGAGGCCGCGCTTTACAGCGCCCACGAAGGCAACGAGGACTCGCTGCCGGTCAACGACCGGTCGCGCTCGACGACCCAGCCGATCACCTTCACGATGGCCGTCACCTCCAGTAACGCTGGCGTGCTCCTTCGTCGTACGTCCGACCAGAATGCCGCCTTCCAGTCCGCTGCGGTGAGCGTCGACGGGACCGCGGTCGGGACCTGGCTGGAGCCGCGGAGCAATCCCCGGCAGCGCTGGCTGAGTGACACGTACGCACTACCTTCCAGTGTGACGGCCGGAAAGTCCAGCATTGCTGTGACGTTGACACCGACGGCTGGGTCGCCGGCTTGGAACGCCGTTCGCTATGCGGCGGACGCGATTGTCGGCGCGTACGCGAACACGGCCCGTCCGGCCGCGGTGACCGGCCTGACGGTGACCGGCACCCGGCACGCCGTCCGATTGCAGTGGAATGAGCCGACGTCCGCCGCTGGAGCGACGCTTTATCGGGTCTATTCCTCACCATCTTCCGACGTACCGGTGGGCGCCTCGACCTTGATCGGCACCAGCCGGACCACCAGTTACGTCCAAATTGCCTTGCCGGCCAAGCAAACCCGCTATTACCGGGTGGTCGCGGTGGATCCGGGCGGTCTTGCCGCTGACGCGTCCGCGGTGGTGTCGGCGACGACGAAGGTGGCCACTCACAACGATTTCAGCGGCGACGGCAAGGATGACGTACTCACCTTCACCAGGGGCACGGCTGCCACCGCGTACGGCGCCACCTCGACCGGCGCCGCCTTCGCCGGCGACGGTGTGCTGGTGGCCTCCGGCGTGGCGCCGGGCACGGCGGTGCCGCTGACCGGGGACGTGGACGGCGACGGGCGTACGGACATCATCTGGTTCGTACGCGGCGGCAGCCCGAAGGTCTATGTCCAGCTGTCCAACGGATCCACTTTCGGGGCACCCCAGCTGTGGCACAGTTTCTTCGCGCTGGACAGCGAAATCCCGTTGGTCGGCGACTTCAACGGCGACGGCAGGGCGGACATCGCCACCTTCACCCGCGGTGCCTCTTACGGCCCTGGGCAGGTCTACGTGGCGTTGTCGACGGGCAGCAGTTTCGAGGGCACCTCGCAGCTATGGGACTCGAACTTCGGCTACGGCAGCGAGCCGCCGGCGGTGGGCGACTTCAACGGCGACGGCATGGACGACATCGCCACCTTCTCGCAGGGCACCACCGGCGACGTCTATGTCGCACTCTCGAACGGAGCCCGTTTCCTGGGCAACGGCGGCGACAACCTGTGGAACGGTTGGTTCGCGCCGGCCGGCGAAACCCCAGCGGTGGGCGACTTCAATGGCGACGGCCGCGACGATATTGTCACGTTTACGCAGGCAAATCCGGCACTGGTCTACGTGGGGTTGTCGGACGGCACCCAATTCGGCGCCGGGGCCATCTGGCACCACCGTTTCTCGCTCGCCGGTGAGGTGCCCGGAGTCGGCGATTTCGACGGCGACGGGAAATCCGACATCGTGACCTTCACTCGGGGGACCGCGGCGCAAGTTTACGTGTCACTGTCGAACGGAACCTCGTTCGTACAAGATGGCTGGCTGTGGCATAACCACTTCTGCGTCGGCAGCGAGTGGCCGCAGCCCAGCCGATTGCTGGGATAGCCGCTATTCGGGTTCGGTGCCGTTCTGGGCAACCGCGGAGTTCAGGACCGCGCTGTTGGGAAGGCGAATCGGGCCGGTTTCGGTTTCCAAGGTGAGATAGACCAGCCCCATCTCGGTCACCTGACCACGGTGCGGGCCGCCCAGGGCGCCGGAGTGGACGACGACGTGATCGCCGACCGAGAACGGCTGCGAGCTCATCAACACCACGCCCGCGAAGACGTTGCCGAGGGACTGCTGGGCGGCGATGCCGATCACCACGCCGGTGAGCGCGCCGCCGACCAGCAGCTGCCCGAGGTCGACGCCCAGGGTGTTCAGCACGACAATGGCAAGGCCGATGTAGCCGCAAAGTGACACCGCGAGGCGCAGCGCCGCCGCATGTCCGGCGCTCAACCGCCGCTGGATCCGGCCGGCCGCCACCGAGCCGACGGAGCGTACGGCGACCACCCCGACGAGGACGAAAACCGCGGCGCCGCCGAGCGCGATCAGCTTCAGATACCAGTGGTCGGCCTTCAGGTAGCTGGCCACGTCGAGGACGTACGCGACGACGAGCATGACAACCACCAGCAGCGACGAGCCGATCGCCCGCCGCAGGCTGTCCGGGAACCGCTTGCGCTTCTTCTCGCTGGTGGGCTCCACCGGTGTCCCTCGCTCTCCGTGACCGCGACCACTCTAACTTTCCGAGCGGTCGTGGTCGGGAGCGGACTGGCGGGTCAGCTGCCGTAGACCTCCATTTCCCAGAGGGAATAGCCGTACGGGGTGCCGCGCTGGGTGCCCTGCATGCGGATATAGCGGGCTTGGCGGGTGCCGAAGGAAAGGTCCTCGACACCGCCTTGGCCGGCGCTCGTGGCGTAAGCGGTGGACCAGCTGCCGCCGTCGGTCGAGGTCTGGATCTGGTACGCCGAGCCAAAAGCCGCTTCCCAGGTGAGCCGGACTCGGTTGACCGAGTGGACCGCGCCGAGATCCACCTGAATCCACTGGGGATCGCTGAACTGCGAGGACCAGCGGGTTCCGGTGTTGCCGTCATATGCGTTTGAGGCGGGGAAACTGGCATTCTCGGTGGAGGACGCGGTGGCGGGGCGGTTCTGGGAGAGCAGCCCACCGGTGGAGCCGCCGCCGGCGCCGAAAGGGGTCAGGGTCAGGGTGATGCTGGTGGGGGCGTTGTCCTGAATGTACGAGGCGAAATTGCCCACGTCGTCGAAGGGAAAGCCGTAGGCCTTGCCGTCGACGGTGTTTTGGTGAATCGCTTGGGAATAGTGGTTGGTGATCCCGGCCTGATAGAACTGCGACGGATCCGTGACCGGTTGGTTCGGGTGGGTGACCAGGGTCGACCGGTTGTAGGCCGCGCCCAACTGCGCCGCGACCGGACCGGTCAGGCCGTCGTTCGGGGCGCTGAGGGCGCCGTTGCAATAGAAAATGTCCTGGGTGCTCGGGCGGTTGAAAGTCGCTACGCCCTGGTCGAAATGCAGTTGGTTGCCGCTGACCCGGCCGGTGTAGGTGGTGGCATTGATCGTCACATGCAGGTCCTGGTTCGCGTACGTGTTCCACACCTGGTCGATGTAGGAGTCATAGTACGTACGAGAGAACTGCCCGCCGTCGATCCCGTGGCCGGGTGCGATGATCCGCAGCGAGTCGCCGACGACGAGGTTGTGGAAATCAGGGTTTGCTGAGACGGCGGCGAAAATCGCGTCCCGGCCGCCGGAGGTGAGCGTGCCGGCGGTTTGCGTGGACGCGCCCGTCAGGTGGATTTCCATCGGTACGCTGAACATGTCGACCATGGTCGTGTTGCAGTACATTCCGCTGCCGGCGAAGGTGAATTCCATGCAGTCGTGCAGCACCGAATAGCTCGGGTCGGAGGTCACCCAGCCGGCCGGATACTGCAGGGCTGGTTTGCCGTTGCCGTCGATCACCACCCGGAACTTGAGTTTCGCGTCGAGTGACACGTAAATTCGGCCGGACATGTTCGGCAACGACACGGTGGTGGATCCGGAGCCGGCGAACGGGATGGACAGGTCGGCATAGCCGTCCGGTCCGTTCAGCGAGGTGGACACCGGCACCTGCACGCCGTCGGAGCGTACGTAACACTGCTGTCCGGCCGGATTTGTGCCCACGATGTAAATCCACCCCGCGCTGTTCGAATAGCGGCCGGTGTTGTTGACGACGGTCAACGGCATGGTGGTCGCGGCGGCGGCGCGTTTCGGGGAAGCGGGGATCGCCCAGGCGAGAGCGGCGGTCGCGGCGGTCCATCCGAGGACTTGTCTTCTGGTTGTCATGAGAGTTCCTCAGCCGGTGATGGGTGCGCGAGATGGCGGGATGGAGCGACGAGGAGAAAGAAAGCAAGCTCGCGTGCGCTGCGGGGACGCCTTAATTCATGGTACGAAGGAAGTCGAGGTTGTCAACCACGGGTTTGTTAAGTAGTTAAGTGACGGGTTCTGCCGGGAAGTCTTGACTACCCGGTTTCGGCGCTGTTGAATGCATCACATTCCTTCCGGAACGCCTACCCCTGAAGAAAAAAGGCAATCGCTCCAGCGCAGTGGGTTCTCGCCGCGTACGCCCGGAAAAGGAGACACGCAGGTGCCCATGACACCCACCCCGGTCCGCCGGCTGCCGTTTTTGGCCGCTGCACTGGCAATCGCGCTCGCTCTGTCCTCCCTGCTGGCGGCGCCGGCGGCTCCGGTCGCGGCCGCCACTTGCGGCACTGCCAATGCGGCTCTGAACGCGCCGGCGACCGCTTCGTCCACCGAGTCGGCCAGCTATCCGGCCTCCGCCGCGGTGGACGGCGACACCGGATCGCGCTGGTCCAGCCAGTTCTCCGACCCACAGTGGTTGCGGATCGACCTGGGCAGCAGTCAACAGCTCTGCGAGGTCGACCTGACCTGGGAAGCGGCGTACGCGCGCGCCTTCGAGCTGCAGACCTCGCCGGATGGCAACACGTGGACCGATATTTACTCGACGACCACTGGTCCGGGCGGCAGCCAAGCCATTCCGGTCACGGGTTCCGGGCGGTATCTGCGGATCTATGGGACCCAGCGCGCGACTCCATACGGCTATTCGCTCTTTGAAGTCGCCGTCCACACTCCGGGCGGGGGCAGCACAATTCCGCCGACGGATCCCAAGAATCCCAACTTCGGGCCGAACGTTTTCGTTTACGGCCCCGGATCCTCGCAGCCGGACATGCAGAACAAGCTGACCTCGATCTTCAACCAACAGCACACTAACCAGTTCGGCAGCGAGCGCTACGAGGTGCTTTTCCAGCCGGGCAGCTACAACGCGGACGTGAACCTCGGTTTCTACACCGAGGTCGCGGGCCTGGGAATGTCGCCCGATGACGTGAACATCAATGGGCACGTACGCGTCGAGGCTGACTGGCTGCAGCAGGGCAGCGATCCGAACAACCTGGGTAATGCCACCCAGAATTTCTGGCGGGACGCCGAAAATCTGTCAGTCACCCTGCCCGCTGGGCAGATCGAGCGATGGGCCGTTTCGCAGGCAGTGCCCTATCGCAGGATGCACCTGCGTGGCCAGGTTCAACTGTGGAACGGCGGCGACGGCTGGTCCAGTGGCGGTCTGATCGCCGACAGCAGGATCGATGGACTGGTGGAATCCGGTTCGCAGCAACAGTTCCTGACCCGCAACAGCGAGCTGAACGGCGGCTGGACCGGCAGCAACTGGAATATGGTCTTCGTCGGCTCGACCGGCACTCCGGCGCAGAGTTATCCCAGCCCGCCGGACACCGTCGTCGGCCAGACTCCGGTCGTACGGGAAAAACCGTTCCTCTATCTTGACGGATCCGGAAACTACAACGTCTTTGTCCCTGGAGTGCGGCAAAACTCCTCCGGTACGAGCTGGGGACACGGTACGCCGGTGGGCAACTCGATCTCGCTGAGCCAGTTCTACGTGGCCTCGCCGGCCAGTTCCGCGGCTACCTTGAACGCGGCTTTGGCGCAGGGACTCAACTTGCTGTTCACTCCGGGCGTCTACCACCTGAACCAGACCCTGAACGTGACCCGGCCGGACACCGTCCTGCTCGGGATGGGGATGGCCACCCTGATTCCGGACAACGGTGTCACCGCGATCTCGACCGCGGACGTGGACGGAATCAACATCGGCGGCTTGTTGATCGACGCTGGTACGAGCAATTCTCAGGTTCTGGTGCAGATTGGCCAGCCCGGCTCGACCGCCAGCCACGTCGCTGACCCGGCCTCGATCCACGACGTTTTCTTCCGCATTGGCGGGGCGGCGGTCGGTAAGGCGACCCAGAGTTTGCTGATCAACAGCAACAACGTCGTTGGCGACCACATGTGGCTGTGGCGCGGTGACCACACGTACGGCGTCGGCTGGACCGTCAACACGGCCAACAACGGGTTGGTGGTCAACGGCAACGACGTGACGATGTACGGCCTCTTCGTCGAGCATTACCAGCAGTTCAACGTGCTCTGGAACGGCAACGGCGGCCGGACGTACTTCTTCCAGAACGAGCTCCCGTACGACGTGCCCGACCAGGGGTCGTGGACCAGCGGCGGCGGCAACCAGGGCTGGGCCGCGTACAAGGTGGCGAATTCGGTGACCAGCCACGAGGCCTGGGGCGTCGGCAGCTACTGCTTCTTCAACACCAACAACTCGATCGTGGCCAGCCATGCGTTCGAGGTGCCGGACACCCCTGGGGTCAAGTTCCACGACCTGGTCACGGTTTCGCTCGGCGGCGTCGGCACCATCAGCCACGTCATCAACAACACCGGCCCGGCCGCCAACACATCCCACCAGGTCAGCCCCTGGACCAACTATCCGTAAACCCGCAGGTCAGGGCCGGTGGCGGGAGGTCGCCGGCCCGATGGTTGGTTGACAAAACCGGTCGATGTGTCGAATCTGACAGTGGTGGTGAGCGCGCGATCACGGCAGAATGCTGTGCACTGGCTCACCCTGACCGACCGATCGGTTTGTGAATGGGGACAAAGATGACCGCCGACCATGTGGACGTACTGATCGTCGGCGCCGGGCTCTCCGGCATCGGCGCCGCCTGCCACCTGCGACGCGAGTCGCCCGGCAAGACGTACGCGATCCTGGAGTCCCGCGACGCGATCGGCGGCACCTGGGACCTGTTCCGCTATCCGGGCATCCGGTCCGACTCGGACATGTTCACCCTCGGTTACAACTTCCGGCCGTGGACTGGCGGCAAGGTGATCGCCGACGGGCCGTCGATCCGTTCGTACGTACGGGAAACCGCCAAGGCGTACGACGTGGAGAGCAAGATCCGGTTCCAGCACCGGGTGATCGGAGCGCGGTGGTCGACCCAGGACGCCCGCTGGACGGTCGAGGCGCGGCGCACGGACACCGATGAGACTGTCGAGCTGACGTGCGGTTTTCTCTTTGTCTGCAGCGGTTATTACAACTACGAGCAGGGTTACACGCCGGACTTTCCGGGCATCGAGTCGTACGCTGGGCAGGTCGTCCACCCGCAGCTGTGGCCCGACGACCTGGACTACGCCGGCAAGCGGGTCGTGGTGATCGGCAGCGGCGCGACCGCGGTCACCCTGGTGCCGGCCATGACCGACGACGCGGAGCACGTCACGATGCTGCAGCGCTCGCCGAGCTACCTGGTGTCGCTGCCGTCGGTGGAGTCGTGGGAGAAGGCGTTGCGCGGCAAGGTGCCGGAAAATGTCGCGTACTCGATCATGCGCTGGAAACACCTGCTGCGGGCGACCGCCAGCTTCCAGCTCAGCCGGCACGCGCCTAAGGCGATGAAAGGCATTCTGCGCTCGGCACTTCTCAAGGAACTGCCGAAAACCTTCGACGTGGACACCCATTTCCGGCCGCGCTACAACCCGTGGGACCAGCGTCTCTGTGTCGTGCCGGACGGCAACTTCTTCAAGGCCATCCGGGACGGCAAGGCCGACGTCGTCACCGACACGATCGAGACCTTTACCGAGAAAGGCGTCACACTCGCCTCTGGCGAGGAGTTGAACGCCGACATCGTCGTCACCGCGACCGGCCTTAACCTGCTCGGCATTGGTGGCATCTCGCTGACCGTCGACGGCTCGGACGTGGAACTCGGTGACACCGTCGCGTACAAGGGCATGATGCTCTCGGGAGTACCGAATTTCGCGCTCACCGTGGGATACACGAACGCGTCATGGACGTTGAAGGCGGATCTCGTCGCTGGTTACGTGTGCCGGTTGCTCAACCACATGGATGCTCGTCAGCAGCAGATCTGTACGCCGGTCGCGCCAAAAGTAACCGGGGAAACCCGGCCGCTGATCGACCTGATGTCCGGTTATGTGTTGCGCAGCGTCGAAAAGCTGCCGAAACAGGGGGCGCGCGCTCCTTGGCGGCTCTACCAGAACTACATCCGCGACCTGATCATGCTGCGCCGTGGCCGGCTCACCGGCGACGGCGTGCGTTTCACCCGCAAGCCACTGGCTCGTACGGCCGCCGTCCCCACCAAGGTCTGACTTACCGCATCGACGCGATGCGTGCGCCAAACGCACGCATCGCGTCGATGCGGTAAAAGGGGCTACTCGACTTCGACGGCGGCTTGGGCGAACTGGGCCGCATAGAGTCGCGCATATGCACCGTGGGCGTCGAGCAGCTCGGCATGGCTGCCCTGCTCGACGATGGTGCCGGACTCCATCACCAGGATGAGATCGGCATCGCGGATGGTCGACAGCCGGTGCGCGATGACGAAGCTCGTACGCCCCTGCCGGAGCGAGTTCATCGCGCGCTGGATGAGCACCTCGGTTCGGGTGTCGACCGAGCTGGTGGCCTCGTCCAGGATCAGGATCGCCGGTGACGCGAGGAACGCCCGGGCCACCGTGATCAGCTGTTTCTCGCCGGCGCTGACGGTCTCGCCCTCTTCGTCGATGACGGTGTCATAGCCATCGGGAAGGGTCCGCACGAACCGGTCGACGTGCGTCGCCTTCGCGGCCGCGACGATCTCGTCGCGGGTCGCGGAGGCGCAGCCGTACGCGATGTTCTCGGCGATGGTGCCGCCGAAGAGCCACGCGTCCTGCAACACCATGCCGGTCTTGGCCCGCAGGTCCTCGCGGGTCATGGTGGCGATGTCGACGCCGTCCAGGGTGATCCGGCCGCCGGTGATCTCGTAGAACCGCATCAGCAGGTTGACCAGCGTGGTCTTGCCGGCGCCGGTGGGTCCGACGATCGCGACGGTGCTGCCTGGCTCGACCCGCAGCGACAGGTCGTCGATGAGCGGCGTCTCCGGGTCGTACCGGAAGGAGACGTGCTCGAAGGCGACCCGTCCGTGGGTCTTCTCCAGTCGTACCGGCTCGACCGGGTCCGGGTCCTGCTCCTGCGCGTCCAGCAAGGCGAAGACCCGCTCGGCCGAGGCGACGCCGGACTGCATCAGGTTGGCCATGCTGGCGACCTGGGTGATGGGCTGGGTGAACTGCCGCGAATACTGGATGAAGGCCTGCACGTCACCCAACGACAGCGAGCCGCTGGCCACCCGGAGCGCGCCGACCACCGCGACGAGCACGTAGTTCAGGTTGCCGATGAACATCATTGCTGGCTGGATCAGCCCGGAGATGAACTGGGCCCGGAAGCTCGCGTTGAACAGGGTTTCGTTGTGCTGGTCGAAAATCTCCGCCGACTCGGCCTCGCGGCCGAAGACCTTGACCAGCGAATGCCCGGTATACATCTCTTCGATGTGGGCGTTCAGCCGGCCGGTGGTGCTCCACTGCTTGATGAACTGCGGCTGCGCCTGCTTGCCGATCCGGGCCGCGACGAACACCGAGATCGGGACGGTGACCAGCGCGATCAGGGCCAGCAGCGGGGAGATCACCAGCATCAGGATCAGCACGCCGACAATCGACAGCAGCGAGGTCACCACCTGGCTGAGCACCTGCTGCAGCGACTGCTGCAGGTTGTCGATGTCGTTGGTGACCCGGCTGAGCACCTCACCCCGCGGCTGCTGGTCGAAATACCGCAGCGGGAGCCGGGCGAACTTCGCCTCCACCTGCTGGCGCAGGTCGAAGACCGCCCGCTGCACGACCGTGGTGGTCAGCCGGCCCTGGAAGAGGCTGAGCACGGACGCACCGACGTACAGCGCCAGCACGATCAGCAGGACTCGGCCGACGGCGTCGAAGTCGATGCCGTGGCCGGGCACCAGGTTGACCGACTTGAACAGGTCCGCGAGGGTGTTCTGGCCGGTCGCTCGCAGGTGGGCGATGGCGGCCGCCTTGGTGGTGGTGGCCGGCAGCGAGGCGCCGATGACACCGGCGAAAATCAGGTCGGTGGCCTGGCCGAGGATTTTCGGGCCGATCACGGTCAGCGTCACACTGATCACGCCGATGACCAACACCGCGGTGATCATCAGCCGCTGGGGACGCAGCAACTGCAGCAGCCGGCGGCCGGAGCCCTTGAAATCCAGCGCTTTCTCGGTCGACATGCCACCCATGAAGCGGGCTGGGCCGGGGCCCGGCGCTGGGCCGAGGGCGCGCTTGGGAACGGCCCTTTCGCCCTGCACGGTGGGGGCGGGGGAACTCATGCTGCCTCCTGCTCGGTGAGCTGGGAGAGCACGATCTCCCGATAGGTTTCGTTGGTGTCCATGAGCTCGCCGTGGGTGCCGGAGCCGACCACCCGGCCCTCGTCCAGCACCAGGATCCGGTCCGCGTTGCGGATGGTGCTGACCCGCTGGGCGACGATCACCACGGTCGCCTCGGACGTTTCCCGCGCGAGTGCCCTGCGCAGCGCTGCGTCGGTCGCGTAGTCCAGCGCCGAGAAGGAGTCGTCGAAAAGGTAGATCTCCGGGCGGCGTACGAGAGTTCGGGCGATGGCGAGTCGCTGCCGCTGGCCGCCGGACACGTTGGTGCCGCCCTGCGCGATCGGCGCGTCCAGGCCCTCGGGCATCCGCTCGACGAAGTCGCGGGCCTGGGCGATCTCCAGCGCGTGCCAGAGCTCCTCGTCGGTGGCGTCCGGCTTGCCATATCGCAGGTTCGACGCGACCGTCCCGGAGAACAGGTAGGGCTTCTGCGGCACGAAACCGATCGTGTTGGACAGCACGGTCGGGTCCAGCTCCCGTACGTCGATGCCGTCCACCAGCACCGCGCCGGCGGTCGCGTCGTACAACCGCGGCACGAGGTTGAGCAGCGTGGTCTTGCCGCTGCCCGTACTGCCGATGACGGCCGTCGTCTCACCCGGCCGGGCCAGCAGGTCGATGCCGCGCAGCACCGAGTTCTCAGCGCCGGGGAAGTGAAACTGGACGCCCCGCAGCTCCAGTTGGCCATGCGTCGGGACCGCGGCGACTGGCTGGACCGGCGGCACCACACTGGGCTCGGTGTCCAGCACCTCCTTGATCCGCTCGGCGCACACCTCCGCGCGCGGGACCATCATGAACATGAAGGTCGCCATCATGACCGACATCAGGATCTGCAGCAGGTAGCTCAGGAACGCCGTCAGCGCGCCGATCTTCATGTCGCCGCTGGCGATCCGGTGGCCGCCGAACCACAGCACCGCCACGCTGGACACGTTCATCACCAGCATGACCACCGGGAACATCAACGCCATCAGCCGGCCGACGCCGAGCGACACGGTCAGCAACTCGGTGTTGGAGCCGGTGAAACGCTCGCGCTCGTTGGTGTCCCGCACGAAAGCGCGAATGACCCGGATGCCGGTGATCTGCTCACGCAGCACCCGGTTGATCCCGTCGATCCGCTCCTGCATCAGCCGAAAAAGCGGCCGCATCCGGCTGATGATGAGGCTCACCGCGATGGCCAGCACCGGCACGATGATCAGCAGCAGTGAGGACAGCGGCACGTCCTGGTTGAGGGCGAGGATGATGCCGCCGACGCACATGATCGGCGCCGACACCATGAGGACAAACGTCATCAGGGCCAGCATCTGCACCTGCTGCACGTCATTGGTCGTACGGGTGATCAGGGTCGGTGTGCCGAAATGGCCGACCTCACGGGCGGAGAACTTCTGCACTCGATGGAAGACCGCGGCCCGGACGTCCCGGCCGACTGCCATCGCCGTACGCGCGCCATAGAGCACCGCACCGGCAGAGCAGACGATCTGCACCATCGACACCACGATCATCACCCCGCCGATGCGCAGGATGTAGCCCATATCGCCTTTGACAACGCCGTAGTCGATGATGTCCGCGTTCAGGGTTGGCAGGTAAAGCGCCGCCAGGGTCTGCAACAGCTGGAGCAGCACCACCAGTGCCAGCGGGGCACGATAGGGGCGTAGGAAGTCACGCAACAATCGGATCAGCACGGGAACTCTCGCATCTTCGTCGGCAATTTTTTAGCGGTTACTTCGATCGTCCCACCAGGGTGCGACGAGATCGCGGACGCCGCCACCGTACGGCACCGGGCCCGATGCGCCACCGGAATTTCGCGCCGCGCGCAATCGCGGTCGGGGTCCGCCGGTATCTTGCTGGCATGGCAGCTGTGGAGATCTACACCGATGGCGCGTGCCGGCCGAACCCGGGCCCCGGCGGGTGGGGTGCGCTGCTTCGCTTCGGCACGGTGGAAAAGGAGCTCTGCGGCGGCGATCCGGCCGTCACCACCAACAACCGGATGGAGCTGACAGCGCCGATCCAGGCTCTGGAGGCGCTCACCCGGCCGTCCGTCGTGATGCTCTACACAGACAGCACTTATGTACGGTCGGGCATCACTCAGTGGGTGCCGAAATGGAAGCAGAACGGCTGGCAGACCACGGACCGCAAACCGGTGAAGAACGTCGACCTGTGGCAGCGCCTGGAGGCGGCTGTGGAGCGACACCAGGTCGAGTGGCACTGGGTGAAGGGGCACGCCGGCCACCCGGAAAACGAACGAGCCGACCGGTTGGCCGCCCGCGGCCTGGAAGAGGCCAGCGCCGGCTGACCCGCTCACCGGAAGTCGTCCGCGTGGCCGCGAGCCCACTCGGCGTACGTGCGAGCGCGGAATTCGCTCGGTCGGGGGACGAACGGCTGCGGTTCGCCGGGCTCGGCGGAATACGGCTGCCCGCCGAACAGGAACTCGGCGCTCGCGGCAGCCCAGCCACCCTGCCGGCGATAGTGCTCCAGCGCCTGCTCCGCGGTGACCTCGGGCAGCTGGATCGGCTCGCCGATCGCGGCCTCGAGCGCGGCAACCTGGTCCCGATGGCTGAGCTGCTCGGGCCCTACGAACGTGTAAGCGACACCGTTATGGCCGTCCTCAAGGAGCGCCGCGGCAGCGATATCGGCGATGTCGGCCTCGTGCACCGGCTGGTCGACCTGGTCCGGGTACGGATCGATGACCGTGCGGCCGGCTCGTACGGACGGTCCCCAAAGGTGCAGGCTGTTCATCGCGAAGGCGCCGGGGCGTACGTGCGTCCACTCCAGGCCGGACGCCTCGACGGCCTGCTCGACCGGCAGGTGGAAGTCAGTGTCGTGGCCGGTAGTCACCGCGCCGGACGACAGCACCACGATCCGCTCGATGCCGGCCCGGCGTGCGAGGTCGACGACCTCTCGTGCGGTTTCGGCCACTGGGAACAGATAAAGCCGGTCGGCGCCTTCGAAGGCGCCGACCAACGAGTCGGGCTCTCGAAGGTCACCACGTACGGTCTCGACACCTGGTTCCACGGAACCGCGGGTCACCGCCCGTACTTTCTCGCCGGCCGTACGAAGCCGCTCGACCACCAGCCGGCCGACCTGCCCAGTCGCGCCGGTCACCACTGTCACCACAGGTTCTGCCTCCGGAAACCGTCGGAATTTCGGACCACCCAGTCCGCGTAGTTGCCAGCGGGGCGACCCAGCAGCTCTTCGACTGGCATGGCGTCCTCGATGCCCGTATGCCCGTCCACGAGGTCCTTCAGGACCTTGAGTTGCAACTGAATCGCGGCCTCCGGCCAGCCCGCGCCTTCCCACTCGTCGCGGGCCCGCTGAGGGCTGAGCTCTTCGAAACGGATCGGCTGCCCGATCGCGGCGGCGATGGCTTTGACCTGCTCGACCTGCGAAACGCCGGGCGCGCCGGCCAGGTTGTACGCCCGGCCGTGGTGGCCTGGTTCGAGCAGGACGGTCGCCGCGATCTCGGCCAGGTCCGCGTCGTCCAGCAGCGGATACGCGGCCTGCGCGTACGGCGCTCGTACGACCGCGCTGTCGCGGATCGCCGTCGCCCATCGCAGCGTGCCGCTCATCAGCCCAGGTGAGCGCAGGTGCGTCCACTCGACGCCGGACGCCTCCACTGCCTGCTCGACCAGCAGATGATGCCAACAGGCGCGGCCGTACGCGGCTTCGTGGCGAGCTCCGTGCGAGGACAGCAGCACGATCCGCCCGATGCCAGCCGCGACCGCCTGGCCGACGATCGCCTCGACGTCCGTGGGTGAAACGCCAGCCAGAAACAGTCGGTCAGCGCCTTCTTCTCGTACGTGTTCCCCCTTTTGCCGCAAAATCTCGGTCAGGTGCCGGACGACCAGTCCGGACGCCACCGCGCCGATCCCACTCGGCGGGAACGTTTTCATCGTCGTCGTCACACCGACGACGATAGCACGATGGTGCTCCTAAATGGAACATACTTGTTCCGAATTGGACTCTCATGGTACTATGAGGGGGTGAGCACAGATGTCGAGTCCGGTGTTCGAGGTCGGACCCGGCGGGCCATTCTGAGCGCGGCCGCTCTCGCGTTGACCCGCGACCGAAGTGCCACTCTCGCGATGGTCGCTGAGGAAGCGGGCGTCGGGCGTACGACGCTGCACCGCTATTTCGCTGACCGCGAGGAGTTGTTGGTCGCGGTCATCGAAGACTCCTGGCAGGCGGTGGAGAAGTCCGTACGGGACGCGGCGACGGACCAAGGGCCGCCCTTGGAGGCAATGACCAGACTTGTCGCTGCGATGGTCGATGTCGGTGACCGGCTGCTGTTCCTGTTCGGTGACCCTCGGGCGTCCGAAGGCCGCGAACGCCCCAAACCAGACGTTGATCCGGTGCTGGCGCTGATAAAACGCGGCCAGGCCGAAGGAGTGTTCGACCGGCAGATCGACGCGATCTGGATCCGCAGCGTCTTGTGGGGCCTGGTCTACACCGGCTGTGCGGGGGCCAACGAGGCCCAACTGCCCCGGCACGGGGTCGCCCCGACCGTCACCCGCATTCTCTTCCACGGCATCGACACCACGCCTGCCTCCAACTAATAAAGCGTCAAACTTTGAGTGGGCTCCGCCGGGTCGGCCGTCGCGATACTCGGTGTCGACCGAAGGGACGGCGCGATGGCGAGCGATTTCCAGCGGGGCAAGGTGGCCGGCGTGTTCGCGGCGATGGACGAGGACAGTCGCGGTTTCCTGATCGAGCGCGACTTCGCGTCGCTTGCCCAGCGGTGGACGACGCTGCGTGGTCTCGAGCCGGGTACGGACCAATATGAGCGGCTACGCGAGATCATGCTCGGTTGGTGGGCCTCGCTGCGTACGGCTGCCGGTGGCCGAGACCGGGTCACCCTGGACGACGTGATGGCGTTGGTCGACCAGCTGCCGACGATGGTCGACGCGGTCACCGGCACCGCCGACGCGATGTTCGAGGCCATCGACGAAAACTCCGACGGCGAGCTTTCGCCGGCCGAATACCGGCAGCTCATCACCGCGTGGACCGGTCAGGACGCCAACGTCGACGAGATCTTTCCCTTGCTGGACCTCAACTCCGACGGGCACATTTCGCTGGACGAATTCCGCCGGCTGTGGACCCAGTTCTGGGCTGGCGACGATCCGGCCGCCCCCGGGACCTGGGTGTTCGGCCGCTACCGCGTCGGTTGAGCGGCCGTGGGCTCGCCGCTGGCAATGCCGTCAATGCCCGTCAATGCTCGTCCAGGTTCGTCAAGTTTCGTCAACCGGCCGCCGGGCGACCGCAGACTGGGAGCTTCCGGATCGGATCGGAGGCCGACCCATGACCAACCCGGGTTTTCAAGCCCAGCAAGCGGCCCATCAGGCCCAGCAGGCGGCTCAACAACAAGCGCAGGCCAGCATGCGCGCGGCGCAGGACGCGAACCGGCTTTCCCAACAGGGGCACCGGTACGTGCCGAATTCGCACTATCATCCGACCAGGCGAGGCGGCGGTTTCTTCTCTGGCCTCGTCACTCTCGTCTTGCTGGTGGTGTTCCTGGGCATCGCGGTCGTGGTGTTCCGTCAGGTGGCGCCGGAGACTTTCGGTGAGCTGCTGGGGTTGCTGCGACAGATCAGGTGAGACCGAGCACGACCAGGACCGCGGCCAGGGCGTAGCCGGCGATGCCGAGCCACACGACCTGGCCGCGGCGTCGCTCCGACCATCGGGTAAAGGTCAACAGCCAGGCCAAAACCGGCAGCACCAGCACCGCGTGCATGGTGACCGCGTGTTCGGGCTTGAGCGATCCACCGGTCGCGTACGCGAGTTGTTGTTGCCCCTCAAAGACAAGCAGCATGCCCTTCGCGATCATGGCCACTCCTACGGCCAAAGCCGCGTCGAGACAGAGTAGTCCGGCTCGTACGGCCAATCGCATGCTCGGTGCGGTGTCCGGCGCTGAGCGGAAGGACAGGATTGTCAGCGTCACGATGGTGACGACCAGCACCGCGCCGCCGACTGCGAGCGTACGGGCGACAATGCCGTCGAACGTGGTTTCCAGGTTGTAATGCGAAGGAACCCCGCGCCACGCCTGCATGGTCACCAGCGCGACCTCCAGTACGCAGGCCGCGCCGAAGAAACCCAACAACCAGGTGCGCAGCCGTACGCCCATTTTCACGTACGACGCCACCCAGGTGATGGTGATCAGCGTCAACCCGAAGGACAGTCCGAAAGTTGTCGGTTTGCGGAAGGACAGCGGGCCATCCCAGCTGTCACCGCTGATGACCAGCACCAGGAAATGCACGACGCCGGACGCGATCAGCAATCCGCCCACCGCGTAAGTGAGCCGCTCGGCGGTGCTGAGGCCAGCGGTCAGCGCGGCGATGCTTTTGGGACGAGTCATCACACCAGCATCGCCGCTGGCGGGGCCGCTGTCGTGCCGCCAGCGTGGTATCCGGACGTACGCACCTGGACGTAGGTGGAGTTCTATTCCGTGAAATTTACCTTCTGGTGGTGGGTCGATGGCGCCGTTATGGTGATTTGGTGCGATTGGAGGCGCGTCACCTGCGGGTGCTGTGTGCGATCGCGGACGCCGGAAGCCTGCGTAAGGCGGCTGTTCAGCTCGGCATGACACAGCCGGCGATCACCGCTGGGCTGCAGCGAATCGAGGCGGCGCTGGGCGGACCGGCGTTTCTGCGAAACGCGGACGGTTGCCGGCCGACCCCGCTCGGTCAGTTTCTGGTTGCCCGCGGCCGAAACTTACTGGCGGAAATGGATTCATTGTTGGAGGCCGCTGTCGGGTTGGCCGCCGATGGCGAACATCGCCAACTCCGCGTCGGGTGCACGCCCAGCCACGTGACGGCCGGTTGGTTGGAACGCCTACGATCGCTCGCACCGGAGACCGACGTGGTGCTGCACGTGGACAACTCGGCGCGAACGCTGATGGGATTGCTGGACCAACGCCAGCTCGACGTGGCATATCTGTACGAAAACGAGGGATGGTCGATGCCGCCGTCGACGCGGGTGGCCCGCCGGACGGTGATGGTCCGCGAGCCGCAGTCCGTCGCGATAGCGTCCGGGGATCCGTTGGCCGACGCGGAAAACGTGACGTTGACTGATCTCGCCGACTCCTCCTGGGTGATCAATTCCTCCGGCGACGACGAAGCCGCGCACATCCGCCGGGTGTGCGCGGCCGCCGGATTCACTCCCCGGCTGGTCAATATCGGCGATATTCCGACCAGTCGGGAGCTGATCGTACGAGGACACTGCATCGCCGTCTGTCAGCCAACTTCGGTGCCACGGGAGGATCTCGCCGTCCGGCGAATGGCCGGCGACCCGTTTGGTGTGCACCTTTTCCTGGCCTGGCGCCGGGACAGCGTATGGGAACCGCTGGTCCCGGCCGCGTTTGACTTCCTCGTCCAGGAATATGTCGAAGGTGCCGGCCGCAATCCCGAGTACGGCAAGTGGCTAAGTGACAACCCGGCCGCGACAGCGTAATCACCGGCATCGGGGTTGCCCGATGCCGGTGATTTTCTCCCTTAGCTGACCGGAGCGAGCTTGCTCAGGTTGGCGTTGCTCCAGATCGAGTCGACCTGGTTGCGCTCCTGCTGGTCCGGCTGGGTGTTGCGGCAGGACGGGCCGGGTCCGCCGCCGGACATCAGCTCGCTGCACGGACCGGAGTAGTCGTCCGGCAGGCCGAGCACGTGACCGGTCTCGTGGGCCACCACCCGCTGCGAGTAGTACTCCTGGTTCTGTTGGTAGTCCAGGAAAACATAGCCGTGGCCGGAGCCGTCGGTGTCGGCGTACGAACCGCGGGAGTCGTTGCCCTCGTAATAGGAGAAGTCCGCGTTCGCGCCGCCGGCGCTCAGGCGTACGTTGTGCACCGCGCCGTTCCAGATCTGCGCGCTACCGGCGATTTCCGACGCGAAGGTGGGTGCTTGCGACGCATCATAGACGACCGTCACGGCCGTCAGTTTTGGTGAGGCTGCCCGCTTTTTGGCGACCGAGCGCAGCACTGCCTGGAGAAACGCACGGTTCGCGGCGGCCTCCGCCGCCGATCCCGCGTAGGTGCCGCTGAAACCGGACACCGACGTGCCACCCGGCGCGACGAGTCCGTCGCTGGAGCCGGCCTGCGCGGGAGTCGCGAACATCGCCATCGCCATGGCGGTCGCGAGGCTCAGCAGTCCGAGAGCGATGGATTTCGGACGTCTCATGGGAGGGCTCCTCACCCTGGGCAAAGGGATACATCCGCATTATTAAGCGCTTTGCCGGCGATGGGGCTATCCCGATCAGCGATCATACGGAGTTATCGCTCTCGCGGAGGTAGCCGGCCTGTGATGGCAGGAGAGCGTTTTGGCGCCGGTGAATGCGAAGACGAGCCGGGTGTTTTGCACTCCCCACTTTCCTTTGACCTGTTGGAAGTCGCCCAGGGCTTTGCTCTTCATGATTTTCCGGTAGCCGAGATAGTTCACCCGCCACAGGAACAGCACGAGTTGTCCACCGGGTCGCAGCACCCGAGCGGCCTCGGCGAGCCCGGCGTCCGGGTTGTCGAATTCCTCCAAAGAATAGCTGTAGAACACCGTATCCACGCTGTCGCTGGAAAACGGCAGGCTCTCCCCTCGAGCGCAGACGGCTTCGAACCCGCCCCGCGCCTGCAGTTTCAGCACCGCGCCGGGGTCGGGATCCACCGCCGTCAGCTGTCCTTTGTCGCCCAGGTGCCGGGCCAGGTGATCGGTGTAGAAGCCGGCGCCGGCGCCGACTTCCACCACCGTCCCAAAAGGGGGAATCCAGCGTACGTCCCGAGTGGGCAGGTCACCGCCGAGAATGCGTCGAAGCCATCCCACGCTGATCAGTTGATAAGCCGCCGCCGGCGTGTGCCACCTCATCGCACACCTGCCAGCGAAGCCGGCTGGCCGACTGTACGCAGCGACCGTACGGAGAACCACATCGCGGCTCCCGCCAACGGCAACTCCAGCAGGAATGCCTCGGCGATGGCGATCACCAGATCGGATCCGGTGTTGGACGTACAAATGTCGAACCAGGAATCGGTGCACATCAGGCCAGCGGTCACGCACATCGCCGCGATTGCCCGGGAATCCCGCCGAAAAAGCAGAACAGCCGCGGTGCCGGCGCCGACCGCGATGGCCAGGTCCAGACCCACCCACGCGGTCGACCAGCGCTCGGCCAGCATGGTGGGTGGCAGGGTATTGGCCAGAAAGACAATCCAGGGAAGCAAAATAATCGCGACCGCGGCGGCGACGGTCGCGGCCACCGGAGAACGCCGGTCCTCACCGGTAAAAGGTGTCGTAGTCATGCATTTGAGCTTCCTGCGAAGAAGATCCGCAAACGATCAGGCGGCCCCACCGGCTGATGGTCGGGTTAACCCACCCCCGGACCCTCGGGTCACCCGTCTTTCGTTCGCTCTCGACCGGCGTTGATCAGGCGTTACGATCGAGGCATGTGTCGAAACATCACCACTTTGCGTGGGTTGGAACCGTCCGCGACCGACGACGAAATCGAGGCGGCCGCGCGGCAGTACGTCCGGAAGGTCAGCGGCGTGCAAACCGTCACCGATGCGACCCATGACGCGTTCGAGGCGGCGGTGGCGGAGGTGACCGCGGCGACCACCAAACTGCTGGCAGCGCTGCCGGCTCGCCGCCAGCCCCCGGCCACCGTGCCGCCGCTGCGCCGGCCCGAGGTGCAGGCCCGGATCGCGGCCCGGGCCGCCAAGGGCTGACCCGCGAGGCCCCAGGTAACGAAACGGCCCGGTTTTGTGAACCGTATCGTTACCTTCGGGGACCTGGTTAGGCTGCCGAGTTCGTCGGGCGGAAGGACACCGCGACGGCGACCGCGAGGATGGCGACGACGACGGCGCCGATCCAGCCGGCCGCGTGGAATCCGCTGGTGAAAGCCGCCCGTGCGGTGTCCAACACGTCGGCCGGTACGTTCGCCGCGACCGCCGCCGCCAACGACTCCCGTGCCCCGCCGGGCAGCGCCTGACCTCGGTAAACAGCATTGCTGACGCTGCCCAGAACGGCGATCCCGAGGGAGATACCCAGCTCGCTGGCGGTCTCCGACATCGACGCCACCGATCCGGCGCGCTCGGCAGTGGCGGCGGCAATGGTCTGGTCAGTGCCGAGCACCCAGGTCGGCGCGATGCCGAAGAAGACGATGACGATGCCGGTCAGCGCGACCGGCAGCCCGCCGGTGGCGGGGATGTGGGCGAGGACGACGAAACCGAGCAGCGACACCACCAGGCCGCCAGTGATCACGTACGCGGGCCGAAAACGGCGGGCGATGACCGGCGCCAGCAGCGAGCTGACGATCATCCCGAGGCTGTCCGGGACCAGCCAGAAACCCGCGTGCAGTGCTGACAGGCCGGCCACCAGCTGCAAGAACTGCGCGAACAAGTACGAGACGCCGCCGGCAGCCGCGCCGCCCAGGAGCAGGACGACGAGTCCCACCGCCACCGCCGGAGTGCGGAAGAGGCGTACGTCCATCAGCGGGTTCTTCGACCGCAACTGCCGTACGACGAAAGCCGCCCCGACGCCTAGCCCGAGCACCAGTGCCAACGCGGGCACCAGCCGCAGACCCGTGTTGGCGATCTCCTTAAGGCCGTAGATGACCGGCAGGATGGCTCCGAGCGACAGCAAAACGCTGATCAGGTCGATCCGGCCGGCCGTCGAGTCGCGCTGTTCGGGCAGCAGGATCGGAGCGGTGACCAGCAACAACGCCATGACTGGTACGCCCATCAGGAACACCGAACCCCACCAGAACACGCTCAGCAGCACGCCACCAACCAGCGGGCCGATGACCGTACCGACTAGCAGGCAGGTTGCCCACACGCTGATCGCGGTGCCGCGCTGGCGCTCGTTCCGGAACATCCCGCTGATCAGCGCGAGCGTGGACGGCATCAGGGTGGCGCCGGCGATCCCGAGCAACGCGCGGGCCGCGATCAGCATGTCGGCGCTGGTCGAGTACGCGGCGACCACCGAGAACAAGCCGAAGGCGGCGGCGCCGATCATCAGCAGCCGTCGGCGGCCGATCCGGTCACCGAGAGTGCCCATGGTGACCAGGAATCCGGCGATCGTGAAGCCGTAGACATCCATGATCCACAGCAGTTGCGTACTGCTCGCGTGCAGGTCTTTTTCCAGCAAGGGCAAGGCAAGGAACAGGACGCTGAAGTCCATTGCGGCGAGGATGGTGGGCAACGCGAGGACGGCGAGGCCGATCCATTCGCGGCGGGTCGCGCGCTCGGTCATGGTCGCGCTCCTTTCTGAAGGTGGTCTGTGGTGCGACCCTGCGCGTCGCCGCGCACGGTTCGCTGACGGTCGGCCGTGCGCGCGTACGGTGTGGCCATGCGTTTCGGCGTGCTCGGCCCGCTCGCGGTGTGGACCGTCGACGGCCTGCCGGTCCGGGTGCCGGAAGTGAAGGTCCGCGCGCTGCTCGCTGACCTGCTGGTGCACGCCGGTCATCCGGTGTCGGCGGACCGGCTGGCGGACGATTTGTGGGGCGACCGGCTGCCGGCGAATCCGGCCAACAGCTTGCAGACCAAGGTCTCGCAGTTGCGTCGCGCGCTCGCGCCGCACGGTCGGGAGCTGGTCGGCTATGAGCCGGCTGGGTATGTCCTGCGTACGAGCGCGGTGGATGTCCTGCGATTTCAGGAACTTCTCCGGCAGGCCGCCGAAAATGCCGACGTACGTGGGAAAGTCGCGCTGCTGACGGAAGCACTCGCGCTCTGGCGCGGGCCGGCGCTGGCCGATTTCGCCGATGAGGAGTTCGCGCGGCCGGCGATCGTACGCTGGCAGGAGCAGCGGCTGACCGCGTACGAGGACCGGGCGCAGGCCAGCCTGCTGTTGGCTGAGGCTGGGACGGTGGCGGACGAGCTGGCGCCGTGGGTGGCGGTGCATCCGTTTCGGGAGCTGCTGCGGGCGTTGCACCTGCGTGCGCTGGATGCCGTCGGTCGTCGGCGGGAGGCCCTGGACAGCTACCGTGAGCTGCGCAAACGGATGGTCGACGAGCTGGGGATCGAGCCGGGACCGGAGGTGGTCGCGGCGCATCAGGCGATCCTGGAACAGGCACCCGTACGCGTACGTACCAACCTGCCGGCGTCCGTCAGCGCACTCGTCGGGCGCGACGATGCGCGTGACACGGTGCGCCGGCTGCTGGAGACCAGCCGGCTGGTGACGCTCACCGGTCCCGGCGGAGTCGGGAAAACCGCGCTGGCCCTGGAAACCGCCCGGCAGCTGGAATTTCCGGACGGCTGCTGGTGGGTGGAGTGGGCCGCGGTGGAGCGGGACGCGCCGGAGGCGGTGCTGGTCGACGTGGTGTTGGCCGCGCTCGACATCCGCTCCGGCTCCCTCGACGACGTGCTGCGCTCGCGGCTTTTGGTGCTGGACAACTGCGAACACGTCATCGAGTCGGCCGCTCACCTGATCGCGCGACTACTGGCGGTCGCTCCGGACGTACGCGTGCTGGCGACTTCCCGGGAACCGCTGGGCATCGCCGGCGAGCGGGTCTGGGCGGTGCCGCCGTTGCCAGAGTCCAGCGCGATGGAGCTTTTTGTCGCCCGCGCGACCGCTGCCGCGCCAGAGTTTTCCTTGAATGCGGACGATGAACCGACGCTGGCAGCGATTTGTCAGCGGCTGGAAGGCATTGCGCTGGCGGTGGAGTTGGCCGCCACTCGGGTGCGGGCCCTGGGGGTCGCCGAGCTGGCCGCCCGGCTGGATCCGTTTCTCACCCTGGCCAACGGAAAACGGGACGTGCCGGCGCGGCAGCGGACGCTTCGGGCGGTGATCGACTGGAGTTGGGAGCTGCTCAGCGATCCTGAGCGGGCGGTGCTGCGGCGGTTGGCCGTCCACGCCGATGGGTGTGCGTTGTCGGCCGCTGAGGCGGTTTGTTCCGGTGAGGGGGTCGAAAACGGGGAAGTAGTCGACCTGCTGGCCCGGCTCATCGACCGCTCGCTGGTCGTGGTGGCTGGTGCCCGCTATCGCCTGTTGGAGTCCGTCGCCGCGTACGGACGCGAGCAGTTGGGCGCCGAAGCCGTGCGGACTTGCCAAAAACACCTCGCGTACTACCTGAGCCTCGCCGAGCGGGCGGCCCTTGAGCTGCGCGGGAGTCAGCAGCGGCAGTGGCTGTCGCGGTTGGACGTGGAGGCGGCGAACCTCCGGGCCGCGCTGGATTTCGCTGTCCAGCAAGGGGAAGTCGACACGGCGTTGCGGTTGGTCAACGCGCTGGCCTGGTACTGGTTCCTGCGTGGCCGGCTGGCCGAGGCCGTACGATCGCTGGCCGCCGCGCTCGCGCTGGCCGGGGATTCCCGGTATCGGGCCGAAACGGCGTGTTGGCACGTTGGCATCGCGATGCTGGCTGGACAACCCGTACCGGCCTCGCCGTCGATCGCGGATGACAGGGCGCGGTGGTTCTTCGGCTTCGTACGGTCGGATTTCGGCGATCCGGCTGACAGTGAGGCGCTGGTGGCCGAGGCGCTGGCCGCCTTCCAGGCGAGCGGTGATCGCTGGGGGATGGCCGCGGCTCTGAGTACGAGCGCGAAACTCGCGTCGATCCGGGGCGATTTCGTTGGCATGCGGGAGTATGGCGAGCAGAGTCTGGCGATTTTCGCTGAGTTGGGCGACTGTTGGGGACAGTTGCAAGCCACCGAGTGGCTGGGTGAGGTGGCCGAGATCCACGGCGAGTACGAGCTTGGCCGCAAGCTGGGTCGGGACGCGTTGGCGATGGCCGAGGATCTCGGGCTCTGGCCGCAGGCTGCCGACCGGCTGTCGTGGCTCGGCCGGATCGAGACGATGACCGGCGATTTCGTACGGGCACGGGAGCTGCACGAGCGAGCGCTGCGGCTGGCTCGGGAGCAGGGTTACCTGCCGGGGCAGGCCTTCGCCGAGATGAACCTGGGCTGTGCGGCCCGCCGGGAAGGCAAGTTCGACGAGGCTGAGCGGCTGCTGACCGGCGTGTTGAGCAAGCATCCCGATCCTGGGCCGGCGCGGGTGATTTCGCTTGCTGAGCTGGGTTTTATCGCCGAATCGCGCGGCGATGGCAGGGCCGCGCGTACGTTCCACCAAGACGGCCTGGCGGCCGCGCGGGCACTGCGCGACCGGCGGGCCATCGCGACCGCGCTGGAGGGCCTTGCTGGCGCGGAAGTGGTGGATGGGCGAGTCGAGGAGGCCGCACGGTTGCTCGCGTCAGCGGACGAACTGCGGCAGTCGCTGGGATTGCCGGTCGCGGATCGGTTCGACGCGGATCGGATCTCGACCGCGATCGCGATCAGCGGCGGCTGAGGTTTTCCATGAACGTAAGAAGAAGATCGTGCGTGGCCGGCGAGCTCCACTGAGCCAGCACCACCGGGTCGTCGACCGGCTGGACGGCCGCGATCCGGTCGAGCGCGGGGCGCTGCAGTTGTCGTTTGCTGAGCGCGTAAACCTCCGCTGGCACGGCGGCGAGCCGGCCGGCTCGGGCCAGCGCGGTCGGCAACAGGTCGGCCGGCGCCACCACCTCGTCGATTACGCCCATCGACTGGGCGGTCGCCGGGTCCAGCCGGTCCGCGGTGAGCACCAGCCGGGAGGTCACCGGACCGACGCCGTGCCGCATGATTTCCATCGGCACGGTGGGAAAAGGGACGCCAACGGCCAGCTCGGTGAGGCCGATCGTACCGGCCGACATCAGCCTTACGTCACACGCCACCGCGAGGACACAGCCGCCCGCCAGCGCGTGTCCGTTGACAGCGGCGACCACCGGTTTCGGGTGGCCGAACAACGCGGAGGCGGCGACGGTCAGCGCCGGCAGGAACTCCGCCACGTACGCGGCGCCGCCGTCCACGATCCGTTTGAGGTCGACACCAGCGGAAAAGCAGCGGCCGGCGCCGGTCAGCACGACCGCGCTCGCCTCGGCGACCGAAGCGAGCGCGAGGGGCAGCGCGGACAGCAACTCCAGGTCCAACGCGTTGACTGGGCCGTGGTCGAGCTGCAGAACGGCGATCCCGTCCTGTTCGGTGGTCTCGATCATCGGTCCATTGTGACCGGGTGCCTCAGCCCTGGTGGACCGGGAGGTCGAAGCGTACGCCGCTCAGCTCCTCCGACACGTCCCACAGCCGGCGCGCGGTCTCCAGATCCTTGGCGGACTCGACCGGCTGCACGACCTTCGGGTAGCCGCGGGACTCGCCGATGCCGTTAGGGCCGAAGAACTGGCCACTCTCGGCGTCCGGCGCGGTGGCCGCGTACAGCTGATTGAGCGCGCCCATTTCCATGCTCTGTGCGACCACCGTGCTGGCCAGCCGCATCAACTGCCTCGTCAGCCCGGTGGGGCCGGTGGAGGTGAGGTTGGTGGCGGCGAAGCCCGGGTGCGCGAGCAGGCTGCGGATCGGCAGGTCAGCGGCCCGGAGCCGGCGATCCAGCTCGAGCCCGAACTGCACGTTGGCGAACTTGGACTGCGCGTAGGCGTCGGTCGGCGTGTAGCTCTTTTCGCCTTGCAGATCGTCGAAGTGCAGCGAGCCGCGCCGATGCAGGCTGGAGCTGACGGTCACCACCCGGGCGTCCCGGCCGGCCCGGAGCCGGTCCAGGAGCAGGCCGGTGAGCGCGAAGTGGCCGAGGTGGTTGCCGCCGAACTGCGACTCGAAGCCCTGCTTGGTCAGCTCGCGCGGCGGCATCATCACGCCGGCGTTGTTGATGAGTACGTCGATCGGGCCGTCGAAGCCGGCCGCGAAGGCGCGTACTGAATCGAGGTCCGCGAGGTCCAGGTGGCGTACCTCCAGCTCGGCGGTCGGCTGGCCGGCGCGCAGTTTCTCCAGCGCTGCCTGGCCTTTTGCCTCATTCCGTACGGCCAGAACGACGTGCGCTCCGTGCTGGGCGAGGGCCTGCGTGGTGGCGTAGCCGAGGCCACTGTTGGCGCCGGTCACCACGAAGGTCCGGCCGGTCTGGTCGGGGATGTTGTCCGCGGTCCACTTGCTCATTGCCATCTCCTGCGGTGGGGTTCGTTAGACACAGCCTGACGCGAATGGCACTGAGTGTCAAGTTAGGCATGGTGTGGCGTACGCAGCACTGCGTGTAGAGTGAACCGGGTGATGGGAATTTCGCGCAGCATGGCCGAGCGCAAGCGGCAGCTCGTTCGTGACGAGCTGTCCGAGGCCGCGCTGCAGGCCTTTGCCTTCGGTGGCTTCCAAGAGACCACCATCGACCAGATCGCGGCCGCCGCCGGTGTCTCTCGACGTACGTTCTTCCGTTATTTCAAAACAAAAGAAGACGTGATTATCGAATTTCTCAGCGAGGTCGGGCAGTTGGTGCCGGACGCGCTGCGAGCCCGCCCGGCCAACGAGGCGCCGCCGGTCGCGCTGCGGGAAGCGTTCATGGCGATGGTCGAGGTTTATGCGGAGCATCCGGAAAAGGCCATCCGGCTGGCCAAACTCATCCTGGAAACACCCGCGCTGCGGGCTCGCTACCTCGATCGGCAGTTCGAGTGGCAGCAGGAGCTGACCACGGTCTTCGCCAGCCGCGCCGGTGTGGACGGCGACGCTGACCTGGGCCCGGACGTGACGGTCGCGGTCGGGGTCGCCGCCTTTAACACCGCCCTGCTGCGCTGGGTGCGCAGCGACGGTTCCGAGGAGTTGTCCGACCTGCTCGAACGGGCATTAACCCTTGCCGCGCCGGCGATCCGGTAGGTTGCTGCGCATTTACTCGGATGACGGACCCCTGCCCTCGGGTAACAATGGCGAGATGACCGTCGACGTAAAGTTCTTGTCCGAACCTGCCGAGCTGGAACGCGCCGGGCAGGTTTTCCGCACTTCCCTGGTCGGGGTGCGGTCGATGCCCGAAGGCACCGACACTGTTTCCCTTACCGAGCCCGGCCGGATGATCGGCGCCGTGGTCGACGGCGAAATCGTCGGCACGGTGAACTCGTACTCGGCACGGCTGCGAGTGCCCGGTGGCGAGCTGGTGCCGCACGCCGCCGTCACCCACGTGGGCATGCTGCCGACCCACACTCGGCGCGGGATCATCACCAAGCTGATGCGCCGCCAGCTCGCGGATTTCGCCGCGCGCGGAGAGATTATCGCGACTTTGCGGGCCTCCGAGGCGGTCATCTACGAGCGGTTCGGCTATGGCGTGGCCACCACCGCGGCTTCGTACGAGGTGACCTGCGCGCAGGCTCGGTTCCGCGACGGCGTGCCGGCCGGCGGTCAGATTCGGCTGCTCGACCCGACCACCAGTCGGCCGTTCGAGGAGGCTTTTTGCGCGGCCGCCGGCCTTTCCTGGACCGGCGCGATCGAGCGCTACCCGTACTGGTGGCGGCACCAGCAGGCCTGGCCGCAGCCGCTGAGCTATGTCGCGGTGCACGGCCCGGCCGGCGCTGAAGACGGCTATGTCCGGTATCGCCCGCTGGACGTAGACAATTGGTTCGACGGGCCGAAAATTCTCTTTGTCGGCGATCTGGTCGCCACCACCGACCAAGCTTGGGCGGGCCTGCTCCGCCATGTGCTGAGCGTCGATTTGGTCAAACAGGTGAATTTCAACTACCAGCCGATCGACAGCCCGCTGCCGGCGATGATGGTCGACACCCGCGCGGTGCGAACCGCCGCGATCGACGACGAGACGTGGCTGCGGCTGGTGGACGTGCAGGCCGCGCTGGTCCGCCGTACGTACGCCGGCGACGGCGTGGTCACGGTGGCGGTGACCGACGCGATTTTGCCGGAGAACTCCGGAACGTACGAGATCAGCGCGAAGGGTGCGGTGCGTACGGACGCGGTCGCCGACCTGTCATTGGACGTGGCGACGCTGGGCGCGCTCTATCTCAGCGGTCCGCGGTGGCGGCAATTGCAGGTGGCCGGCCGGGTGGTCGAGCACCGCGAGGGCGCGATCGCCGCGGCTGACGACCTCTTCCGTACCGACCGCCCGCCGTTCTGTGGGACGTATTTCTAAGCTGTCAAAGCGAATCTGGTGATGAGGCCGGCCACTTCCGCGGGCGCGAACGTGTTGGCGAGGTGTCGCTGCCCGGCGATGGTGGCCCGCTTCAGTCCGGCGATGCCATTCTCAATGACTTCCAGGCCCTCGAAATAGAGCTCGGCGGTGGTTTCGCCGCCGAGCACGAGCTGCGTCGGTACGCTGATTTTCGCCAGCACGTCATCGGGCGGCGGCATCGCGGCCGCGAAGGCCCGCCCCTCTCGGGGCAGCAGCCGGACGCCGTCGAGCGTGCGTTCCCACATGTGCGGGACAGTGCGCAGAGCCTGCAGTTCCTCGGCGGACACCTGGACGACCTCGGTCAGGAACTGCAGCAGCAACTGATCGAGGTCGTCAGCCGCCACCAAAACCTCGGCGTCGTCCCAAAAATCGACTCGCACCTTGCGCAGTCCCACTGGCGGCTCGTAAAGAGTGAGTGAGCGTACGGCGTCGGTCTGTGCCGCCGCATAAAGCGAGAGGCCGGCGCCGTACGAATGCCCGACGAGGTGCACCGGGGCGCCGGCCGCATCGATCACCGCGAGCACGTCCTCGATTTCGCGCTGGAAGGAATGGTCCGCGCGGTCGCCGCTCGCGCCGCGGCCGCGGCGTTCCACCGAGAGCACAGTGAAACTGGCCGCCAACTGGCGGGCGACCAGCAGCCAGGACGCGGCGTTGCCGCCGGCGCCGTGCACCAGCACGACCGGGTCGCCGGTGCCGGTGGCGGCGAAGGCGATCGGGGTGCCGTCGGCCGACCGGGCCTGCGCGAAACTCATCTGGTCCTCCTGGAAAGGGCTGCGTGGCGATTATCGTGCACCGTGACCGGTGATTGGTCCCCGCGAGTGAACCTTTGTCCGAATCGCTGCCCCAGTGCACCGTTCGCCTGCCTGAACGGGAAAAGCCCTTCTTGACACGTACGTGCGATCAGTCTTAAATCAAGACCCGAACTAAGGCCTGGGTCACAGCTCTCCTCGCTGCGCAGTCATGGACATTCGTTGCTTCGGTGATGGGAGTCGTTCATGAAAGACCGTACGAGACCAGCGAAACTGCGGATTCTGTTGGCGGTGTGCGTGCTGCTCCTGAGTCCACTGATCGGAGCCCACCCGGCCGCCGCGGCGCCGGCCTTCAAAGTGCTGGCGTTCTACAGCAATGTGGACGACCTGGCCCATGACAGCTACGTGAAAGAGGCCAACCTCTGGTTCCCGCGAGCCGGCAGTCAGTACAATTTCTCGTACGAGTCAACGACAAATTGGGACCGGTTGAACTCCCTCACGGCCGCTCAATATCAGGTCGTGCTCTTCCTCGACGACCTGCCGCACAGCGCCGCCGAACAGTCCGGCTTCCAGCGCTACATGCAGAACGGCGGCGCGTATTTCGGCTTCCATGTCAGCGCCTTCACCACCGACGCGGCCAGTTGGGACTGGTATCACAATCAGTTCCTGGGCAGTGGAAACTTCGTTTCCAACACCTGGTTTCCGACCACCGCGGTGTTGAAGGTGGAAGATCGCACCCAACCGGCAACCCGACGGCTGCCGGCCACCTTCGTGTCCGGGATCAGCGAATGGTACAGCTGGTCGAACGACTTGCGGACCAATCCCAACATCCGCATTCTCGCGTCCGTCGACCCGTCCAGCTTCCCGCTCGGCACTGACCCGAACCAGTCCTGGTATAGCGGCTATTACCCGATCATGTGGACGAACAAGAACTACAAAATGCTCTACGCTAATTTTGGTCACAACGCGATGAACTACTCGGCCAACGTCGGCACCTCGTCGACTTTCGCCGATCCCGTGCAGGACGAGTTCATCATCGACGGCCTGCTCTGGCTTGGCGGCGCCAGCCCGTCCGACGCACCGACCGACCAGATCGACCCGGCCGGCTGGTTCACTCTTGTCAACGGCGCCAACGGAAAATGCGTCGACGCCCGCGGTGCCGGCACCGCTAACGGCACGGTCATCCAGCAATACACCTGCAATCAGACGCAGGCGCAGCAATTCCAGTTCCAGACCGTCGGCGGGCCGTACCTGCGGGTCAACAACCGCGCCAATCCCGCCGAGTCGCTGGACGTGACCAGCCGGTCCACCAGTGACGGCGCCGGGATCCAACTCTGGTCGTACAGCAGCGGCACGAACCAGCAGTGGCAGCCAGTCTGGGAAGGTGGCGACACTTACCATTTTGTCAATGAAAACGCCACAAAATGCCTCACCGGATCATCCTCGGGCGATGGTACGCAGCTGACTCAGAGCACGTGTGTCGGTTCGTCGGCGCAGGCGTTCCACCTGACCCGCCAACCCTGATTACCTTTGTCAGCAACGCCCCGTGGCGCAAGCAACGGGGCGTTGCGGACTTTATCCGCGGCCGGGGATGGGCGGTGCGCCGGGCGTACCGGCGACAAAACTCATGTGTACGGTCGACAAAAGCCAGGAATCGCCTGATCGAACGAGGACGATGCTGGCTCGGAGGTCGCTCGGGACGGGGTGGCCGTTGAAGGTGCCGATGGCGTGTTGGCGGACGATGGCGACGGCGGTGTCCTCGTACGAGCGGACGACGACATCGGCGAAGTCATAACTTTCGTACGACATCTGGCCACTGGCGTGCCGGCCAAGCCAGTCCTCTTTGGACAGTGTGAAGCCCAACGGCCCGACGGCGGTGAAGTCGTCGGTCAGGAGCTGGCCGATGGCAGTGGTGTCGCCAGCGCATTCGGCGGCGGCCCAGGTGGTCAGGAATTCTTCGATCTTCATGGTCGTCCCTTTCTCGACAATCGATGTCCTGACCGTACGAACCAACGGCCGTCGGTCGCATCGGTGAGATCGCCAGTCGGCCGGTTACGCTCGGCGCATGCTGTACGGGCGAGACGCGGAGCGAGCGGCGATCGACGGGTTGCTCGACCAGGTGGCTGGCGGGGCCGGCGGTTGCCTGGTGTTGCGCGGTGAGCCGGGGATCGGCAAAACCGCGCTGCTCGGGTATGCGGCAGAGGCCGCGACGGGGATGTTTGTGCTGCGTACGGCCGGGGTCGAGCCGGAGTCGGACCTGGGCTATGCGACCTTGCACCGGTTGCTGCGACCACTGTTCGATCGGATCGACACGCTGCCTGGCCCACAGTCGCTGGCGCTGGGGGTGGTGTTCGGGCGGGCCAGTGGGCCGGCGCCGGATCGCTTCCTGGTCGCCCTCGCGACCCTGTCGCTGCTGTCCGAGGCGGCCGCCGAGCGGCCGGTGTTGTGCCTGGTCGACGACGCGCACTGGGCTGACGCGCCGACGGTGGCCGCGCTCGCCTTCGTGGCCCGGCGGCTCGCCGACGAGCCGGTCGCGATGCTGGTGGCGGCTCGCGGCGATGAGGGGCGGCCGGTCGACACAGCCGGTCTGATCGACTTGCCGGTGGTTGGTCTGGACCCGGCCGCAGCCGAGGCATTGCTTGCTGACCAGCACAAACAGCTCTCAGCAGGAGAGCGGGCCGAGCTGTTGCGGGCGACCGCGGGCAACCCGCTGGCGATCCGGGAGCTGCCGGCCGGCGGGGTGCGCGCCGGCGATCCGGTGCCGCTGGCGGCCGGGTTGCAGCGCGCTTTCCTTGACCGCGTACGTCGGCTGGACGCCGACGCGCAGCACTTCCTGTTGCTCGCGGCCGCCGACGGCGAGGGCAAGCTCGACACCATCGGGCGGGCCTTTCCCACCGCGGCGGCCGAGCTCGCCGACCTGGCCAGCTCGGACGGCCAGACGCTCACGTTCGAGCATCCGCTGGTCCGATCGGCGGTCTACTACGGCGCGAGTCCAGCTGAGCGGCGGGCCGCGCACCGGTCGCTCGCCGAGGTGCTGGACAGCCCGGCCGATGCCGATCGGCGGGCGTGGCATCTCGGCCGAGCAGCCGATGCCGCTGACGAAACGATCGCTGCTGAGCTGGAGCTTTCGGCCGTACGAGCGGCTGCCCGGGCCGGTTCGGCCGCGGCGGCGGCCGCGTGGGAGCGGGCCGCTGAGCTGAGCGAGACGCCGGCCGACCGGGCCCGCAGGTATGCCGGAGCCGCGGCCCGCCGGTGGGAGGGTGGCGACTCGGCCGGCGCCCGGTGGGCCCTGGATCGGGCCGAGCGGCTGGTGCCCACCGATCGTGACGTACGGCTGGACATCACCGGACTTCGCGCTCTTATGGAGTTGCGTACGGGTGTGCCGTCGGACGCGTTGGCACTGCTCTTGCCGGCGTTGCCGGATGTGCCGCGGACCGACCGGGAGCGGTCGCAATGGCTGCTGATGCTCTTTGGTGAGGCGAGTTTTCACGCCAACGCGGCGAAGGCGTGGTCCGAGATCGCCGAGATCGGCGAACTTCTGGCCGACGACACCGATGACGCCTTGCTGAGCCGGTTGTTCCGCGGTGTCTGCCGGATCCGGGAAGGCGCGGACCCGGGCCTGCTGCCCTCGGATCTGGCTTCACTGCGGGGAATTTCCGACCCGGTCAAGCTCACCTGGGCCGGTGGGATGACCTGGGGCCTGGGCGACCGCGACCTCGGCCGGCAGCTGCGTCGGCAGGCCGTCAGCCAGGCCCGCGCCGCCGGAGCAGCCGGGGTTTTGGCCTGGGCGCTGGGATTTGTCGTCGCCGACGAGCTGTCCCGTGGCCACTTCGGCAGCGCCGAGGCGTACGCGGAGGAGGGTTATCAGCTGGCGGTGGAGACTGGCCAGCCCAACAGCGCCTGCGACCATCAGGGCTCGTTGGCCCTCGTCGCGGCCCTGACCGGCCGGCAGGAGCGGACTCGCCAGCTCACCGACGAACTTTTGGCCCAGGCCGGGGCTCGTGGCCTCGCTGGCACGGCCGCGGCCGCGCGGCGGGCGTTGGCCCTGTTGGAACTCGCGGCCGGACGACCGGCGGCGGCGCTGGAACATGTCGACGTGCATGGTGGCCTCGCGCATCCCGGGATGCTGCTCTACGCCGTGCCGGAATTGGTGGAGGCGGCCGTCCGGTCCGGCCAGCCGGAGCGGGCTTTGGAGCCGTACGAACGATATCGCGGGTGGGCGCAGGCATCGGAGTCAGCCGAGCTGCGCGCCACGGCGGCCCGGTGTGCCGCTTTGTTGCAGACGGGTGAAAACGCTGAGCAGTCGTACCAACTGGCGCTGAAATGGCATGCCCAGCAGGAAAGTCCGCTGGAGTCGGCGCGGACCGAGCTGTTGTTCGGCGAGTTTCTCCGGCGGGAGCGTCGGCGCTCGCAGGCGCGGCCGCATTTGCAGGCCGCGGAGGAGATTTTCCACCAGCTCGGCGCGGTGGTCTGGGCCGGCCGGGCGGCCGAGGAACTCCGCGCCACTGGAGCCACCGTGGCGCGCCGCGGCGCCGGGCCAGTGCTGGAGCTGACACCGCAGGAGCGGCGGATCGTCGAGGCGGTACGCGAAGGAGCCAGCAACCGGGAAATCGCCGCGCAGCTGTTTTTGAGCCCGCGCACAGTCGACTACCATCTGCGCAAGGTTTTCCAGAAGGCCGGCATCACCTCGCGTGCTGAGTTGGTCCACCTGGAGTTCTAACGGCTGGCCAGAACCGGTCCGCTGGTTGCGCTCGTACGGGTGCGGGTTCCATCCTTTTTCTACACGTGTAGAGAGGTGGGGCCATGTTCAGACCCGTGCTGTTGGTTGTCGCGGTGGTGCTGGGGTCCGTGCTGGTCACGCCGGCCGTCGCCGACGCGAGCGTGACTTGGGACGGATCGTCGCTGCGGCAGGTTTACCAACCGACCGGCGCGCCGGACGCGCAAGGTCGCCGGCTCTATTACGGTTATGCCCCCTCGGCGATCGAGGACGGAAATACGCTTAGATTCTGGACGTGCCATAACAGTCAGTCCGGAGTCATTCGGGATCACATCTACTACACCAAAATCACCGCCGGGTCGACGGCCACGGACACCTCGGTGCTGGCCGGCAGCGCCAGCGGCTGGGATTCCTTCCATGTCTGTGATCCGTCGGTTATCCGGGTGAATGCGGTCTACAACGGCGTGAACTATCAGTATGCGATGTTCTATCTGGGCAACGATGTCGACGCCAGCGCACACAACCAGGTCGGCGTCGCGTACGCGAACTCGCTCGATGGTCCATGGGTGCGATATCCGCTGCCGCTCATCACTTTCAGTTCGTCGGACACCGGCCAGTGGGGCGCCGGCCAGCCCAGCGCGACCACCATCGATCCGGCCCAGGGCACCGCTTTGTTGTTCTGGACCGAGGGTTATGGATCCACCAAAACGTACCGCGCGATGGTTGACCTCGACGGTCCAGCCGGCCCGGTCGTCGGCAGCCAGCTGGAAGTCACCACGAGTGGCCTCGTCGGCACCGATGGAAGCCAGGATTGGCTCAACAACGCCGATTTCGCGTACGATCCGAGCCGTGATCGGTTCTATGTCGTACGCGAGCAACACCCGTATCCGACCGATAATCCCGACTACATCGGTAGCACCTTACAAGTGGTCAGCATCGCCGGCGCCAGTATCTGGAACGGCGGTGGCACCTGGCAGGTGGAAAACGCGATCGGGCCGGCTCTGACCGGTTTTGGTCGCAACCACAACGCCGGCATCCTCCGCTCGCCATACGGCACCGTGCCAGACCCGACTCGACTCAGCGTACTTTTCACTACGGCGTGCGGAAACTGCGGTGACTCGCTCTGGCAGTACAAGCTTTCCCGGATCGATGGAGCCCTTACTTAGCAGCCACAGGACGCGCGGGGAATGAGAGTGTACGGGACGACTTTGTGTTGTGCGGTAGGGGCGAGGAGCATGTCAAGCGCGGCAGTGGCGATCAAGTCCACCGGCTGGTGAATGACGGTCAGTGGAGGTGCGGTGAACTCGGCGGCTTGGGTGCCGTCGAAGGAGATCAGCGCCACCTCGTCTGGCACCCGCAAATCCAGCTGGGCGCAGGCGCGCAGCACACCGATCGACTGGATGTCGGAGCTGACGAAAAGGGCGCTGGGGCGATCCGGGCCGGACAGCAACTGTAGGCCTGCTTCCAGCCCGCCGAGGCGGGTGAAAGGTGCGACCGCTTGAACTCCCTGTCCGTCGCCGATCTCGTTCAGCGCATCGCGCCAGCCGGCCTGCCGGGCGCGCGATCCGGGCAACAGCGGCGGTCCGCCGATCAATCCGATCCGGCGATGACCGTGCGAGCGCAGGTGTTCCACCGCGGCTCTCGCGCCGCGATAGTTGTCGATCACCACGGTCGGCAGATCCACGCCTTTTTCCGGCTGGTCGATGACGACCAGTGGGATCTGGGCGTCTCGTACGATCGACAGCTCGGCGTGTCTGCGTACGCTGATCACCAGCAGACCGTCCACTTGGCGGTCGATGAACGAGTCCAGCTGGGCGGCCTCCCGGTCGGGGTCGTTGCTGGAGTTTCCGAGGATCAGCGCGAAACCGCGATCGAAGGCGGCATCCTCAATGGCCTTCGCGAACTCGCCGAAATAAGGGTTGCTGATATCCGGAAGGATCAGCCCAATCGCATTCGTTCGGCGCAGCCGCAGTGCTCGAGCGGCCGCATTGGGACGATAGTTGAGCTCTTGCATCGCGGCCAGCACCCGCTCGCGGGTCTGCGCGGACACCGGTCGCGGCCCGCCATTGACCACATAACTCACCACCGCGCCGCTGACCCCGGACAGCTCGGCGACGTTCTTGCGGGTGGCCGGTTTGGGATCGTCGGTCACCGAGAGCCTCCTGGAGAACTGGTTGCCGGAATTGTAGCGGTGCGATATAACGTCGTGCAACACGTGTAGACAAACGCTGTGGCACCGAAATTGGCCAACTTCCACAAAAGAACTGATTGAGAGGCTCATCCGATGGCACAGAGACTGATCCTGGACACCGACATCGGCTCGGACGTGGATGACGCGCTCGCGCTGGGGGTGATCCTCGGATCGCCCGAGGTGGAATTGCAGGCGGTGACAACCGTGTATGGCGACACCGGCGTGCGGGCCCGCTTGGCCTCACGATTGGTGAAGCTCGCCGGCCGCGCGGATTCCGGTCCGGTGATTATTCCGGGCGAGACGCAGACGTTGAGCGGGAGGCCGGTGTGGTGGGCCGGGCATGAGGGGAAGCTTTTCGACGACCTCGATATCGAAGAGGTCGAGACCGGAATTTCAGCCCCGGACTACCTCGTACAAGCGGTGGCCGAGAAGCCCGGTGAGATCGACATCCTGGCGATAGCGCCGTTGACGAACATCGCGCTGGCGCTGCGTCAGGATCCCGGGTTCGCGAAGAATGTCCGGCGCATTCACATGATGGGCGGCGACTTCGCGGCTTCGGGGCGGCGGGCCGAGCACAACATGAAGTGTGACGTGACCGCCGCTGTTGAGGTCTTTACTTCTGGGATTCCGATAACCGTGGTGGGTCTCGACATCACGACCACGCTTCAACTTGACGCATCAGCGGTGGCGGAGATCGCGGCGAGTGGACCGCTGGGTGGGGCGCTCGAGCGGGAGATTGGGCAGTGGTGGGCATTTCACGGCCACGAGTGGAATAATCCACATGACCCGATCGCCGCGTTGACGGTGATCTCGCCATCTCTCTTCGAGACTCGGCGCGCCGACGTGATGATTGCTCCAGAGGGCGATGAGGCCGGGGGCACTTGGGAGACCCCCAGTGATTCCGGGATCGTGGAAGTGGTGTCGTCGATGGATCGGGATGAGGTGGCTCGGGCTATTGTGCGGAGGATCGCCGTGAATGGTGCGGGTGGGTAGGAGTTCGGCTGGGGGCGCGCAAGCGCAAGGGATTTAAGGTCAAAAGCGGCGGTTGCCTCTGAGGAGAGGGAAAATCTCGGGGCGACGCTCTTGCCGAGTGCGGGACATTGTGCCGCAGTCGATGAGCCGGTGCTTGAGCGAGACCTGGAGTGAGGGAGCAGATGACGAACCTGCCCGGTGGCACGCTGGCCACGGAGCGTGCTGTGTGGACACGGGTCGACGGTGTTGGCGATGAGCCGCTTGACCTCTTTGAGGCGCGCATTGGTCGTGGGCATTTTGCTATGCATATTCACGACGAATACTCCATCGGCGCTTGCACCGAGGGTGTCGAGGTGATTCGTTATAAAGGCAGTCTGCATTACCTGGGGCCTGGGACGGTCGTCGTGGTGGAGCCTGGGGAGCCGCATACCGGCGGGCCGGCTGGGGAGGATGGCTTCGCGTACAACGTGATGTATCCGGCGGTCAGCCTGTTTCCGAGAGATCGCCCGTATTTTCCGAAGTTGGTGTTTGAGGATTCGGAGTTGGCGTTGCAGTTGCGGGCCGCGCATGGGTCGCTTTGTCGTGGTGATGATCCGCTGGAGGCGGAGTCGCGGTTGACGGCGGTGTTGGCCGCGCTCGTACGACGGCATGCTCGGCCGGATCGGCGGCCGGTGGCGGCAGTGGCGGGAAAGGCGACGGCACAGTTGGTGATGGCTCGGTTGGAGGATGAGATCGGGGCGCCGCCCACGCTTGCGGAAATTGCCGCGGATCTGGGGTTGTCGCGTTTTCAGGTGGTAAGGGGATTTCGCGAGTCGATGGGCATGCCGCCGTACGCTTGGCTGGCCCAGCGCCGGGTGGCCCGTGCCCGGGTGTTGCTCGCGGCTGGCCTGCGGCCGTCGGAGGTCGCGGGCATGGTGGGTTTCGCCGATCAGGCTCATATGACGCGATGGTTTCGGCGGGTTATTGGTGTGACGCCGGGCACATATCGCAACAGCGTTCAAGACAACGGTGGGCCGCGCTGACGATGCTGTGCCGGTGACTACTGGACAGGGCAGGGCGCGGTGAGCCGGCGCGGCTGGGTGATGTTCGTGGCGATGGGCCTCATCTGGGGCGTGCCGTATTTGCTGATCAAGCTCGCGGTCGCGGAAGTTTCGGCGCCGATGCTGGTGTTCGTACGTACGGCCGTGGGCGCGGCGGTGCTCGCGCCGCTGGCTCTTCGGGCCGGTGGCTGGGATTTGCTGCGCCGGCACTGGAAACCACTGGTGGCGTTCGCGCTGCTGGAAATCCTTGGACCGTGGTGGCTGCTCGCGGACGCCGAACGGACCCTGCCCAGCTCGACCACCGGACTGCTGATCGCGGCCGTACCGATCGTTGGCGCGGTGGTCTCGCGGCTGACCGGTGACGCTGAGCGACTGAGCAGGTCACGATGGGTGGGCCTGCTGCTCGGCCTCGCCGGGGTAGCCGTACTCGCCGCCCCTGACCTGCGTGCCGGCAGCGTGGTGCCGGTGCTGGAGGTGCTGTTGGTGGTGGTGGGGTATTCGACCGCGCCGCTTATCGCCGCGCGCAAGCTCAAGGACGTGCCGAGCCTGCCGATGACGGTCGCGTGCCTCACCGGGGCCGCGCTCGTGTACGCGCCAGCCGCAGTGGCGACTTGGCCAAAAGAGCTGCCCAGTGGCTACGCGCTCGGCGCGCTGGCCGGCCTCGCGGTGATCTGTACGGCGCTCGCTTTTGTCGTCTTCTTCGCGCTGATCCGCGAGGTCGGCCCGTCCCGCGCGATGGTTTTCACGTACTTCAACCCGGCCGTCGCGGTCCTCGCTGGCCTTCTGGTCCTCGGCGAACCGCTGACGCTCTCGGTCGGCGGCGCCTTCGCCCTGATCCTGGCCGGCTCGCTGCTCGCCACCGCCGGTACCCGCCAACCCCTGCAGCCACAACCGGAACCGAGCATCCCCTAACGCCGGAACTCGTCGCTGGGAAGGGAGGTCGGGGCGACCGGGTAGCCTGGAGTGGGTCAGCGCCGCGTCGCGGCGATCGCTCGCATGGAGGGGAGCAGCCGCACTCCGTGACGACGATGACGCCCGCGCGCAGGCGGCGGACCAGGTCGTATGCCGGTGACGGTGTGCTGCCGGTGCTCGCTGTCGCGGTGGCCGGGGTGCTGGTGGGACATCAGTTGATACCCGACAAGGCCGGCTTGTCGACGATTTTGGAGAGCATGCTGCCGTGGGTCGGCCTGGTCATTCCGCTGCTTGCGGTGATCGGGTTGCTGGCACGGGCACGAGCCGGGTTTGTCGCGTTGCTGGTGCCGGTGGTGGCGTGGGCGGTGCTGTTCGGGCCGGCGGTGCTGCCGAAGAACTCCGCTGGCAGCGCCGAACTCGCGGTGGTCAGCCAGAACATAGACGCGGGCAACCCGAATCCGTGTGCGGCGGTGACTGCTTTGGCGGCACAGCAGGCGGATGTGGTGGCCATCGAAGAGCTCACCGGCGACGCGTCCAGCTGTGCGGCGAACATCCTGAATCCGCGGTATTCGTACCGTACGAGCAGCAGCAGTGTCGCGGTGTGGAGCCGCTTTCCGTTGCGGCAAACCCAACCGTTGCAGCTTGGATTGGACTGGGCCCGAGCGCTGCGGACCGAGATCGTGACGCCTCAAGGAAATGTTGCCGTCTACGTGGTTCACCTGCCGTCGGCGCGGCCGGATGACACTGCCCAGCGCAATCGTGGGCTGACCGAATTGGCTGGCCTGCTGCATGATGACAGCGCGCAACGAGTGCTGGTCGTCGGTGACCTCAACACGGCGACCACGGACCGGGAGTTCGGAGTTTTCAGCGGATTCCAGGATACGCAGCAGGCCGCTGGTACCGGTTTTGGCTTCACCTGGCCGTCAGTTTTCCCGGTGACCCGGCCGGATCACATGCTTTTCCGCGGCATGAGTGCTTTGTCTGCCGGCACCCTGGCCGCGAACGGCAGCGATCACCTCGGTATCACTGCCTCGCTGCACCTGTCCTGAGCAGTTTTGGTTCCGCTAAAAGAAACGCGTGACCTCTGTCAGTGCGAAAATGGTGAGAAGTCCAGGGATAGTTGGCCGTTCGGCTGTGCTGCCACCCCGCGAGTCGACGCTAGCCTTTGCATCGGCCGAAAGACGGGGAGGCATACGGGGATGCAGGGCGATCCAGGTCGGCGCGCGGAGGTGGTCGAGCTGATGCGGGCCGGCCAACGGGCGTTCGTACGCGACCTCACCGAGCTCGACGACAGCGTCGAATTCTCGGTCCGGGACTGGGAAAGGCCGGGCGGCGGAGGTGGGCATGCGCGGGTGCTCGACGGCGGGGAGGTTTTCGAGCGCGCGGGCGTCAATGTCTCGGCGATGAACGGAGATCGGCTGCCGGCATCGCTGGCTACCCGGCGCGGCCTGGATCCCGAGACCGGGTTCTTCGCCACCGGCCTTTCGGTGGTGGTGCACCCGCGCAACCCGTTTGTGCCGTCCTTCCATGGAAATTTCCGATACTTCGAGACCGGCGCGGACACCTGGTGGTTCGGCGGCGGGATGGATCTGAGCCCGTCGTACGGGTTCACGCAGGACGCAATGGAGTTTCACCGTACCCTCCGGACGTACTGCGACGATTTCGACCTGGATCTCTATCCGGCGGCCAAAAAGACGTGTGACGACTACTTCCAGCTGGCCCACCGGGCGGAGATGCGTGGGATTGGCGGCATTTTCTTCGATGAGCTGCGTCCGGACGGACCGGACGGTTGGCGTCGTGGTCTTTCGTTCGTACGCGCCGGCATCGGGACGCTGGCCGCTGCCTATCTGCCCATCGTCAGGCGACGGATGATGCTGCCGTACGGTGACCGGCAGCGCGAATGGCAGCTGCACCGGCGGGGTCGCTATGTCGAGTTCAACCTTTTGTACGACCGGGGCACGAAATTCGGCCTGCAGGCCGGCGGCAACACCGAGGCCATCCTGATGTCGTTACCGCCGACCGCCGGCTGGTCGTTCGACTTCCAACCGGCGGTTGGCAGCGCGGAAGCCGACGCGACGACGTTCTACCAGGTGCGAGACTGGGCCGCAGGACACTAGGTTGGCGTGGATTCCAGTAGTCGCAGGGCCCGCAGTGACAGCTCGATGTCGAACCGGGTGTCCTGGTCGCGGAGCCGTTCGCCGAAGAGTTTTTCCAGCTGGTGTAGGCGATAGCGGACGGTCTGTGGGTGAACACCCAGCCGGGCGGCGATTTCCGGGGCGCCGCCGTGGGTTTGCAGCCAGGCCAACAGGGTTTCGGACAGCCGCGCGCGTTGCTTCTCGGTGAGCGCGGCCAGCGGTGCGAGTGCCCGGTCGGCGAGCGTACGCATCAGCAGCTCGTCGGAAAGCAGCCACAGCGCGGAAAGATGGTCCGCGCAGTCGGTCACCGCCTTGTCCGGCAGCAGGCCGCGTTGCACCGCCTGCTGGGCACGCTGGGCCAGCAGCCACGATTGACGGGCTTCCGCGACCGGTACGACCGGGCCGACGGCGGCCCGCCAGCGGGGCAGTTCGGTGCCCAGAAACGGTACGCACAGCCGCGGATCGGCGGCCACCAGCCGCGGACTGGCGCCTTCCAGATCGACCAGCACGGAGTCGTCGAAGGTGGGTACGGGGTGTTCGCCGGACTGGTCGTGGCATTTCAGCGCCACCACCGCCACCTGCTCCGGGAGGTGCCACGCGGCGGCCACCGCGAGGTCGGCGATCGCCTCCGGGGACGCCGGCGGATCGGCCAACAGCAAGTCGACGAGGCGTTTGCGGCGGCGCTCGATGGCGCCGGCCGTACGCGCCTGGGCGAGCGCGTAGCCCTCCAGCGACAGCGTGGAAAGCTCGTCTATGTAAGCGAAGAGCGACTCGGCGAGCAGGCCGAGAACGGCCGCCGGCACGCCGATCCGCTGGCACAGCTCGGACATCCGTCGCCAGGCCATCCGGGCGCCGATCCGGTAGGCGGCCTGCAGGCTGTCCGGGCTGCGGCCCTCAGCGAACTCCAGGCGGCCGAGGCCGCGGAACATCGCCGCCTCGTCCTCACCGAGCCCGCCAGGATGTCCGAGCCGCTCGATGAACTGCATGATCGCCGACTCGACGCCGGCGGTGATGATCTCGCCGAACGGTCCTTCCAGCGGTCGGGCGTATTCGGGCACCCCGCGCTGGATCTCCTGCAGGATTTCCCGAGCCGCCTCGGCGGCCCGGGGACGGAACACTTTGGCCAGGTCAGGCGGCAGTGCGGCCCATAGCCGGCGGGTCCGGTCGGCGTGCGCCGGATCGGTGGCGCGGCGCGGGCGCGGGCCGGCGGAGACCGCTGCGGCCGTTCTGCTCGTACGCCCCACCGTCATTGGTGACCATTTCTGCTCGCCTCGCACCATATGGTGCATTGCGAGACTATTTTCACCCAATCGGGAAGTCAATGGCCCAGGATTGCCAGCGGATAAATGGCACCCGAGGGTCAGTGCGGGTCTTGTGGGCGCTTTTCCAGGATCCGCAGGGAATAAAGTGGGTGGTGGACATCGAGTTGGGCGGGCTCGCAGACGAGCGGCAACCCGCCGTCGGTGTGATCGGATCCACTGGGGTCATCGGTGCGAATGGCCTTCTCCGCCACCCAGGGCACCACCGTCTCGCAGAGCCTGGCCCGCTGTCGCTCGGAAAGCGCGCCGAGCGGAGTTGGCGTCCGTTGTGCACCGGCCTGTCGCAACATCGGCTGCTGGTCGCACCAGATCACTGGCTGTGCCTGGAAAACTCCGCGGCGTGCGAGCCCGAGTGCTTGTACGGCAGCGGTCCACGACTGCCTGGCCGCGGCCAACGGCAGCAGCGGGCCGACCGCGACCCGCCAACCGCCGAGATCTTCCGGCAGGGCGGCGAGATCCGCGGCGGGTGCGCCGGTGATCAGCCGGGGCGGGAAACTGTCAAAGTCGGCCAGGATCGTACGACTGGGATGCGGCCAGCGCGGCCGGCCTTGTCCGCCATCGAAAACGACGACCGAGGCCTGTTCGGCGAGCGGCCAGTGTGCCGCCGCGGCCAGTCCGGCGAGAACGCGTGGGTCGGTCGGCGATTCGGCCAGGATCTGGTCGATCAGGGTTTTCCGGAACTGCTGGTCCGCATGGCCAATGTCGCCGGCCGCGTGGTAGCCCTGCGCCGTGGCGGCGAACAAATCGTCCGCATAGCGGTAGGCGGCGTCGCCGAGTTCGCACAGTAGGGCACTGGAAACGCAGAGTCGCCGGCATTCCTGCGCGATCCGCCGCCAGCCCACCCAGGCGCCGATCAGGAACGCGTTCTGTACGGTTTCCAGCCGATGGCCTTCCCGCGCTTCCGTGCCGCCGAACCGCTGCAGCCAGCGGATGTCTTCTGGGGTAGGGAAAACCGGGTGCTCCAACTGGTCGATGAAGCCGCCGATCGCCCTTTCGATCAGCCGGAGCCGTTGGACCGCGAAGGGTCGGGTCGGCTCCGCGTACTCGGGCAGCTGATGGTCAATCTGCTGGGCGATTTCAGTGGCGACCACAGGACTGCTTTGGCGCAACACGGCCGGCAGCCGGCCTGGCAGGTGCGGCGCGACGGCCGCGAGCGGGGGCATCCGGCGGTGCTGGCGGCCATCGGTCAGATCGATCGGGCCGACGAACCGCGCGGGGGCTGGTTGCGCCACCTTCCCCCCTTCCCGAACGAGCGAACTCCCGTACGCGCGCAGAGCACGTCACATGGAGTGTTTGCGGATCGTAATTTCGGGCCACAAAGCGTGTCAACCTCGCAAAAGGTGTATCACTCGAGCACTGTGAGCTATTCGCGAAACCAGTGCTCCGAGACGAAGTCCGCGATGATCGTTTCATCACTCCGGTGACAAGAAATTCTGCGTACGCGCTGGACCTGCGCTACTTTGCCTCTCGGTTCGGCGACGGGGGTGGGTGGGATGCAGCTTCTCTTGGTGGTGGTGGGCGCGATCGCGGTGACGGCGGTGGCCAACCGGAAGGGCTTGCAGCCGTCCTTGGTGGTGGTCATGCTGGCCGCGGCGATCTCGTTCGTACCAGGTCTGCCACGGTTTGAGCTGCCGCCGGCGCTGATTTTGGGCGTAGTGCTGCCGCCGCTGCTCTATTCCGCCGCGCTGGACTTCTCTTTCGTCAGTTTTATGCGCAACCTGCGGCCGATCCTGTCGCTCGGGGTCGCGCTGGTGATCGTGTCGACGTTTCTGACCGGGGTGGTCGCCTGGTGGATCGTGCCCGGCCTGACCCTCGCGCCAGCCCTCGTGCTGGGCTCGGTGGTGGCGCCGACCGACGCGGTCGCGGCCCTGTCGGTGGGCCGGCAGTTGGGGCTGCCGAAGAAAGTCATGGCCATCCTCACCGGCGAGAGCCTGGTCAACGACGCGGCGGCGCTGACGTTTTTCAGCCTCGCGGTGGCCGCGGCAACCGGCGAACACACCGTCGTGGAAAGCCCGCAGCTGCTTTTCCTTTACGAGGTCGTCGGCGGCGTGCTCATCGGGATGGTGCTGGGCGGGGTGGTGCACTGGATCCGGCAGCGGTTGCGGGACAGTGGTTTGGAAACGGCGTTCTCGCTGGTTGTCCCCTTCGCGGCGTACTTGCTGGCCGAGCAGCTGCACGCCTCCGGCGTGATCGCCGTGGTGATGGCCGGTTTTTTCTTGGGCCACAACGAAGCCGATGCCGGTTTCGGGACTCGGTTGCAGGGCCGCCAGGTTTGGAAAAGCATGGACGTGTTGTTGGAGTCGTTCGTTTTCGCGTACATGGGCCTGCAGTGCCGGTTCGTCTTCGCCGACCTCGCGGCCACCGGCGTCGAGTGGGGCGCTTTCGTCGCGATAGCGGCCACCCTGTTGTTCGTGGTGCTGGCGGTCCGTCCACTGTGGATTTTCCTGACGTACGGGAACGACCGGCTGTTCCACCGGTGGCGGCTTCGGCTGGCCAACCGGCCGGCGGTGGCTCGGCGGCTGGCCGCGCGGGCCGCGCGGCAGCGGGCCGCCGGAAGGCCGGAGCGTACGCCCGAGGAACCGCTGTCGTGGAAGTACGCCGCTGTACTGTCGTGGTCGGGCATGCGCGGGGTGGTGACGCTCGCGGCCGCCGCCGGTGTGCCGGCGCTGGCCGGTGGGCTGTCTTTCCCGCAGCGGGACCTCATCCAGGCGCTGGCATTCGTGATCGCGCTCGGCACTTTGCTGATCCAGACGCCCACGCTGCCGCTGCTCATTCGCCGGCTGCACATCAGCGCGCCGGAGGAACAGCGGCGGGAGGCCGAGGGCATCCGCCGGGCGCACGAGATCAGTCGCGAAGCGACTCACCAGGCCGCGAGGAAGGTGTTGGAAAGCCCGCCAGAAGGCGCGGATCCGGGGGTGCTCGCGCAGTATGCGGACAAGCTCGCGGCCGCGGCGGCTGAGCGGCGCAAGGCCGACGACGAGGACGACGCGGTGGACAGCGCCGTGATGAGCGACTCCGCGCGAGCCACTATCCGGGTGGTTCGGCAGGAATTACTGGCCGCCCAACGGCGTGCTTTGGTACGGGCCCGGGACAACTGGGAGCTGGACGACGACGTGGTCCGCCGCCAACTGGAGCGGCTCGACCTCGAGGAGGCCGCGGCCGACAGCGGCTCGCGCTGACTATTTCAGCGCCAGCACGATTTCATCGATGTCGCCCTCGTGGAGAATCTCGCCGGTCGGCTGGAAGCCGCATTTTTCCAGCACTCGTACGGATCCGGTGTTACTGGCGGCCACATGCGCGTACAGCGGCCGTTGGCTGAGCTCCTCCACATACTGGGTGAGGGCGGCGGTTGCCACCCCCTTGCCCCAAAAACTGCGACCGATCCAGTAGCCGATCAGCCGCTGGCCGTCCTGTTCCCAGCTGACCACGTTGCCGGCCACCGCGTCGGCCACCACGACCGTTCGCAGTATGTTGCTGTCGTTCGCCCGGATCTTCGCCCAGTGTAGGAAGCAGGCTTCGCGGGGCCGGGCTGGGAAAACGGCCATCGCGGTCGCCTGCGGATCGCGCTGGTCTTCGTAGAAGACCTCGATGTCGGCATCTTCCACGTTTCTGAGCTGGACCATGTTTCTCCGGTCGTCGAGGTAATGGTGCAAGGAACTGGAGCTTTCGAGCATCACTCGGGCCTGCCGCGCCAATCCTTCCCGACGCTGCGCGATGGCCGCGCGCAGGGCGTCGCTGCTGCCGGCCTCGCGCAGGCCGGCGAGGATCGCCCGTACTTGCGGCAACGGATAACGGCCCTGCCGGAGCATCACGACCATCCGGGCGTCCCGCACGTCGTCGGCGCTGTAGCGGCGATATCTGGTGCCCCGCTCCCGCTCTGGGGTCAGCAGTCCGGAGTTTTCCCAGACGCGCAGCGCTGACGTTCGTACGCCCAGGTAGGCCGCGACTTCGCCGATGCGCAGGCCGGAGCGGGGCAAGGCAGAGGTGTCCGGGAACTGCTCGGCGACCGCTTCCAACGCCTCGTCGACCTCCCGCAGCGATCGGCGCTGGTCGTGCAGCGCGGCATGGCTGGCGTCGATGACCGCGAGCGCTCCCGGGAGGTCGCCGGCTTGGACAGCCCGCATGATCGCCTGCGCGGCGGCCGGCCCGTACCCGCGGATCAGCGCGCGATAGGTCAGCATCGCCTGGCTGTGCCGCTCATCGAAGGTGCGGTAGCCAGCGGCCGTCCGCGGCACCGGCGGCAGCACGCCGGCGTCCTGGTAGTTGCGGACCTGCTGGGTCGAGACCCCGACCAGTTCGGCCAAGTCGACGGGTCGAAGTCGCACCGGTGCACCTCCAGATTCATCCCCGATTTGAAGGTTACCCCGGCAGCTGTGTGGGTTGCCCGAGAAAAGTCTCTATACGCAGCTTCAATGAGAGACTTTAAGGCATGGATGTTAGTGACAGGCCCAAAAGACCCGTTCCCCAAGTGTCGCCGTCAGAAGGTCGTTATCCAACTGGGAGAGGAGAGCCGGTTCTGGAGACCCGTGGTTTGCGGATGCGCTACGGCTCGACGGATGTGCTGCATGGCGTCGATCTGCACGCGTACCGAGGCGAGGTGCTGGCCCTGCTGGGGCCGAACGGTGCCGGTAAGACGACCACCATCGAGATCCTGGAGGGCTTTCGGAAACGCTCGGCCGGCGAGGTGCGGGTGCTGGGCGTCGACCCGGATCGCGGCGACGAGGCCTGGCAGGCCCGGTTGGGCGTCGTCCTGCAGTCCTGGCGCGACCACGGTCGTTGGCAGGTCCGCGAACTGCTCGCCCACCTTGGCCGCTTCTACCGTCCTTATGGCACCGCTGAACGGCAGCGGCCGTACGACCCGGACGAGCTCGTCGCGCTGGTCGGCCTGACCGACCGCGCGAATGCCCGGATCGGCACCCTGTCCGGTGGCCAGCGCCGCCGGCTGGACGTGGCCGTCGGCCTGGTCGGCAAGCCGGACCTGCTCTTCCTGGACGAGCCGACCGTGGGTTTCGACCCACAGGCCCGGCAGGACTTCCACGAGTTGGTACGCCGGCTGTCCGACCTGGAGGACACCACGATCCTGCTCACCACACACGACCTCGACGAGGCCGAGAAGCTGTCCGACCGAATCCTCGTCCTGGCCGGCGGCCGGATCGTCGCCAACGGGACCGCGGCCGAGCTGGCGAGCCAGGTCTCCGGCCAGGCCGAGGTCCGGTTCAGCCGCGGCGGCGAGTCGTACGTGCGATCCGTCCAGGACCCGACCGCGTTCTTACGCGAGCTTTTCGCGGATTTCACTGAGGACATCGCAGACCTGGAAGTGCGCCGGGCGAGCCTTGCCGATGTCTACCTGACTTTGGTGCGTGAGTTCGAATCAGGGCTGCGTACCGAGGCTTCGCAACTCTCGGAGGTGACCGTATGAACCCGTCCGTGGCAGCCGTCGGGGCTGGTTTTCAGCGCGGCTGGATTGAATTCCGGCAGACCGTGACCAATGCCGGCCAGGCGGTTGGCTGGCTCTTCCTGCCAGTCGTCGGGCTGGTTGTGATGTATTTGTTGCGTGGCACCCCTGTCCCGGGGACGGACTTTTCCCTTGGTGCGCGGGCGATTCCCGGCATCCTCGGGTTCAGCGTGGTGATGACCGGTCTGATGGGCCTGGCCTTGGCGCTCACCATGGATCGCGAGGATGGCACGCTTTTACGTGCGAAAGCAACGCCAAACGGAATGCTTGGATATGTGACCGGCAAGGTCGTCAGCCAGGCCGGCATGACTATTGGTGTGCTGATTATCGTACTGATTCCGGCTGCCCTGCTTTTCCAGGGCCTGCAACTGGATCGAGCGTCCTCGTGGTTGAACCTGGCCTGGGTGCTCGCCCTCGGCCTGGTCGCCACCCTGCCGATCGGCGCGATGCTCGGGTCCCTTTTTCCGAACACCCAGGGCCTCAGCTTCCTCAGCTTGCTGGTCATGGGACTGGTGATGATCTCCGGCGTCTTCTACCCCATCACTGGATTTCCGGGCTGGCTGCAGTGGGTCGCGCAGGTCTTCCCGCTTTACTGGCTCGGCCTCGGCATGCGCTGGGCTCTGCTCCCGGACGCGTTGTCCGCCGCTGAGCTCGGTGGTTCCTGGCGACAGCTGGAGATGGTTGCCGTTTTGGGGGCGTGGGCTGTTTTCGGCTTCGTGACCGCGCCGATCGTGCTGCGTCGGATGGCCCGCCGCGAGTCCGGCTCGCGAGTGGCCGCCCGCAAGGACAAGGCCATCCAGCAATGGTGATGACGATGCCTGTTCTGGTCCTGCCAGCTCGGTAGGTCCACACGGGGAATCGAGGCGAGATGCCTGCTGGCATACGTGGACGCTTGCTGTCTTCTGGCGGCCGGAGACGGTCCAGGCGGCGAACAGGCCAGCTGATGCGATGCGGCGCGCTGGTGCTCGTCTTTGTTTTCCTGACAACCTTTTCGCTGGACCCGGCGACCGCGTTCGCCGGGCCAGTGATCCACGTTGGCTCTCTTCCTGGTCGGGACTGTGGTTGGCGCTGACGGGTGGCCCGCAGGTCAAGTGGTCGGGGTTGCCGGTGCAGCCGCTGGAAAAGGCCGGTGGCAAGCCACCGAAAGCACCAACTCCGCCGAAGCTGGTAGCCGGTACGGGCGCAGTCGCGGCCGGCCACGCACCTGGTACGGGCCGTGGCGAGCTGCCGGCGTATGACGGCGGCGTGGTTCCGGACGCCCAGGCGCACAAGGCCCGGTCTTTTCCTGCAGTTTCCGAATTCCGGTCTGGAGGGCTCAGGCGTCACGTTTTCGTCGGCGAACCTGCACTTGTTCGACACCTGGGCATCCACTTGCACAGCGCAGAAAGTGGAAGTCGCGGCAGTGTACCAGCCGTTCGACGTGCGAGGGCTACGGACGTTCCCCGGCCCGACGATGGGCGGGTCGATCGGCGGTGGTACGCCGAATGTGCCCAACGCGTGTAAGAACACGGCCGCCGACCGTGCGGTGGGTGACTGGGTTTCGTTGCCAGTGTCCGTTTCGGTGCTAGGCCCCTACCCAGGCCGCGTTCGTCGACGCCGCGCAACTTCGCGAAGGCGACCACCTGCAACAACCAGATGGCCACACCGCCGTTATCCTGGCCGTACGCGTTCACCACGGAACGGCGGCCACGTACGACCTCACCATCCCAGACCTCCACACCTACTACGTGTCGGCTGGGACCACCGCAGTACTCGTACACGACACCGATGCTGGCTTGTGCCCAATCCGCGGCACCAATCAACAAGGTCAATTGACGAGCCGAGGGTCCTTCCGGAAGGCGACCGTACAAGACGCATGGGATGGCGCAGCCGACGGACCGAGCGGGGGTAAGGTCTGTCCCACATGCCGTAGTGAGGTGATGGTACGTCCGGGTACCGGTACCAGAGCCAAGCCCCGAGACTGGGATGGCTCCCATAATCCGTCATGGACGCACAGGGAGTTCCCCTCAGACGCAACGAGGGCCGACGTTCTCAACAGCTACAATACGGACGTAGGGCTGGAATGTGTCCCTTGTAATCGTGGCGGAGGAAATGATAACTCTCGGTTCAGGCGATCTGACTAGCCATTATGAGCGCTTTCTTGGCGCAATCGACGCGGGCTGGCGCGCCGATGCAGATGGGCGTTCAGTGCCGTTCCAGGTTGCACGGTATAGCGGAGTTATCGCAGGTGGCACTGCATTTACCACGCTCGGTCTCAGTGGATGGGAATTGAAGTCAAGATCGTCTGAAAAGACGATCAGGCTAGAGTTGATGATGTTGGTTGGTTCCACGTTGCAGAGCAACACGATTCCGGGGCTGTTGCAGCAGGTCGGGTTGGAGACGATCGAATCAAATTCCGCCCTTCTGAGGGGAGACGTGATCGGCCCCCGCGGGAAGTTGTTTGCCGGTTCAAATATGGATGCTCTTTACGTTGCGGCACCGGTCTATCTCCCAGATGAGTTCGCTATCTGTGAGACGGAGGCCGGTCCAACTGTCACATGCTGGGTGGTTCCCATTTCTCATGATGAAGCACATTTTGTCATTCAAGAAGGGTGGAGTCGCTTTGAAGACAGGCTAGTGGAATTGAATCCGGACTTGGTCGACGTGATGCGGCCATCGTTATTCTCGTCGTGACATACAAAGTGCCGTTTTCCTCACGACAGTCGACGAATTGTGGCAGGGCAGCAGATCACTGGTCACATATTTTGTTCAATGGGCGCCGAATCACGCGATGATCTCCAGAATGCAAGGTGCGATGCGAGTTGCTTATCGTTCAAGAACTATATGTCGGAAGTTTATTGATCAGTTTCCGCAGGAATTCAACAACAACTGGTGGCGTGCGTGGGGTATGGCGCCAAGATGATCGTTGAGAAGAGTGGCACTCGTGTGGCGGTCGCTCAGCCGCTGGAGGTTCCCGCCTCCGGTGGAACCGTGCTCAAGGTCGACCATTATGTCGGTTCTGATCGCATCGCTGTCGTAAGAAATGTCCGTATGGTGGTCGAGGTCGCGAGGCTATTTGGAGGGATGAGGTCGCGTGCTTTGGTGGGAGGCACCTTTCAGTAGGGGGGTGGCAACCCTTCACTACTTGAAGTTTTCTGTAGGGACAGCTCCCTTGGCTTGGGTGCGACGCCGACTATTTCGAGTATGCTGGGGAAGTCGTTGGTTGTCGGGCTGCCTGATGAATTTTGCGCACCGGCAATTCGGGAAGAAATTTCAGCGATCTAGTCGTGCGGATGTTCAAGGCGAGTCGCCCTGGTCTTGTCGGTGTTGGTCAGATGAATATATCTAGCGGTTTCGCCCCGCTATTTTCCATCCGTTGGCTCGATTGCCAGCTGCGACGGGATGCGCAGTTTCACTGGGAAGACTCCCCGTGTTGTTGGCTGATGGGGTCCAGCAAGCTGATCTCGCAGGTCCGGGTCGGTGACAAGATCACTGACTCCGTTCCGACCGGGAAACGCCTGATCCAGTACCGCCGCGGATCACATCGAGTTACTCAAGCTCGTTCTGGAGGCACTGCTCGAGGTTGCCCGGCTGTGGACCCGCACTGCCCGCGACTGTTGCTGCGTACCGATTCAGCTGGTGCCAGCAAAATCTTCGCCGCCGCGCCGCGCTTCCAGTGCCTCCTCGTATACAGATCTCGCGGCGGTAACACGTGAAACGCAGGCCAGCCTGGATGCTAAATGCTTCCGGCATACAGTCGTGGCTTTCTGGAGGTAGTCCGCAGTTGCCGATTCGGAATCCGATCGTCGATCCGGCTGCCGCGCGCGTTTTGAGTCGGGCCGCTGGTGGTGAGGTACCTGGAAGGACTTTGTATCTGTTCTGCGGCGGGACGCTACCATGCCGGATGGTTTTCGGGTGCACACGTCCTACGTTGATCCTTGATATATTGAGATTTGGAGTATGGCATGGCCGATGCGGAGAAGTTGCTGATCGATGGAGTCGACCAGCTTCGGTTCGTCCACCTAGAGAAGTTTCCCAAATCGACGGACTTCGTTATTGAACTTGCTGACGACGGAACAGATTCTGCGGTTCGCTTCCTTGCTCAAGATCTTAGAATCGTGGTGTCATTTCCATGGTGGGAGAATCCGAAAGGGGAAATCGCGGAATGGGCTCCCGCTGATGCCCCTAACGGTTCGACTGAGTCTCCCTACTGGGATATGGACCAGGGGTGGCGCATCTTGATTTGGCAATCCGGCGATCTTGTATATATTGCCGAGGGCGGTGCGGAGGAGGGCGTGTATGCGAATTGGTTTTCGCTGCCAGCCGCACTCTATCAATCTGAATGGGACAAAGTGATTCGACTAGCGTCGTCTGCGGCTCAATAGGTGACTGGTCCGGTGGCCACGGTCGTGTGAAGGGGCCCGCTTCCGTGGACAGTGATCTTCATGTTCGCTGGTAGTGGTCGGGAGGATCGGGATGGGGACTCGGCGGAGGTTCACCGCGGAGGTGGAAGGATCCTTGGGGGTCACCATCGTTGGGACGAAGTCCAACAAGGGTTAACGACGGGCGTCTCCACCCTGACACGCAAATCCGTATAGATGCCTACGGCGGAGAGTATAGTCTGATGACTACAATTCATTCTGCTGATCCTGAGTTTAGGGTATGTCAGATCAGTTTCGATTCGTTGCTTGAGATCCAATTGGAGGCAGAGGCCCGCGGCTGGGCAACCCGATGGAGCTCGGTGGACGCACTTCGCAGTCAGGTCAAGGATGAGGCTGTCGTCCTCCAGTCCTTGATGCGCGAAGAGCGAGGAGGGGTCGTGCGGGCCTATCGATGCCTCCTGTTGTTCTCGACGGCGGATGGCGAGAATGCTGGCGGACTGGCCACGATTGACCTTGATCCGGCCAGGTTCACGTCGCTGGAGCGGCTCGATCGAGACCTGGACGTTCGGCAAACACTTGTTCGGGTGTTCTCCCTTGCGCTGAATGGGATTTCGATGGTCTCGAAGAAGTAGCAGGCTCCAAACAAACTAAAGTATTAGAACGGTGGTGGTGGGTATTCGTCGTTGGGTGTGACGTCGTAGGTGCGTCCGGTGGGGCTGGTCCAGAGGAATCGTCCTGGTGTTGGTTGGGTGACGGTCCAGCCGTGTTCTTTGATGTCGTTGTGGAATTTGCAGGCTGGTCCGGTGCTGTCGTACGCGGTTTTGCCTTCCGGTTCGCGGAAGGGGGTGGTGTGGTCGAATTCGCAGGTCGCGGCGGGCCTGTTGCAGGCGGGTCCGCAGCATCGTTGGTCTCGGGCGTTGACCAAGTCGCGTAGCGCTTTGGTGGGGCGGTAGCGTGTACGGCCGTGGTCGATGACCACTCCGCTGACGGGGTCGGTGAGGATTCGGTACCATTCGCTGTTTTCGTTGCCGGCGAGTTCGCGGGCGCGTTGCGCGGTCATCGGCCCGTAACCACTCAGGACCGCGGGGTTGTCGTCCAGGCTCATCAAGGTGGTGGCGTCGACGCGGAGTTCGATTTTGGTGCATACATTGCTGGGGACGCCGAGGCTGAGGGCGTCGGCTCGGAGTGCGTCCATGGTGCGGGTTTCGTCTTTGGTTTTGAGGCTGCGGGCGATGGTGTCGATGATGCGGTAGATCGCTTCGGCTGATTCGGCGGGCAGGAACGCGCCGAGAAGAGCCATCCCGTCTTCGCAGGGCTGCTTTTCCACCCGTCGTTCGGAGACCAGTTTCTTGCGGCGGGCCTCGGCAGCGGCCGGGTCGATCTTGATGACCTCCCGGCGGGCCCTGTCTCGGATGGATCGAGGGGTCTTGGAGTCGCTGTCGGGCAGGACTTTTTCTTCGACTTTCTGGGCGTCTTCGGGTGAGAGGTGGCCGACTTGGTCGGCGAAGGTGAAGGCTTTGCGCAGGTCGAGATAACCGGCGGACATCCGCGCCATGGTGCCGGGGAGTTCGTGGACGAGTTGGTACGCGAGATTCAGTCGTTTCTGGGCCGCTGACAGGCTCCAGGTTAGTGATGCGGCGATTTCGCCGGCCGCGTATTTGGAGAATGGTGCGCCTACGGCGGGGCGGGCGTTGGTGAAGCGGTCCATGAACCGCATCTGCATCGCCTGCGTATACGAAATCACCTTATCCAGCGTCTCGACCGCGGCCAGTGCCGTGTCAGCGTCGGCTCGGCCATAACGGTCAAGTTCTTCCAGCATGGACAGGGGAACCCCGCTGGGTGGCATAGTGCGCCATGCCTGCTTGTTGGGGTCGGTGAATTCCGGTCGCCGTCGCTTTTTGCTCATAGCCCAATTTTACCGGCCGCCACCGACAGTCGGGTCGCCAGTTTCGTTTCTGTGGATAACAAACAGTGGCCGGTGAACCCTGTGGATAAGGTCGAGAGGCTTGTTCGGTGAGGGCGGTCAAGCGTACGGCGTTGCCGCGGCCGAACGAGATGTGCGGTGCGGGCGAAGGCGGTGCTGGCGGCGGGCATCACTGGGGCGGGCGGCACGCGTAATAGCGGACAGATCTGCCGGGTCCTAAGCAAGCCGCATGGCGAGTAACGGCGAGGGTGAAAGCAAGCAGGCGCGACATTGAGCGCGGCCGTGCGTGTGGTGGGTGGGTTCGTCGTCAAGAATGCCGTCACCATCGTCGATCGCTGCTTCCGCGGTCGTTTCGCTGGTTATGAGGCAGTGCTGGGTGTATACGATGCCAATATGCGTGAAGATGAGCTTGAAGATATTGAGGAGCTGTGTGGTGCGGCCAGTCCGCCACCTTGGTTCGTCAGGCAGTTAGATGATGACTGGGCGATGGGCCTTGTGGCGGTGAGCACGACACCAGACACCGGTCTTGGCGAGAGATGGCCGGAATTTGATCACGGTGAAATAATTGCCGCAACGTTGGTTCAGCAGCCGCGCTATGTTGATTCCGTTGACGGACTCTGGGACCAGAATGCGGCCTTCATCGCCATGGCGCGGGAGGCTGTGCCGCGCCTTGTGAGCGAGGTTAGGCGCCTTCGGGCTCTGCTCGCGGAGACTGATAGTCATCCATCTCGCTGAGGGTATGGGGTGCAATTCAATGTGACTGCGGAATACATTACCGGGCGCGCTGTTACGAGTAGATTGTCGAAGCTGCTGATCTAGTCAGTCTTGGGGCGGCGGAGGGTGATGAGGGCGACCGTGAGGGCGGCCAGGCGTACGGCGTTGAGGCGGTGCCAGCGGCTGACCAGGTGGGCTTGTTCGTTGGCGGAAAGAGTGTCTTCGCGGATGAGGCGGATGTTGACCGTACGGACGAGATAAGCAGTGAGGGCGACAGCGGAGGCGGTGCTGACAGCGGTGGCGACCGCCGCTGGCTTGTTGTCGCGCCATCGGTCGACCACGGTGGCGGTGGTGGCGGCGAGCATCACCGGGGCGAGGGGCGCGTAGTAGCGGACAGGGCTGCCGGGCTTGAGCAAGCCGCGGGGCGGGGCGTCGGCGAGCAGTTGGGGCATGCCGACGACCGCTTCGTAGAGGTTCCCGAAGAACCAGGCCGTCAGGCCGAACTGGGCGACGGTTCGTGACTTCATGGTGACAAGAGTACGAGACTGTCGGGTTGGCCAGGTTTGGGTGGATGCCGTACGGGTGTATGGTCTCGCGGCACATGCGCTGACTGGCTGGGGGAACAACGATGTACCTCGGGAAACACGTGGGTCTCGTACGCAACCGATGGGTGGCGGGCGCTGCCGCGGCGGCTGCGGCGCTGGCGGTGGGGGTTGTTGGCGGGACTGCGCTGGCGGCGACCGCGGCGGCCACTACCTGCAAAAACGTCGCTGTGCCGGTGACTGTGGCGGGGCAGTCCGGGTCCATCGCCGGCACCCTGTGCGTGCCACCGAAGGCGCGTACGTTGCAGCTGCTGATCAGCGGCTGGACCTACAATCGAGGTTATTTCGACGTTTCGCTGGATCCGCAGACCTATTCGTACGCGCGGGCGGCCAATAACGCGGGCTATGCGACGCTGGCGATTGACCGGCTTGGTGCGGGCGCCTCGCTGCATCCGCTCAGCCTCTTCAGTACGACCGAAGCTGACATCCGGACCGTCCACGAAGTTGTGCAGGCAGCCCGAAAAGGCAGCTTCGGCACCTCGTTCGACAAGGTGATCTCGGTCGGCCACAGCCTTGGATCGATTGTGGCGCAGGGCGAAGCCGGCATCTACGGTGACGTGGATGCGCTGGTGACGACTGGATTTTCGAGCGCTATCAACTATGCCAATGCGTACGTGGAGATCGCCGGCCGAGACCATCCGGCCGTCAGCGATCCGAAGTTCGCCAACTCCGGGTTGGACCCGCTGTTCTGGACCAGCCAGCCGGGAACCCGCAGTTTGTTCACCAACACCGCGAACACCGATCCGGCAGTGCACGCGTACGACGAAAAGACGTTGAAGGACACCGACAATCTGATTGAAGGCGTCACGCTTGCCAGTTATACGGCGACCAACGCGATCGCGAAGGTGCACGTGCCGGTGCTGGTGGTGACCGGTACGAAGGACCCGTTCTTCTGCGGCCTCAACAGCGCGGACTGTACGAGCTCGGAAACCCTGCTGCAGCATGAAAAAGAGTTCTACAACACGAGCGTGCAGGCGTACGCGGTGCCGAACACCGGGCACGACATCGAGCTGGAGCGGACCGCACCGCTCGCGAACCAACGGATGCTGCAATTCGCGGACTCGGTGGTCGGTGCGGGCTCGGGTGTACGCGGCTCGGCTCCGGGTACTCGGCCGGCGCCGGTCGCGCCGCCGTCCGGCCACCCATCAGTGCAGAACCAGGTGCTGGACGTGGCTTTCACGCAGGCCGTCAAGCCGGTGGCGGACGCGTACGCGCAGCTCAAGCAGCCAGTCCCGGGCCTGGGCGACACCACGAACCCGAACCCAGCGTCGGCGATCCTGCTGGGCAGGATCCCCGCGCTGGTGGCTCAGTTCGCACCGGCCGCGGCCCAGGCGGGCCTCGGAAACTGAGGCTATAGAGCCACTTCAAAGGAAGGCGTGTCGCCGACGGTCAGTTTCACTTCGGAAATGACCCCGGCGGACCGAAGATCGGCCACGGCCGGTGAAAGCGCCGTCAGGAAATCCTGCGGTGCGGTCACGGCCAGCACTGAAATGGGCTCCCGCATCGAGACTTGGCGGTCCGACTTTGCCTTGCGGACAGCGCCAATCGCGGTGGAGGCGGCGGCTAGCACCGCCGGCTCGGCGGCGCCGGCGAGAGCGCGAAGCTCGTCGGGGTCCGGCCAAGATGCCACATGCACCGAGCCTTCCTGACCCCACGACCACACTTCCTCAGTGACAAAAGGCAGGAAGGGCGCGAAAAGTCGGAGCAGCGTCGACAAGGTGACAGTCAGCGTGGCCTGTGCCGAACCGCTGGCGGCATCTGACCCGTACGCACGGGTTTTCACCAGCTCCAGGTAGTCGTCGCAGAAGAACCAGAAAAACTCCTCAGTGCTTTCCAGCGCCTGGGTGTAGTCGTACGCCGTCAGGGCCTGCGTGACCCGCTCGACAACGCCAGCCAGCCGGTGCAGGAGGGCGCGGTCCAGCGGCTCGGTCACCTCGCCGGCCGTGCCCAGGCTGAGCGCGAACTTGCTGGCGTTGAGGATCTTGATCGCCAGCCGGCGGCCGATTTTCATCTGCGCGGGGTCGAAAGCGGTGTCGGTGCCGAGCCGCCCCTTGGCCGCCCAGTAACGGATCGCGTCCGTGCCGTATTGCTCCAGCACGCCGATGGGAGTGGTCGCGTTGCCGACCGACTTGCTCATTTTCTTGCGGTCCGGATCCAGGATCCAGCCGGACAGCGCGACATGCCGCCAGGGCAGCGAACCCTGTTCCACGTGCGCGCGCAGCACCGACGAGAACAGCCACGTACGGATGATTTCGTGTGCCTGCGGGCGAAGATCCATCGGGAAGACCCGGCCGAACAGGTCCTCATCGACGACCCACCCGGACACCATTTGCGGGGACAGTGACGAGGTCGCCCACGTGTCCATCACGTCTGAGTCACCAATGAAACCGTCTGGTTTTCCGCGCTGCTCCTCGACAAAACCCGGCGGCACATCGCTGCTCGGGTCGACGGGCAGGCTGTCGTACGGCGGGAGCACCAGTTCGTCGCGCAGCGGCGAGCCGTCCTCGTCCAGCCGATACCACACTGGGATCGGCACGCCGAAAAACCGCTGCCGGCTGATCAGCCAGTCGCCGGCCAGGCCCTGCACCCAGTTTTCGTAGCGGGCCCGCATGTACGGCGGGTGCCACTGCAGTTCCCGCCCGCGGGCCAACAAAGCCGCGCGCAACTGCGGATCGCGGCCGCCATTGCGGATATACCACTGCCGGCTGGTGATGATTTCCAGCGGCTTATCGCCTTTTTCATAAAACTTGACGGCATGCGTGACGGTCCGCGGCTCGCCGACCAGGTCGCCGGACGCGCGCAGCATCGCCACCACCCGCTCCCGGGCGGTGTAGGCGGTCGCGCCGGCAAGTTGTTCGTACGCACCGGAATCCACGCCGGCAGGTGCCTGGGCGGCGAACCGGCCGTCCGGCCGAAACACTGTTCGCATCGGCAGGTCCAGCTCACGCCACCAGACCACGTCGGTGGTGTCGCCGAACGTACACACCATCGCGATGCCCGAGCCCTTGGCTGGATCGGCGAGGTGGTGCGCCTTCACCGGCACATCCACCCCGAACAGCGGAGTCCGCACGGTCTTCCCGAAAAGCGGCTGATAGCGCTCGTCGCTGGGATGCGCGACCAGCGCCACGCAGGCCGGCAGCAACTCCGGGCGAGTGGTCTCGATGAAGACCTTTTGCCCGTTGTCGGCGGTGAAACCGATCCGGTGGAAGGCGCCGGGACGTTCCCGGTCCTCCAACTCAGCCTGCGCGACAGCGGTCCGGAAGGTCACGTCCCACAGCGTTGGCGCCTCGGCCTGATAGGCCTCACCGCGCTGCAGGCCGAGCAGGAAAGCCCGCTGGGACAACGCTCGGGCCCGCGGCCCGATGGTCTGGTCCGTCGTCGACCAGTCGACCGACAGACCGGTCCGGCGCCATAGTTCCTCGAAGGCTTTCTCGTCGATTTCGGTCTGCCGCAGGCACAGCTCGATGAAGTTGCGCCGGGAAATCGGCAGCTGTTGTTTGCCCGGCGCGGCCGGCGGCTGGAAATCCGGATCGTACGGAATCCAGGGATCGCAGCGGACGCCGAAATGGTTCTGCACGCGCCGCTCGGTGGGCAGCCCGTTGTCGTCCCACCACATCGGATAGAACACCGCTTTGCCGCGCATCCGCCAGAATCGGGCGAAGATGTCCGGGTGAGTGTACGAGAAAACGTGCCCGACATGCAGCGAGCCACTGACCGTCGGCGGCGGGGTGTCGATGGAATAGACCTGATCCCGCGTCGCGGACCTGTCGAAGGCATATACAGCAGACTCTGCCCACCGGTGCGACCATTTCTCCTCCAGGCCGTCCAGGGACGGCTTGGCTGGCACACTGACAGGACGTAGAGGAGTCATGTCAGAACGATACTGACCCCGCCAACCGAATTTCGGCCGGCGGGGTCAGCGACGCCCTCTTACAGCTTGCGGAAGGTCCACCGCTGGCAAGGGCCGCCGTGGTAGAGCCAGGTGATCACGTCGGTGCCGCGATCGGGCAGGCAACCGGCCACATCCATCGAATAGCCGGTGCTCACCTGCGTCACGCTGTACGTCCCACCCGGACTCGGCTCGATGCGCCACAGCTGGCATTCGGAGTCACTTCGAGGCCAGGTGGCGACTTCTCCGTGGGTGAGTTTCGAGCAGCCGTCGATATCCAACGGTCGGTTGGCTCGCGGATCCGGGTCGATGATCCGGTAAACGTCGTCACCGAGGCTTTCCAACTGCCAGCCCTGACACGGGCTGCCGGCCACCCAGTCCCACATTCGTACGTCCCCGCCGCGGTCCGCCGGCGTCTCGCAGTTGGTCACGTCGAGCACCATGTCGTGGTTGGTGTCGGCCTCCACCCGATAGCGGGCGGTGCCGTTCTCGCCGAGCTGTGTCGGGTTGTACGCGGCCCGCAGGATCCACTGCTGGTTCGAGCCCTGCCCGCAGGTCATCTGCTTGACCGGCGCGGTGTCGTCCGTACGCGCGCCGTCAACGCCGATGCATTTGCCGCTGTGCGCGAATTTCAGCTGGACGACGGTGTCGTAGCTGGCACCTTCCACGTACTGGATGGTGGCCTGCTGGTTCGCGTACGGCTCACCATTGCCGCCACCACAGGGATGTTGGACGAGCTGTGCCCCGTCATCGGTGCTGGCGAAGGCAACGTCCGCGCACAGCATGTCGTGCATCGGGCGAATGCTGTACTGGTCGGTGCCGCCAATCGCGTCCAGTCGGAACCGGGCGTTCAGGTCCAGCGGCAGACACTGGTACTGAATGAAGTTAGCCATGTCCGCGGTGCTCGCGCCCAGCACGTTGAGGCATTTGCCGCTGTTGCGGTTGACCAGCTCGTAGTTCCGGTGGTCCAGGTCGAATTTCGGACCGGTGTTCGCGTCCACTTCGCCATCCCAGCCCTGCACCGAGTCCGCGAACGCTGTTCCGGTGTTGTGGAAGGTGAAAACCTGCTGATGGCCGGCCGCGCCGCCGACATAGAGCAGGGCCACATCGCCCTTGCCGTCGCCGTCGAAGTCGCCGGCCTCCACGGTCGCCTTGGACAGGTCCAGGGTGCCGCTGCGGCGCAACCAGGACGACTCGGTGAGGCTGCTTCCGTTGGAGAGGAACACATTCAGGCCGGCATCGTTGGCGCCGTACTCGTACACGGCGACGATGTCGTCCTTGCCGTCCCCGTTCACGTCGGTCACCACCGGCTTGCTCTTGTCCCAGCAGTAGTTGCCGGCGCCGGAATCATAAACCGTAGTAGCCGCACCGAAAGCGGAACCATTGGACAGGTACGCGTCCACCGCCGTACGACAACCGTCCACGTTGCGCATGCTGAGCAGGTCGGCCTTGCCGTCGCCGTTCAGGTCGGCGAGCAACGGGGTGCTTTGCGCCCAGTTGGTACCGGCCGCCGACTGTCCCCAGGTGACCGGGTTGGTGAATCCGCGCGAGGCCAGGAAAACCAGCGTTTGCCAGTTGTTGTTGGTGCCGGCGTTCTGCACGACGATGTCGGCTTTGCCGTCACCGTCCACGTCCCCGGCCACCACCCGCGCGGTGCTGAGCGGGAATCCGTTGGCCCCGCTGGTCCACACCGCCGGTGGTGCGTCGTACCGGTTGCCGTCGGACATCAGCTTGTAAAGCGAAATCTGCCGGCCAGCGCCTTCCCGGAACAACGCGATGTCGGACTTGCCGTCACCGTCGAAGTCGCCCTGCACCGGACGGGTGCGATAGAGCGCGAAACCGCCGCCCTCGCCGCTGTCCCAACCGATGTAGCCGTTCACGAAACCGGAGGTCTGGCCGGACGTGACGTTCCAGACGGTGGTACGACCGAAGCCCTGGTCCACCACCGCGGTGATGTCGGCTTTCCCGTCACCACTGGCATCCGCGCGTACGTGCCGGACCGGATGCGGGTCGCTCGGATCGTCATCGTCCAAAGCCTGCAGACTCCAGGACGGCCGGATCGCGCTCGCGTTGCCGGCCCGATCCACTGCCCGTACATAGAGCTTCTTGCTGGGAACTTCGCCTGCCGCGGGGGAAATCGTGATGGGTACGGTCGCCTTGCCGCTCGCGTCCGCCTTCACCCGCATGGTGACTTTGTCCTGCTGGAAGCCGTAAACGTATTCGGCCACATCGCTGTCGGCAGCGCTACCTGGGCTGAAGGTGACGGATCCGGTGGTACGGACGAAAAGTGTCGGCTCGCCGTCCGGGTAGTCGGCGGACTGGATCTTGGGCACGCTGGGTTTCACCGTGTCGGAGATGAAATAGCAGTCCGGCGTGGTCGGCCCATTCGCGAAACCGTCGTTGCTGAATGCGTGGTAGTGGTAAACGACGCCGTCGGAAAGGACGCCATCGGGCACCTGTGGCCAGGAGAAGGACGACTGCGACACCGTCGGCCCGACATTGCTCGTGTACGCGACCGCGCCGGCCGGATTGACGATCTGCAGGGTGGTCGTGACGTTGTCGCCGGAGTCCGGATCGTCAGCAGTGGCACCAAACTGCGGTACGTGGGTCGCGATCGCGGTGGGCGCGGTGGCCGAACCACACGGCACCGGCCGGGTCATGTTGAGGCCGCGCGGCACTCGCGGTGCGGTGTCGTAGTCGATCGCGAGCACCGCGGTGCTCGGGTTGAACTTCTTCCACTCCAGGTTCGCCGGGTCGTTTTGCGGCGCCTGGCTGGGATTCTGCGACTCGGTCGGCGCTCGCAGACCGAGCGAGATCGTGGTCGTACGGTTGTTCGCGACCGTCTGGAGGGCGTTGGTGAGCCCCTGGCTGGCGAACTCCATCGTGGTCGCCCCGTTGCGGGCCTGGCCGTTGCGGGTGTCCAGCTTGCTCAGCCAGTGCCCGGCGGTGTTGTTCCAGGTCAGCGCCACATTCGGGTCGAGGTCCTTGAGCAGGTAGAGGTCGGTCGGCCACTGCCCGCCGGACGGGCTGTAGTTCAGCGTGATCCGGAAGGTCGCCCCGCTGATCTGGCTGCCGGCGATGGTCTGGGCGCCGTTGGTGGTGGCCAGCTGGAACATCGACCGGTAGAGGTTGCCGCTGTCGTCGTACGCCCAACCGACCTTCGCGCCGCCGTCGTTGGTGTCGTAGCCCCAGTCGTTGTCGTTCGGGAACTTCGCGTTGGTGTGCAGCCAGCGGATCATGCCGCCGCTCAGCGACGGGTCGATGTAGAGCGGGAACCGGGCGGCCGGGTCCTGCAGCATCTTGGCGTCCGGACTGAGGACGAATTCAGCGGGACTCGCCACTGCCGGACCGGTGATACCGGCCTTGGTGATCTTGCCGGCGGCCAGCAGGGAGAGCCCCACCGGGGCTCGGCGCGGAGTCGCTTTGCCGCCAAGGCCAGCGGGTGCGGCCGGCGGGGTGTCCCACATCGTCGGGCTGCCGGCGGTGAAGACGGTCTTGCCGGCCGAGTCGACGGCGACCGTGGTGCCGTCCGCCTTGGCCTTGATCGTCACGCCGGTAGCGCTGATCGGGTAATGCAGCGTCTGGAGAGCGGGGTTCTGCGCGGCCGTACGATCCTTCACCACCAACAGGTGGGAGAAGCCGTCCACGTTGACCTTGATCTGCAGGTCAACGCCGGGGAACACGTTCGGGTACGTGGCGGTGTCGCCGGCCAGGGTCGGCGCCGGCAGCTTGCCCGGCCAGCCCATCCGGACCTGGGCCGACGGCGTGCCGATGGTCAGCAGCGCCGAGCTGCCGCCGCCGGAAAGCACCATCGGGGTAGTGGTCGCGGCCGGCCGGATCGTGCCGTCGGGCTGCTTGTGCAGCGTCGGGTCCGGCGCCACCCAGCCGGTGCCACGGCGTACGCGTACCGGCATGGCGTGTTGTTCCAGCGTCCTGGTGCCGTTGGGGTTCGCGAACGTCTGCGAGGTTTCGGTGCGCTGGCTGGGAATTTCCACCCGCTTGCCGCTCTGCCGGGCGGACTGGACAGCCAGCGCGTCGGGTGAGACGGACGCCGGATCCAGCGCCTTCGCGGGCGCTGGTACGGGCGCCGGCCGCTGCGGACCGGCCTGGGCGGCCGTCGCGGCGCCGAACGGAAGCGCGAGCACCATCGCCATGGCGGACAGAACTATTCGGTGACCGCGTGGGCTGGGTCGGGGCATTCTCCACCTCAAAATTCTCAGCCTGCACTCCCCGGCCGTCGGCCAGGCGAGATCACCCTCGCACTTACCGAATCGGGCCGGAATTACTGCGATCGTTGTCGAAGCTTTACCGCTGCCTGGGATACCGCGACGATCGTCGAACTAATAGCGTCGCGCTCCGCTGGCATGTGACACTCCGCCCGGATTGTCGCCGGCTTGTGGGAGATCCGTCATGCCCGCTCCACATTCGTCCTTACGTCGTCGTTTACGCCGTTTTTCGCATGCGGCTTTGACCATCTTTGTGGCGTTTTCGTTGGTCGTGTCCAGCCACGATCCAGCGGCAGCGGCCAACACGAAACCGGTTGATCCGGTCTTTCAGCCCAAGAAAGAGAAGTCGGTTCCGGTCGCGAAGGTCAAACCGAAACCGTTACCGACCGACCCCGGAGCTCAATTAGCGGTAAAGAAAACACCCACGGTGGCTTGGCCAGCAGCGGCCACCGCACAGGCTCAGGTGGCCACCTCGGTGGTGCCGGCCGCGAAGGGTTCCGCCGCCGCTCGCAAAACGTTGGCGGCGCAGGTTCCGGCCACCGGCCGGGCCGGCGACCTGCCGGTCTGGGTGACCGCGCCGGCCGCCGGCGGCAAGTTGCCAGCGGTGGCTGGGAAGGCGGCCGCTGTCGACCCGCAGGTAGTGCCTTCCTCGGTACGGGTGGAGAACCTCGGCCGCAAGGGCAACGCCCTCTGGCTGCGGGTGGCGCGTACGGACGGGGTGGAGAAGGCCGGCAAGGTCCAGCTGCAGGTCAGCTACCAGCAGTTCCGCAACGCGTTCGGCGGCGACTGGGCCAGCCGGCTGCAGCTGGTCGGGCTGCCGGCCTGCGCGGTCGCCAACCAGGCGCAGTACGAGGCCGGCAAGGCGGCGGCGGTGCCGTCGGGCTGCACGCCGACCATGTTGCCCAGCCACAACGACGGCTCCGGCGTGGTGACCGCGGACGTACCGGTGGCCGCTGACGGCGCCGCGCCGACCGCGTTCGCGTTGGCCGCCGGCCCGTCCGGTGGGGCCGGCAACTTCGGCGCGACCAGCCTGTCGCCGAGCGCGACCTGGTCGGTCGGCGGCTCGTCCGGCGACTTCAACTGGCAGTACCCGATGGAGATGCCGCCAGCGATTGGCGGCCCGTCCGCGAAGGTCTCGCTGGAGTACTCGTCCGGCGGGGTGGACGGGCGTACGAGCACCACCAACAACCAGCCGTCCTGGGTCGGTGAGGGCTTCGAGCTCACGCCTGGCGGTTCGGTCGAGCGCCGGTACGCCTCCTGCGCGCAGGACACCACCGGCAACAACGGCACCAAGGCCGTCGGCGACCAGTGCTGGAAGACCGACAACGCCACCTTCACCCTGAACGGCAAGGGCGGCGAGCTGGTCAAGGACGACAAGACCGGCGTCTGGCACATGAAGGGCGACGACGGCACCACCGTCACCCGGCTCACCGGCGCGCCCAACGGCGACGACGGTGCCGCGGCCAACGGCTCCAACCCCGGCGACAAGGGCGAGTACTGGGTCTTCACCACCAAGGACGGCACGAAGTACTACTTCGGCCTCAACCACCTGCCCGGGTACGACAGCGCGCCGAGCGACACCAAGCGGGAGACCAAGTCCACCTTCACGCTGCCGGTTTTCGGCAACAACGCGGGCGAGCCCTGCAACAAGCCCGCCTTCGCCGACTCCTCGTGCATGCAGGCGTACCGGTGGAACCTGGACTACGTCGTGGACAGGCACAACAACACGATGAGCCTGTTCTACGACACCGAGACCAACAACTACGGCCGCAACGGAACCGCGACCACCGTCAGCTCGTACACCCGGGCCGGCAACATCTCCCGGATCGACTACGGCCAGCAGGACGGCTCGGTGTTCACCAGCCCGCCGATCGGTCGGATCAACTTCACCACCGGCGAGCGCTGCATCGCCGGCAGCGCCTGCAGCTTCAGCCAGCCGACGACCTACCCGGACTCGCCGCTGGACCAGCTGTGCACCAGCACCACGAACTGCGACAACAAGTTCAACCCGACGTTCTTCACCACCAAGATGCTCACCGGGGTCACGTCTCAGGTGTGGCGCGGTACGGCGTTCGGGGACGTCGACTCGTGGACTCTGACGCACTCCTTCCGGGATCCCGGCGACGGCACCCGTGCCGGTCTCTGGCTGGACGCGATCACCAACGCTGGCCTGGTCGGCGGTGCGGTGCAGATCCCGCAGATCTCGTTCGACTCGATCCAGCTGGCCAACCGGGTGGACGCGGCCGGCGACGGACAGCCGGCAATGAAGTGGCTGCGGGTCAGCGCGGTCAAATACGGCACCGGCGGCATGCTCGCGGTCACGTACTATCCGCCGGACTGCAAGCCGGGTGACGTGCCGTCCGCGCCGGACAGCAACGCCCGCCGCTGCATGCCGATGAAGTGGACCCCGCCAGGGGAGACCGCCGAGCGCACCGACTGGTTCCACAAGTACGTGGTGCAGCAGGTCGCCGAGTCCGATCTGGTGTCCGGCACCGAGCCGGTGATCACCCAGGTCCAGTATCCGAACCCGCCGTCCTGGCGGCACGATGACGAGGACGGCCTGGTCCCGATCGGTCAGAAGACCTGGGCGCAGTGGCGCGGCTATGACCTCGTACGGACCCTCAAGGGCAACGCCGGCGGTCCGCAGACGGTCAGCGAGTCGCGGTACTTCCGTGGCATGGATGGTGACCTGAAGGCCGACGGCAGCCATAAGAGCGTGTCGATCACCGACTCGACCGGTGGCACTGCCCCCGACCAGGTCGCGCTCGCCGGCACCACCCGGGAGCAGGACACTCTCAACGGTGCACAGCTGGTCTCTCGTACGATCACCGATCCGTGGGTGTCGGCGCCGACCGCGACCAGCGTGAAGGCATGGGGTACGACCAGCGCGTACCAGACCCAGCAGGCCGGCAACCACCAGGCGGAAGGCCTGGACGGCGGGGCCGTGCGACAGAGCGCGGCCACCAACGCGTACGACGCCAACGGCGTACTGACCGCCGCGAACGACCTCAACGACGTGTCCAACCCGAACGACGACACCTGTACGCGTTTCGAATACGCCAACAACGCCAGCGCGGGCCTTGGCGAGCTGCCGACCCGTACCCAGAAGGTGTCGGTGAGCTGCGACAAGTCGTTCACCTCGGCGCAGGTGCTGTCCGACACCCGCACCTTCTACGACGGGGCGACCTCGGCCAGCACGCCACCGACCAAGGGTGACGTGACCCGTACGGACCGGCTGTCCGGCTTCAACTCGGACGGGACGCCGACCTACCAGACGGTGTCCACCGCGAAGTACGACCCGCAGGGCCGGGCCACCCAGGTCACCGACGCACTGAACAACACCACGGTGACCGCTTTCACCCCGAACGGCACCGCGCCGGTGACCAAGACGACGGTCACCCAGGCCAACGGCCAGCAGGCGGTGACCGAACTGGAACCGGCCTGGGGCAAGGAACTGGCCATCACCGACCAGGGCGGCCGGCGTACCGAGGCCACTTATGACCCGCTCGGCCGGACCACCGACGTGTGGCTGCCCGGACGCAGCGGCGCCTCCACCCCGGCCGGCGACCCGGCCGCCAAACCCGGCAAGGACATCGCCGGCAAGGCGGCCGCGGCGGACAACGCCGCCGTGCCGAACATGCATTACTCGTACCAGATCAACGCCGACGCGCCGAGCGTCGTCACCAGCTCCACGCTGCAGACCGACAACAGCATCCGTACGACGTACGAGATGTCCGACGGCCTGCTGCGTAAGCGGCAGACCCAGGAGCCGGCGCCGGGCGGCGGTCGCACGCTGACCGATGTCCGCTACGACAGCCGCGGCCTGGAAGTGAAGGACGACGGTCCGTACTACAACGACGCGCCGCCGAACACCGACGTGCTGAACCCGGACGAGTCGGTGCTACCGACCCAGAAGGTGCTCACGTACGATCTTGCCGCCCGGCCCACCGCGGAGGCCTTCCGGTCCGACGGCGAGACGAAGTGGCAGACCAACCACACCTACTCCGGGGACCACCAGACCGACGAGCCGCCGCAGGGCGACGCGCCGAGCACCAAGTTCACCAACGTCCAGGGCCAGCTCACCGAGCTGCGGGAATTCGCCGGCAGCAAGGCGACCGGCAACTACGACAAGACCAACTACACCTACACGGCGGCTGGGCAGCTCGCCAGCGTGGTCGACCCGAGCGGCAACCGGTGGGGCTTCGAATACGACATCCGCGGCCGCAAGGTCAAGGACGTTGACCCGGACCGCGGCCAGACCACGTATACGTACAACGACCTGGACCAGATGACCTCGAGTACGGACGCGCGCGGTGTCACCCTCGCGTACACGTACGACTCGATCGGCCGCAAGACCGGTGAGTTCAACGGATCGCCGACCGGCACCAAGATCGCCGAGTGGAAATACGACACGCTCGCCGACGGCACCGCCGCGCCGGGTTCGCCGACCTCGTCGACCAGGTTCGTCGACGGGAAGGCGTACACGACCCAGATCACCGGCTTCAACCCGCAGGGCAAGCCGCTCGGCGCGACCGTCACGATCCCCGACTCGGAAGGGAAACTGGCCGGCACCTACAGCACCACGGACACGTACAACGCCGATGGTGAGATCGCCTCGGCGAGTATGCCGGCAGTGGCTGGACTCGCGGCCGAAACGCTTCAATACGGCTACGACTCCGCCGACCAGCCGACCACTTTGAAGTCGGACCTGACGACGTACGTCACCGGCACGCAATACACCCCGTACGGCGAGGTTTCCCTGGTGACGCTGGGAAGCACCGGCGGCAAGTGGGTGCAGCTGGGGTACGAGTACGAGGAAGGCACTAGAAGGCTCAGCAAGGTGACGACGGACAAGCAGACGTTGCCGCGGCGGGTCAACAGCGTCGACTACGCGTACGACGCGGGTGGCAACATCACCCAGATCACCGACACGCCGTCGTCCACCAGCACCCAGCCGGTCGACACGCAGTGCTTCAACTACGACAACCTGCGTCGGCTGACCGCGGCCTGGACACCGTCCAGCAACGACTGTTCGACCGCCGCAAGCCAAAACGCGCTCGGTGGACCGGCGCCTTACTCCAACTCGTACACCTACGACCAGAGCGGAAACCGCAAGACCGCGACGCAGTCGACACCGACGGCGTCCACCACGTCGACGTACACGTATCCGGCGCCTGGCGCGCCCCGGCCGCACGGCGTCACGCAGGTCAATACCACCGGCACCGGCATGCCGTCCGGCGGCAAGACCGACACCTATTCGTACGACGCCAGTGGAAACCAGCTCACCCGCGCGCTCGCGGGCAGCGGAAACGAGGGTTACACCTGGGACGGTGACGGGAACCTGACCAAGGTCACCGGTGCCGACGGCAAGTCCACCGACTTCGTCTACGACGCCGACGGCAACCGGCTGCTGCGGCGCGACAGCACCGGCACGACGCTTTACCTAGGTGACACCGAGGCATTGCTGAAACCGGACGGCACGCTCGCCGGCACCAGGTATTACAAGCACGGCAGCCAAACCGTCGCCGTTCGTACCGGTGGGCAGCTCTACTGGCTCGGCGCGGACCAGAACGGTACGTCGAACACCGCGATCGCGGACACCGCCACCCAGGCGGTCAGCCGCCGGTTCTTCGATCCCTTCGGCAACAACCGGGGGACCGTGGCCCCGCCGGCCTGGCCCGGTCAGCGCTCGTTCGTGGGCGGTACGGCCGATCCGACCACTGGTCTGATCCATCTCGGGGCGCGCGAATACGACCCGACAATAGGTCGGTTCATCTCGGTGGACCCGGAAGCGGACTTCAAGGATCCGCAGACCCTGAACGGTTATTCGTACGCGAACAACAACCCGGTGACCTTCACCGACCCGCAGGGCACCTCCTGGTTCAGTGACATCGTCTCCACCGTCAAGAGCGTGGCCGAGACCGTCGTCACCCGGGTCGTGGACACCGTGAAGACCGCGGTCCAGGTGGTCACCCCGGTGATCAACTGGGTGAAAGACCAGGTGACCGCGGCCGTCGAAGCGGTCAAGACCTTCGTCCAGAAAACCGTCGAAGTCGTCAAACAGGTCGTCAAGACGGTGACCAAGGTCGTCAAAAAGATAGTCAAGGAAGTAAAAAAGGTCGTCCGTGAGGTCGCGAAAGTCGCCAAGAAGGTGGCCTCCGCGATCAAACAGACAGTCAAGAAAGTCGGCGCGGCAATAGGCACGGCCGCGGTCGCCGCCGGTAAGGCGGTTGCGAAAGCGGCCACGGCGGCGGCGAAATGGGCCTGGGAAAACCGAGAACAGATCCTCTACACCGCGCTGGATATCGGCCTCACCATCGCCGCCTGCGCCGGCACCGCGGGCGCCGGCTGTCTGGTAAGAGGCCTGCTCGAAGTCGCGGTCTGGACAGCCGCCGCCAGCATCCCGCTGCCGGAACTGCCCGAATCCGGCTCATCCAGCTCCGCCTCGTCCGGCGGCTACAATTTCGACGGAGTGTCCCAACAAATCGACCCCGACCGCCCCGACCCCAGTCAGTGGCAAACCGGCACAGTACAAGAACACGGTGGCAATTCCAGAGGAATGAGCGGCGCCGACCAACGAGCGGTCGACAAACACCAGGATTACAAATACAAGAACCACACTCCAGCCGGCTATGACGGGAAGATGAAACGCTTCCCCGGCGGTGGGAGCAAGGTGGCCAAGCTGGTCGGTTGGGGGCTCAACGCCCTCGACGTGATCTTCAAGATCGGCCACTAGGCCTGGATCTGTGAAGCTGGGCGGGCCGATTCCGGTCCGCCCAGCTTTGTTTGTTGGGTTCTCTCGTCACACCAGTCTCGCTGGCAGCGGTGCTCGGCGTTGAGTGCGGGACAAAACCCCACACTCGACGCCGAGAGCGGGATAAAGTCCCGCACTCGGCGAGAATCCGGGCCGCGACCCAACAGTTAGCCGGCGAAAATGTCGACCAGGCCGTCGCCGCGGGGGGAGCGGTGGATCATGATGGAGCGCTGTCGCCGACGCCTTTCGATCAGGCCGGCGCGCTCCAGATAGTGACAGTGGTGCGTCATCGTGGTGGCGCTGCAGGAGGCGAGAGTGGCGGCGTCGCTCATGCTCATGGGGCGGGAGAGGCCGCGCAGCAGGGTGGCGCGGACGGTGCCGACCAGGACGCTGAGAGGGTCGTCGGCGCCGGTGGTGGGGGTTTCGCGTTCCCAGATGCTGCCGATGCCGGGCACCGGGTAGCCGACCCACACCAGCTCGGCCATGTCGAGGTTGAAGGCGCTGGCCCCGATGCCGGAGAAGAGCGGCGCGAGGACAAGCGGGCGGTCGCCGAGGGTGGCGGTCATCGGGTAGCGGTCGGGCAGGGTAAGCATGCCGTCCGCGTACGAGTAGCGGCTGCTGAGGCTGCCGAGCAGCACGTCGACGGAGGCGGTGACCACGGCCATGCCGACCCGTTCGGCTTCCAGGGCGAGCAGGTTCTGGGCGCGGGACCAGAGCTGCTCGGTGGCCGTCCAGATCTCTTCCAGCGCGTCCGCGTAGCCGACCAGCCAGCGGGCCGGGTGGGCGAGTACGGGGGCCCAGCACAGCGGCGGGTTGCCGCTGAACATCGTCTCGATTTCCTCGACGAGGACCTCCGGGCGCAGCGAGCGAAGCTCGGCCAGTTGGTCGGCGAGGGCTACCCGGCCGGGCCGGCCGAATGGCAGCAGGCAGTCCGGTACGGCGACGGTTTCGCTGGCGAACAGCGGTTGCAGCAGGCTGGGCCGGGACACCGCGGCGCGGACAGCGGTGCGTACGGCCGGGGGCGTGCCCTGGGTCGGCCCGCCGATGCTGTCCGCCAGCGTGGAGAAAAGGCTGACCAATGGATTGATCGACAGCTGTACCGCGGTGGTGCCGCCCACTTCCAGGGAGGTGCCGGTGGTACGCCGATCCCTGCTCGCAATCGCGCCAGTCATCCCGTCTCGGCCTCTCGTCCACCCACATCCGGCCGGTTGGCCGTGTGGCGGCTTTCCGGTGACTCACCGTTTACTGAAATCGTGAGACAGCGTCAAGGCGTCCTTGGGGAGAACCTGAATATCCGCTAAGAACTGGCTAAAGAGAATGTGGGTATTTGTCCGTCAGGCTGCCGGCAAATGTCTTACCTACCTATTTTCTGACCCCATGTCGGGCGAAACTGCACAGATTTCGAACGAAAGAGCTGGGCCGTCGTTCCCGACATCCTCATGTAGCGATAAAGGACCTCTGACGAGGCGCTGTCCGATGGATGCGACGCCCGCCGACGTACCTCCGTCAGCTGTGGTCGAAGAGGTGTTGGATCGCGCCGAGGTCGGTGGTCCGGGTGAGGGCGAGCGCCAGCAGCACTTTGGCCTTCCATGGCGAAAGGCTGTCCGCGGTGACAGCGGTGATCACCCGGCCCGGGACGGGGTGGGGCACTCGGCCGGAGCCAGTCCGGCTGGCGAAACACACCACCACATTGTTTGCCGCCGCGCGCTCCAGTGCGGTCTGCTGGAGCGGGGTCGGCCAGCCGGCGCCGGTGGCCGCGCAGACGATGCCCTTCGCGCCGGCGGCGACCGCTGCCTCCACGAAAACACCGTCAGCGTCCACATAGGACAGCACGATGTCGACTCGTGGCAGGACATCCGGGAGGGTGAAGATCGGTGAGTCCGGGTGCGTACGCTCGCGGGAAAAGACGACCAGGCCGTCGGTATCAGTGCTGCCCAGCGGGCCGGAATCGGGCGCCACAAAGGCATCCACCCGCATCGTGGATGCTTTGGTGACATCCCTGGCATCGTGGATCCGGTCATTCATCACGACCAGCACTCCGCGGCCGCGGGCCTGCGGTGCGGCGGCCACCTGGACGGCGCGTACGAGATTCAGGTAGCCGTCCGCACCCAGCGCCGAGGCCGGCCGCATCGCTCCGGTCAGCACCACGGGTTTGTCGGAATTCACGGTGAGCCGCAGGAAATAGGCGGTTTCCTCGAGCGTGTTGGTGCCGTGCGTGATGACCACGCCATCGCAGTCCGCGCGGTCCAGGAGGGTTTGGACCGTACGAGCGAGATCGAGCCAGTCGGCGGAGGTCAGCGCGTGACTCGACAACCGTCGGAACGGGATCTCCCGCACGGTGCCGAATTCGGCCAGCTCCGGCACCGCCGCCACCAGCGCGCCGGCCGCCAGTCGCCGGCCGTGGTCCGGATACCAGGCCAGATCCAGGCGGGACGCGCCGAGTGAGTCGATCGTTCCGCCGGTCAGGATGAGCGCCACGTGCGAAATGGTGTGTTCCTCTCGATCGGTAAAACGTCTTGCCCCTACGGGCAAAACCGACTCGGCCGAACGTGTGTAAACCTTGAACCGATCAGGTGGTCGGTTCTCGCCGGATCTGGTCGCAGTATGGAGGTCTTGGGTGCCGGGTTGGGCGCGCATTCGCCAACCGGGGGAATGCCGGCGTGCCGTTCTGGTGGGCGACCTGGCGCCATCTGGAGGCGACTGGCATGAGCTATGACCCATATCAGCAGAACGATCCGACGCGGCCGTACCAGCCCCCGCAGCCATATAGCCAGCCCTATCAGCAGCCGTATCAACAGCCCCACCAGCAGACACCGTACGGACAACCGGGGTATCAGCCAGGTGGGCAACCGCCGTACCCGCCGCCGCCTCAGAAGTCCCGTACCGGGCTGATCATCGGCATCGTCATCGGCGTGGCGGTTCTGTTGCTGGTGCTTTGCGGCGGTGGGGTCTTCGCGGTGGTGGCCCTCAACCAGCCCAAGCCGACCCCGTCGCCGACCTCGCACCCGGCGCCGGGCCCGACCGAGGGGATGCCGACCCCGTCGGCGTCGCCGTCCACCTCGGCGTCTGACAGCGCGGCGACCGACAGCGCTTTCGTGGCGAAGCTGAAAAGTCAGGGCATCACCGCCTCCACCGGCGACTCGACGCTGGTCGCGGCTGGCCATCTGGTGTGCCTGGAGTTCGCCGGCGGCAAGAGCTATTCCGACGTGGTGTCCGATTTCAGCAAGACCGACCTGACCTCCGACCAGAAGCATTTCCTCGTCAGCACCGCCGTCCAGACGTACTGCCCCGAAAACGGCGGCAAGGTTCCCTCCAACTAGCAGTCCAAGGAAATCTGGTCAGCGCGCGTTTTCGGCGCCGGTTTGACAGTGCGGTAGACCATTTGTCGGTTCCGTCAAATAAGGTGATTCTTTGGTCGATTTCGAACCGCGGAGGGATGCTGGACGTGGTCACTGGAAGAAGCTCGCATCCCTCGACGAAGTGCCTGAGGAAAACGATGAGCATTTCCGACCCGTCAGCGGCTGGCGCGGGCGTACGAGTCGGCCTGCTGGGGCCGCTGGAAGTGAGTGTGGACGGCGTCGACCTGGAGCTGCCCTCCGGTCGGTTGGGGCCGCTGCTGGCCGCGCTGGCGCTGTCCGCCGGCCAGCCGGTGCCGGTGGACCGGCTGGCCGGCTGGCTCTGGGGCCCGGACGTGCCGGCCCACACCGGCGGCAGCCTCGCGAGCCTGGTCTCGCGGCTGCGCACCGCGCTGCGATCAGAGGCCATTCGGGCGGCCTCCAACGGATATCTGCTGGAAGTGCGGCCGGACCAGGTCGACGTGTGGCTGTTTCGCCGGCTCGTACAGGAGGCCGAACAGCTGACCGACCTCCAGGTGCGGCGAGACCGGCTGTCCGCCGCGCTGCGGCTGTGGCGCGGTCAGCCACTGACCGGCCTGCGGCCCGAACACCTCGCCAACGACGTGGGCCTCGGGCTGCTCGAGGAGCGGCTGGACGCGCTGGAGCGGCGAGTCGATATCGACCTCGCGCTCGGCGAACACCAGGGCCTGATCGTCGAGCTGCGAGAGGCGACCAGCCAGTATCCGCTGCGTGAGTCGCTGTGGCTGCGGCTGATGACCGTGCTGTCGCGTTCCGGGCGGGCCGCCGAGGCGCTGGACTGCTATGCGAGCGTACGAACGCGGCTCCGCGACGAACTCGGCGCCGACCCCGGTGAGCAGCTGCAACAGCAGTATCAGCGGCTGTTGGCCAGCGCGCCGGAGCCGGTTCCGGCGGCAGCTCCAGCGGTGATACCGGCTATCTTGGCGCGCTGGCCGGTGGCCCGCCAGTTGCCCGCTCCGCCACGGCTGTTCAGCGGCCGTGGCGCGGAGCTGGCCCGGTTGACCGAGGCGCTGGACAGCGATCGGGACGGGACCGCGATCCTGGCCATCGAGGGCATCGGCGGGATCGGCAAGACCTGGCTGGCGCTGCGCTGGGCGTACGAGCGGCTGGAGCGCTTTCCAGACGGTCAGCTCTTCGTCAACCTGCGCGGCTTCGACCCGGCGGTGCCGCCGCTGGACGCCTCGACCGCACTGCGCAGCTTCCTGATGGCACTGGGCGTGTCCAGTACGGCCATCCCGGCGGACGAGGCCGCCCAGGCCGGACTGTTCCGCAGTTTGCTGGCCGACAAGCGGATGCTGATCGTGCTGGACAACGCCCGCGACTCCGAGCAGGTGCTGCCGCTGCTGCCAGGCAGCCCGACCTGCACCGTGCTGGTCACCAGCCGGCGGCTGCTGGGTGGTCTTTCGGTCGCGCACGGATTGTCGGTGGTCAGCCTGGAAACGCTGGACGAGGACGCGGCGATCCGGCTGCTCGCGGACCATCTCGGTGAGCGGCGGATCGCCGGTGAGCCGGCCGCCGCCGCCGAGCTCGTCCAGCGATGCGCTGGCCTGCCGCTGGCGCTCGCGATCGCGGCGGCCCGGGCCGCCGCCAACGACTTCCCGCTGGCCCGGCTGGCCGGCGAGCTGCGGGACGCGTCGGCCCGGCTGGACGCGCTGGAGATCGGCGAGCTGAGCACCGACCTGCGGGCGGTCTTCCAGACCTCGATGGCCGCGCTCAGCCCCGGCGCGTACGACGTGTTCCGCTGGCTGGCGCAGGCGCCCGGACCGGACATCAGCCTGGCCGCGGCCGCGTCGCTGACGGCGCGTACGACCGAGTCACCGCGCGCCGAGCTGCGCGAACTGGAGGCCGCGCACCTGGTCAGTCAACCGGTGCCGGACCGCTATCGGATGCACGACCTGGTCCGGCTCTACGCCGCCGAACAGGCCGCCATCACGCAACCGGAGGTCGAGCGCGACGAGGGGCTGCGCCGCCTGGTCGACTTCTACCTGCACACCGCGTACGCCGGCGAACGGCTGCTCGATACCGTGCGCCCGCCGATCGCGCTGAGCCCGGCGGTGGCCGGCTGCCGGCCGCTGCCGATGCCCGACCTGGCCACCGCGCTGACCTGGCTGACCAGCGAATATGCCTGCCTGCTAGCAACCTTGCGGCGGTCCGCCGAGCGGGCTTGGGATGCTCGTACGTGGCAGCTGGCCTGGTCGCTGGGCACCTTCCAGCACCGCCGCGGCAGCCTGACGGACAGCCTCGCCAGCTGGCAGCTGGGGCTGCACGCCGCGGAGCGGCTCGGCGATCCCGCCGTCGAGTCGCAGGCGCATCGGCGGATCGGCCTGGCCTGGGCCCGGTCCGGGGCGCCGGCCAAGGCTCGGTCGCACCTGCGGCGGGCGCTGTCGCTCGCCGAACGCGCTGGCGACACGGTCGGCCGGGCCCACACGCACGCGACCTTCGCCTGGGTGCTGGCTCGGCAGGACGAGGACGTGCCGGCGCTGCTGCATGCTCGCGAGGCGCTTGTCCTGCTCCGGGAGGTCGGCAATCCGGTGATGACGGCCGAAGCGCTGAATCTGGTGGGGTGGTACAGCGCTCAGCTCGGCCGCTACGAAGAGGCTCGCCGGCATTGCGAAGCCGCGCTGAGCGGGTACGAGCGGCATCAGGACCGGGCCGGTTCGGCGTACACCTGCGACAGTCTCGGCTACATCGCGCTGCACACAGAGCGTTATGCCGACGCTGTCAGCTACTACGGACGCGCGATCGCGCTCTTCCGCGTCCTCGGCCACACATACCTGGAACCCGCCGCGTTGGACAGTCTCGGCGACGCCCACGCGGCGCTCGGCGAACCAAGGCAGGCGCAACAGGCGTGGGAACAGGCCCTGACCATGTACGAGGAGCAGCACCGCGGTCCGGAGGCCAGCGCCACCCGCCACCGGATCCTCGGGCTCGCCCAACCCACCGGCGCCGACCGGCGATAACACCGGCAACTTCGCCGATTCGGCCGGACGGACTCCCGCTTTAGCGTCGTGACCAGCGACGATACTGAGGGAGACGATCATGGGAACGATGCAGGGGCGGGTCGCGCTGGTCACCGGTGCGAGCCGTGGGATCGGAGCCGCGACCGCCCAGGCGCTGGCTGACGAGGGCGCGCGGGTCGTGCTGGCGGCGCGCGACGAGCGCGCGTTGCAGGCCGTGGCCGACCAGATCACCGCGCGCGGTGGGAGCGCCATCGTGGTGCCAACAGACGTGAGCGACCCGGACTCGGTCTGCCAGCTGGTGGCGCGCACGCTCGGCGCGTACGGGCGGCTGGACGTTGCCGTCAACAACGCGGCCGGCGGCGGGCACCGGCCGACCCCGCTCGCGGAGGTGGCGATCGCCGACTTCGACAGCGCGATCCAGGTCAGCCTGCGCGGGGTGTTCCTCGCGATGAAGTACGAGATCCCGGCGATGGTGCGCGGCGGCGGCGGCGCCATCGTCAACATGTCTTCGACCGCGGCGCACTGGGCCGTCGGCGGGCTCGCCGGTTACGTCACGGCCAAGTCCGGGCTGACCGGGCTGACCCGTACGGCCGCGCTCGACTACGCGGCGAGCGGCATCCGGGTGAACGCGCTGACGCCTGGGCCCGTACGCACCGAAAACCTCGACCGGGCCGGGCCGCGGACTCGCGAGAAGGTGGCGGCTTCGGTGCCGATGCGGCGGCTCGGGCAGCCGGCCGAGGTCGCCGCGGCGGTGGTGTGGCTGTGCGGCCCCGGCGCCGCATTCATCACCGGCACCAGCCTGTCTGTCGACGGCGGATTGCTGGCCGGGATGCCGCCGTACGAGCAGGAGCGGTGATGCCTTTCGCGACGGCGACGCTCGCGGTGGCCGCGTTCGGGATGATCGCGATCGCCAGTGTCGGCGGCTATCAGGCGATTTACGTTTTCCCGACGTACTTTTCGGCGCCGCCTGCCTCTCTTCGCCGATACCAGGCGGACACCTCGTGGAAGTTCTGGCTCCCGCTGCACGCGATCACTTTCGTCGCGCTCGTCCTCGCGACGATCGGAAATCTTGGCACTGGCCGCGCTGGTTTCGTCCTCGCCGCCGTCGTTTGCTACCTGGCTGCCTGGATCGCCACTCTTATCTGGTTCATTCCCGGTGTTGTCGCCTTTAACAAAGTCGACGTCGACGGTCCTGATTCGCCGGAACTGAAGGAAAAAGGTCGCCGTTGGCTGCGCGATTCGACCGCTCGGCTGGTGCTTTTGCTGGCTGCCGCCGTACTGCTGGTCATCGCGCTGCCTGGTTAGCTGTTTGGGCTGCCGGTAGGAAAACCGGCAGCCCAAACTGGGTTCGAAGCGCAGGACACTAGTGAACGATGACAGCGGTCGCGCTGATTGTCTGGGTGTGTAGTATCGCGATGCCGGTCACGGTCACTTTCTCGCCTACCCGCAGCCGGGCGTGCCGGCCGGTCGGGGTAGCGATCCTGGTTTTGTTCGTGACGACAACGTGTACGAGCCCGCGAGTGGTGCGCAGGGTCACCATCTCACGGTTCCGGCCGATCTTGATGCCGACGATGACCCCGTTGATCGATGCCGTATGCGGTTTCGGTTTGGTGGGCGCACTGGCGTACGACGGCGAAACCACGGCCGCGGAACTGGCCGTCGCCGTTACGCCGGTGAAACCCGCCACGCCTACCGCCACCGCGGCGATGGCTCCGAGAGTGGCCACATGTCGTTTCATTGAGGCGAAACTCCTTTCGGGAAATGGTTCGATCAGCGGCCTTGGAGGCCGCTCGCCGACCATACGGCAAAACCTACAAACGCGACATATGCGACACGCATCGAAATCCGGCCGGAGATTAAACAATTACTGAAGGAATCGTCGACGGTAAAACTTTGGACCATGTTTCCTGGTGATAGCTGGGTTTTCCTGACCGTACGGTTGCCGGTTGGATCGTTTTCGCTAAAGTGTCGATTCACCGGGAACCAGTTACGGGCATCAGTCGTCAGAGAGACATGGCATTTGGCTACCGCCTTCGGCAGAGACCGGGACATGGTGAGCTTCCGGACAACAAAGGAGTTGGGCGGAGTTGACGATCTATGGAACGCCCCGCGGTGGCCGGCCCTCGGGTGGGGGTAAGAAGCGGCTGCCGCGATGGGCGCGGGTGTGTCTTGTGGTCGGCATCGTCGTCGTGGTGGTCGGTGGCGGCGCGGCCTATGCGGTCAACGCGATCGCTGACCACTACGCCAATCAGGTGCACAAGAACAACTTCCTCGCTGGCGTGCCTCAGGACGAGCGAGCCAGCGCCCCACCATCGGGCGCGCCGATCGCCGGGCCGATGAACATTCTGGTGCTTGGCTCGGACAACGCGGACAACGCGCGGGCGAAGAGTCAGGGAGTGGACGGGCAACGGTCCGATTCGATCATCCTGTTCCACATCGACACCACATTCGACCACGTCTACGCTTTCTCGATTGAGCGCGATTCGTACGTAAGCGTCCCCGCCGCCGGATCATGGGACGGCGGAAAAACCAAAATCAACGCCGCCCTGCAGTACGGTGGTCCCGCGCTCACCGTACGTACCGTCCAGGACCTGCTCGGCATCAAGATCAACCACGTCGTGGTGGTCAGTTTCAGCGCTTTGATCAAGGCGGTCGACGCGGTCGGTGGAGTGGACGTCTACGTCGACAAGACGACGTACGACGACCAGTTTCACCTGACCTGGACCAAAGGCTGGCATCACCTGACTGGCCAACAGGCCGAGTTCTACGTACGACAGCGGCACGGCCTCGCCGACGGCGACTATGACCGGATGAAGCGCCAGCAGCAGCTGATCCACGCCTTGGTGAAACAGGCCGGCACGGCTGGCGTCCTCAGTAATCCGTACAAACTCAGCGACCTTCTGCAAGCCGTGACGTCCTCACTGACCGTCGACACAGGAATGCCGGTGAAAGACCTCGCCTTCGCCGCTCGTGGCCTGACGATGAACTCGATCACTTTCTCCACACTGCCCACCAATGGAACCCTGGTGATGGGCGGCGTGGACTACGAGCGGGTGAATCCGGACGCGACGGCCGCGTTGGGGACCGCCCTGAACAGTGACAACTTCGCCAGCTACCTCAAGCGGTATCCAGCCAACGACGCGTCCCACGGACTGTAAGTTCGCCGTGGTGGGGGGGCCCTAGTGCTGACGCCAGCAGCGATGGGCCAGCTCGGCGAGTTGGCGGGCGGTGCCGTGGAAAGTGTCCAGGTCGACCTTGTTGGTCGCGCTGGTCGGCACGCCGTCGACGGCGCCGATGGTGTATTGCCAGAAGGTGTAGTCGGGGAATCCTGGAGCCAGCCGCGGCGGGGTCCGACTGTAGTCGACCGTCCACAGTCGATAGTGGCCGAGCGCGGTGGTGCCGCCCAGGCAGCTGTTCACGAACGACTGCTGGGTGTAGATCATCGGCCGGACGCCGGACAGCAGTTGGACCGTACGAAGGAAAGTCAGCACGTTGTCGACGGTGGTGCCGGGTGGGCAGCCGCCGTTGGCGGCCCATTCCACGTCGGCGACCGGGGGCAACTCACCGGGGGCAAAGCCGCTGTAGCCGGCCGAATGGAAAGTCTTGACGAAGAATTCCGCCTGTTCCTTCGGGTCGAACTCGCCGCGGTAGAAATGGTACGGCGCCACGTCGAGCCCGGCGGCGGCCGCTTCGTGAATGTCGGTGGCGAAGGCGGGGTTCAGGTAGGCCGTACGCTCGGTCGCCTTGATGAAAGCGAAAGACTTGCCGGCCGCGGCCACCTTCGTCCAGTCGATGGGCGCTTCGCCCGGATGGTCCCAGTGCGAGACATCCAGGCCCATCGGTCCGTCGCCCGGATCGGTCGCGGCCGGCGCCAGCTCAGAACGCGCCTCCGGGCCGAGCACCTGGTGGTGGCTGTCGGTGTCGGACGGTGAGTCCGCGAACACCGGTGGTGCGACCGTGAAGGTCGCCAGCACCGCTGCCGCGACCGCGATGGCCGATCGAATCCGCACGGTGCCGCCTTTCTCGTCAAAGAGGTGGGGACAGCCTTCCCGCTGTCCCCGTCCCGGAATCTACGCAACGAGATCGACTCGCACCGGAAAATGACCGAGTCTTCCCGAAAGGGCGACCGCGCGGTCAGCCGTGGCCCACGTCATCGCGGTTCGCCAGCACCGCCAGCTGGTACGAGGTGCCGCAGATAGGCCGTACGCTCGGTTGCCTTGATGAAAGCGAAAGACCGACCGCTCGCGACTGTGAGCCAGGTTACAGAGCTGCCGCCCGTACGCCCCGGCGGAAAAGCGTGTCCCGCGCTTCCCGCAGCGCGATCGCCATCGCGCCATGCAATGCGGCTTGTTCTCTCAGCATCGACGTTTCTATCCGGGCGGTCAGTGGCAGCAACGCGGCGGTGGTTTCCCTGACTGGCCGCAGCAAAGCCGGGTTGGACCCGATTCCGCCGCCGAGCACGACCACCGCCGGGTCAAGCATCGCGCACACCGACGCAATCGCGGTGCCCACCTTGAGCGCCTCGGACTGCACGATCTCCCGGGCGGCCGGCTCTGTTTCGGTGCGGGAGAACAACTCTTCGACCGTACGCGGCTGCTCGCCTATCCAGTCCTCCCGCGCCTGCGCCGCCGCCATCACGCCGGCCGCTCCGACCTCGTCCTCGAACGCGCCATGCATGCGGTGCCGGTGATCGAAAGGATCGCCGGTGAAGGGCAGATAGCAGATCTCGCCGGCGGCCCCATGCGCGCCGCGCACCAGCTCGTCGGACAGCACGATGCCCATTCCGACGCCGGCGCCGATGGAAATGAACACGAAATCGCTGACCCCGGTGGCCAGCCCGCGCCATTTCTCGCCGATCGCGGAAAGATTGATGTTGTTGTCCACCAAAAGCGGCACTTCGTAGCGGTCCCGAATCAGGGCCAGCGGATCGTACGCGCCATCGGGACTGATGTTGTATGCCAACGAAGTCACCCGCCTGGTGACCGGATCGACGACCCCTGGAGTGGAAACGCCGAGCGCCAGCAGTTGGCCGTGGGTGGCGCCGGCCGTACGCACCGCGTCGCGGACCATGTCGTAAACCTGCCGGGCCACCGCGCGGGTGCTGTTGGTGTCGGTCCGCTGTTCCAGCTCGGCGAGTTTCTCGCCGTAGATGTCGACCGCGCCGACCCGGATGTTGCTGCCGCCGATGTCGACGCCGACCACGAACCCGGCCGCGTCGTCCACGGCGTACGACACCGGAGACCGGCCCGGCTTGCCGGCGCGTACGCCCATCGGCCGGACCAGCCGCGCCTGCATCAGCCGGCGCACCGCCTCGGACACCGTGGGTTTGGACAGGCCGGTGTGCTCGGCGATCTCCGGCCGGGTGATCGGCCCGTCCCGGAAGATCGCCTCCAGCACCGCCTGATCGCTCAGCTCGCGGAGCAGATTGAGCTGCGATCGGCCGGGCGTGCCGGGCTGCTGGTCTGGTTGAGACATGCCGTGTTACCCCCTTTCGACAGGAAGGTTACCGATCAAATTGGCACTGCGCACCCCCTTGACCATACGTACTGTGCGCTAATACAGTCCTCATTTATTCGGAGCCTTAACGAATGGGGCCGACCCGCACCGGGCCGGCCAGGCGTGGAGGACGGCATGGCAGCGCGGCCCGAGAACTTGTTTGACGCGACCCGGCTCAGCCGGCGCGGGTTTCTGACCGCCGCGGTCGGCGTTGGTGCCGGGGCCGCGCTCGCGGCCTGCGGTGGCGGCGGCTCGGGCAGCGGCACGACGACGATCCGGGCGCTGCACCAGCAGCAGGCCGGTTACAGCGCGTCCGACATCCAGGGCATGACCACCGCGTTCATGAAGGCGAACCCGACCATCAAGGTGGAGAACACCCTGGTCGCGTACGAGGCGCTGCACGACAAGATCGTCGCGGCCGCGCCGGCCGGCACGTACGACGTGGTGCTGATGGACTGCATCTGGCCGGCCGAGTTCGCCAAAAAGCACGTGGTCGCGGACATCAGCGACAAAGTGAAGGCGCTGTCCGGGCTGAGCGGGATTTTCCCTGGAGCCATTCAAACGGCTCAGTACGAGGGCAAGTATTACGGCATGCCGTGGCTGCTGGACACCAAATACCTGTTCTACAACACCGAAATGCTGCAGAAGGCCGGCATCAAGCCGGAGCAGCTGGCCACCTGGGACGGCGTCAAGTCCGCCGCGCAGGCATTGAAGGCCAAGAACATCGTCAAATACCCGCTCATCGGCAGTTGGGCGCAGGCTGAGGCGGTCGTCTGTGACTACGCCGCTCTGGTTGGCGCCTTTGGCGGCAGTTTCCTCGATGCCGCTGGAAAACCTGCCTTCACGTCCGGCGGGGGGCTGCAGGCACTGCAGTTCATGCGTGACCTGATTTCCAGTGGCCTGGCCAATCCGGCCTCCGCCGAGTCGATCGAGGACGACGTCGTCAAGACGTTCTCGCAGGGCAATGCGGCGATCGCCCTCAACTGGACTTTCATGTACGGGCAGGCAAACGATCCGAAGGCGAGCAAGGTCGCCGGCAAGGTCGGCATGCTGCGCACGCCGGCCGGTCCCGGCGGCAAGGCGCCTGGCGTCAACGGCGCGTCCGCGCTCGCGATCACTTCCGGCAGTCAGCATCAGGACGCCGCCTGGGAGTACGTGAAATACCTGACCAGCCAGAGCGTGCAGGATAAGTTCGCGACCAGCTCGCTGCCGATTTGGAAAGCTTCGTACGACGAGCCCGCGGTGCAGAAGGCCGGCACGCCGGCGGTCGTCTCGGTCGCCAAAACCCAGCTGCAGGACATGATTCTTCGGCCGCAGGTGCCGAACTACAACGCGGCCTCGCAGCAGTTGCAGGTCGACATCCAGAAGGCGCTGCTGGGCCACCAGGACCCGGCCGCCGCCCTGACCGAAGCCGCCCATGCCTTCACGGCTTCGAACTGAACCGCCGGTGGGCGGCGCGGTGGCTGCGCCTGCGCCGTCCGCCGGTACCCAGAAACGTTCCTGGCTGGTTCGTACGAGAGAGCCACGGTTCGCCGCGGCCCTGCTGATTCCCAGTGTCATCGTCGTTTTCGGCATCGTGCTCTACCCGATCCTGCGGACCCTTTACACCTCGTTCTTCACTGTGGACACCCCTTTTCCGGGCACTTATCCGTTTGTCGGACTGGAAAACTACGGCAAGATCATCACCGATCCGGCGGTCTGGGCGGCGATCGGCCGGACCGCCTATTTCACGTTGCTGTCCACCGCGCTGGAAATCGGCCTGGGCATCGGGTTGGCGTTGCTGCTGAACGCCAAACTGCGATTGCGGTGGCTTTTCCGGGCCATCGTGGTGTTGCCGTGGGCACTGCCGACGGTCGTCAACGCGCAGATGTGGCGGTTCATTCTCAACTCGCAGTACGGCGCGCTCAACGCCCTTTTGACGCAGCTGCACATCATCGGCTCGTACCAGTCCTGGCTGGGCAGCCCCTTCCTGGCGCTGAACATGGTCACCATGGCGGACGTCTGGAAGAACACGTCCCTGGTGGCCTTCTTTTTGCTGGCTGGCCTGCAGACAATTTCCAGCGACCTGCACGAGGCGGCCGTCGTCGACGGCGCGTCACCGTGGCAGCGGTTCTGGCGGATCACTATGCCACTGCTCAAATCGTCGATCCTGGTCGTGCTGGTGTTGCGTACGATCGAGGCCTTCAAGGTCTTCGACATCATCTACATCATGACCCGCGGTGGTCCGGCCAACGGCACCCAGAGCATCGCCTATTTCACATACGTACGAGCCTTCTCCGACGAGAACTTCGGCTATGGCTCGGCGCTGGCTTACCTGATCGTGATCGTCATCCTTGTCCTGGCGGCGTTCTACATCCGCGCCCTACGCAGCTCGGCGGCCAACGAGATATGAGTGTCTTAACGCCCTCGCGGCGATATAGTGTTTTTGTCCACGTGATGGCGATCGCCGTCTGCGTGGTCATTCTGGCGCCCTTTGGCTGGCTGTTGATCGCCAGCATCGCCAACGACAACGACCTGCTCGCGGTCCCGCTGCACTGGATTCCGCAGCACCCGACCTTCGATCGCTACGTGCAGATTTTCACCGCACAGGGAGACAACGTCTTCGCGGGCTTTCGGTCGTCGTTCTTCAACAGTCTGATCGTGGCCACCTCGACCGTGCTGATTTCCACCACGGTCGGGGTTTTCGGCGCGTACGCCTTCGCCCGGCTGCGATTTCGCGGCCGGCGCGCGGTGCTGATGTTCTTCCTCTCCACGTACATGGTGCCGCCGATCGCCCTGGTGATCCCGATGTATCTGGTGATGGTGCAGCTGCACCTGCTGGACACCGTCTTTGGACTGATCGTCGTCTACAGCTCCTTCGCCACCCCGTTTGTCCTTTGGATCATGGGAAACTACTTCCAGTCGATCCCGTTCGAGCTGGAGGAGGCGGCCCGGATCGACGGTTGCAGCCGGATGGGTGCGCTGTTCCGGGTCATCCTGCCGCTGGCCCGGCCGGGCTTGCTGGCGATGATGCTCTTCGCCTTCCTGATCGCGTGGGACGAGTTCCTCTACGCGCTGATCTTCACCTCAACGGCGGCGTCCAAGACCATCCCAGTGGCGATTTCCGAATTCACCGGGCGATACACCACAAACTTCGGCCTGCAGGCGGCCGGTGGCGTGCTCGCGGCGCTGCCGCCGGTGATCATCGCGGCGATTTTCCAGAGGCAGATCGTCGGCGGACTGTCCGGCGGGGCGGTGAAGGGATGACCGTCAGCGTTATCGGCGCGGTTCAGCTGGATGTGATCACCGCCCCGGTGGGGGAGTTACCGGCGCCGGGGGCCGCCCAGTTCGTTGACACGATGGCGATGCGGGTCGGCGGCGCCGGCGCGAATGCCGCCCTCGCGATGGTCGAGCTCGGGCTGGACACCCGACTTTTCGGCTGTGTGGGGGAAGATTTCGTCGGTCGTTGGCTGTTGGAGGAGATCGGCGGGCTGGCCGCCGATACGGTGGTGGTGCCCGGCCAGTCCACCGGCGTCACGATCGCCTGCGAGAAGCCCGGCCGGGATCGTTCTTTCCTGACTTTGCTCGGAGTCTGCGCGACCTACGACTTCTCGATGATCCCGGCGGACGCGCTGACATCGTCAAGCGTGCTCGTGTGCGACTACTTCTGTGCGCCCGCCCTGCGTGGTGAACCTACCCGGAAGCTGTTGGAAGGAGCCAAAGCCGGCGGGGCGCAGACGTTTTTCGACACCGCCTGGGATCCGGACGGATTCGGCCCGCAGGCCCGCGCCGAGGTGCATGAGCTGCTGCCACTGGTCGACGTATTTGTCCCCAATGAGAGTGAAGCGTGCGCGCTGGTCGACGACCGCGACCCGTATAGTGCCGCTCGTACGCTGCAGGAAATCTCCGGCGGGTGGGTGGTCGTCAAACTCGGCGCCGACGGCTGCCACGCGGCCGGACCGGACGGTGTCACCTTTGCCGAAGCAGCACCGAAAGTGGTGGTCGCCGACACCACGGGGGCCGGCGACACTTTCAATGCTGGATTGGTGGGAGCCCTCGCGCATGGCGAGTCACTCCCGGCCGCAATGCGCGCGGCCACCAGGTTCGCCTCGACGGTAGTGTCCCGCCCGTCCGGCGAGCGTTATGTCTCCCGCTAAACCCAGTCGTTACTTGAGTTGACAGTTATCAAGGAGGAGCAATGTCAGCACGTAGGCCCCGCTTGGTGGCCGTACTGGCAAGCGTCTTACTCGCCGCGGGCATGCTGCCCGCCACCGCGTGGGCCGGCCCGGCCGACACCCTGCACGGCACGGCTCAGGGCACGACCGACCTGACCAAGGGCTGGGCGGTGCAAACCTCCGCGGTGGCCACCGCGACCGGTGACAAGATCTCCGACCCGGGCTACTCCACCGCTGGCTGGCTGCCGATTTCGCGGCCGGAGACCGAGATGGCCGCGTTGCTGGAGAACGGCCGCTATCCGAATGTCTTCTATTCCAACAATCTCGCCTCGGTGCCAACCGCGCAGTTCACCGTCAACTGGTGGTATAGGAACCAGCTGACCGTGCACCCGCGGCCGGGCCAGCACACGTATCTCATCATGAACGGCATCTCCGGCCGGGCGAACTTGTGGCTCAACGGCACCAAACTCGCCGACGAGGCGCAACTTCAGGGCGCGTACTCGCGGATAGAGTACGACATCACGTCGTACGTCCATGATGGCGCGAACGCGATCGCGCTGGACATCTACAAAAACGACGCGAACAAGTATCTGACGTCCAACACGGTGGACTGGAACCCGAAGGCACCGGACGGCCAGACCGGTCTGCAGTTCGCACCGCAGTTGGCGCAGGACGGCGCTATTTCGCTGCGAGACACGCATGTCCTGCAGAACAATGCCAAAGACCTCAGTACGTCCGACCTGACGGTCAAGGCGGATCTGCGGAACAACACCACGACAGACCAGTCGGCGACTTTCGCCGGCTGCATTTCTCGTGGTGCGACACGGATTCCGTTCAGCAAGACCGTCACGGTGCCGGCCGGCAAAACAGTCACGGTGTCGGTGAGCCGGCAGGATGCCCCCGGCCTGCACGTGGTGCATCCGGCGATCTGGTGGCCAGCGCAAATGGGCGACCAGCCGCTTTATCACTTGTCCGCCACCGCGGTCGTTCAGGGCCAGCGCTCGGACGCCTACACCGATGACTTCGGCATCCGTACGGTCACGTCGTACCTGACCAAAGTGGTGCCCGGAAAGACCCTGCTGCCGTCCGGCTCGCGGCAGTTCGTCATCAACGGCGTGCCGCTGGTGATCCGTGGCGGCGGTTGGTCGCCAGACATGTTTCTGCGCTACTCCTCGAAAAACATCGCCGACCAGCTCGCGTACATCCGCAACCTTGGGCTGAACACCCTGCGGTTCGAGGGAAACTTCCCGCCGGACGACATGTTCCAGCAGATGGACCGCGCCGGCATCCTGGCGCTGACTGGCTGGCAGTGCTGCAATCGTTGGGAGGATCTTTCCAAGACCTGGGACGCGAACATGAAGGCCAACGCGGCCAACCAAGCGTCGAACGTGGCCGCGGAACTGCGGGACCACCCCAGCGTTTTCACGTTCTACCAGGGCAGCGACAACGAGCCGGACCCGGCGAAGGAGTCGATCTACCTGACCGCCTTCACCGCCGCCGACTGGCAGACCCCGCAGGTTTCCTCGGCGGAGTACAAATCCTCCGCGCAGCTGGGAAGCTCCGGTTCCAAGGAAGGCCCGTACAACTACGTGCCGCCGAACTACTGGTGGGCCACCGGCTCCAAAACCGCGCCGACCAACGACGACACCTTCACCAACGCGGGCAGCGCCTACGGCCTCGACACTGAGACCAGCGCCGGAAACACCATCCCCACCACCAGTTCCCTCAACCGCTTCCTGCCCACCGCGGACCAGAACAAGATCTGGGACCTCAGCTCGACCGCCGGCAGCGGGAGCGGACCGGACATCTATCACGTCTATACGTACAACAACTACACAAAGGCCGGCCGGCTCGGCCAGTACAACACCCCGCTCTACAACCGGTACGGTCCATGGACCGACCTCGCCTCGTACCAGAAAGAAGCGCAGGTCGGCGAGTACGAGGTCACTCGGGCCCAGTTCGAGGCATATCTCGGACATTCCAAGGATGCCGCGAACCCGAGCACCGGGGTCATTTACTGGATGATGAACAAGGCGTGGCCGTCCCTGCAGTGGAGCATCTATGGCGACGACTTCGACCAGTCCGGCGTCTATTTCGGAGCCAAGAAGTCTGGTGAGCCGGTGCACATCATGTATTCGTACGACGACGGCTCGATTCAGGTCGCCAACCTGACGAACGTCAAGCAGCCCGGTTTGAAGGCCACCGCGAAGTTCATCGACCTCAACGGGAAAATCGCCGGCACCAGCCAGGCGTCGGTTCCGTCGCTTTCCAGCCAGGACGTCAAAACCGTGCTGTCGACGAAGGCGCCGGCCGGGATTTCCAAGACGTACTTCCTGGAGCTCACCCTCTCCCGCGGTGCGAGCGTCGTCAGCCGAAACGTCTACTGGCTGTCCACCAAGGCGGACAGCATCGACTGGAACAAGACGCTGGGCGAAGGTTTCGGGGCCACGTACAACGCGAACGGCTATGCGGACCTGACCGGGCTGCAGAGCCTCGGAAAGGCCACCGTGCAGGCGACCTCGCACACGACCGTTCGCGATGGCCACGCGGTGACCACCGTGACCGTCCGCAACGTGAGTGGCCAGAAAACTCCGGCTTTCTTCACCCGGGCCGATGTTCTGCGTGGCACCCTCGGCGGCCAGCCGCTTTCCGGTGACAACCAGGTGCTCCCGATTCAGTGGAGCGACAACGACATCACCCTCTGGCCCGGCCAGAGCCAGACTCTGACGGCCACTTATCGGCTGTCGGACCTGAAGGGCGCGAGCCCAGTGGTGAGCCTGTCCGGTTGGAACGTGGCGAGCCAGACGGTGTCCGCTCGGTAGCAATCGCTCGTACGGTCGCCCGCGTCGCAGATTACTCTGCGGCGCGGCCGATCTTTTGTTGTGGTTTGGCGAGCGGGAACCGTTGTGATAGAGCAGGCAATCCGGCCGTCGAACGTCACCTTCGCGGTGGGGGGTGTTGCCGGGCTCGGTCGATGAAGGCGGCGAACCCATCCAAGTGGCGCTGCAGGCCGAATTCGAAGAGGGCGGCGAGGTCCGCGCTCTCGCCGCGACCGATGCGCATTTTGCTGAGAGTGGGGAAGTTTCCGTTGGAGATGACCTCCCGGGCGAGGGAGTCGTACGCGGCCCAGCGTTTTTCGCTGGTGATGCCGGAGTTCTGTTCGATTTCAAGCTCCATCCCGCGGCCTAGGGCGACGCCGCCGACGAAGCCGTTCAGGCTTCCTACCGCGCGGAGCATTTCCAGGTGGGTCAGACCGAGGTTGTCCAGTCCGGCGAGTTGCCATTCGACCTGGGCCATGGCACTGGGCAGCACCGGTGGCCTCGCCAGGGAGGTCATGGCCGGCGCGGCCACCCAGGGGTGGCGTCCGTACGTACGCCAGTGCAGGCGGGCGACGGTTTCCAGGCGGGCTCGCCAGCCGGCTGGGGCTGGGTCGGGGAGCGACTCGACAGCGAAGACCGCTTCGGCCATCAGCCGGACGAGCTCCTCTTTGCTGGGAACGTAGTGATAAAGGGTCATCGCCCCGACATCCATCGCGGCCGCGACGCGGCGCATGGACAGGGCGGCGAGGCCCTCGGCGTCGGCCATCGTGATGGCGGCGGTGACGATCGTGTCCTTGCTGAGTGCGGTCGGGTCCGCCTTTCGGGGCTTTTTCGCATGCAAAGCGCGGACAACCGTGCCGATACCCGGTCGAGCCTCCACCAGATCCTGCTGCCGGAGGGTGGTGAGCACCTTGGTGGCGGTGGCCATCGCGACCTGCCAGTCGCGGGCGATCTGCCGGGTCGACGGCACTCGTTCGCCGGGAGCCAGCGCGCCGGATTCGATCCGGCCGCGGATCTCGTCGGCGATCAGTTGATAGCGCGGATCGGGCATCGCCACCGTCTTCCCTCCTAGTGCACTAGTGCACCTGAGGTGAAACTTAGCAGATCTCTACGGTCGTGCGCCTCTATGTCTGGTGACCATCCCTCCTGCGCCGGTGCGCTAGTGCACTAGCTCGGAGGTGGGGGCCACTATGATGCTTTAGTCGGTACAGTAGAGTAATACTTTCGTCTCTGGGAGGTGTGGCCGTCAATTGGTACGCTGTACGAACACTTCGCCGTACGGCGTATGAGTGACATACGAGGGAAGGACCAGTCATGGCAACATCCACCGGACAGGCAGTGGCCGCCGAGACCGCGCGGCGGCCCGCAACGCCTTGGTGGCGTCGGCCGTGGGTGGTGCCGTTGATGTTGATCGCGCTGCTCTTCTTGGCGTTTTCCTTGCCGCCGTACACAACACTCAATCCCCAGCTGTCCAGAGTGCCGTCGTCCTTCCCGCTGCACTACCCGTTCCTGGTGGCCCACATCGGGTTCGCGTCGGTCGCGATGCTGACCGCCTGCCTGCAAATCTGGCCGTGGTTTCGCCAGCGGTATCCGATCGTGCACCGCAGAATTGGTCGCGTGTACGTCTTCGCCGGGGTGCTGCCGGCCGGGGTGTGCGGTCTGATCATCGGCGCGGCGAGCCCGTACGGGCCGCCGGCGGCGGCCAGTGACGTGATGCTTGCGGTGCTGTGGCTGACATTTACCGCGGTGGGGTTCCGGATGGCCCGCAAGCGCCGGTTCGCCGACCACCGACGGTGGATGATTCGCAGTTTCGCGCTGACTTTCTCGATTATCACGAACCGGATCTGGGGCATCATCTTCGCGATCGCCTTGCCATCGCCCTCACCAGCCGAGATCGCTCCGCTGGGAGCCTGGCTGGGCTGGACGACAATGTTGTTGCTGGCCGAATGGTGGCTGGTCGAGCGCGGTGTCGGCAAGCGCCGGGCCCGTCGTGCGGCGGCCGCCGCGTCCTGAGGCATCCCGGCCGCGGATCAGATTCGGTACGCCTGCAGAGACTCCGGTGCGAACAGCTCGGCCGGCTCGAAGAGGCGACCGGCCAGTCCCTGCTCGTACGAATAGCGCAGGAAGGTGCGCAGCGTCGTGTCGTTCGCTTTCAGTCCGTACGGCCAAAAATCCCGGCCCATCACCGACTGGGTCTGCTCGACCGCGGCATACAGCCAGGGCAGCATATAGCGGTTTGCCGCGGTCTCGCCAAGTTTTTGCTGGACGTTGTGCTTGGCGTCGACGAAAGCCTGGAAGAGCGAGCGGGCCAGCCAGCGATGACTCTGGTAGAGATCACGCCGAAGCACGATCACATGCATGATCGGGAAGATGCCGGTCCGGGTGAAGTATTCCTCCTCGGCTGCTCGCGGGTCCGCGAGCAGCCGGCGGATCGAGATGTCACCGTCCAACATGGACTGTGGGGTTCGCGGGCTGTAGATCGCGTCAAGTTCCCCGCTCAGCAACAGATCGGTGAGCGTTTGGTCCGCCGGCACCGGTTCCACGTCGACGCCGGCTGGCAAACTCAGCTGGATTTTCTCCACCCGGCCACTCTGCTGCAGGCCTCCGGTGCGATAGCGCACCGACTCGACCGGCACCTGGTGGAACTCGGCCAGGATGCCGCGAATCCACACCGCGGCGGTGACCTGGTATTCCGGGATGCCAACGGTTTTGCCGGCCAGCTCCGACAGCTCACGTAACGGGCTCTGCGCTCGTACGTAGATGCCGTTGTGCCGGAAGGCACGGGACGGGAAAATCGGGATGGCCACAAACGGAGAATCGTTGCCGGACAACGACAGCACGTAGGACGAGAGTGACATCTCGGCCGCGTCGAACTCCTGGTAGCGGGCCATCCGGAAGAAGGTTTCCTCGACCGGCAGGGCCAGATAGGTCAGGTCGACGCCCTCCGGCCGGATCCGGCCGTCGGCCAGCGCCTGAGTACGGTCGTAGTCCCAGCACGCAATCGTGATCGGCACCCGTACGCTCATGCTGCCTCCCGTTCCTGCCGGCCCGCCGCGGCGTGCTGGTCTGTCGATCCTGCGACAACTCCGATATATACGTATCGGCCGTAGTATGTGCAGCAGCATCCGCGCCGTGCGGACGACGAAGGGAGGTGCGTGCCGTGTCGCTTCGGCACGCCTTGCTTGCCCTGCTGGAAGCCGAGCCGATGAGCGGCTACAGCCTGGCCAAGTTCTTCGACCAGTCGGTGGCTTACGTCTGGCACGCACCGCATTCGCAGATCTATCCGGAGCTGCGGCGAATGGAGCAGGCCGGGATGATCACCGGGCGCTCCGAGGCGCGCGGCACTTTCGCCACCAAGCGGATCTATTCGTTGACCGATGACGGCCGCGCGGAGTTGGCGCGGTGGGTCGAGGAACTCTCTCCGCTGCCGCGCGAAAGAGACGCCGCCTACCTGAAGAGCAGCTATTTTGAATACGGTGACTATGCCAGCGCGCGCAAGCATTTCGAGGCTCACCGGGCTCATCACGAAGAGCAGCGGCGGCGCTGGGAGGCGCACGTCAAGCAGCTGGAGAACCGGGACACCGACCTGCTCCGGATTCGGCTCGCGCAGGCGCCGGAACACCTGCGAAAGCAAGTCGTGGCTTACAAAGTGCACGTCTACCACGGGCTGATCGAGCGGGCCAAACAGGAAGTCCGCTGGGCGCTCGCGGGCCTTCGGATGGTGGACGAGCTGGAAGCCGAGACGGTCGCGGCGCGACCCGCACCGGCTGGTACGCCCCGCAAAGCGGTGGAGCGGACGAAATCGGCGGGCCCGCCGACCCGGGTCAGCCGGCGGCATGAGCCGCCGCGCCGCTGATCCTGGACCTGACGGCCAGTGAGCCGCCGATGGCGAGCGCGAGCAGGCTGGCGCCGCAGCAAACCCAGAAGCTGACCAGAAAACCGGTCTCGGTGGGAGCGCCGCCGGCGCCGCCGAAGGCGCTCAGCAGCAGGCCGACGATGTCGCTGCCGAAGGAGTTTCCCACCGCGTACGCGACAATGGAGATCCCCAGCGCGACCCCGGACTCGGACGCCGGCACCGCGCCGACAATGAGGATCTGGGTGGTGGCGAGCGCGATCGCGGTGCCCATCGAATAAACGCCCTGTGCGGTCAAAACGGCGATCGGGGCGCCGGCGAGCACCGCGAAGGCCACAAATGACAGGGCATTGAGGCCGACGCCCACACACGCGGACACCGCCATGCTGCCGCGCCTGGTCAGCCGCTGGAGCAACATTATCCCCACGATGGCGCCGATTGTCTGCGGGACCGCGAACCACGCGGTCTGCAGGATCGTGAATCCGTAGCCGAAACCGGCCACCGCCGGCTGGGTCTGCGCCAGCCTGGTGACCGCGGAGAGCGAGCCGTAGACACCGAAGGCGATGAGGAATGTCATGAGATACGGCACTCTCACGTGCGGCTTCAGAATGTCGCTCAGCCGGATCAGCGGATTCTTCGCCCGCCCGGCCGAAACCAGCCAGAGCAGCAACAACACGACCCCGGCCACCAGCAATGCGACCACTCGCGGCGATCCCCAGCCCCAGGTGGGTCCTTTGCTGAGGCCGAGCAGAATGCCGACCAGCGAGAGCGCCAGCAGTACCGCGCCGGTCAGGTCCAGCCGGCCGGCCGCCCGATGCCGGGAATCTCGTACGAGCCAACCGGTCGCAGCCATCCCGATGACGACCGTGATAATTCCGATGACGAAAAAGGACCGCCAGGCGGTGGGGTGAATGCCGACCAGCGCGCCCAACAGGATGCCGCCGCCGATCCCGACCCCGTTGCCGGCGTGGATCGCGCCGATCGTGAGCTGCGCGCGCTTTTTCGGCATGGTGTCGCTGGCAATCGCCTCCGGGAGCGCCAGCATCGGGAACTGCGCTCCCATTAACACCCTGCCGAGGATCAGCAGCGGGAAGCTGGTCGCGAAACAGTCGATCAGGCAGCCGGCGAGCACCAGCGCGAGAGACACCATAATCATTGGTTTCTTGCCGTAAAGATCGGCGAGCCGGCTGATCACCGCCAGCGCCACCGCGCCGGCCAACAGCGACGAGGTCACCAGCCAGGAGGTATCGGCGACACCGAGGTGCAGTTGTTTGCCAATGGTGGGTAACAACGGCACTATTCCGACTTGCAGGAGTTGCAGCGTGAAGCCGAGATAGGTGAGGGTGACCACCGCCGCGCGACCGTTCACCGCCGTGCCCCGGGTGTCGCCAGCCGGATCGACCGCTGCTTCCGTCATCTGTCTTGCCCTTCCGGAGCCGATCTGTGCCACCAGATATCCGTACGGCATGACCCAAACACAGCAAGGCTGGCACTGTGTGGGGTTTACCGGAAGTTTAACCCGCCCTGCTCCGGGAAGCGGTTGTTTATGTCAGCACATACGTATATCTTGGTATCTGCGCCGGACCGGGCCCCCGACCGGCCCGGCGCACTTTCGTTCCCCTGTCGGGAACTTCCCTGTTCAGTAGGCACTCTCTGTCGCTGGCCTGCGCGTTGACCGCCGACGCGCGCGGGACGATCAGCTGGGACGCGACTTGGTCGCGTCCTTCTTTGTGCCCGAGGGCAGCGAAATCTCGCCCGCGTGACGAGACATTGTCGCTGGTGGCGTGGATGTCGCCCGGGACGCGGCGAATATCGGGATGTCGGCGTTGGAACGTGCTTTCGGGTCCGTACGAGGGAGCGGCCGAAGCGGTTGGGTGGGATCTGGATCCATCTCCGCAAGGTGCCCCAAAAATGGAACAGGACCCATCGGGCGTGGCGGTGGTCATAGGCGGCCGCCTTGACAGTGCCGAAACGGCTGTGGTTGCCTGCGAAGGTTCGTCGATGACCAGGGAGGAAGCCGGTGCGACTCCGGCGCGGTCCCGCCACTGTCAGCCGGGTGCGAGCCCGGTGAGCCAGGAACTCCGGTCGTCGATCCCTTCGTCCTGGGGCGCGGACACCCCGAGGAAGGTTTCGCGATGGCCGCGTCCCGGTGGACGCTCCCGGTCGGCCTGCTCGCGGGGACCCTGTTGGACCTGGCCCTCGCCGATCCCCGGCGCGGCCATCCGGTAGCCGCGTTTGGGCAGGTCGCGGCCGCACTGGAGCGGCGAGTGTGGGCGGACAGCCGGCGCAGCGGAGCCGTCTACGGTGGGGCCTTGGTGAGCGCTGCGGGGCTCACTGGCGTCGTCCTCGCGCGTACGGCCCGCACACCGCTGCCGGCGATCGCGATGACCGCGGCCGGCACCTGGGCAGTGTTGGGTGGCACGTCGTTGGCGCGTGAGGGCGCCCGGATGCGGGCCCTGCTGGCCGCCGACGACCTGGCTGGTGCGCGTACGCGCCTTAGCCACCTCTGCGGTCGGGACGCGGCCGGTCTCGGGGTGGCCGAGCTCAGTCGGGCGACGGTCGAGTCGATCGCGGAGAACACCTCCGACGCGGTGGTGGCGCCGCTGTTCTGGGGTGCGGTGGCGGGGGTGCCGGGGCTGCTGGCTTATCGAGCGATTAACACGCTGGACGCGATGATTGGTCACCATAACGAGCGATATGAGCGTTTCGGTTGGGCCGTTGCGAAACTCGACGATCTGGTGAACTGGGTGCCGGCCCGGTTGACCGGGTTTTTGGCCGCTGCCCTCGCGGGTTCCGTTGACGGCAGCCCGCGTGCCGCGGTGACCGCGATGATCCGGGACGGCGGCCGGCACCCGAGCCCAAACGCGGGCCAGTGCGAAGCGGCTTTCGCGGGTGCCTTGGGCGTCCGGCTCGGGGGCGTGAACCGGTACGGCGACCGGGTGGAAATTCGTGGTGTGCTGGGAGATGGGCGCGAACCGACGGTCCAGGACATTGGCCGGGCAGTGCGGCTGTCCCGTCTGGTGGGAGTCGCCGCTGCCATTCTTTTCGCGATGGCCCGCAAGGTCGCGACGTGAGTGGCGCTCTGCTGGTCGCCGGGACCACCTCAGACGCGGGCAAGAGCATCGTCACGGCCGGACTGTGTCGATGGTTGGCCCGCCAGGGCGTGAAAGTCGCGCCTTTCAAAGCCCAGAACATGTCGCTGAATTCCATGGTCACCCGCGATGGCGCCGAAATCGGCCGGGCGCAGGCCGCGCAGGCGGCGGCCGCCCGGATCGAACCGGAAGCGGTGATGAACCCGGTTCTGCTCAAACCCGGCAGCGATCGGCATAGTCAGGTGATCCTGCTCGGCCATCCGATCGCCGAGGTCAGCGCGCTTTCGTACCGGCAGCTAAAAACCCGCCTCCGGGAAGCGGCGCTGGAGTCGCTTAGCGACCTGCGTTCGCGTTACGACGTGGTGATCTGTGAAGGCGCCGGCTCGCCCGCCGAGATCAACCTGCGGGACACCGACATCGCGAACATGGGCTTGGCGCGCGCCGCGGGGCTGCCTGTCCTGGTGGTGGGAGATATCGACCGGGGTGGCGTTTTCGCTGCCATGTTTGGCACTCTGGCGCTGCTGGAGCCGGCGGACCAGGCGTTGCTGGCTGGTTTCGTGGTCAACAAGTTCCGCGGTGACGCTCGGCTGCTCGGACCGGGTCTGGACTCGCTGCGCCGGTTGACTGGGCGGCCGGTGCTCGGTGTGCTGCCGTGGGTACCCGGCCTTTGGCTGGACGCCGAGGATTCGCTCGCCCTGACTGCCGAGCGGCCAGCGGTGGCGCCGCCGGTCGGCGAGGATGTGCTGCGCGTCGCGGTGGTCCGCTTTCCGCGCGTCTCGAATTTCACCGACGTGGACCCGCTGGTCGCCGAGCCGGGCGTGGTGCTGCGGTTTGTCACCCGGCCGGAGGAACTTTCCGATGCGGATCTGGTGATCCTGCCAGGCACCCGTGCCACCGTCGCGGATCTGGCCTGGCTAAGGGAAAACGGGCTCGCCGATGCGATCGTACGACGGGCCGCCCAGCGACGGCCGGTCCTCGGGATCTGCGGTGGCTACCAGATGTTGGCGGGCTCGATCGACGACGAGGTGGAAAGCCGGCAGGGAATCGTGCCCGGCCTCGGCCTGCTGCCCACCACTGTCCACTTTGGACCAGAAAAGGTGCTCGGCCGTCCTTCGGGGCAGGCGTACGGGCAACCGGTGCACGCGTACGAGATTCGGCACGGCCGGGTTTCGGTGGCAGGCGGCGAGGCTTTCCTTGATGGGTGTTCAGCCGGCACGGTCTGCGGGACCAGTTGGCACGGCGTCTTGGAAAACGACGGTTTCCGGCGAGCCTTCCTGGCCGAGACCGCCGCGCAGGCCGGCCGGCGCTTTGTACCAGGTGAGGTTTGTTTCGCCGATATACGCCAACGATGGCTCGATCTGGTGGGCGATCTGATTGCCGACCACCTGGACACCGCCGCGGTGATGCGGCTGATCTCGGACGGCCCACCGGCTGGTCTGCCGTTCGTACCACCGGGACCACCCGCATGAGGAGCGCAGTGACTGCCCCCATTTTCCCGCTCAGCGCCGTCGTCGGCATGGACGACCTACGGTTGGCGTTGGTGCTCAACGCGGTCTCCCCCGCGATCGGTGGAGTGTTGGTACGCGGCGAAAAAGGCACCGCCAAGTCCACCGCCGTGCGGGCTCTCGCCGCGGTGTTGCCCGCGGTGGAGGTGGTCAGCGGCTGCCGTTTCAGCTGTGACCCGGCCGATATCGACCCGGACTGTCCGGACGGCCCACACGATTTCGCCGGTCCGCGGGAAAGCCGGCCGGCCAGACTGGTCGAGTTGCCGGTCGGCGCAAGCGAGGACAGGCTGGTGGGAGCACTTGACATCGAGCGTGCGCTGGCCGAGGGCGTGAAGGCGTACGAGCCGGGGCTGCTGGCCGCCGCCCATCGCGGCCTGCTCTATGTCGATGAGGTGAACCTGCTCGGCGACCATCTGGTGGACCTTTTGTTGGACGCGGCCGCACTTGGCATGTCCTATGTGGAGCGTGAAGGTGTCTCGATCCGGCACCGCTCGCGGTTCTTGCTGGTCGGCACGATGAATCCGGAGGAGGGTGAGCTCCGGCCGCAGCTGCTCGACCGGTTCGGGCTGACCGTCGAGGTGGCCGCCCCGCGAGAGGTGGACGCCCGCGCCGAAGTAGTTCGCCGACGACTGTCGTTCGATGCTGATCCAACTTCTTTCGCTGCCGGGTTTTCGGCCGCCGAAAGCGAATTGGCGTCTCGCATTCTGACCGCTCGGGAACTTCTCGCTCAGGTGGCACTTCCGGACGCGGTCCTGCGCCAGATCGCATCGGTGTGTGCCTCATTCGAAGTCGACGGGCTGCGAGCGGACATCGTCATCGCTCGTACGGCCGTCGCACACACCGCCTGGGAAGGGCGGAGCGTGGTCGATGGAGATGACGTACGAATGGCCGCCCGGTTGGCGTTGCCGCACCGGCGCCGGCGAAATCCGTTCGACGCTCCCGGTCTGGATGAGGAGCAACTCGACAACGCGCTCGATGATCATTCGAACGACGATGATCCCCACGATGACGGTCCGGGTGGGGCGCCGGCACCGCAGGACAGTCCCGCGCCGGCAGACTCCAGCTCCCCGACTGATTCCGGCTCTGCGCCCGAGCGGCCGATGCCAGCGCCGGGCGAGTCTTTTGCCGCCCCTACCGACACTTTCCGGACCCGCCGGCTGGAGGTGCCAGGGGTGGGCAGCGGCGCCGCCGGTCGACGTTCCCGGGCGAAGACGGATGTCGGCCGGGTGACCGGATCCAGCCGGCCGACCGGCAAAGCCGGCCGTCTGCACCTCGTCTCGACGATGATTGCCGCCGCACCGCAGCAAAAAGCTCGCGGCCGTACGAGTGCCGGCTTGATTCTGCGCCGCCAGGATCTGCGCCTTGCCCGCCGAGAGGGGCGCGAGTCCAACCTCGTCCTGTTTGTGGTGGACGCCAGCGGCTCGATGGCTGCCCGGTCCCGGATGGGTGCGGTCAAGGGGGCGGTGCTTTCGTTGCTGCTAGACGCGTACCAGCGCCGGGACAAGGTCGGTCTGGTGACTTTTCGCGGTGACAGCGCTGAACTCGCGCTGCCGCCCACGTCCTCCGTGGACACCGCGGCCGCACGTCTGACTGTTTTGCGGACCGGCGGGCGTACGCCGCTGGCCGCCGGTTTGTTGCGGGCACGGGAAGTCCTGCGGGTCGAGCGCCTGCGTGATCCCCGGCGGCGGGCGTTGATGGTGGTCGTCACCGACGGCCGGGCGACCCGGCGCGGTGGTGGCGACCTCGAAGACGCCTATCGTACGGCCGCATTGTTGGCCGCCGAGGGGACCGCGGCCGTGGTGGTCGACTGCGAAAGTGGGCCAGTTCGGCTGGGATTGGCTGGGAAACTCGCCATGGCGCTGGGCGGACCGGCGGTGCGGTTGGAGGAACTGGCCGCGGACACCCTCGCGGCTTCGGTTCGTACGTTCACTGGAGCAGCCTGATGCCACAGGGAAAACCGACCGATGTGCCCGAAGACGGCCTCACCACTCGACAACGCCGAAACCGGCCGCTGCTGATCGTCCACACCGGACCGATGCGGGGCAAGTCCACCGCGGCCTTCGGCATGGCGTTGCGGGCGTGGAACCAGGGATGGTCGATCGGGGTCTTCCAGTTTGTCAAGAGCGCCAAATGGAAGGTCGGCGAAGAAGCGGCTTTTCGAGCGCTGGGAAGGCTGCATGAGCAGACTGGCGAGGGCGGCGCGGTCGGCTGGCACAAGATGGGCGAGGGCTGGTCGTGGATTCAACGACCTGGGAGGCAGGACGACCACGCGGCCAGTGCGGCCGAGGGCTGGGCACAGATCAAACGCGATCTGGCCGCCCAGACGTACGACTTCTATGTGCTGGACGAGTTCACCTATCCGATGAAATGGGGCTGGGTCGAAGTCGACGAGGTGGTGACCACCTTGCGGGAGCGGCCCGGTCACCAGCATGTCGTGATCACCGGCCGGGACGCGGCCGGGCCGCTGATCGACACGGCCGACATGGTCGTCGAGATGACCAAGGTAAAACACCCGATGGACAGTGGGCAGAAGGGGCAGCGGGGGATCGAATGGTGAGCATTCCCCGGCTGGTGGTCGCCGCGCCCGCTTCGGGGCATGGCAAGACAACCGTGGCTACTGGCCTGATGGCGGCTCTGTCATCGCGTGGTTTTACCGTGTCGCCGCACAAGATCGGGCCGGACTACATCGACCCGGGTTACCACGCGCTGGCCGCCGGGCGCCCCGGCCGGAACCTGGATCCAGTGTTGTGCGGCGAAAACCTGATCGAACCGCTTTTCTTGCATGGCGCCGCCGGCGCGGATATCGCTGTCATCGAGGGCGTAATGGGCCTCTACGACGGCCGCGGGACCACCGCTTTTGGCTCAACCGCACATGTGTCGGCGCTTTTGGACGCTCCTGTGCTTTTTGTCGTCGACGCGGCAGCGCAGGGCCGGTCGGTGGCCGCTCTGGTCGCTGGATTTCGCTCGTACGACCGGAAACTGCGCATCGGTGGAGTCGTCTTGAATCGGGTCGGCTCAGACCGGCACGAAGAGATATTGAGAGCCGCGTTGGAAGAACTGGACATGCCGGTGCTCGGCGCGCTGCGCCGGGACGACGCGGTGGCGGCACCCTCGCGGCACCTTGGTCTGGTCCCGGCCGCCGAGCGCGCCGACGCGGCGGTGTCCACTGTGGACCGACTGGGTGCCGCGATCGCCGCGGCGGTGGATCTGGAAGCGGTGGTCGCGTTGGCTCGTACGGCTGGACCTCTTGGCGGCAGCCCGTGGGTGCCGACACCGCACTCCTCGCCTACCCGGCCGGTGGTGGCGATCGCGGCGGGTCCGGCTTTCACCTTCTCGTACGCGGAAACCGCCGAGTTGCTCGCTGCCGCCGGTGCCGAGGTGGTCCCTTTCGACCCACTGCACGACTCGCACCTTCCTGAGCGTACGGCCGCGGTGGTGATCGGCGGTGGCTTTCCGGAGATGCACGCCCAAGCGTTGTCCGCTAACGAGATATTGCGCAAGGAGGTCGCGGCGCTGGCTGCCGCCGGCGGCCCAATCGCGGCCGAATGCGCGGGATTGCTTTATCTGGCCCGGGAACTTGACGGTCACCCGATGTGCGCGGTGCTGGACGCGGCCGGCCAGATGACACCAAAACTGTCGCTCGGCTACCGAGATGCGAGCGCGCCGGCCGATTCCGTGCTGCTCGCGGCCGGCACCGCGGTGACCGGTCACGAGTTTCACCGTACGGTGGTGGAACCTCGGTCCGGACCGGTGGCAGCCTGGTCGATGGACGGTGCCGCCGAAGGCTTCGCCGGTGGTTCTGTGCACGCCTCCTACTTGCACTTGCATTGGGCCGGAAAGCCCGAGATCGCCCAGCGTTTCGTGGCGGCGGCCCGATGACCGCCGTGGTGGTTGGCCTCGGATGCCGGCCGGGTGTCAGCCGGGACGAGATTGTCGGGCTGATCGCAGCCGCACTGGCCGAGGCCGGCCTGTCGGCCACCGCGGTGGCCCAAATGTCCACAGTGGACTCGCGAGTCGCCGAGCCGGGCGTGGTGGCCGCCGCGGCTGGCCTGGGCATCGCACTGGTCAGCTATCCGGCCGAGCAGTTGGACGTCGTCGAGGTGCCGCATCCCAGCCCGCTGGTCCGGCACGCGGTTGGCACGGCCAGCGTGGCCGAGGCCGCCGCGCTGGCCGGCGGTGGCGAACTTCTCTTGCCCAAAAGGAAATCCGCGTTGGCCACGGTCGCCCTCGCCAGCCTCCCAGCGCAGGTCGATCTCACGCATCACGGTGATGCCGAGGTCGCAGACGGGCTGGTTGACCTGGCGGTGAACGTACGCGCGGATGCTCCGCCGGCGTGGTTGCGGTCCGTTCTGGTCTCCGCGCTGGACGATATTTCCAGCTATCCAAGGACATCCGAAGCGCGCGCCGCGGTGGCCGCACGACATGGGCGAAGGCCTGAGCAGGTGCTGCTGACAGCCGGCGCGGCGGAGGCTTTCGTGCTGCTGGCCCGTACCACCACGGCCCGCCGGATCGTGGTGGTACACCCCCAGTTCACCGAGCCGGAAGCGGCCCTGCGGGCGGCCGGCCATCAAGTAGAGCGGGTGATTCTGGATCCCTCGCGCGGATTCCGGCTCGATCCGGCGGCGATCCCGGATGACGCTGACCTGGTGGTGATAGGCAACCCGACGAATCCCACCTCTGTCCTGCATCCGGCGGATTCGCTGCTGCGGCTGGCCAAGCCGGGTCGAATGCTGGTGGTCGACGAGGCTTTCGCGGACACCGTGCCGGGCGAGCCGGAGTCAGTGGCCGGGCTTGGGCTGCCAGGATTGGTGGTTGTCCGTAGCCTGACCAAAACGTGGGGTCTTGCCGGGTTGCGGGTCGGCTATCTGCTGGCGCCGGCCGAAGTGGTGTCCACTGTGGAGCAAGCTCAGCCGCGGTGGTCGGTTTCCACCCTGGCGGCCGCGGCGGCCGTCGCCTGTTCGACTCCGCAGGCTCTCGCTGAGGCGAACCAGGCCGCGGTTTTGTTGGCCGATCACCGCTCGTACCTGCTCGAGAAGTTGCTGGCGCTGCCAGGGATAACGGTGCCGGTCGAGCCCGTCTCTTCCTTTGTGTTGGCGCGGGTTGCCGGCGGTTTGCGGGTATGGGAGCGATTGCGCGAGCGTGGGTTCGCGGTCCGTCGCGGCGACACTTTTCCCGGTCTTGGCAAGGATTGGCTGCGGATCGCCGTTCGCGATCCAGCCACGACCGATGCTTTTGTGAACATTCTGGCGGAGGTGCTGTGAGCTCGGTGCTGGACGAAACCCTGGCCGCGATTCGGCCGGTCGACCCGGCCGCGGTGCGGGCGGCCCAGGAGCGCCACGGCAGGTTGACCAAACCGCCGGGTTCGTTGGGAGCGTTGGAAGATCTGTCCGTACGGTTGGCGGGCCTCGCGGGAGTGTGTCCGCCGCCGCTGCCGGAGCCGGCCGCGGTCGCTGTTTTCGCTGGTGACCATGGCGTTCACGCCCAGCGGGTGTCGCCGTGGCCGCAGGAGGTGACCGCGCAGATGGTGGCCAATTTCCTGGCTGGCGGGGCGGTGGTGAACGCGATGGCCCGGCAGGTGGGCGCAGACGTTGTCGTCGTGGACGTCGGTGTCGCGGCCGAGGTGCCAGCCGGACCTGGTCTGGTGTCCCGAAATGTGCGGCGGGGCACCGCTGACCTGACCGCGGGCCCAGCGATGGCGCGCGCGGATGCCTTACGCGCGATGGAAATTGGCATCGAAGTCGCAAATGACCTGATAGCGGCCGGAAATCGCTGCCTGCTGACCGGTGATATGGGGATCGCCAACACCACCGCGTCGGCGGCCCTGATCGCCGCCTTCACGCACGCGGACCCGGTGGCGGTCACCGGCCGGGGCACCGGCATCGACGATGACATGCACCGCAGGAAAATCGAGGTCGTCCGGCGAGCGCTTGCTTTGCACCTGCCCGATCCGGCCGATCCGATCGGCGTGCTGGCCGCCGTCGGCGGGCTGGAGCACGCGGCGCTGGCCGGCTTTATGTTGGGTGCCGCGGCGCGGAAGGTGCCGGTGATCCTGGACGGCGTGATCGCGTGTTCGGCGGCCCTGGCGGCGAAAGCGTTGGCGCCGGACTCGGTGGCGGCGATGGTGGCTGGACACCGCTCGGTCGAGCCGGGCGCCGCGATCGCCCTGGACGCGTTGGGATTGCGGCCGTTGGTGGATCTCGACCTGCGCCTCGGCGAGGGCTCCGGTGCCACCCTCGCGTTGCCGTTGGTGCAGAGCGCGGTCCGCGTCTTGCGTGAGGTGGCGACATTCGACAGCGCGGGCGTCACGGACCAGACGCCGACCGCCGTTTCTGTTGCTGAGCCGGCAAACGATGAGCCGCGTACGAGCAGGTCCCGGGTGCTGGTGCTGGGCGGCGCCCGGTCCGGCAAGTCGGCAGCGGCCGAAGGTCTGCTGTCCACTGTGGACACTGTCGACTACGTCGCGCCCGGGCCGGTACCGACGGCCGCCGATCCGGAGTGGGCCGACCGGGTGGCTGGCCACCGCGAACGCCGGCCGAGGTCGTGGCGTACGCACGAAACCCGTGACCTGGTGCCGTTGTTGGCCTTGGACACAGACGTGCCCTTGATGATCGACTGCTTGTCCACCTGGTTAAGCGGGGTCATGGACGACTGCGGTGTGTGGGCGGAGATTCCGGGCGCCGACGCGGAACTAGCCGAGCGGATCGACTCCTTGGTGAGCGCCTGGCGCAAAACTGACCGACAGGTGGTGGTGGTCAGCAACGAGGTCGGCTCCGGCGTCGTACCGGCAACCGTGGCCGGCCGCCGATTCCGGGACGAACTTGGGCGCGTCAACGCGCGGATCGCCGCCGTAAGTGATCAGGTGGTGCTCATGACGGCAGGGATTCCCACGAGGCTGAGGTGAGTCGTACCCGCCGTGCGGTCGTTTCGCTGCTGCTGGCCTTGACAATGTTTACGATCATGCCGGTGCCGGTCACCTCGACGCTGCGCGCCGACCGTACCGCGGCCCGGCCGGCGATCGTGTGGCTGCCGATGATCGGCGTGTTGCTCGGTGCGGTCGCCGCCGTTGTTCTTTACGGCGTCCACACCTTGGCCATCGGCCCGGTGGGGGACTATTTGGCCGCCACGTTGGCGATTTCGGTGCTGGCGATGGCTACCCGCTGCCTGCATCTGGACGGCTTGGCCGACACCGCCGACGGCCTGGGGTCGCGGGCCGCGCCGGCTCGCGCGCTGGCCATCATGCGGCGCTCGGACATCGGCCCTTTTGGCGTGGTGACGCTCCTTCTCGTCATCATGGTGCAGATTTCCGCGCTGGCACAGTGCATGCACCTGGACGTGACCTTCGGGATGCGGGCGATTGTGTTGGCCACCGTCACCGGCCGGCTGGCAGTCGTGATGGCCTGCGCCCGGCACGTACCGTCGGCCCGCCCGGACGGTTTCGGTGCTTTGGTCGCCGCTGGCCTCAGCCGGCTCACCGGCTGGGGCTGGTCCGTGCTGACGCTCGGGTTGGCTTGGCTCGTCGCAAACGCGACCGGTGGCTTTCGGGAAGCCATTCTCGATGTCTGTGCTGTGCTGGCAGGACTTGTCGCCGCGGTCGTCCTTCGTACGATCGCGGTTCGTCGCTTCGGCGGCGTCACCGGCGACGTTTTCGGCTCCTTGCTGGAAACCGCTACCACCACAGTGCTGGTCGTGCTGGCACTGGGCGGCTGACCAGCAGCACTGCAAGAACTGTTCAAGGTTCTCTCATGCTCGGCCAGGAATCCTCGGAGACGCCTCTCTCAGAGAGAGCGTCGAGAACGAGGAGGACTTGCATGCGAACACGGGAAAACTGAGTACTAGGGGTCCGATCGCTGGGCGTACGTCCCCATCACGGACGCCCAGCGATTCCATAACGGCTGCCGGTAATGACGGCCAGGTCGGCCATGGTGCCGGCCAGTTGCGCCCGTACGACGGCAAGAGCGTTTTCCAGTTCGCCGCGTCGATTCCACCGGCTCTCGTGGTCGACCGGATCAGATGTCCTTGTTCTGCTCTGCTCGTAAGACTTGAGCGTTGGATGCCAGTAGGTCAGCAGCGGTCGAAGCCTTAAGTGCAGCACGACCAGCATTCTGACAACGGCGGCGGCGGTCGGCGAAGCGTCCGCCAGGAGGCGCCGGACAAAGAGAAAAAGACCATACAAAGCCGCCAATGCGCCGCGCAAATGGCCGCTGCCTACTTCCCTGATTCGGTACGCGAGCTCAACTTGTAGCCGCCAGGCGATCGCACGTTCCGCTGCGCTGACGGAAAGTCCGCTCGGTGCCGATCCCGGGGGCGGCCCGGGTCGAAGATCGACCAGGACGCCGAGATGGGCATAGCGTCGGTCGCGGGTGGTGATAATCGTACGCGCCAATGGATGCGGACCCAGGCCAGCGGTGACGACCGAGTCGTCGAGCCCTGGGCGGACACCGTCCAGGACCCACAATGACCTGGCGGCGCGGTTGTGCAGTTCGGCAGCGATAGCAGTGGCGGCGTTTTGCGGCACCTGGTGGCCAACCAACGCCTCGGCTATCGCGGACAGCTGCCGCCTGATGGCTGGCAGTGGATCGTCGCCACTGCCGTCGAGCCAGAAGATGCCGTCCGGGAATGCCGCTCCGAAGCGGTGTGCGTACTCGGTAACGAGAACGGTTTTTCCTACCCCGGCTGGACCGACGACAACCGCGATCGGCTGGTTCGGCTCACTCGTCAACGCGGCGTCGAATGGGTGTAGAGCCGAATGCAGATCCCAAAGTTCGGTGATTCGCTCGACACTTCGGATCGGCCGCGGACGAGCAGGAACTGGCAGCCAGAGTGGTGCCGCGAGCGGCTCGATCTGACCGATCTCAGTGCCGATTGTCCGTACGTGGGCGGATATCTGACTCGCCAGCTGCTCGAGGTCGCGACGCGATTTCGGTGCTCGCGCGTGCCGCGCATCGCGGAGTTGGAGCGGATCAATATGGTCGCGACCGGGCTCCGGATTGACCACCAACACCCGTCGGGTCGGATCGCCTTCCTGTTGTCCGGCGAGAAAGGCAGCGGTCAGCTCGTACTGGCATGCCCGCCGACGTGGGTAGTTGGCCGAAAAATAAGTTAACAGGACCTTGGAACGACCCAGTGCGAGCAGAATGCTGCGGGAAATCCCCTGAAAGGGCTGGATGTCATGGTCGTCCCAGAAGACCCGCAAACCGTGTCCCTGCAACGCATCCGCGAGCGTACGGGCCGGTGCCGCGTCGTCTCCGCGGCTGTAGCTGAGGAACACGTCCCACCCGGCTGCGTCCGCATCCCGCCCGTCCATCGCCTCCGCCGTTTCGTTGACTCTTGGACGACCGTACCCGTCCGCGCATGCGTGAGCGGAGCAAGGCGCTTACGATGACCACCGTGTCCAATGCGCTGGCCGCCGAGCAGCGAGTCGCGTGGGAGCTGCATGTCGAGCTCGCCACCCGGGTCGTGGTTGTCTCGTTGCCGGCCGGCGAGGGGCTGCTGACCGAGGCACTGAGCAGCGTCGAAGTGATGGCTACCCGGTGCCGGGAGATTCTCGGACGGCATCGCCCCGATCCCGATCCAGGCAGCCTCAACTTCCAGATCGAGGCGATCGCCGACCAGATTCTGCTGGGTGTGGTGGACCCGCTGGTGTCCCGGTGGAAAATGCGTCTGAGTACGTGGATTGAGTCCAGGCCGGCTGGCGTGAGCATGACCGCACGCGAACGCGGGTGGCCTGACGCAACCACCTTCCGAGCCGACCTTGCTGAGGTTTCGGTGCGCCTGCGGCCGTTGGTGGACCGGCTGGCGGAGTTGGCAAACGCCGCCTCGCTGCTCTTTCCGGAATCGAGCGAGGGGTAGATATGCGTCGGCGACGAAACTGGCGAGGCGCCGCCCGCCCGCGAAAAATCGATGTCAACCTGACTGTCCCGTTTATCGGTGGCATAACGGGAACGTGGGTGCCAGCCAAAGCTGAGGCCGAGGCGGCCTGGGAGTTGTACACCGAGCTGATAAGCCGAGTCTCCGTCGTGCCGTTGCCGCCGGACCAGGGGTTGCTCAGAGACGCGTTGACCAGTCTCTACTCGCTTTTTGACACCACCAGGGGAATTCTGCGCAAGTACGGGCCCGACCTGGCACCGCGACACCGTCAGGATGACATCACGTTCGGCCGAGTCGCGTTCGGCGTTCTGAACACGGCATTGCGCCTGTTCATGACTAAATGGCATCCAGAGCTGAAGGACTGGGAGTTCGGCCGGCCGGCCGGGGTGGGACCGCTTGCCCACGAGCGGGCCTGGGCGCGTGCCGGCGAGCTGCGCGCCGAGCTCGAGGAAGTTCGGGTCGCCTTGCTCGAGCTGGCGAAACTCCTTGCCGACGTGGCCAATGTCGCGTACTTCTTTCCGGAACCCCCAACACCTCCTGATCCCGAAAATCGTCGGGGGGGGGGATAGCTGAATCTCTCTCACCACATGTCGCTGGATCTGCGACACTGAGGCGATGGAGGAACGGCGCACAGCCCGTCCCCGGTGGGTTTTGTGGCGGGTGGACGACAACGGGAACCAGGTCGAGGTCGCGCGGTACGACACCAAAGAGGCAGCGCAGGCGCGGATCGATGAGTTTGAGCGGCACCGGCACAAACAGCATTATTGGGTAGAGCCGGCCGACTGATCGTCGGTGTCTGCACACTCTGGAATCCGCAGCGGCAAATGGCCTTCCCAGCAGCGCTTTGAGCGCGAACCCGTGGAAGGATGGCTTCATGACTCGGTCGTACGAACGGGTGGCCCTGGTGACAGGCAGCTCGCGCGGGCTGGGAGCGGCCATTGCCCGGCGACTGGCCACAGACGGATTCGCGGTCGCGGTGAATGGACTACGAGGCGACCCTCAACTCTCCGATGTGGTCTGTGGTATCCGGGAGAGCGGTGGCACCGCCGAGTACTTTCCGGCTGACGTTACCGATCCGTCACAGGTCGCCGGCCTGGTGGCGGCTATCTCGGACGTGCTGGGTCCGATCGACGTGCTGGTGCTCAACGCGACCGGTCCACAGCCGGAGGCCGAGCTTGCCGACGTGACCTGGCGACAGCATCTCGCCCAGCTGGATTTCTTCGTGAAGAGCCCGATTCTGCTCGGTGCCGAGGTGCTGCCCGGCATGCGACAGCGTCGCCACGGCCGGATCGTACAGATCGACTCGGAGGTCGCGCACCGGCCACCGCCAGGGCGTTCCGCTTATGCCACCGCAAAAAACGCGCAGATCGGCCTGACCCTGAGCTGGGCTCGCGAGCTTGCGCCGGGCGGCATCACGGTTAATACCGTGGCGCCCGGCTTCATTCCGGTCGAGCGGCACGCGGACGTGCCCGACGACAATCGGAACGCCTATTTGGCGACGGTGCCGGTGGGCCGGATGGGTACGCCGTCGGACATCGCCCACGTGGTGAGTTTCCTCGCGTCCGACGGTGCGGGCTTCGTGACCGGGCAACGCATCGTCGTTGATGGCGGCCGGTCACTAGGATGACTCAGCAGCACGCGGCCGCTCGACGTCGTCCGTCCGATGCTTCCCGGGCCGCTTCGAGGCCCGTACGCGCCCAGGTCAGGCCAGGAAAAATGTGTTGGTAGCGCCGCCAGGGCGAGAGGTGCAGCCGTGGCCGGTGCTGCAGTTCACACTGCCGCCGCCAGTGACCTTGACGAAGATAAGGCTTCCGACGCAGCAAAGGATGCCGAGAACCACGACGGCGACCGCGATACCGATCAGGATTTTAGCGGTAGAACCCGACCGCTGCGGCGGTGGTGGGTACGGAGAATAGGACATGAGCGGAATGCTATCCGACCCGTACCATCACGGGGCGGGTGGGCAACAAACGAAATGAGCGCCCTTGCGATGGGAAGGGCGCTCATTTCGTGAGGAAAATCGTCAGCCGACCGGCGGCGCCGTCACATTCACCGGCGTGCCGAACTCGTAATACTGCACACTGTCATCGCTGACGATGTCCGCGCCCCGCGCATTCGCGTCATAGTGGAATTTGAGTTGGACGAGCCGGCCCGAATCGTCCAGCCAGAGCTCGATCGGGAAGCTGCTGGTGCCGCCGCTCTTGATCTTTTCCAGGAGCTTGTTCACTCCACCGGGAGAGTTCTGAATGGCCTTGGAGATGTCCGCGGTGACCTTGTAGCCGGTCGCTGACGCGCCGTGAATGGTCGTGGTGCCGGCCGAAGCGACTTCCCCGGTGATTCCCTTCAGGAAACCCAGATAGTCGACCTGGTCGTTGCCGCCGGTGGAAGTGGCCTGGGTCGGGTCCACCTTCGTCCACTTGCCGTTGTCGTTCTGGACATACACAACGCCGCCTACCGAGATGATATGAACGTTGGTGCCCTTGCCGGTCAGTGTCGTTTCGCCGAGCGGCGGGTTGAACTGGACCATGCCCGCAGCGGTCAGATCGATCTGGTTCCCGCTGATCTTGGTGCTCAGGGCGGCGGTGAACTTCGCCGTACCGGCCTTGAGAGTGGCGTCGTACGCGGCTGCGATCTTGTCGGCCGGCGTCAGTGCCACTGGCGCCTTCGGCTGGTTGTTCGGCGCGCTGTTCGCCTTCGTTGCGGTGGGTCCGCAGGCTCCCAGCGCCAGTGCTGCGGCGGCGGCCAGAACGGCCACGACTGCCTTGCGGTGCATCGGCGAAGTCCTTTCAATGGTTAGGCATAGAACAAGCACCACCTTAGAGTGGTACAGGCCCCACCAAACAGGAGAATTGCCCCATCGATGCCGTCCGGCGCCCGAAAGGGCAAATTCACCGTATGATTGGCACTCCCAAATCGACTGGACCGACTGATTTGCACATGTCGTGGCAGGAGCTTTCCAGGCTGCAACAAAGCGAACAGAGCGTACCTGAGTGGTACGGACAGGTAACCATGTCCGGTCGCTCGAATTCGTTCCCGCATGAGACGCAGGTCATCAGATGGTCGGAAAGCGTGCCGCCCTCGAAAAGCGGTGGTTCCAGCTTGTCCTCGCGCGCGAGGTAGAAGCGGCCCTTGGTGAGGACGGCCAGCAAAGGTGACAGCACGAAGGCGAGTCCGATCGCGATGAACGGTGAGAAAGCCCGTGCCGCTGGACCGAAAACGTTGAAGAAGGCCAAAATCGACACCAGTGAGGCGATCAGCATAGAGCCGAACCCGACCGGATTGAAATTGTGCAGGTGAGCCCGCTTGAACTCGATGTAGGAAGGGCTCAGCTTCAATGGCTTGTTGATCACCAGGTCGGCGGTCACCGCACCGATCCACGCGATCGCCACGTTGGAATAGAACCCCAACACGGTGTTGAGGAATCCGAAGACACCGAACTCCATCAGGGCCAGCGCGATGCCCACGTTGAGAAAGAGCCAGACCACCCGGCCCGGATGTTTGTGCAGGATTCGGGAAAAGAAGTTCGACCAGGACAACGATCCGGAGTACGCGTTGGTAACGTTGATCTTGATCTGAGACAACACCACGAAAAACGCGGCTACCCCGAGTGCGATCGCCGGCATGAAGCCGCCGAAGCCGCCGAGGAACTGCTCGATCGGCTCACCGGCCCGTACCAGGCCCACCCGGTCCGCCACATAGAACGCGAGGAACGCGCCGCCCAACTGTTTGAACGCGCCGAGAATCACCCAGCCAGGCCCGGCGGCCAGCACGGCCGTCCACCAGCGGCGAGAGTTTTTCGGTGTCTTTTCGGGCATGAACCTCAGGTAGTCGACTTGCTCACCGATCTGCGCGATCAGCGAGAGCGCGACTCCGGCGCCCAGTCCGACACCGATCATGCTGAATCCCGCACCGGTGGGTGAGTCGCCGGCGAAATGCGTCCACTCCACGTACTTGTGCGGATCCATGATGCCAACCGCGACGAACGGCGCGAACATCAGCACCAGCCAAATCGGCTGGGTCCAGACTTGCAGCTTGGACAACGCGGTCATGCCGAAGATCACCAGCGGAATAACCACCAGAGCGGCGACCAGGTATCCCACCGCGAGCGGGATGTGCAGCGCCAGCTGGAAAGCCTGCGCCATGATCGAGCCCTCGAGTGCGAAGAAGATAAAGGTGAAACTCGCGTAGATGATCGACGTCAAGGTCGACCCGAGATAGCCGAAGCCGGCCCCCCGCGTCAGCAAGTCCATGTCGATCCCGTAGCGGGCCGAATAGTACGAGATGGGGATGCCGGTCAGAAAGATCACCAGTGCCGCGACCAGAACCGCCACCACCGCGTTGGTGAAACCATGGGTGATCACGATCGAACCGCCGATCGCGAAGTCGGCCAGATAGGCGATGCCGCCGAGTGCGGTGGTTGCCACGACGTACGGTGACCACTTGCGGAACGACCGTGGCGCGTACCGCAGCGAGTAGTCCTCCAGCGTGCTGTTGCTGGTCCACTTGTTGTACGTGCGGGTGGTGCCGGTGGGCGCCTCGGCTCTGATTTTCACGGTTTCGGACATCGGTCCACCTCATGCGGAGTGGGCATCGGAGATCGGCGTCCAGCATTTCCGCTGGCTGTTGAGTCGGTGTTTCCGGCTTGTTTATGACCTGGTTTCCGAGGTAAACAGCATGTTTCCGGGCCGATCTTGCAGTCGGTCCGGCGGAGGCTCACTATGGTGGCGTACGCACGGACACCGGAGGATGACATGCCGCAACCGCAGGGCGATGAGCTGGAGAAGGTCAGGGCGCGCCGGAACGAGCTGCGAGCCGAGTATTTGCGGCCGGCCGCGCAGCGCCCGGCGACCGTTGTCCAGGGGGTCCACCACCTCGCTCTGATCTGCAAGGATGTGGAAGCGACGATCAAGTTCTACCAGGAGTTCCTGGGCTTCCCGCTGGTCGAGCTGGTGGAGAACCGGGACTACGCTGGGTCGAGCCATTTTTTCTTCGATATCGGCAACCGAAACCTGCTCGGATTCTTCGACTTTCCCGGCCACGATCATCCGGAATTCAGTGAGACCATCGGTGCGGTGCAGCACCTCGCTCTGTCCACGTCGCCGCAGAATTTCGCCGCCATCAAGGCCAAACTCGACGCGGCTGGAGTGGACTATCTGGGCCCGGACCGCGGCATCCAGGACAGTGTCTACATCCGCGACCCGAACGGCATCGGCCTGGAGTTCTACGAGCAGGAGCTGGGCTTCTTCGACGGCCACAAACTCCTAGGCTCCTAGCGGAGCTGGTGCATCTCAGGCGACGAAAGTGGTCATGAGGTATTGGCGACCAAGGTCGTCGAGGTGAGGGCACTCACTCAAGTTCCGAACTCGTCATCGTCAGCTCAGTCAACTCGTCGCCATCGTCGCCGCCTACCGCATACACCCGGACCGGTATCGCCAACAACTCGTCGATGAACTGGTCCCAGTAGTCGGCGTTGAGCTTTTCCTGCACGGCTACGACCGCATCAAGCAGCGCATCGAGTTTGCTGTCGAAGTCGATCTTGAGATAGCCCTCGTTTTCCTCTGTGAGCAGACCCAGGCGCACCCAGTCGTCGCCGGGCGTGTAGCTGAACTCAAGGTCGGCATCGTCGTTTTCGAAGGCGAAGTCCGGCCAGTCGAGATTCTCTGCTGACTCCTCACGTGACCAGCCTGCCGCCTTCAAGCGGTCGGTGATCTGGCGCCGCGGATCACCTTCAACGCTCTGCTCGGCCATCGTTAGCCCTCTCCCACCTTCGTCTCGACTTCCTTGGCATCCGCATTGATTTTGTCGATTATCGGCTGCAGCTTCCTAGCCTTGCGTTCGATAGTAGCGCGCTCTTGATCGTCGAGTGGAACCCCCTCGTAGTGCTTCTCCAAGATCTTTTCGAGGCTGAGGACGCTAAGGGTAAATCCTCCCGCGCGGAGCTCTTTCAGAGCGTCTATCGAGATCTCCTTTTGTTTATTCTTGTCCTGCAGTGACTTCTGCACCGGCTTTCCACTCGTTGGATCCTTCAGCTTCTCGCCGGTCACCGGGTCTCGTGCCTCCTGCTCGCCGTGGTAAAGACCCAGGATGTCGAGGTGTATGGACGTGTTCGTTTCCGCGGCGAGTTTGGCGAGGATGTTCTTGCAATTGGGACAGGGGCTCTTGAGGATCTGTATCGACAATGTATTGCGCGCCGCGGTGGGCAGCCTGCCGCTTGCCAGCCCGTCCCGGATGAGCCTGTCCAGAGCGTCCTCGGCGTGTCTGACCTGGCTTTTCAGCCTCGGCAACGCTATCGAGTTCCATGACGCTGTCAGGGATGTGTGCTGTACGGTCCGTCGTACGCCGAGTCGCCTTGCCTCTCTCTGTTCGGCTATCGCTTTTTCTTCCGGTGACAGGTCGGCGGCTTTCTCGATGGCCTTCGACTCGGCTACCCGAATTCCGACCTTGAAGTCCTCATGGACGAACTTCGTTGCCAGTTTCTCTGGAGAAGCGCTGACGTAGGCCGCGAACTCACCGGCCTTGCCGCTGGACTTAATAGTAATGGACCGCAGTCCCAGGGACTTGTTGGCCTGGTAGACGGCCTCTGCTTTGCTTTTGACAGCGGAGGCACTGGAGAATGTTGGGCCGATAGCCGCCTTGAGCTCGTTGCCTGCCTTGGCCTTGACCGCTGTCGGACTGAGCTTGCCGCCGGCTGCCTCCGCCGCCTGTGGATCTGCTTTGGTCTTGCTCTTTCCGGTGAACTTGTCCTTGATTCTGCCGCCGGTGGCCTTCATCTTGGACCAGATCTTCTTGCCGAAGCCGACGATCTTGTCGACCACGAAGTCGACGGCCTTCATGACCGGTTTGGACAGGGATTGGAAGAACGACTTGACCTTGTCGGCGATCCCGCCAACTCCGAGGATGGCTGCGAGCGCACCAATCAAGACCGGGATGGACTTGGCGAGGGCGGACTCGATGAGAGCTGGTACGCCGCCGGCACCGCCGCCGGCGATGGCGATGACGGCGTCCAGGACAGAGCCGACGAACTCGATGATCTGGGCGCCGCGTTCGACGATGAACGTGACGATGTCGATGATCATCTTGCACGCCTTGACAAAGGCTGACGCCGGGTTGAGCAGCGAGATGATCCAGGTGATGCCGGCCATCAGGACGGTCGGGATCAGGTATTCGCTGATCTTGGAGAACAGATTCTCCTTGAGGTCGCCGACCTTTTCCTTGATCTCCTCCCAGATGCCGCCAATGCCCTCGGACTGCAGTTTCTGTGCTACCGGTACGGACTTCTCGACGGCATCCATCGCCTTCGCGGGGACGCCCCGGGTGATGATCCGGGCTTTGATGGCATCCCAGGTCAGGCCAAGCATCGAGGCGATCATCTTGACGATGCCGCGCAGGTCGAACTTGTCCGGCAACTCGATGCCGGCCTCGGCCATCGAGCCCAGCAACCAACTGACGAGCCCCTTTTTCAGGTGGTCACCGATGTTCGACATGAAGTTCTTCAGGCCGGCACCGACCGCGGACACCAGGTTTCCGAGGAAGCCGATTGGGTCCTTGATGATCGCCATCACCGCGCTCGCGGCTTTGGCCAGTACGCCCAGAAGAAGGTCTTTGAGCTTCAGAATGGTGTCAATGACGCCCTTGACAGCGCCGATGGCCTTGTCGATCAGGCCCTTGTTCTTCTCCTTTTCGGAGGAAATCTCCTCGTCGACGGACTTCAGGGCTTCGTTGTACTTGCTGGCCAGGGTGTTGACCAACTCGCTGCCCTTGGCGTCGACCGACTCGGTCAGCTCGTCGAACTTGGACGAGAAGCCGCCGGCCGCCTCCTTGCCGATCGCCTGCAGGTCCTTCGGGAGTTTGGTGACTTCGGCCTGCAGATCGGTACGGCCGGTGGCGATCCGCGCTTTCGCCCGGTTCAGCTCGCTGCCGATCAGGTCGGCGACGCCGGAGATGACCCGCTGCATGCTGGCCACATAACCTTGTCGGGCCTGCACGAAGATTTGGTTGGCCTCGTCCGGCAGGCCGGAGAACTTGTCTTTTACCCACCGAAGTTTGCCGCGCCAACCGGAATAGCGCTTGTCCTTGTATTCGTCCATCTTCCGCTTGTGCTCAGCGGTGAACGCGTCCCGGGCGGCCTTCTCGTCGCGGGTGAACTTCTCGTCGACCTGTTTGTCCAGATTGGACAGAATGCCTTCGACCTCGGTTTTCGTGGTGTCGAAGACTTTCTGTAGTTTCGCGGTAACCTGGGCCCGCTGCAACTCATCCTTGCTCTTGGCGCCCTCTTTCGCGGTGGCGACCTGGGCGCCGGCCACCTTGCGGTCGTTCGCGAGGGCGGTCATCGCGGTCGCGCCGCTCTGGCCGGCCTCGGCTTTGGCACCGGCCAGCGTCTTGTCCTCGGCTGCCCGTACGACTCCAGGTGCCGTCTCGGAGTGCTGTTCGCCTTCTTTCTTCGCGTCCAACGCGCCTTTGAACTCGGGTTCGTTGGACTTGCCGAGCTGTTCTTCGGTGACGCCGGCCTGGGCCATTTCGTCGTTGACCTGGGCCGGGCCGGCAGAGAAGTCGGTGGCCAAGGCGGGTGCCTTGTCCGGCACGGCGTTGGCTGGGTTCGGTACGCCCGGGGTGGGGGGAGGCTGGTCCGGTTTTAGCGGTGTGACCGGTTTCTCGACGGCTTTCGAGGTGTCCGGCGCGGCTTTCGTGGTGGTCTCGATCTGGCCGGCGGACGCCTTCTTGCCGTCGCTGACCTTGCCCTGAACCTGCCCTTTGACCGCGTCAGCCTTGCCGGAGCTGCCGAATTCGTCGGCTTCCTCGAGATTCTTCGGTGCCTGCGCGGCGATCGCGTCGTTGACCGCCTTGATGAACGCGGCTTTGTCGAAATCGCCGGGTTTGGCGGCGTTCATCTTCTCCGCGTTGGCGGTTTTGCCTTGCGCTTCCTTGTCGTCCTGCGGCGGCTTCGCCGCGGCTTGCGAAGCCGCCGCCTCCGATTGGGGCGGCGAGTGCTTCGCCATGTTCTGCTGCTTGCCCTTGATGTCCGCTTTCAGCGCGGAAAACTTCGGGTCGGCCTGCGGTCCCGCGCGATGGGCCGGCGCCGCCGTGGTCCCGGGCGCCAGACGCTGCACGGAAGGCCCCTCGACCGGCACCGAGACAGCCGCGGAGCCCGCGACGATGGACGAGGGCACGGCGGCTGTCGGGGCGGAGACAGCTGGTGCGGGAGTGGCCGCGGCGGGTTTCCTGGCTGCCGCCGCCGCTGCTGTCGTACGAGTCGAAGCCGGCCGACGGGTAGCCAGCATTCGGGAGACGGCCCGGTTGCCGGCGCTGCCCTGCAGCCGTTGCAACGCGGCCGGGCTGAGGGGGCGACTGGGGGGAGATCCGGGCGATTGGGCGGATTCTGCCTCTTCGGTCGTTTTCGTTGCGGCGCCACGTGGAACCGGCTGTCTGTGTTTTTCCCGGTCGTCCGCCGGTGCTCGCACCGCACACCCCCACGCCAAGGAGTTATCGCTTCGGTCCGATCGTGTCATGTTTCGGCAAGCCCCGGGGCGGGCAACGGGGCATCCACCTTGCCCCATCGGGCAGGTCGGGTGTATGTCAGGTGCGGAGGACGCTGACAGCAAAATGTCAGCGGGCTGAAAGCCTGGTCGCCTAAGCTCGTGCCAGAACGGACTCACGGGAGGATGGTTGGTTTACGGGGGCTGGATCGCTGGAGCGGTGGTCGTGCTGGCAGCGGTCGCGACGGCGGCGATCGTACGAACACGGCGGCGACTGGTGGTTGTCTCTGTCGACGGCGCCAGTATGTCGCCGACCCTGGAATCAGGGGATCGGGTGTTGGTTCGCCGTCGCCAACTGGATGACGTACGAGTCGGTGACATCGTTGTGTTGCAGTCGCCGGCCGAATTGGTGAACGTGCTGGATTCCACCTCGGTCTGGAATATCAAGCGAGTAGTCGCGCTGCCTGGTGACGACGTGCCAGTCGGGACCGTGCCGGCCGGCAACCCTGCTGTGGTGCCGGCCGGGAAATTGGTCGTGATCGGCGACGGGGCGATCAGCAGCGATTCGCGGCAATGGGGTTTCTATGCCGGTGATCGCCTGCTCGGCGTGATGATCCGCCAGATGTCAGCCCGCTGACCTGCCGTTTATTCTTTTGTCATGCCATAAGCCTTCCAATTGTCACCTGTGATCTCGGCAATAATAGCAATTGTAGCGCTATGTGCGTCCATCTATGGACTTTTGAAAGGAAAGTAGTTAGCGTCCGACTCTCGTGGCCCGATCGTCGGTGCCGCGGCGGAAGGAGAAATTCGATGGTGAAAGTCATGAACAGGATCGGTGACCGGCTGCTGCAGCGGTTTGTTCCCAAGACAGAAGCCAAAGCTGGCGCATATTATGCCTGCTACTGCGAGGATTTCGTGAACACCTGGGTTTACAAGTACTGCGACGGTAACGGGTGTACGTCCTGCGTGTACCACTCGAATGTGAACTGTCTCGTCTAGTAGTCCGCGTCCGAGGTGGGCCGGCTCGGTCGCGGATCGGCCTGCCTCGGCCATTTTTTGTTCGTACGAAAGAGAGAGTCCTGATGCCCGTACTGATCGCCGCGGTCGTCCTGCTCGGTGTGCTCTGCCTGGTCGGTCTGCTGTTGATTTTCGCCATCCTGCGCCGGCTGCGCGAACAAGGGGCGGAGCTGGAAAACCTGCGCAAAGTCCTGGGCATGGGGATCACTGACTACGACGTGACCGAGTTGGTTGGCCGCAAGATTCCGGAAATCGGCGGCCGGACGCCGGCCCTGGTCGGATTTTTCTCCGTCGGCTGTGACTCCTGCCATGAGCAGGCACCGAAGTTCGCCGAACAGGCCAGCGGCCAGCACTGCGTCGCCATCGTCACTGGTACGGGTGCGGAGCGGGATCCACTGCTGCGGCAGTTGGGCGACGCCGCGGTGCTCACCGGCCCGGACGGCGCGGAGGTGGCCCGCGGTCTGGGTATCCGGGCATACCCCACCTTCTTGCGGGTGGACACCGATGGTGTGATCGTACGCGCGCAGACTGAGGCGGCCGGACTGTCGGAGCGGATCTCCGCGTGACGTTTGCCTTACCTGACAAACAAGTACGGCCGAAAGGTGGCAAAGGCCGGCAGGCCGCCGCGATGGCCAGGCTGTGCTGGGCGGCCGGCTGGCCACTGCTGGTGGGCGCCCTGGCGACGAACCTGATCAGCGGACTGTTGCCTACCGCCACCGCGTGGCTGACCAAGCTCGTCGTCGATGGGATTGTCTCCGGTCGGCCCCAGGTCGCGCTGCTGGGCGTCGCGGGCGGGTTGGCCACCGTCGGGATTGCCACCGGAGTGCTGCCGCAATTGGTCACTTACCTGCAAAGTGAGTTGCGCCGCCGGATCGACCGGACCATGCAGGACCGACTTTTCAGTGCGGTCAACCGATTTCACGGGCTGGCCCGGTTCGAGAGTCCGGCGGTAGCGGACAAGCTGCAGATGGCAGCGCATGTCAACGGTACGGCCATGATGCCGGCACTGACCGGCATGTTCACTGCCGGCCGCAGTGCGGTCACCGTCGCCAGCATGCTGGTGACGCTCTGGATTCTCAGCCCGGTGATGGCCCTTGTGGTGACCGCCGCGGGAGTTCCGGCGCTGCTGGCGCGGCTGGCGCTGTCCCGGCGGCGGAGCCGGATGGTCGCGGATTTTGCTGCCACCGCACGGCGCCAGTCGCTCTACAGCTCGTTGATCACGGACGTACGAGCCGCCAAGGAGGTGCGTCTGCTGGGCCTGGGCGACTTCCTCAAGGGACGACTTTTTGGAGAGTTGCGGGCAACCCAGACGGCCGAGCGTGGACTGGATCGACGAGGAGCGCTGATACAGTCAGGACTTTCGGGGCTGGGTGCGATAGTCGCCGGCGCTGGGCTCGTCTGGGCTGTCCATTCGGCGGCGACCGGTGGTCTCAGCCTTGGTGACGTCACGGCTTTCGTGGCCGCGGTCGCCGGCACTCAGGGCGCGATGGCCGGGCTGGTCGACAGCCTGGCGATTGGGCACGAAGCACTTCTGTTTTTCGAGTATCACGCGGATATCGTCTCGCTTCCCGACGACCTGCCGGTCACCACGAGCGGGGAGTTGCCGGTGCTGCGCCAGGGCATCGAACTCAGAGACGTCTGGTTTCGGTACGACGAAAGCCTTCCCTGGGTGTTGCGGGGCGTCAACCTGACGATTCCGTACGGGACGGCGGTGGCGATCGTCGGCCTCAATGGCGCCGGCAAGAGCACGCTGGTGAAACTTCTGTGCCGTTTCTACGATCCGACCCACGGCTCGATTCGCTGGGACGGGGTGGACATCCGCGAAGTGCCACCGGCGCGGCTGCGGGAACGGATGGGTGTCCTTTTCCAGGACTACATGTCGTACGACTTGACCGCGGCGGAGAACATTGGGATCGGTGACCTGCCGGCGCTGGCCGATCGCGATCGGATCCGCGTCGCTGCTGAGAAAGCCGGGGTAGCGGGGCCGGTCAGGGCGTTGCCGGCCGGTTACGACACCATGCTGAGCCGTACGTTCGCCGGCCACGACGGCCCCGGCGTGATGTTTTCCGGCGGCCAGTGGCAACGGCTCGCGCTGGCCCGAACGTTGCTCCGAGACGGCCGCGACCTGCTCATCCTGGACGAACCCAGTTCCGGCCTGGATGCCAGGGCGGAGCACGAAATCCACCACCGGCTGCGCCAACACCGCTCCGGTCGTACCAGCGTGCTGGTGTCGCACCGCCTTGGCGCGGTGCGGGAAGCCGACGAGATTGTCGTGCTGTCCGACGGAAAGATCGCGGAATCGGGCACCCACGACGAGCTGATTGCCAGCAATGGCCAGTATGCAGAGCTTTTCGCCGTTCAGGCCCGCGGCTACCAGTCGTCCCTCAGGTGACGCTCGGCCGGTTAAGGTCGGGCGGTGGACAGTCGGGAAGTGTTGAGCCGGCCGGCGCCGCCGCCGGATCTGACCGTGTCGTACGGGCCGCATCCGGATCACGTGGCGGACGTGCGGCTGCCGGCCGGTGAGGCTGGGCCGCTGGTGTTGCTGTGGCACGGTGGTTTCTGGCGGTCCGCGTACGACCGCTCGTACACCGGCCCGATGGCGGCGGACCTCGCGAGCCGCGGCTATGCGGTCGCGAGCCTGGAATACCGGCGGACCGGCGCGGACGGCGGTTGGCCGGCGACTTTCGACGATGTCGCGGCCTCGATCGAGGCGGTGCCGGCCCTCATCGCGGCCGCCGCGCCCGGCCGCGCCGACCTGAACCGGATCGTCTACGCCGGCCATTCGGCTGGCGGCCACCTCGCCGTGTGGGCGGCACTGCGGTCCCGGCCCACAGGCGTGCTGGCGCTCGCGCCGGTCATCGACCTGGCCGGCGCGTACGAACAGGACCTGGACGGCGGCGCGGTGGATGCCCTGCTCGGCGGCGGTCCCGACGAGGTGCCGGATCGGTACGCGGTTGCTGACACCGCCAACCTCGCCGCGCCCGAGGCGCCGGTGTGGGTGATCCACGGCGACGAGGACGACCGGGTGCCGATCGAGATGTCCCGTGCGTACGCGCGCGCCACCGGCTGCCGGCTGACAGAGCTGCCCGGCGCCGGCCACTTCGGCGTCGTCGACCCTCTCTCGACCGTCTGGCCAGCGGTGTTGACCGCCCTCGAGGTCTTACTAGCAGGCCGCACGAGGAAGGATGTTCCTCGCCTGCGACAAGGTCGACGCGGGTGAGGAACATCGGCGACCGGGTTCGCGTTCGGAGCCGTCGGCAACCACCTCAAGTGCTCCTGGAATGCGCAACTCGTACGCCGGCGCCGCGCCGGCCGGTCCGTGCTCTACTACCGCACGCCGGACGGCGATCGTCTGATATGTGCGACCAATCGCTGAAATTCCGCTGACCAGGGGGAGAAGAAAACGGGCTGATGTGGGTACCGTCAGCTCGGAGGTGGTCCGGCATGCTCAAGCGCAGCCGCATGGTTGCTGTCGCCGTGGGGATGGCAATGGTGTTTACCATGCTGCCGGGGGCACCCGGGATGGGCGCGGCGCGGGCGACGGCGTCGCCCGCCGCGACCGGGATTGACCGGGCCGCGCTCGGGCACGACGGACAGAGCGATGTCTACCGAGTGCCGGCCGGTACGGTCGCGCCGGGCAGCGCGGCGACGGTCAGGTTTCGTACGGCCGCTGACAATGTCGACGCCGTCACCCTGCGGCTGACCGAGCAGTCCACTCAATCGCAGCAGCTGGTTCCGATGCGGCGCGCGGCGCGCTCGGTTTCCTGCTATGACAGCACACTCGTGGGTCAGCGCTGTGATTTCTGGGAAACCGTGGTCAAACCAACCGATCTCGGCGCGTACGGTTACCGGTTCGTCGTACAGCGTGGGCAGCAGACCGCGTATTACGCTGACCAGCCCGCCCAGTTTGGCGCGATGGGCGCCAGCACGGACGGCGATGTCGCGCAGGATTACCGAATTCACGTGGTGCGGCCGGACTTTCCGGTGGTGGGGGCCATGAAAGACGGCGTGATGTATCAGATCATGCCGGACCGGTTCGACAATGGCGACCCCAGCAACGATGTTTCGCTGACACGGTCGCGATACGACTATCCGGCTCCGCCGAACGCGACTCCCTCGCAGATCGCCTTGGCCCAGGCGGCCCAGACCACCCACCGGACGTGGAACCAGCTGCCCGCGGGCGGCTGCCGCGATCACGTCGACGAGCCGTGCACCGAGCAGGCCCTCGGCCGGGACTACTTCGGTGGCGATCTGCAAGGCATCGCCGCGAAAATTCCGTACCTGCACGGGTTGGGCGCCAGTATCCTCTACCTGACGCCGATCTTCGCGAGCAAATCCAATCACGCTTACGACGTCGAGGATTTCACCCGCATCGACCCGGCGTTCGGGGGTGCGGCGGGGCTGCGGCAGCTGCTGCAGCGGGCGCATCGGAGCGGCATCAAGGTGATCCTGGACGTGCCGTTCGATCCGTCCTCATCGGACAGTCCGTATTTCGACCGCTACCACCACTATCCCAACGACGGCGCTTGCGAGAGCGTCACTTCGCCGTACCGGTCGTGGTTTACTTTCACCGACCTGCCGGTCGGCGAGACCGGACCTTGTGCCGGCAGCAAGCCGGGCCTTTTCGCCTCGTACGAGGAATGGGGCAATGTAGCCGAGGCGTTGCCGCTGTTCCGCAAGCACGATCCTGGCAACCCGGCCGCCGTTTTCGCACCGGTCGCTGACTACTTCTACAACGGCCCGCAGTCCATCGCGCGGCGCTGGCTGGACTTCGGCGCGGACGGTTTCCGGCTGGACTCGATGCAGGATGAGTCTTTCCCCACCGCGTATTGGCAACAGTTCCGTACGGTGGTGAAAGACGCCAAGCCGGGTGCGCCGCTGGTCGCTGAGGGCTGGCACTTCGCGGACAACATGAAACTCACCAACGGCGACCAGGCTGACACCCCGATGGGCTATCGGTTCCGGGCCGCGGTGTTGTCGCTGATGGGCGCGGTCGGCGACGACAAGTCATTCCCAGGCGACGACAATCCAACCGTACCGGTGTCGCAGTTCGCCGCCGCCATGCAGTCCATTCGGCAGGACTATCCGGACGCCACCTACCGGACTTTCATGAACCTTCTCGACTCGCATGACACCGCGCGGATCCGCTGGATGCTGACTCCCGGCAAGTACAACAGCGCCGATCGCGAGGCGAATCCGGCCCATGTCGCGGCCGGCCTCGCCGCCGAAAAGGTGGCCGCCACGATCCAGTTCACGGTGCCCGGGATGCCGAGCGTCTACTACGGTGACGAGGTCGGCGTGACCGGCTCCGACGACCCCGACAACCGACGAACCTTTCCCTGGACTGGTACGAGCAACTGCTCGGCGGCCACCTCGTACTGTGCCGGCGGCGACCGCGATCTCCTGTCGTTCTATACGCATCTCGCCTCGTTGCGGAAAACCCATCCGGTCCTTCGTGACGGCGACGCGCATTTCCTGTTGACCGACGACACCGCGCAGACCCTCGGCTATGCCATGCGTAGCCCAGACGATCTCGCATTGGTGCTGGTCAACCGCAGCTCCAGTATGCGGACTTTGCGCGTACCACTGGGATCTGTGGCGCGTGACGGTATCGCCCTAGCGCCCGCCTTCGGCGCCGGTGCGCAGGCGGTGACCAGCGCCGCTGGCGTGGTGACCGCGTCCGTGCCACCGATGACCGCGCAAGTTCTGGTCGCCACGCCAGGTCAGGACCTGACGCCTCCGCCAGCGCCGCAGCGGGTGAGTGGCAGCCCGGCCGCGGCCGGCCGGGTTTCGCTGCGGTGGTCGACCGTAACAGGTGCGAGCCGGTACGAGGTGTGGCGCAGTCCGCTTTCTGGTGGCGGCTACGAACGGGTCGGAGTCGTTGCCGGTCCGTCCTTTGTGGACACTCCGGATTCCCGGGCCCATTACGTTGTTCGCGCGGTCGACGCAGCGGGCAATATCGGGGCCCAGTCTGCGGAAACAGCCGTCACACCGTCGAGGCCGATCACCGCGGCGACCTTGACCTCGGCGACCCAGGTCGACCGCGAGGTCGGTGTCGACCCCACGACGGTCACCGCCGACGTGACAGCACCGTCGATTGGTGATCCAACCGCGATCAGAGCCGAGGTCGGCCTGGCGACGGCTGGCGGATCGTACGACTGGAGGCCGATGAGCGGGGCGGCTGGGCTGCACTTCAGTGGTGGCCTCCGCCCTGAGAGTGCCGGCTCGTACGACTTCCAGGCCCGTTTTTCCAGCGATGGCGGCCATCATTGGACGTACACGGCTCGCGGCACACTGGTGGCGAAACCGAGCACCGGCACGACACCACCGGCGGCGCCGGCCGTCACGATGGACTGGTCCGCCTCGACGCTGAGCCTGCAGTGGCCGAGCGACCCGGATGCCGCCGAATATCGGGTCTATCGCAGCGATCGTCCCGATCCGGTCGCCACCTTGCCGGGTTCGGCGTCGTCTTATGTGGATCCGCTCGTGTCGCCCGGCAAGACTTATTCGTACCAGGTGCGGGCGTTTGACAGCCACCTCCATGGCTCCGCGTTGTCGGCGCGGGTTAGTCACCGTGTGGAGCCAAAAATCGTGACGACCACCTTTCGAGTCAAGGTGCCGTCCGGCTCGACTGTCTACCTCGCCGGTGCCACCACTAGCTTGCCGGCTGGTGCTTCGGACCCACTTTGCCTCTGGTGCGGTGGAAACGCCACCACCCGGATGCACGAGAGTTCACCCGGAATCTGGGAGCTGACCGTACAGATCCCCGATCACGCTGGCATTCAGTGGAAATACACCCGCGGGAACTGGAACACCGTCGAGGTCCGCGCCAACAACCGTACGGCCACTGTCACCGCTTCCCCAGGCGGCCAGTCGCTCCTGATCGACAACACCGGCCCGCCGTCCGACGCTGGCGCCGGCGGCAGCGTCACCAGCTGGGCCGATCAGCCCGGCTGATCCACCGGAAATCCGCTCCGGCGTGCCGCTTGCGCCAATGTTCTGTCATACGTGACGAAGGAAGTCAGCGCTGGTCCGATTTCTTGGGCGCAGACAAGGTGAATCGCGTCGAGCGAGCCGACATATGGATCGTCCGCATACATCCCGGCGCTGATAAAGGTGTCCGTGTCGACGGTGACTCGGTCGATATGGTCGAGAAGGTCAGCCGCGGCGGCCAGCCGCTCGTCCAGAACCTCCGGATCGACCCGGAGGTTGCGCTGGGTGTCGTAGCAGGATCGCCGGACGACCCGGATCACCTCGGTCACCGCGAGATCCGACGTGACCACCTCGTCCTGCCGATCTGCCAGGTAAGCCTGAAGTGCCGCCGTCTCCTTCTCCGTGATCACGAGTTTCACCAGCGCGCAGGAGTCGACATAGATCACGTCCGCTCCTGCTCGCGCAGGTCCAACAGCAGCTCGGACAGTGTCGGCCCGCTGCCGGTCGCCGGCAGCGGTGACCACCGGCCGAGCCCCCGAGGCTGGCCGGGACGAAGCTTGCCGGCGGCGATCATCTCGGCCCGGCGACGTTCACTGGGCGTCAGTGGCACCAGCCAGGCGACCGGCAGTCCGTTGCTGGTGACCGGCACCGGGTGCTCGAGGCGCTCCACCTGGTCAGCCGTGAGTTTTCCCAGCTCACGCATCGTGAGTGCGGCGATCTCGCGGTGCTCCTCGGCGGGCATCCGCCGGTGTTGGCTGGCGCCCTGGGTCGGGTCCGCGGAGTGGGCTGGAACGGTCATGCCCCACACTTTAGCACGGCGCCCGACACTTACCGAAGATGTCGGGCAGGTGCCTATCTTGTCCGACTGGGGGTGGGGCTCGGGGCGGAGACGGGGAGATGAAGGGTGGTTTCGATGAGGTCGTAGCCGAGGTCCGGGCGGATGCCGTCGGGGTTGGTGATGTCGGCGTCGGAATACCAGGACTGGTCGGCTTCGGGGTGCGGGCCGACCACGCCCACCCGGCCACGGCCGTACGTGGTGGCGAGGGCGGCTGTGGTGTTGTTGGGGTAGGTGGCCAAAACTGTAGCCGAGGCGCCGGTTCTCAGTTGAAAGACCGGGCCGTCCTGGAAATACATGTGCCTGCTCTGGCCGCGCCAGCGGACCGTGACAATCGTGTCGTCGGTGGTTTTGACGGTGGCCTGGGCAGTGTCGGTATACGAGTTGGTGTCGCCGGGAATCAAGGCAAAACCAGGAGTGGCGCCGGCGAGGTAGCCGCCGAGGCAGAAGCCCAGGTACGTGCCACCGCCGCGCACCCAGTCCTGGATGATGGCGGCGTATTTCCGCATTTTTCGCCAGGCCGGGTCGAGGCTGCCGCCGCCGGGTTGAGCGTAGACCACCGCGGTGGCCAAGGTCGCGGCCGAAAGTGTTTCGTCACCGTCCGGACCGACGAACTTGGTCCGGAAATGGCTGGGGGAGTTCTGCAACAGGGTCGCCACCGACTCCGCGCAACCCGAGCAAGCGGCCGGCCCGCGATAGACCAGGGCCAGCGGGCGCGGTGGCGGCGGTGGCGGAGTGGAACAAGCGGCCAGTGCGAAAACGAGCAGGGTGGCCGCAAACAGGCGAAAACAAGCCGCCCTATTTCGCATTCTCGTCTTCTTGGGTGAAGATGTCGAGCAGCCAGTCTGAGGTGATAGCCGGGAATTCCATGGTTGTTTCCTCGGCCGTCGTGATCGCGGTGGTGAACCGCAACGCCGGCAGCTCCATGGTGGTTTCCGCCGGGGAAACCGAGTACGGGAGCGAAAACTCCATCGTCGGATCGTCCGTCGCGGCCACTTGGGCCGGAACTCGGCGGACGATCTGCGGTGCCGGCCTGGCCGGACTGACCGCAATGGGGTCCGCGTTGTCCACCGGCTCGGCGGGGCGTGGGATGGCCGGGCTGACCGGGGCGACGGGCAGCGGTTTGGGTTTGTGCCGGGTCTTGGTCGCCACCCAGGACCGGGATCGACCGGAGACTCCGGCGACGAGGGTCTCCAGCGGGCCTTTTCCAGCCGTGGCCTTCCAAGCGAGACCAATCAGCAGCACCGCGATGACCTGCAGGGTGTAGCCGACCTCGGCCGAATAGATGTCGTAGTCGGAGTTCAGGAACCAGATGTGCGCGCAGTAGAGCGTCAGTGTCATCCCACCGGCAGCGGCCAGCGGTGCCTGCAAGGTGGTGATCACTGGCCGCAGATAGCGCCAACTTATGTGGCCTAACAACAACATCAGGCCCAGCAGGGCGATGGCCGAACCGGTGGTTCCGACCATGTCCGGGGTGGTGCCGGTGTGTGGGGCGTCGACAGCGAGCCACCACCAGGTGGAAGTTGGTACGGTCCCGTCGCCGCCGAGGGTGAGCAGTTCCGAGGTTTCTGGCGCGGTCAGGATGCTGCTGGGCTGTGCGATCCAGATCTGCGCGAGCCCGCCGTAGTGGTTGAGCAGCAGCCACGACGCGTACGCGGCCCCACCGGCTAGCACGATTCCGGTTCCCAGCAACGAAATCGCCACCCGCAGCCGGCTGAGGGTGAGCCGCCCGATAGCGATGCCGGCGCAAGCGTACGCCAACCACGACAGCGCCGGATACTCACCGGTGATCGTCAGCTCGCCGAGGACCCCGATGGGGTTCTGGATGATGTCAATGAATTCGGGGTTGTCCAGGGTAGGCACCGGAAGATGCGGCAGCCATAGATGCGTGAGGATGGGGACGCCGGCGGCGACCGCCACACCTATCGCGGCGATCAGCCAGCCGGGCAGGAAAACCAGTGGGATCGCGAGGAGAAAAAGCACAGCATAGTACGGAAGGATGACCGCCGCGAGTTTCGCGTCGGCGTATCCCATGAAGAGCCCGATCGCGCCGATGGCCAAGGCTCGTACGGCAAGGCCGGTGATAACCGGCAGCCCAGAGCGGAATTGGACTCGCCTGCGGCCGGTCATGAAAGCGATGCCGACGCCGGCCAGTACGGCGAAAGTCGCGGCCGCCCGGCCACCGAAGATCGCGAAGGACGCGGTGGGCGAACCGTCGGCATTGGACTCGTAGAGCGAATGGACGGCCATCATGCCCAGCAGCGCGATACCTCGGGCAGCGTCCACCCCGAGCAGCCGGCTTTTGGTGCGTACCGAAGCGGTCATTGGCTCATCACCGTGGAAACCAGGTCCTGCCCGAGGTCCAGGCCGAGTGGCCGGGGGACCCGCAGGCCCGCGTCGGTGAACCAGTCGCGAGTGGCCTCCGGATGTGGTCCGACAACTCCGACGCGACCGGCGCCGAACGGCGTCACGGACGCGGCGACCGTGCCGTTCTGGTACGTGGCAAGGACAGTCGCCGACCGTCGCTTGATGTCGAAATGCGGGCCGTCCTGAAAGAACAGCGTCCTTTTCTCGTTGCGCCACAAAACATCGACGACCGTGTTGCCGTCGAAGTCGATCGTGGCGTCGTCGGTCTCGATGTACTGGTCGGTGTCGCCGGGCAGCAGGTCGAAGCCAGGGGTCGCGCCGGCGAGATAACCACCGAGGCAGAACCCGAGGTAGCCGCCACCGCCGCGGACGAAGTCGCGGATGTGCGAACGATGTTCGCGCAGATGTTTGTACGCGCGTTTCAACGTGCCGCCGCCGGGCTGGGCGTACAGCCGCGCACCGGACAGGGCATCCGCGGTCAACTCGTGGTCCTTCGGCCCGACATAACGGATCCGGAACTGGTACGGGCAGGATGCCAGCAGTGAATGAACTGCTTCCGGGCAGCCCGGCAGGCTGGCCGGGCCCCGGTAGACGAGCGCGACCGGCTGTTCCCTCGACTCGTCGGAGGAAGAGCCGAAAAGGTTGCTGAGAGCTCGACGGGCGGCGTCGAACGGCTGCGCGGACATCATCACAACCTTACAACTGGGGATTATCGAGAGTCAGCGCGGTGCAGCGGATCCCGCCACCACCTTTTCTCAGCTCGGTCGTGTCCAACTCGACCACGGTGAGGCCACGGTCGCGTAGCTCACCGGCCAGCCGCGGCGCGCCGGCGGTCATCGTCACCGTGCTGCCGTCACTGATCAGATTCAACGCGAAACCGCGTGCCTCGTCCAGTGAAACCTCGATCAGGTCCAGCCCGAGTCCCTCCAGGGTTTGCCTGCTGAGCTCGTCAAATGCTTCGGGGCAGTACGCGAGGGTGTGTGGACTTTCGATGACAGCCAAGGCAAGGTCGAGGTCGTACCACTGGGCGCTGACCGTACGCAACCCAATGACCTGATATCCCAGGTGATCGGCGAGCACCGCCAGCATTCGCCGGTCCGTTCGTTGCCCGTAGCCGGTCAACAGAAAGTCGCCGCACGCCAATGCGTCGCCCTGGCCACTGAAATCGTAAGGCGCGTCGAGGACCTGAAATCCACGGCTTTTCAGCCAGGCCCGGTGGTACGGCGTTTCGCCCTGCCGCTGGGGCGGCAGCTTCGCCAGCACAGCCTGGTCGCCGCGGACCACGGCGGCATTGGCCGTATAGACCATGTCCGGGCAGTCCGGCTCGGACGCCACATACTCGATTTTGCGGCCGGCGGCCAAATGCGCGGACACGATCGCCTGGTGCTCGGCGACGGCGGCCGACTTGTCCGGCTGCGCACCCGTGTGCATGTAGGGATTGATCTCGTACGCGATGCGGAAGTAGTGCGGATCGCTGACCAGCAGAGTCTTGTTCATCAGTGGAGTGCTTTCGTTGCGGTTTCAGGGGTGTCGCGGTGATGCCGGCCGCGCCGCTGCGCGGCGATGGCGTCGAAGTCCAGCGCGGAGGCCTCGGTGGCGCCCTGTGCCGGGATGCCGTGCCAGCGGGTGCCGGGCGTGAGATGCTCGCCCTTCATCAGCAACGACAGCGATCCCAGCGTCACGTCGTTGTCCACGACAGCGTCGTAGAGCACGATCGTCCGGGTGCCGACGCTCGCCCCGCTCTTGATGGTGACCGTGGACATTTTCATGACCCGGTCCTCGAAAAGGTGCGTCTGCAGCGAAACATCGGTGCCGATGGTGGCATCGTCGCCGATGTCGACCAGGTCGAATTCGGTCAGGTAAGTGGTGCCGATCCAGGTCCGGCGGCCGATTTTCGCGCCAAACCAACGCAACACCGGGGGCAGGAACGGAGTGCCGACCAGCACGGCCAGCCCGGCTGGCACGGCGGCGGCCTCGAACAGCCCGGTGACGAACTCGCTGCGGCGCACCCACGGGCTCCACAGCGGTTCCACCCGCGGCTCGTACGCGCCGATCACGTTTCGCTTGATCCCGACGCAGTAGAGGATGACCGCGAGGCTGGCCAGGATCGCCAGCAGCGGCGAGACCATGGCCGGCAGCGGGAGGTCGTTTCCACGGGCGAAGGTGGAAAGTGCCAGCAGGAAGACGTAGAAACTCAGGCCCAGCACCGAAGCCGGCAGGGTGGCCCGGAAGAACTCGATACCCAGGCGCTGCAACACCAGCCGGCGGTTGGGCCGGAAGGTCTGCTGCTCGGAGAAGGAGCCACTGTCCTGCCGCAGCGGCAGGTGCATTGCCGGGGAGCCGAGCCAGGAGGTGCCTTCCGGCACGTTTTCGTCCGGTGGCACGGTTCCGACACCGACCAGCGAGCCGCTGCCAAGGGTGCTGCCGGCCGGTACGAAGGCGGCGTTGCCGACAAATGCCCGGCTTCCCACCGACGTGGGCAGGAAGGCCACTCGGCCGTTGGCGAAGGTGGCGGCGCCCACGCTGGCCATGTCGGCCACGAAGCTCTCGGTGCCCAGCACCAGCAGGTCGGGGTCCAGGTGGGCGGCGGTGGAGACCTCGGCGCGCCGGCCGACCTGGGCGCCGAGCATCCGCAGCCATGGCACGGTGTAAAGCGTCGCATAAAGCGAGTTGGTGAAGGTCAGGCTGAATTCCAGCAGTTTGTCAGCGATCCACTTGCGTACGCCCAAACCGGACCGGGAGTGATAGATGCCGACCGGGGTGTTTGGCAGCACCATTCGCTTGCCGACCGCGACCACACCGCACACGGTGAGGACGAAAACCGGGCCGGCCAGGATGGTCGCGATCACGCCGGCGAGCACGCCCATGGTGAGCAGCGCCCACCACACCAGTGCGACGCCGGGCACGATGGTGGCGATCGCGCCGACTTCCAGGCCAGCCAGCCCGAACACCGCGGCGATCAGGTGATGAAGCCGCCAGCCACGGGTTTCGGTCTGGCCGCGCATCATCATTTCCACCACGAGGTCGAGTTCGGCCGCCGGCTTGGCTGGTGAACCGGACCAGCGCTGTCCGATCGGCACCCGCTCGCCTTCGCCGATCACTGACTGCTGGGCCAGGCAGGCACCCGCGTCGATGGTGCTGCCCGGCTCCAGAACGGTGTTCGCGCCAACGAAGGCGCCCGGCCCGATGGTGATGGGCGCGACCGTCACCAGACCGTCTTCGACCTTCCACGGCCGGATCGTGGCGCCATAGCCAATCGAGGCGTCCCGTCCGACGTAGACCATCCCGGGCAGCGAGACCGTGCTGGTCTCAATAGTCGTACGACGGCCGATATGCGCACCCAGGACCCGCAGATACATCGCCATCAGCGGCGATCCGCTGACCACCGGGAGCGGCCCGATCGCGAGCACCATGTCCAGCGCCCACAGCCGCAGATAAGTGATGCCCCATAACGGATATCGGCCGGGTTTGATTCCCCATGCCAGTGGCCTCGCCACCACCAGCGGGACGGCCCAGCGTACGCCGAGATAGCTGACCAGGATGGCGCAGAGCAGTTGGAGCAGCACCTGCACCGAAACGTCACCGTTGTTGATCGTGTAGACGTACGAAACCGGCAGGGTGATGACCAGCAACAGAAGGTAGATCACCACTGCCTGGGCGAAACCGGCTCGGGCGATCCGGCCGCGGCGGTGCCGCAGGCCCGGCGCCCGCGGTGCGGCCGGCATCGCGCCGCGTTGTTCCTCGGCATCCAGATACCCGGCCATCGAACGGACCGTCGGGTTCGCGTAAAGATCCCGTACGGCTGGGCTGGTGCCGATCTTCTCGGCCCGGAGCAACGAAACGACGGTGGCGGCGAGCAGCGAATGGCCGCCGAGGTCGGTGAAGAAGTTCGCCTCGACCGAGAGTTCCCCTGCGTCCAAGCCAAAAGCCTGGGCCCACGCGCCCCGCAGTCGGGTTTCCATCTCGGTGCCGGCCGCGATGACCGGACCGGAGCTGAGCGCCAGCCGCCGACCGCTCGGCGCCGGCAACAGCTTGCGGTCGACCTTGCCGCTGGGCATCGTCGGCAGTGCCAGCACGATGTCCATAAAGGACGGCACCATGTACGACGGCACCCGGTCGCGGATTTTTTCGTGCAGCCGCCGGACAACCGTCGCTTCGTCTTCGTTGGTGCCGGGCAACAGCACCACGTACGCGGAAAGTTCCGTTGCCGCGTCCGGATCCTGCCCCGCGGCCATCATCGCGGCGACCGCCTCGGCGACGCCGTCGTCCTCCATCAGGACGCTTTCGATCTCGCCCAGGTCGACCCGGTGGCCGCGGATCTTCACCTCGGCGTCGGCGCGGCCCAAATACTCGATGTCGCCGTCTTGGGTGAGCCGCCCGAGATCGCCGGTGCGATAAAGCTTGCTGCCGGCCGGCGCGAAGGCGTGGTCGATGAACTTGTCGGCGGTCAGGTCGGGCCGGCCGACGTACCCGCGGGCCACTCCAGCGCCACCGAGACAGATCTCGCCGACCTCGCCGTCCGGCACGGTGTGGCGGTCGTCATCGAGCAGAACCGCTGTGTACGTCGGCAAAGGCTTGCCGATCACCACCGGACGGCCCGGCAGCAGTTCGCACCAAATCGCCGTCACGGTCGCCTCGGTCGGCCCGTACGTGTTCAGGATCCGCCGCCCCGGCCGGCTCCACCGCTCGACCAGTTGCCCCGGGCACGCCTCGCCGCCGACCAACAGGCTGCGAATCTCCGGCAATTCACGCGGGATGGTGGCGAGCAGCGTCGGCACGCAGTACATCACCGTGACGCCAGCGGAATCCAGGAAGTCGGCCAGTTCGGCACCGAGCCGGCGCGAGTCGGTCGGGCCGACCACCAGCGTCGCGCCCACCGCGAAGGTGGGCCAGATCTCTTCGATGGAGAAGTCGAAAGAGATCGTCATGCCCTGATAGACCCGGTCGCTCGGCCGCACGTCGTACACGGTCGGGACCACGTCGAGGAAGTTGCAGATGCTCGATTGGGCGACCAGCACGCCTTTGGGGCGGCCACTGGACCCGGAGGTATAGATGATGTACGCGTCCGGGTCGCTGTTATACGCGTCTTCGCTGCGCAGATCCGGCCGGGTAGCCGGCAGCGTCCGCAGGTGGCTGGCCGCCGCGTCCAGTTCGACGACCTTGCATTCCAGTCCGACGGCCGCCGCGGCCAGATCCGTAGAGGTCAGAATCACGTCGACGTTGGCATCTTCAACGATGTACGCGACCCGATCGGGCGGTGAACCTGGGTCGATCGGAACGAAGATCGCGCCGGCTTTTCCCACCGCCAAAAGGGAGACATACGTCTGCAGGGACCGCTGGAGCAGGATCGCCACCCGCGAGCCGCCGGCACCCTGTGACCGCAGGTAGTGCGCGAGCTGATTGGCCAATGCGTCCAACTCGGCGTATGTCACGGTCCGGTTGTCTACAACGACGGCAATCGCCTGCGGGGTGCGATCGGCGCTCGCCTCAAAAACGTGATGAAGGCGTCTAACCCGAGAAGCGGAGACCCAATCCTGTGAATTGGCTGAGGAATCGACCGCAAAACTCGTTGTTTCCCCGGCCATGTTGACTGGCATAAGTCTCCCCCGGACCGTCCAGTGGCCCACGTGAAATATTTCGGCGTTGTTACGTAATCACGTTCGCGCCCACGGCAATATCCCCCGATTGTCTGAGTGCCGATAGGAAAACCGGTTTGAGACAGAACGGAAAGCTCTTGTTGGTGAACCGTTCAACAGTCGGTTACGAAGAGCTGTGGGGCGACTGTGTTCATCGCCAGAAGTGGCACCTGCGGAAATATCACCAGGTGCGGCCAAAAACCCGCCGTGAATGTCCATCGTGGACAAAGTCGGCGGCAAAATCCGTTCAACGAACCATAGCGGTGTGAGTGTGGTCACCCGTTGTGCTGGTCGCGTCGACGGCGAGTCGAGGGTCGAGCTTCTCGAGCGCCAACAGTACACAGGCGTGTGCGTACCGTGTCGGCGGGGCTGAAGTCTTAAAAATCCGTTCCGTCCTACGGAAAAGCCGCAGGTGACCGGCCCGTCACGGTGAGCCATTGGTGGCCATGGAACAGTCGGGCCGTCGACTTGGTTGGATACCGATGTGGCGACTGAGAGAGTGGCGCGAGTACGTGCACCGGAGCTGGTTGGCGCCGGCGGGTGGATCAACACCGGTGGCCGGGAGCTGACTCTTGCGGATCTGCGCGGCAAGATCGTGCTGCTGGATTTCTGGACCTTCTGCTGTGTCAACTGCCTGCATGTGATCGACGAGTTGCGGCCGCTGGAAGCGAAGTACGGCGACGTGCTCGTGACGATTGGCGTGCACTCGCCCAAGTTCGAGCACGAGCGCGATCACCTGGCCGTGCTGGCCGCGGTCGAGCGGTACGGCGTACACCATCCGGTGCTCGACGATCCGCGGATGGTGACCTGGCAGCAGTACGCCGTGCGAGCCTGGCCGACGCTGGCGCTGGTCGACCCGGAGGGTTATGTGGTGGCGCAGGCCGCGGGGGAGGGCCATGTCGCGGGGCTGGACCGGGTGATCGGTGAGGTGGTCGCCGAGCACGAGGCGCGCGGCACCCTGCACCGCGGCGACGGCCCGTACGTGCCGCCGCCGGCACCGCCGACCGTGCTGCGGTTTCCCGGCAAGATCGCTGTCACCGCTGACAAAACGTTCCTGGTGTCGGACTCCCAGCAGCATTCGCTGGTCGAGCTGGCCGCCGACGGCGAGACCGTACTGCGGCGGATCGGCAGCGGCGAACGAGGATTCACCGATGGCAGCGCGGAAACCGCGCGGTTCGCCGAGCCGCAAGGGGTGTTGGTGTTGCCAACCGGAGAGCTACTCGTCGCCGACACCGTCAATCACGCCCTGCGTACGGTCGACCTGGTCGACGGTCGCGTACGTACGGTCGCGAAAGCTCCCGACGGCGTGCCGCTCTCGCCGTGGGACCTCGCCTGGTATGACAACGCTGTCATCGTTGCCGCCGCGGGCATTCACCAGCTCTGGCGTTTCGATCCGACCGACGGTTCGTTCCTGCCGTGGGCCGGAACCACGGTCGAGGGCCTCAAAGACGGGCCGCTGGCCGACACCTGGATGGCGCAGCCGTCCGGGCTGGCCGCCGACGGCGACCGGCTGTGGATCGCCGACTCGGAGACGTCTGCCTTGCGGTACGCCGAAAATGGCGAGCTGCACACCGCTGTTGGCGAGGGGCTTTTCGACTTCGGGCATGTCGACGGGCCGGCCGCGAAGGCGCGTTTCCAGCATCCGCTGGGTGTCGCGGTGCTGGCCGACCATTCGGTGGCGGTCCTGGACACGTACAACAACGCTGTCCGGCGGTACGACCCGACGACCCGCGAGGTCAGTACGCTCGCCACCGGCGTCGCCGAGCCATCCGACGCCGTTGAGATGGACGGCCAGCTGGTGGTGGTCGAGTCGGCCACGCATCGGCTCAGCCGGCCGGTTTCGCCCGGAAAGATGCGGAAAATCAACGGACCGGCGATGCGGACCGAGCGGCCGGTCACCGATCTGGCGCCCGGTGCGATCACGCTCGACGTGGTCTTCAGCCCGCCGCCGGGCCAGAAACTTGACGAGCGTTACGGCCCGTCCACTCGTCTGCAAGTGAGCTCGACCCCACCGGAGCTGCTGATCGAAGGCGCTGGCGACACCACTGACCTCAATCGCGAGATTGTGTTGGCGGACAACATAAAAGACGGCGTCCTGCACGTCACCGCGCAGGCCGCGGCTTGCGACGAAGGCGTGGAACACCCGGCCTGCCACCTGATCCGGCAGGACTGGGGAGTGCCGATACGGGTGACCCACGGCTCGGCCACCCACCTCCCGCTGATCCTGCGTGGCTAGTGTCCCGCACTCGACGAAAATCACCTGGAGTTTGGAAAAACGCCAGGGGGGCTGGAAGTGTCACATCGGGTCGTACGAACGCGAAGGACCCTTGCGTGTGAGCGCACGCAAGGGTCCTTCGCAGACAGTTACTTCGTGGTCAGCGTCACCGTCGGGCGCTGGTCGACGATGGACCGGCTGAGCACGGCGGTCATCCCGATGAACGTACCGGCGGTGCCGCTCGGGCCGGTCTTGGCGATGACCGAGGTCGAGCCGAGGTAGCTGAAGGTCTTCTTGTCGAAGATCATCGTGTCGCGGATCGAGCCGGTGTAGACGACGCCGTCGCTGACTACCGCGACACCCACGCCGTGCCGGCCGGCCGCGTCGGTGACATCCGGGACCACCGTCATGCCGGGCAGCTTGGCAGCAGCGCGGTAGAGGCCCGCCGCGACCTTGGGCGGCACGATCGACTCCGCCAGGATGCTTTCGATCGCGTGGAACACCATCTCGGAGACCACCTGGGGCGACTGGTTGCCCTTGTCGGATTTGCGCTCGGCGGTGATCAGCTTCAGCAGCGCGTCCGGATCGGTCGGCAGCGCCGCGATGGCCTGGTAGTTACCTTGTTCGGCCAGGGTGATCGGGTTGCTCGAGCTGCCGTCGATCTCGGTGTAGCCATTTCGGTCATGGATCAGTGGACGGATCGCCGAATGCGGGTCGACTGGCAACCAGACTTCCCGCTGCTGCATGTCGCTGAGCGGCCCGACCGGGCTGGTCTGGGTCCCATCGACCTTTGTCGGGGTCTTCTGCCCAGGGTCGCTGTTCGAGACACGCTTGCCTGGGGCCGGCGGCTGGGTGGCGTCGCGGGATTCGGATTTCACGTACACCCACTGGCCGTTGTGAGCCGACTGCGTGGACGGCAGTTTTTCGCTGTAGGCGGCCATCTGCAACAGCAGACTGGACGCCGAGCCGGCGCGGAACTGCGCGTCGACGGCTGTTGACGACTTGCTGGGGGCCGCCCCGATCGTCTGGGTGGCAACGAAAGCGCCGCCGACCAGCACCGCGGTGGTGCCGGCGATGGCCGCGCTGATCGCGACGCGGGTACGAACAGACCTTTTCTCGGTACGGATTTCGCGCATTAACTGCTCCCTGAACAACCGGTGGCGACCGTTCGGGAGATCCCGCTCGGGTGGCGCCGCGAGCAGGCGATCGAGATCGGAATTCATGACTGTCTCACTCCGTCGGGCCGGGCCGCGCTTTCGCGGTTATCAATGGACTGTCCGCGGGCGACATCCGGTTCCCCGGATTCCTCGACGAGTTTTCGAAGCTTGGCCCTCGCTCGAGAAAGCCGGGATTTGACCGTACCCACCGGAATGCCCAATGCTTCGGCCGCTTCGATGTTGTCCAATCCGGACCACACGCACAACGCGAAGATTTCCCGCTCGTTGCGGCGAAGTTTGTTCACCAAGGAAAGCGCGAAACGCACTTGCTCGGTGTCGTCGAGGCGGCCGGCGAGTTCGTCGGCGAAATCCGGGATCGCCTCCGGCGGCGGAATGCGCGACACTGCGGCCGAATAACGGCGGGAGGCGCGAGTGAAATTCCGGACCATGTTGGTCGCGATGCCCAGCAGCCACGGCCGCAGCGGGCCGCCCTCCAGATCCACCTTGCCGCGCAACCGCCAGGCTTCCAGGAAGGTCAGCGCGACCGCTTCCTCGGCGGTGGACCAGTTCCCGGTCAGCCGGAAGGCATGGTTGTAGACGGCCCGGGCGCACTCATCGAAGAGCTCCCCGAAGGCGTCTGGATCCCCGTCTCGTACGCGGGCACGCGTAGTCATCTCCACAAGGTTGTACTGTCCGGGCCGACATGGCCAGTTCCCGGACTGCCCCCGGCCGCGTCGCCAGGGGCATGACCGCAGGTCAGCTCAGGTGGCGGAGGCGGATGGTGGGTTCTTCGGTGCGCTGCCAGCCGCCGCGCGGCTGCCAGTCCCGGCCGGTACGGCTGTCCGGAGTCCAGCCGAGCAGAGCGGCGATGCCAGTGCCGATGAAAATCGCGAGCAAGATGAGGATTCCCATGAGTAAAAGGATCCTCGCGGATCGGCCAACCCAACAGTGGCAGAATTGCCACCTTCCCTCGATATCCTGCCGTATGCTGGTGCCATGATTCGCTCCATCGCGGTGCCGGTGTTGCCAGGCGTGTCTCCGTTCGAGCTCGGCGTCCTCTGTGACGTGTTCGGGATCGACCGATCCGAGCAGGGCCTGCCCACGTACGACTTCCGGGTCTGCGGGATGCGGCCCGGCGAGCCACTGCCGACCAAGACCGGTTTTGACCTCGTACCGAAATACGGCTTCGACGCGATGGACGACGCCGACGTCATCGCGATGTCCGCGGGCACGGTTCGGCACGAGTATCCGGAGGAGCTGCTGGTGGCGATGCGCGCGGGAGTGGAGCGTGGCGCGCTGGTCATCAGCATGTGTTCGGGGGCGTTCGCGCTCGGCGCGGCCGGGCTGCTGGACGGACGTGCGTGCACGACCCACTGGATGTATGCAGACGATCTGCAGCGCGCTTATCCGAAGACCCGCGTCGACCCCGACGTCCTCTATGTCTGCGACGGACCGGTCTGGACCAGCGCCGGTACGGCCGCCGGCATCGACCTGTGCCTGCACCTCGTACGGGAGCGGCAGGGCACCGCGGTGGCCCGCGCGATCGCCCGCCGGATGGTGATGCCGCCGCAGCGTTCCGGCGGGCAGAAGCAGTACATCGAGACGCCCATTCCGCTGCGCGGCAGCCCCACCCTGGAGCCGCTGCTGACCTGGATGGTGGCGCACCTCGACCAGCAGATGACCGTGCCGTTGCTCGCCGAGCGCGCGCACATGTCGGCGCGTACGTTCGCACGCCGCTTCCAGGCCGAGACCGGCACCACCCCGCACGACTGGATGACCGCGCAGCGGGTGTTGCTGGCCCGGCAGCTGCTGGAGGGCAGTGACCTGACGGTCGACGCCATCTCGGTACGAGCCGGTTTCGGCAACGCCGCCGCGCTGCGCCACCATTTCGGGATCAGAGTGGGGACGACCCCGCAGGCGTATCGGGAGACTTTCCGGGTTTCCCAGCGGTCGGCCTGATCCGTAGGGCTGGGATCAACAGCAGGAGCGGGATCAGCACCGCGCCGAAAAGCAGGATGGTCTGGGCGATCGCGTCACCGGTCTGGAAGTGTTCCAGGTGGGTGGCGTGGAAAATCGCGTGTGGCAACGCGAAAGCCAGATAGCCCAGCAGGCTCCCGATCATCAGTCTGCGCTCCAGATAAATGGCCGCCGCGCCGACGAAAATCGCCAACGACAGGTTGAGCGCGCCCACGTCCCGCATCAGATGTTCGTTGTACGGCGGGAGCATCGACACCCACGGATCGCTCGGCCACGGGAAGTCTTCGTAGAAGACCTTTGGCAGCAGCAGCTGCACTCCACCGACCAGCACCTGGGTGACGGTCAGGAACCAAAGGCCAATTCGCAACCATTTCATCGCTTGCCTCCCACGGGGGTGCTCAACGCCTGCTCGAAGGTGATCCGGCCGACCGCGTGGTCCTCGCTGAGGTGATATCCGTTCTTGAAGGCCCGGAAAGCCTTTCCAGGTAACCGGATCGGTAGCAGCAGCCGGCGTTTTCCTTTTGACCGCAGGTAGATGCGTACGAGCTCGGTCGCGTCGCGGACCTGTGGACCGCCCATGTCTGGCACTGCGCCCGCGGGCGGGCCGGCCGCCAGCTCGACCAGCCGGTCAGCCACCTCGGCGCTGTCGATTGGCTGCACTGGTACGCCGGCCGGCAGCGGCACGATCGGCGAGCGGGAAAGCGCGTCTCCGGCACGAAAGACCAGGTCGTGGAACTGGGTGGTCCGCAGGATCGTCCACGGCAACCCGGATCCGATCACCACCTGCTCGGCGGCGAGCTTGGCTTTGTAGTAGCCGAAGGGAATCCGGTCGATCCCCACGATGGAGATGTAGATCAGGTGCGGCCGGTCGGCCGCGATCGCCACCGGCACCAGCGCATCCTCGACGGACGTGTCGAAGTAGCTGCCGGCGCAGTGCACGATCGCCGATACACCGCTCACCGCGGCCGCCAGCCCGGCGCCGGTCTTGTAGTCAACGGTGGCCCATTCGTACGGCACAGTGTCGCCGGCCGGGCGCTCCCGCCGGCTGGCGATTCGTACCGGCCGGCCGGCCGCGACCAGCTGGCTGACCACCTGCCGGCCGAGTGCGCCGGTGCCGCCGGTCACCAGAATCGGGTTGCTCACGTGTCCTCCCCAGAAGTGCTGTCCACATCACCTCGGACGGGACACCGCTGGCGGATGTGACGGCTTTCTAGGGTGATGTCACCGACGCGGTGGTTCCTCGGTCTCGGCGAGGTCGAGAGTGTCCAGGATGACGCGGAACGCGTGCAACTGCCCCGAGAAGAAGTCGACGGCCCGCTGATCGCCCCTGGTCCGGGCCAACGCGAGCCGACTCTTGATGTCCGTCTGCTGTTGTGCCAGCTGTCGGCGTAAGTCCTTGATCACCGGGTCACTCATTTATTGCCGTCCCCCCAGACGCGTTGGTCAAAACGTTGCTGACCACGCTACTGGGAGTCGCACCAACCGCGCGGAAGTTATCCACAGGTGGCCACTTTGTCAGGCTTGGGGCCGGTGGGGTCGCTGATACGGGTCGTACGAGGCAGACCTGGATCTGGTGCTGCTGGGACTTTGACGAGGGCTTGGTCGACGGCATCGACTCCGGTTGGGGAGCGCCAGGGTGGGCAAACCGAGCCCTGTCGTTACCTTCGCTCAGACGCCGGCGGCGACGAGGGAATGGCGGGCGTGGTAGAGGTCGTGCTCCTCACCCAACAGCCGCTCGGCGACTCGGCGCAGCGCCGCCTGGAGTTCGTCCTTGTTGTCCGGATCCCAGTCGGACAGCTGGTCCGTGACCCAGCCGCGCCAGGCGGTGGCGATCTTCTCGAACTCGGTCTCGCCGAGGGCGGTGAGGTCGTAGCCGGTGGTCGAGGTCGCCAGCAAACCGGCGCCGATCGCGCGCTCGAAGGCCGGCTGGAGGACCTCGTCGGGTGCGTTGATGCCGGTGGTGACCTGGGCGAGCGAGGCGGTGCCGTGCCGTAGACGGGTGAGCGCGACGCGGGTGACGCACCAGGCGTCGGCGATGCCGAGGGTGGACTGGGAACGGGCCAGTACCTCGATGCTCATCCGCCGCGGTCCGGCCCGCAGGATGCCGGCGATGGCGCTTTCGACCCCGCTGTCCTTGCCGCGGTGATCCGGCATCGCGAAGCCGTCGCCCATGTCGGTGGCGGTCGCTCGTACGGTGTCCCGCAGCGGCACCTGCTTGAGGAACAGGGCGAGGACGAAGGCCACGATCGCGATCGGGATGGCGGACAGGAAAACCACCTGTAGCGACTGCGCGTACGCGTGCTCGAACGGTCTGGCGATCGCCGCTGGCAAACTGTGCAGCCCGGTCACGCTTTGCAGGACTTTCGGGTTCACGCCGGCCGGCAGCGGCGTGGTTTTGGCGGTGGTCATGAGGTTTTCGGTCAGTCGGTTGGAATAGACCGTGCCGAAGACGGCCACCCCGAAGGAGCTTCCCATCGTACGAAGGAAAGTCACTCCGGAAGTGGCCACGCCGAGGTCGGCGTAGGCGGCGGTGTTCTGGACGGCGATGGTCAGCACCTGCATGCAGCTGCCGACGCCGAGTCCCAATACGAGCATGTAGACGGCGGACAGCCAGTAGTTGGTGTTTTCGTCCATCAGAGACAACAAAAAGAGCCCGAGGGCCATCCCAATGGAGCCCACGATCGGGAAGATCTTGTACTTGCCGGTTTTGCTGACCACGTTTCCGCTCAGAATGGAAGCGAAAAGTAGGCCGGCCACCATCGGCAACAGCCGGATTCCGGACGCGGTGGCCGAAACACCGTTGACGTACTGCTGAAAGGTCGGCAGGAAGGTGATTCCGCCGAGCATCGCGAAGCCGACGATGAAGCTCATCGGCGCTGAGACGGCGAAAACCGGGTTGCGGAACAGTCGCATCGGCAGCACTGGCTCGGCCGCGCGCAGCTCGACGAAGACGAAGAGGCCGAGCGCGACCACCGATCCGATCGCCATCCAGATGATCGTCGGGGAGTTCCACGCGTACGTCGTGCCGCCCCAGCTGGTGACCAGCGTCAGGCCGGAGGCGGCCAGCGCGATCAGCAGGATGCCCAGGTAGTCGATCAGCGGCCGGGCGGCCGCCTTGATCGCCGGAATGGCCGGGACCGCTACCAACAACACGACGATGCCGACCGGGATGTTGACGTAGAAGGCCCATCGCCAGGTCAGGTGGTCCACGAACAGGCCGCCCAGCAGCGGGCCGACGACCGTGACCACGCCGAAAACCGAACCCAGCAGGCCCTGGTAGCGGCCCCGGTCGCGGAGCGGGATCACGTCCGCGATCAGCGCGGTCGCGGTGACCAGCAGCCCGCCGGCGCCCAGGCCCTGAAAGGCCCGCGAGACGATCAGCCAGGTCATGCTGTTCGCGAAGCCGCAGAAGAACGAGCCGATCAGGAAGACGATGACGCTGATCAGGAACATCTGCTTACGGCCGAACATGTCGCCGAACTTGCCGACCAGTGCCGTCGAGATCGTCTCGGCCAGCAGATACGCGGTGACCACCCAGGACAGGTGGTTGCCGCCGCCGAGGTCCCCGACGATGGTGGGCAGTGCCGTCGACACGATGGTCTGATCCAGCGCGGAGAGCAGGATGCCCAGCAACACGGCCCCGAAAACGAGGTTGATGCGCCGCCGGGTCAAGGGCGCCGGCGCGGCGCTGGGGGCCGCCGAGGCGGGTGCTTCGGTAGTGGCCATGGCCCAACCTTCCGGGATGGATGGGTAAGCCGAGCGTATGCCCTCTCACCGTGAGCGCTGATCGTGCAGATTTGATCAGAGATGATCTCTTTGCGGCAACTTTTCGGCTGGCAACGCAGCTACCAGCAGCGTCTTATGGACCCTGCTCAACCACACCCGGCCCGCTTGACAGTCGCTGGGCGCTGAACGATCGTTCTTTTGAGCTCTGGGGAGGGTGCATTGCCTAACGAGACGGTCGAGCAGTTCGCGGCCCGGGCACGGTCCTGGCTGGCCGAGCAGGTCCAGGTCAGCGGCGGTTCGACAGCCGCGGGGCAGGATCCGGCCGGCGTCGACCTGGCGGAGCAGAAGCGGTTCCAGGCGGCGCTTTACGACGCGGGTTTCGTCGGCATCACCTGGCCGGTCGAGGTCGGCGGGCAGGGGTTGCCGGAGCAATACCAGCAGGCGTGGAACGACGTGGTGAAGGATTTCGACACCCCGACCGGCGCGTTCATCATCGGTATCGGGATGTGCGGCCCGACCGTTGCCGATCTTGGCTCGGACGAACTGAAACAGCGGTATCTGAAGCCGCTGTTGCGCGGCGAGGAAATCTGGTGCCAGCTCTTCTCCGAGCCGGGCGCCGGCTCCGATGTGGCCAGCCTGCAGACCAGGGCCGTGCTCGACGGCGGCGAATGGGTGGTGAACGGCCAGAAAGTCTGGACCTCGGTGGCCGCGTCCGCGAACTTCGGAGCCCTGCTGGCCAGAACCGACCCGACCAAGCCAAAACACGGCGGGATCACCATGTTCGTGGTGGACATGCATGATCCCGGTGTCACCGTACGCCCGTTGGTCGACATGAGCGGCGGCGCCCGTTTCAACGAGGTTTTCTTCGATGACGTAAGGATTTCAGCGGATGCGGTGATCGGCGAGGTGGACGCGGGGTGGGCGGCCGCGGTGACGATGCTCGGCCATGAGCGGGTTTTCATCGGCGGCCGGGTGGGGCCGCGTTCCAGCCCGCTGGATTTCGACTCGCTGGCGCGGGTCGCGCGCGAGAAGGACCGAGCCGACGATCCGGCCGTACGGGATGCGTTGGCCGAGGTTTACCTGCGCCAGCAGTCCCTTCGGCTGTTGAACGCGCTGATGCGCGAACAGGCCGACAGTGGGCACCCGCCGGGCGCCCGCGGCTCGATCAGCAAGCTGGTCGGTGCGCAGGCGGCCGCTTTCGCCGCCGATGTGGCCGCCGAGATCGCCGGTCCTTCCGCGATCGCCTGGGAGGGAGACGACACCGAGGCCACCGAGTTGGCCCGCTACGTGAATTCCGCGCCGGCCAGCGCGATCGCCGGTGGCACCAGCCAGATCCAGCGGAACATCATTGGCGAGCGAGTGCTGGGGCTGCCCAAGGAAACCCAGGTTGATCGGAATATTCCCTTCAACCAGCTCAAAATCGGCACGCAGGGGAGCGTCTGACATGCGGCTGTCGTTGACCGGCGAGCAGGATGAGCTGCGCGCCACGGTTTCCCGCTTCTTCGCGGAAAACTCGCCAATGCGGCGGATCCGTGAGGTGATCGACGGTGACCTGGGCTTCGATCCGGCGCTGTGGAAGCGAATGACCGGCGAGTTGGGGCTCGCGGGTTTGGCGATCCCGGAGCAGTACGGTGGCGCCGGCTATGGCGTGGTCGAGCGGTCGGTCGTCCTCGAAGAAGCCGGCGCCACGCTCGTACCGTCACCGTTTTTCGCCTCGGCTGTGCTGGCCGCGGAGGTTTTGCTGGGTGTCGGGGACGAAGCGGCGTGCGGCCGGTTGCTGCCGGGTATCGCCGCTGGCGAACGGATCGCGACGGTGGCGATCAGCGAGTCGGACGGCGGTTGGGGCACACCCGTACAGACCTCGGCCATTGAGCGGGACGGCGGATGGGCGCTCACTGGCGGGAAAACTCTCGTCGTCGATGGGATGGCCGCCGACTTTTTCCTGGTGTACGCACAGACTTCGGACGGGCCCGGATTCTTCGAGGTCGACGCCAGTGCCGCTGGGCTCGAACGAGTGGCGCTGCGGACCTTCGACCCGACCCGGCGGATGGCGCGGTTGTCGTTTACCGACTGTCCGGCCGTCCGCATTGGCGCCGACGTCACCGAAAAGCTGGCCGCGATCGCCGATCGGGTGGTGACCGCGCTGGCCGCCGAGCAGCTCGGCGGGCTGCGGCAGGCGATGCGGATGGCCGTTGACTACGCGAAACTGCGGGTTCAGTTCGGTCGGGTGATTGGCTCGTACCAAGCGGTGAAACATCTCTGTGTGGACTGTTATGTCGACTGGGAGCTGGCGAACGCGGCCGTACGCCATGCCAGTTGGGTGGCCGACGAGAGCCCGGCTGAGCTGCCGGCGGCGGCCGCTTTCACCGCGTCGCTGGTTGGCCCGGCGTATTTCCGAGTCGCCGAGACCTCCATTGAAATTCACGGCGGCATTGGCTTCACCTGGGAGCACGACCTGCATTTCTACTACAAGCGAGCGAAATCATCGCAACATCTGCTGGGCGGCACGGCCTCGCACCGATCCGCACTTGTCAGCGCGCTGGGCGTCTGACCTTTCTCTTCACCAGAACCAGAGTCACGCCGACCGCGGAAACCGCCATGCCCAGGAAAATGCTCGTCGTCACGGGCTGCCCGAGCAACGGGACCGCGAGCAGGGCCGTCACCGGCGGGACGAGATAGAGCAGGCTGGTCGCCGCTCCGCCCGAACTTCGGCGCAACAGGACGAACAACAGCATTAGCGCACCGATCGAGTTCACGATCGCCAGCCAGGCCAGCGATCCCAGAGCCGGCAGCGTCAACGGCAGGTGGAGTCCGCCGTACGCGGCCGCCAGGGGAAAGCAGGTGACCGTGGCGCCGAGCAGTTGGATCGTCGTCCCGGTCCGCAGGTCGACGGTCTGGCCGAACTTCTTCTGATAGAGCGTGCCGGCGGCGAAAGCGAGGACCGCGAGGCCGGTCGACACGTATCCGATGACGTTCCCGCTGTTGCTGAGTTTTCCAGCCAGCGAGATGCCGACTCCGAGCAGTCCGATGCCGAGACCTAGCCACTGCTGGCCAGCCAGTTTTTCGCCGAAGATGGGAACAGCGGCAGCGGCGACGACGAGCGGTGAGGCGCTGAGCACGAGCGAGGACAGTCCGGCCGGAACGCCGTTCCCCAGACCGACGTAAATGCCGCCGAGCTGCCCGGTCTGCAGCAACGCGCCGGTGAGCAGCAGGTGTGCGTACACCCGCGGATCCGTCGGCCACGGTGCCCGCGTCACCAGGGCGACCACCCCGATGACCACGAAGGCAGCAAGGAATCGCCACGCCGCGAGGGCCAGCGGTGGGCCGCTGTGCGCGCCGATCGTGCCGACCAGGTAGCCGCCGCTCCAGATGAGCACGAACAACACCGACAGGCCGACGGCCGCGAGCCACCCCTGGCTGCCGTTCCGTACCAATGGCGCGGACTCCACCTGAGTCACGATTCCTCCTGTAACAGCCTGGCCCGTTACAAGCACCGTAACACCTCAAGGCGTATCGTGGGGTTGTGGAGCTGGAGGGCGGGCACTGGCTGGAGTGCGAGAGCGGCGGCCTGTGGCTGGACCTGCTGATCACGGTCCGGCGGGCGTACGGGCCCACGCCGCACGACCGGCTCGGGACCGCCGAGCTACTCGGAAAGTGGTTCGCCCGCGAGGGTCTGTCGCCCGTCGCCGATCCGACCGAAGCGGACCTGAGATGGGCCCGCGACCTGCGAGAAGCCCTGCGTAGCCTGGCCCTGGCCACCTTCCACTCACAGTCCTGGCCGGCCGCCGACCTCGCCCTGCTCAACCGGGCACTCGCCGACGATCACCCGCTCGTCCTGGAAGGCGCGGCGGTACGAGCGCCCGCCACCGCCCGAGAAGCGCTGGCCCGGATAGCCCGGCAGGCCGCCGAGCACCTCGGCGGCCCGATGGCCGCTGACCTGGGCCAATGCGGCGATCCCGACTGCGGAATGCTTTTCCTGGACCCCACTGGCCGGCGGAAGTGGTGCCTCGCCCAAGCCTGCGGCGTCCGGCACCGCGTGCGCGCCTACCGCGAACGCCACGTCTCGCCGTGAGGTCTGGGCTGTCGGTCGACTAGCTCCAGGGTGTTCCGTCGGCCAGGTCCAGCTTCAGCGTCGAGTTCACCTGCGAGATGACGGCCGGGTTGGTGATGATGAGGCCGAGCTCGCGGTTGGAATTCAACGAGGTGGGGGTGAAATTCTCCGAGCCGAGGAACACCTTGGCTTTGCTGGTGTTCACGTCCGCGACGATTGCCTTGGCGTGGATGTAAAGGCTGTCGCTGGCGGCGTAGCTGACCACGGTCGCGCCGGCGCTGGCGAGCTTGTCGTAGTTGGAAGCGTACGAAGAGCTGTATTCGGCGACGATGTTTACCGTCACGCCGCGGCTTCTGGCACTGACCAAGGCGTCGACGATTTGGCTGGAACCCATTTCCAGCGAATAGAGGGTGAGACTGGTGGTGGCGCCGTTGATCAGCGTGAGGAGTCGGGACTGCGAGTCCGTCGGGCTCCACACCAGGTCGTCGCCGTCGGTGGGGGTGACCGCTTTTTTCGTGTAGTCGGCGGCGAAAACTTTTTCGTACGCGCTGGCGTCGGCGGTGTCGTTCTCGATCAGATCGAAGTTGCGGTCGGCGGAGTAGTAGGCGGGCGTCCAGTTTTCCGTCATGATCGCCGCGGTCGTACCGTCCACCACCATCGATTTTTCGTGTGTGTAGTAATATTTCGAATTCGAGTAGACGACACCGACGCCGTGGCCGCCAAGATAGCTGTAGGCGCTGGCGTTGGTCGAGCTTTGCCGGCCGTCCAGGATCACCCGCACGGTGACCCCGCGCGCCGCGGCGGCGGCCAGGTCCTGCTCGGCGGTGGTGTCGGTCAGCTCGTACATGGTGAGGTCGATGCTGGTCTTCGCGCTGGTGATCAGGGTGAAGAGCGCGGTGTGGCCGCCGGCGGGCTGGGTCACCAGCGTGTACGTGGTCGCGGCGGTGGCGGGGCTCGCGACCAGGGCACTGGCGAGCACGGCGGTGACCGCCAGGCCGGTGCGGAATCCACGGCGTGGGGCGAAAAATGGCATGACGAACTCCCGAGACGGGACAGCGGCGGGCAGGGCGCGGTCAGCACATCACGCGTGCGTTTCGGTGAAAGGTCTTGCGTACTAACGGACGAAGACACCAAAACATACAACCGGAACAATTGGCAAGGTTGTATTTTCCTGCCATAAAGTGGAAATTTTAACCATTACGGCGGAATTCATGACCGAGCGTCCGTGCATTACCGGCAAATCCGGCACTTTCCCCAGCGATTCACCGTTTCCAGCCCGGAGGTGAGCAAAGGAAGGGCCAATCAGGCGTTAGCCTGCTCGCGCAGCACGAACTTCTGGACTTTGCCGGAGGCGTTGCGGGGGAGCGCCTCGACGACGACGACCTCTTTCGGCCGCTTGTACGACGCGAGTCGCTCACGCAGGTGTTCGAGCACGTTTTCCAACGTGGGTGGGGAAGCCGGGTCGGCGGCCACCACGAAGGCGACTGGCACCTGACCCCAGTGCGAGTCGGCGCGACCGACCACCGAAACGTCGGCGACGCCTGGGTGGCTGTCGATCGCGGCCTCTACCTCGGCGCAGTATATATTCTCTCCGCCGGAGATGATCATGTCCTTTTTCCGGTCCACCACCCAGATGAAGCCGTCTTCGTCCATTCGTACGAGATCGCCGGAATGGAACCAGCCGCCGGCGAACGCTTCCGCGGTCGCCTCCGGCTTGTTCCAGTATTCGCGCATGGTGGTTGGCCCGCGATACACGATTTCGCCGACGTCGCCGGGCGCCACGTCTTTCATGAACTCATCGACGATCCGGACCTCGATGCCCGGCAGCGGCGTACCAACCGAGCCCATTTTCGTGACCGCGTCCTCGCCGCGCAAAACGCAGGTGGTTGGGCTCATTTCGGTCTGACCGAAGGCGCAATACGCCGGCGCTTGGGGAAACACCTCGGCCATCGCGGCCAGTACGGACGGTGCCGCCACCGCTGCGCCCCACGAGATCTTGTCGAGCGTCAGGTCTCGGTCTTTGATCCCCGGTACGGCACAGATCATCGCCCACTGGCTGGGCACGAAAAAGCAGCTGGTGACCCGCTCGGTTTCGAAGAGGTCGACGATCTGGGCCGGAACGAAGGTCGGTGACGAATAGAGCACCACCCGGCTGCCGGTGATCATCGAGCTCAACGACAGCGAAAGGCCGGCGATGTGGAACATCGGCACCGCCAGCAGGCTGGTGGCTGGCTCGCGGGCCACCCCGCCGGTGGCCAGGCCCTGGATGAGATGCGCCATCAGCAGGTTGAAATGCGTCAGCACCGCGCCTTTGGGTCGGCCGGTGGTGCCGGACGTGTAGATGATGAACGCCGCTTCGGACTCCGGCACGTCGATGTCCAGCGGGTCGGTGGAACCGGTGACCACGGTTTGTTCGTACGCCAGTGCATCCGGCCCGAAGTCGGCTTCCCCGCCGTCGGTCACCAGCACGACCTTCAGGCTGTCCACTGTGGACGACGCGGCCGCCGCGGTGCTGGCGAGGCCGCCGTCGACCACCAGTGCGCAGGCCCCTGAGTCGGCCAGGATGTACGAGATTTCCCCAGCTACCAAGCGGAAGTTGACCGGAACGGCGATCGCGCCGAGCCTCAGCGGAGCCAGCAGGGTCTCCGGGAATTCCAGTCTGTTGCGCATCAGGATCGCTACCCGGTCGCCGCGGCCAACGCCTTGCTCGGCCAACGCCGAGGCCAGTTGGGTGACTCGCTCGTCGAGTGCGCCGAAGGTCAGGTCCCGGCCGGCGAAGCTGAACGCCACCCGATCCCCGTACAGTCGCGCGGCCCTGGACAGTTGGGCGGCGAAGGACATCCGGCGGCCGGCGTTCACCGCGCTGAGGTCGGGAGACGTCATCTGCAGCACTCCTGGAAGCCCGGTGTTTGCGCTGCTCAGCGCCACTCCAGCCAGGAACGGCACAGACAACCGATCGATCGATCATTTGTCATCAGCGATCGCGTGTCAAGGCTGGCGTTTATACGGTATTCAATGAAAGCGCGAAGGCCCGGGTTCGCCGCGTGGGCAATCCCGGGCCTTCTGTCATCACAAAAATGTGATGCGCGTCACACTAGTAGTTCTTAGAGAACGTTAACGCCAGTGGCCTGCGGGCCCTTGGCGCCCTGGCCGATCTCGAAGCTGACCCGCTGGTTCTCCTCCAGGCTGCGGAAACCGCTGGCCTGAATCTCCGAGAAGTGCACAAACACGTCCGAGCCGCCGCCGTCCGGCGTGATGAACCCGAAGCCCTTGTCAGCGTTGAACCACTTGACAGTGCCTTCAGCCATTTCCTTGCTTTCCTTCCCAGGAGCTGACGGCCACCGCGGTTTGCGGCGGCCGGGTCTATCAGTCGTCAGACGGGGACTTTTCCGACCGCAACCTGGGGGAAAAACCAACGCCCGCAACATCGTATTGCGTGCGTGAACAACACGAACACAAAACCTCGCGACCGTCCAAGAGTGAACCACAGTCCAGCGTCCAGCGCTAGCGTCGGGGCCCCACCGGATTGCCCCATTACGGCCCCTGGTTCGGCCGTACGATCGCGCCGATGGCGGTGAATTCTCACGATGCCTCGCCAGCACCTTGGCGAGTAGGTAAGGCTTACCTAGCCGTGAGAGGAGCGCGTATGTCTGAGGTGACCGCCGTCCGAGGCCTGACCTCCCGCTCCGGGCGGGCCATGCGGTTGTACCGCGTCAGGGTCGCCGGCCGAGCCGCCCTCAGCCCGCACCTGGTGACGATCAGCCTGGCCGGTGACGACCTGCGGCACTTCGTCAGCGAGGGGCCGGACCAGAGAGTAAAGGTGCTGCTGCCGCAGCCCGGACAGGCAGAGCCAGCGGTGGACGACGACATGACCCCGCGAGGCATCCTCGGCCTGCCGGAGGACGTACGGCCGGTGATGCGGACTTACACCGTACGCCGGCACCGGCCGGCTGAGCGGCAGGTCGACATCGACTTCGTGCTGCACGAGGACGGCGGGCCGGCATCGCGGTGGGCGGCCACCGCGGCGATGGGGGACGCGCTGGCGCTCTGGGGACCGGTCAGCGCCTACCAGCCGGCGCCGGGGTGCCGCTGGCAGCTGCTGGTGGGCGATGAGACCGCGCTGCCGGCGATCGGGGCGATCGTCGAGGCGTTGCCGGCGGGCGTACGAGCGGAGGTCATTGTCGAGGTCTCCGACGCGGCTGACGAGCAGCGGTGGGCGACGGCCGGGGACGTGCGGGTGACCTGGCTGCATCGAGACGGCTCCGAAGACGCGGTGCTCGCGGCGGTGTCCAGTGTGGACATTCCGGCCGACGCCCCCCGGTGCTACGCCTGGATCGCCGGCGAGCAGTCGATGGCCCGGGCCGTACGGGCGCACCTGGTCCAGGACCGGCGGTTCGACCGGGAGGACGTCTACTTCTCCGGCTACTGGCGCCGGGGCAAGAGCGAGAACGAGGATTGAGCGCCACCGGGCCGCCGCGGTTAGTGCCCACTGTGGACGCTATGCCGTGACAGTGAACGTGTTGCTCTCTACGTTCGCATTCGCGTCATGGGCGGTGAAGCTGACTTTTTCGCCGGGCCAGGCACCGTAGAGATAGGTGCCATAGCTTTCGACATAAATCGGCGGGACGGCCGTTTTCGGGTCGACGCGGGCGCTGAGGTTCCCCGTCGCATCCGCTGTGCATTGCACCAAAGGACTGCTGTATCGCAGATCGTAAAGACTGTTGCCAGGGATCCAGCCGGCAATCGCCACGAAGACGTAGACGGTGCCGCTCGGTTTGAATCCGGTGCCCTTCAGTGTCAGGGTGTTCACGTCGTACCCCGTGAGCACCGGCGGCGGCGGGGGCGGTGGCGTGGGTTTTGGCCCGGTGTCGAACAGGGCCTGTTGGGACGTGACACCGTCGCCGCTGGAGTTTTTCCCTTTTACGGTCCACCAGTAGGTGGTCTTTTCCAGGAGGTCCGTGTCCGGACTGTACGAGGTGCTGGTAACCTCCTTGCTGAAAGCGGCTGCCCCACCGTTCACCGCAGCCGTGATGATGAAGCTGCTAGCTCGCCGCGAGTCGCCGGCGTACGGGTCATGCCAACGAAAACTGGGACGCAGTGGCTGGTTGCCGATATTGACCGGTGTGTCCAGCACCGGAATACCAGGCTTCCCGCGGATGATCTTGACGGCTGCTCCGAACTCGGTCTGCATTCCGCAGACGGCTTGCCTGGCCTTGACCAGACCGTCCAAGGGAAGCCGTACGTTGACTGGTACGCCCAGCAACCAGTTGGCGTCCTCGTCCATCCCCACCGCGGATCCGATGAACTGCCATGGGGCATTCGCGCTTTCCTGGAGAAATACCTCAACAAGCGCACCGGACACGACGTTGATGACTGTGACCACGGTGCTTTCGGCCGTCGGCGTCGGCGGGATCTGCGGCGGCCCAGGACTGTCCGGTCCGAGTACTGTGAGCGCGGCGGAGTCCAGTTTCTGGGTGGAACAAGCCCATTCTCGGACCACCACCTGGTCGCCCTGTCGAAGGTAGGGCGTGACGGGAATGAACTGCTGGGCGGGCTCTCGCGCCACGATGACTTCGGAAATGGGCGCGAACGACGTCCCGTGCTGGGCCCAGGCCTGCACCAGCGAGTTCTGGTGGAAATCGGCGATCCAGATACCACGGCCGCAGGCATGCAGTTTGGGATGGATCGTCGCGGCCTTGGTGACATCCTGGTGGCTGTCCACCCCCAGCGGTGGCTCCGACAATTTCCCGATGACACCGCAGATCTCCTGACGGACCTGGACATTCGCGCCGGCCGGCAGTGGGTCGACCTGGAAGTCGTACGAACCAGCGGCCGGCGGCATGCCGCGATAGACCGTCGAATCGATTTGCAGGCTGATGGTCGCCCCGGGGGCGTAATTGGCGACCCGTACCTTGTTGGAGCCCGCACACAACGGGCCGATGATCGACGGTGGGTCGACCTTGTCCGGCGCCACCACCCGCACCGACGGGTTGGTCGGGCTCGTTTTGTTGCAAGGTTGGGGAAACACTTGAGTAGCGGCGATGGTGTCGCCCTCGACCAGCGGTTGCACACCCATCCACAATGCCGAGCGGTCGAATCCGGCGGTCTGGGTGACGCCGGATTTGTGGGTGAGGGTCACTTGGGCGCCGTCGAGCACATCTGTCACCAGGACGGCCGTTTGGCAGCTCACCAGCGGTGCTTGGACGGTGGGCGCGGACAGCGTCGCTGGCAGCTGATCAGGCATGATCGGGACCGTGGGACCCGGACCGATCGGGGTGATCTGCCGCAGACTCACCGGCGAGCCAGCCGAAATCGGGGCGGCCAGCGTCAGCCGAGCCTCGCCCTCGTACGCGGTTCCTTGCGCTTGTACGACACCACTGAACGAAACTTCGATGGTGGCGCCGGGAATCGCGCCAGTGATCCAGACGTACCGTCCACATTGGAAAAGGTGGGTCAGCGCGCCCAGATAGCCAATCTCGTCGAGGCTCACCGGTGCCGGCTGTACTCCCATCGCCATGTCGGTGGGCGTCATCGAGCTCTTGTCCGCGCCCACTTCCTGGTACGCGACCAGTAAATCGTCGGATCGTAGCGGCGAGAGAGTGGTCAGCCGCTCGTCCCCGCCGAACTTCGCGATTTGCTGGGCGACCACCCGTGGCTTCGCGCCAATGGACTCCACGGTGACATGGGCGCCCTTCAGCGCGCCCTGCACCCGTACTGTGGTGCACAGTTCTGACACCGGCCCCACCAGCGTCGGAATCACCAGTGTCGGCGGCGGATCGGCGAAGGCCATCCTGGGCACTCCGACGGTCGCGGCGACCGCGACCGCACCAGCCCATCCCAGCGCGGCCCGCCGGCTCACCGCGCCGGACCGGGAACGTTCTTCATCTTCTCGCTGTGCCATAGATCCTCCCGCGTCACTGACCGAAAACGTCGGTCTCGGCGGACAGCTTCCGGGATGGCTCTGGATGTTCTCTGGATCCTCTGTAAGGCGTTAGCCAGGACTGGGCCGATTTCGGTCAGCGCTGCGGCCGACAGGAGGTCGTCGTGGCGGGCATGTACGTCGTGGCTCTCGATGCTGCCGCCGATGTAGGGCGTCCACTTCGCTGGCACCAGTGTGTCCGAGATCCGGTCCACCATCGACCGGAAGAACAACAGGTCTCCGTCGAATTTCTCGAAGGTCGCACTTTGCTGCAGAACGGCCGCGTTGATGAAGTTGTCGACAACCGCGGAGAGCGTGAAGTCTTCCAGCTTGGCGAGAATCCCGTCCTGCTCGCGGATGATCCGGGTGACCCGCTCGTGCCGCGGCGGCTCGTCGTCGAGCGCGCTGAGGTCATAGCCAGCCATGTAGAGCAGCGAGCGGAGCGCCTTTTGTTCGTAGTCCACCGAGAATGACTCCCATAGATATTTCGGGTAGGCGTCCAAAATGGACAACAAGGTGACCGGCTCGCCCAGGTTTCGCAGCCGGACGGCCATTTGCTGGACGAGCACCCCGCCAAACGACAGCCCGATCAGTCGGCACGGGCCGTGCGGCTGGATCGTCCGGATGTGGTCGAGGTATTCGCCGGTCATCTCGGCGAGGCTGCCGGCGAGGTCGCGGCGGCGGTCGAACCCGCGGGCCTGCAGGGCATACAGCGGAATGTCGGCGCTGAGGTATTTGCGCAGGCCGGCATACTGCCAACTCAGCCCGGTGGCGCCATGGACGCAGAAAAGCGGTAGCTGGGATCCTTCCGTACGAATCGGTAGGAGGACGCCCAACGCGGCGGTCTCGGTGGCCGTACGCTCCGATTCCAGCAGGCCAGCCATCTCCCGGACGGTCGGGTGCGTGAACAGATCCATCACCGGGATGTCCCCCGACATCCGTCGGCGCAGGATGGCCTGCACTTTGGCTAGCAGCAAGGAATGTCCGCCGAGATCGAAGAAATGATCCGTGGCGCCGATCCGGTCCACTCCAAAGACCTCCTCCCAGACCTGCGCGACCAGCTTTTCCGCGTCGGTGGCTGGCGGCACGTACGAGCCGTCGGGTCGGGTTGGCGCCGAACGTGCCAGCAGCGCCTTGCGATCGACTTTTCCCGAGGACAGCAAGGGGAAAGTCGGCAACAACACATATTCGGCCGGGACCATGCGGTCGGGGAGGTGGGTGGTCGACCACTGCCGGAGTTGTTCAGTGCTCACGTCCCGCGTGTCACTTTCGGCCACCGTGTACGCATAGAGCCGGGACTTCTTCGCGAGAACAACGGCCTGGCGGATGGCCGGGTGTTGAGCCAGCACCGCCTCGATCTCTTCCAGTTCCACCCGCATGCCGCGGATTTTGACCTGGTTGTCGGCCCGGCCGAGGAACTCGATCGCGCCGTCGACCCGGTAGCGGACGATGTCGCCGCTCGCATAGAGGCGGGCACCTGGCTCGCGGGCGAACGGGTCGGCGACGAACTTAGGTGACCCTAACTCGTACCGCATTCTGTTGTCGAGCAGGTCCCTAATTCGCCATCGGCGGGGCTCGTATGTGCTGGTGAGACGTGTGATAGGGATGAGACATGCGGATTGCCCCGAGCGTTGACGACCTGACCGAGCTGACCGCGGCCTGGACGGGTGAGAGGTCCGCCGACGGCCGGCCGCGGGTGTGCGACGCGACCTTGCAGAAGCTGGCCGGTGCCACCACCGAGCAGGCCTGGGATGTGCTGCGACTGCACGGATATCACCGCCAGTTCGCTGGCGGTTGGCGCCAGACGCACCCGGGCGCCATCCTGGTCGGCCGTGCGGTGACGGCCCAGTTTCTGCCGCACCGCCCCGATTATGACGCCGCCGTGGTGGCCGCCGGCGCGCGCGAGGGTCGGCTGGCCGGCGACCGGCAGAATTCGTGGATTATCGAGACACTGCAAACCGGTGACGTGATGGTGTGCGACATTTTCGGCAAGGTTCGCAACGGTACGGTGATCGGCGACAACCTCGGTTCGGCGATCGCGTCCCGGACCGGCGTGGGCGCGGTCATCGATGGCGGGATCCGGGACATGACCGGACTGTCCTCATTGGACGGAGTGAACTTCTTCTTTCGGGACAACGATCCGACCGCGATCGCGGACGTGACACTGGCCGGCATCAACGTGCCGGTCCGGCTCGGCGAGGCCACCGTGCTGCCCGGCGACGTGATTCTTGGTACGCCCAGCGGCATCATGACGATCCCAGCGCAGTTGGCCGACACGGTCGCCGAGGCCGCCGATGACATTCGGGTGCGGGACGTTTTCGGCAAACTCCGGCTGGCCGACCGGACGTACACCAGCGCCCAGATCGATGTGGCCGACTGGGAGCCGGCGATTGAGGCCGACTTCCAGACTTGGCTGGCCGCGCATGCATAAGAGGTATCGCCACAAGGGGAGACGATGAGGGCTGATCGCGCAAGCCTTTGAGCAGGGGGAAGACGCGAGGCGCGGGACTTCGTACGATATGGATCACCGAAGAACTGTGCCTTGGTCTGTGGGAGGACGCGTGGAATTGACGCCTACCGGAGCGGTGTCCGATCGTTCCCCAGCAGGTGCTCGACGACACCCGGTCACCACCGCGCCAGCTCGGAACGAGGGCCACGGCATGGCGCCGGTCGCGCGAGCACTGCTGGATCTGCAGCGTACAGCGGGCAACAAGGCGGTCACCACGCTCGCGACACGCCGAGTTCCGGTGCAGCGCGCCAACGCGGTCGTGTCGAAAAGCGGGATGGTCGGGGACATCCCCGGGCCGCAGGTGAACGACGCCGCCGATGTGCGGTTGGCGATCGAGCGGCTCATGCATCTCAACAGCATCACCATGCCTGGCTACGACGCGATTGCCGAGGTGTTGCGCCAGCACGACGCGGAGGTCGCCGCGCTGCCCAAAGCCGAGCAGGCCGCGGCCAGGAAGAAGCCGGTCGATGTCGCGTCGCTGGCGCCGCTGGTCGCCGCGCTCGTACGCAACGCAGAGGGCAGCATCAACCCAGGCGTGGCGCAGTGGCAGCTCGGCGTCCAGATCGGCGCACCGGTCGGCCCCGGGCTGGACAATGTCCCGTCCGATGTCGAGATGCTGGCTCGCGCGCTGCAGTTCGAGGGACTCGCGACCAATGTGACGGCCGATGCCGCGTCCCATCTGCCCGCCGTTCTGGAGGGCCTGGCCGATCTCAAGAACAGGATCTTGACGGGCGTACGCCCCGAAGGCCCCCGATTGCCCGGCGGATTGGCCGCGGCGGGTTCCGGCGACTACAGCAAAGTCACGGCGAGCCTGGATGGCGCCGACCGGGTGCCAGAGGAAACCGTGCTGGACTGGGCGAATTTGTTGTCCAAGACGGCAAGGGTGGCGCCGGCCGAGACACCTGGCAGCACCATCACGAAGGCGCAGATCTGCCAACAAATCGCTGCCAACCGAGCGAATATTCCGAATCGCCCCGGGGTTGGCCTGGCTTTCTCGAAGCCCGTCGCGCCCTACCACCAGGGCATTTCGTACACCCGGAGCAAAGAGCTGCTTCGAGCGGGCGCGGAGCCTCGACCGGCGTCATTAACGGAGGGCTCCGACAGTCGTACGGCCGCGAACAACGCCGCGTGGGACGAGTTGCTGACCGAGGGGAGCGCGGGTTCGGGCAACTCGTACGACTCGCAGCTCATGACGGTGGGGCGGGGTTTCGGTGTCCAGGGCGGGCAAGGCGCGGCTGTGCTGAATGCCTTCTTCTCGGCTGATGCCTCCGCGAAAAGTGCGCTGCTCCACGTCGGATTCACTGTCGAAGGCACCACCGCGGTGGTGGTCGACACCGAACACCAGGTCGTGCTGCGGGGCGACGCTGCCCTGAAATACATCACGCTGAACAAGGCGATTTACAGCCAATTGGCCAACACCGCCGAGTCACCTGCGCACATTGACAAGATGAGCGACGCCCAGTTCGGCGTGATGCGCGACAACGCCGCGAAGATCCCGCAGGAGGTCTTCGACGGGGGCACTTATGTGGAACCGGCTCAGAAGCCGAGCAAGGCGGTGCCCAAGCCGGGGCCACCGCGCAGTGTCACGATCACAGCTCCATGGAATGTGGACGTCATGCGTTTCGCTGTCCACCTCAAGCACGCGGCTGGTGGGATCACCTGGAACAGGATGATCACCGAGGGCACCGGTTCGGACGGACGCGGAGACATCAACAAGCTGGCCGGGTTGATTCTGCCGCATCTGCCGCCACACTCGGCCTACGGCGCCGGACAGCTGTGGGGTGGCGAGGAAAATCGCATGCTCGAATGGGGCGAGCACCTGGTGGGCAAACAGCTCAGCAAGATCGCCAAGCTGCCGGACGCGGCGACCGTGCCCGCCGGCACCCGCTATTTCGCGGTCACCGGTGGATTCAAGGTGTGGTCCGCCGGGGTTTCGCTCGCCTCCGAATAGCCCGTTCACGCTGGCGGCATCGGCCCGACGTAAATGCCGGAGGGGCGAAAGCGCAGTGGTTCCTCCGCGTATTCCTCCATGGCGTGCGCGGTCCACCCGATCAGCCGCGACAGCGCGAAAATAGCCTCGCCGGCGTCCGCGGACATGTCGAAGGCGTGCATGACCGCGGCAAGCGCGAGATCCACATTCGCGAAGGTCTCCGGTTGAGCGGTCCGGATTTCGTTGACCGCGCTGGAAACCGCGACGGCGGACGGGTGTCGGAGGCCGGCCAGCATATCCAGCAGCATTTCCGCGCGCGGATCGCGGTGCGCATAAACGCGGTGACCGAAACCCGGAAGTGGACCGCCGAGCCGTAGGCGGTCCGAAAGCGCGGTCATCGGGTCGGTCAGCGCGTCGGCCAGGAACTTGTACGCGAGCGTGCTCGCCGTCCCATGGAGCTGCCCGTCAAACGCGCCCAACCCGGCGGACAGCGCCGCGTAGAGGTTCGCCCGGCCGCTCGCGGCCACCCGGACGGCCAGCGTCGACACCGCGAGGTCGTGGTCGGCGAGCAGGATGAGCGCGGCCCGCAGGATCGCCACGCACGCGGGATGCGCGGGGTGCCGCGTGAGCCGCGACCAGACCGCGGCCGCGAAGTCGTGCGCCGGCCGCGGCTCAGCGGGCGGCAGTGCGGCCACGACCGACCCGAGCAGCGAGCGGGCGGTGCGTACGGACGCGGTCGCGGACAGGTCGAAACGCAGCGGGTCGAGCGCGCCGAGAGTCGCCACGATCAGCCGGATCCGGTCGACGGACCGGGCGTCAGCCGGTAACCCCGCAGTCGCTCGTACGGCCGCGGCCACCTGCTCCGGGACCACTGGAAACGGTTCCGCAGCAGCGAAATCCGCCGTCCAGAGCCACGACGCGACGGCTTCCACCGGGTGCTCCCGGGCCAGCTCGGTCACCTGGAGGCCACGGTAGTAGAGCGTGTCGCGGTCAAGCAGCGTCAGGCTCGTACGGATGCGCTCGACCACGCCGACCGCGCGTGCGTCGCGACCGTGCTCGGCCAGCCGTTCGACTTCATCAGCGGCGAACCGGCTGCCGCGCTGCCCGCTGGTCCGCAGGCTGGTCAGCAGGCCGCGGCTGACGTACGCATACACCGTTTCGGCCTTCACTCCGAGCCGGCGGGCCACCTGCTCAGTGCTGAGGTAACCGTCCATCTCGCCTCCGAACATTGATTAAATCAATATTGACAATACTTGATGGACGTATCGAGAGTAGAGGGCGACCCCACAAGGAGAATCCATGTCAGTGGCAACAGACCCGATCCAGGTCCCGCGCGGACTGAAGAACGTGGTGGTGACCGACACCGAGCTCGGCGATGTCCAGGGCAGTGCCGGTTTCTACCACTACCGGCAGTATTCGGCGATCGAGCTCGCCGAGAAACGCACCCTCGAAGAAGTCTGGTATCTGTTCGCGTACGGGCGGCTCCCGACCGCCGAACAGCTGGCCGCCTTCCGGGCCGAGGTGGCGCCACTGCGCCCACTGCCGGCCGAAGTGCGCCCGGTGTTGCGCTCGATCGCGCTCGCCGGCGCCACCTTCCACCCGCTGGCCGGCCTGCGTACGGCGTTGTCGCTGATCGGCGCGGCCCGCGGGCTGCGGCCGGTGTACGACCAGAATCCAGCCCAGCGACGCGTGGACGCGCTGCTCATAAGTGCCGTCACGCCGACCGTACTGGCGGCGCTGCACCGGATCCGCGAGGGCCTGGAACCGGTCGAGCCGCGAGCTGACCTGTCCGCGGCGGCGAACTGGCTCTACATGGTGACCGGGGCGGTGCCCGAAGCCGCCAAGGTGGCGGCCATCGAGTCGTATCTGGTGTCGACCGTGGACCACGGCTTCAACGCGTCCACTTTCACCGCGCGCGTGGTGGCCTCGACCGGCGCGGACGTGGCCTCGGCGGTGGCGGCCGCGATCGGCGCCTTCTCCGGGCCACTGCACGGCGGCGCGCCGGACCGCGCGTTGGAAGCGTTGGACGCGATCGGTACGCCGGACCGGATCGACGAGTGGGTACGGGCCGAGATGCTGGCCGGCCGCCGGATCATGGGCTTCGGGCACGCGGTCTACCGCACCGAGGACCCGCGGGCGCGGATGCTGCGGGAGATCGGCCAGCGCCTCGGCGGCGATCTGGTCGACTTCGCGGTGGCTGTCGAACGCCGCGTGCTGGCGCTGCTGAAGGAGCTCAAGCCGGGCCGCGAACTGCCGGTCAACGTGGAGTTCTACGCCGGCGTGGTGATGGAGCTAAGTGGCCTGCCTCGGTCAATGTTCACGCCCACTTTCGCGAGCAGCCGGGTGATTGGTTGGTGCGCGAACATCCTGGAACAGGCCGCTGACAGCAAAATCATCCGACCCATCGCACGGTACGTGGGACCACCGGCACCGCAGCCCCTCTGAGCGCGTGCCGCCTCATCGGCTAGGGTGCATTTTTGGCCCTGCGGGTGACCTCACCTGCCCGTCCGCGCGTCTGGATATATGTGATTGCACTGCTGCTCGTCGTCGTAGTGGCCGTCGAGGCGGCTTTTGTCGCGCGCCTGCACAAATGGTGCGGAGCGAAGGCGGTGGTCCGGGTTGCCGTGCTCGGCACCGCCCTGATCTTCACCTTCGTCGCGCTGTTCTCGGTGCCACACCTGCTCACCCGGACGGCCATGGTGGTGGCCTGGGCGGTCGCCGCGCTCGCGCTCGGCGGCTACCTGGCCTACCGGCTGCGTGACCGGTTCGGGGAGGCCCGCGACCTGCCGCGTAAGTGCTGGCAGGCGATCCGGCGTACGGCCGCGGGCTTCACCCTGGTCGAGTGGGTCGGCGGCGGATTCCTGGTGGTGATGCTGCTGGGCGAGTTCGTCTCGGCGATCTACGCGCTGCCGACCAGCCTCGACTCGCAGGCGTATCACCTGCCACGGGTGGAGCACTGGCGAGTGGACGCGTCGGTGGAGCCGTATCCGGCCGCGATCGTGCGCCAGGTGCTTTACACCCCAGGCGCCGAATACCTGATGCTGGTCGTACGGCTGCTGTCCGACTCGGTGCGCTTGGGGTCGCTGGTGGCATGGGCCGCCACCGCCGGGATAGCGGTGGTGTCGCATCGGGTCGCCGGGCAGCTGGGCCTCGGACGTACCGGCCGGATGGCGGCCGCGATAGTCGTGTCGACGGTGCCGATTTTGGTGCTACAGGCCTCCAGCGCGTTGAATGACCCGGTTTTGGCCTTCTTCTTGCTGTGTTTTGTCAGTCTGGTGCTGGAACTGCGCAACGGCGGCGGTGGCTGGCGGCTGGCCGCGATCACCGGTCTCGGGCTCGGCTGCTGCATTCTGGTGAAAAGTACGGCCTTCCCGATCTGCGCCGGTTTTGGCCTGTGGTGGGCATACCTGCTGATTCGCCGTGGTTGGCGCGGTGTCGGGTGGGGAGCTCTCGCCGGCGCGCTGGCCGGCGTGATTTTCGCCCCGTACATGCTGATGATGTATTCGGTGTGGGGATCTCCGCTGGGCGGCGGGGATTTCGTCACCGAGACCACGATGCGCCGGCACGGGCCGCTCAGCATCGCGTTGAACGCGATCAAGTTCGGCGCGAGCGAGATGTTCACGTCCAACGACAGCGCGACGCAGGTGGTCTGCTTGAACACTCGGCGGGCCGCCCGGATTTTCGGGCTGTCGCTGAACGATCCGCTAACCAGCTTCTTCAATGCCGATTTCCGCTGTCAATTCCAGCTTGGTGAGATGGTCGCGCCGGCGCCGCTGCAGGTGGTCCTGATCCTCACCGCGGTCATCGTGGTGCTGTGGCTCGGAAACGCGCTGCACCGGATGTACGCCGCGGCTGTCCTGGTTGGCGGGTTGCTGGTCATCAACATTTTGGCGTACCAGGTCTGGATCAACCGGCTGCTGATGCCGTTGATGCTGCTGGCACTTTTGCTCTTACCGGTCGCGGTTTCCTTGCTGGCCGCGAAAAGACCTTGGCTCCGGGAATACCGGCTGGCCATCGGCGGTGCGTTGGTCGCGCTGGTGATGATCGGCGGCGCCGAGGCGATGGCTTTCGGCGACCCGCGACCGGCGTACCGGCTGGGCATTCTGTTCTCCCAGCCGGCCGACCCGGTGCCGTCGCTGCTGCCCTCCACTCGTGCCCTGGTGGCCGGAATCGAACAGGTGAAGAAGTCCGGCGCGAAAGTGGTCGGGCTCTCCGAGTTCGAGAACAGCCAGGAATACGCGATCTGGGTTGGGCTCGGTGCCTCGCAGGACAAGGTCCGGTTGGTCGCCATGAAGAGCGTCATTCCCAAGCTGCAGGAAGACACTAGCCAAGTGGATGCGGTGTTGTGCGTACAGGTGAAGGTGTCCGACTGTGCGGACGTGTTGCCGGCCGGCTGGAATGTCCAGGTGCACACGGACCCGGAAAGCTCGGTGATCGCAGTGGTGGCGCTTTCCCCGAAACTGGCTACATCCGCTCCAGGGTCCGGTGCTGGTCAGCCAGGTAGCGGTAAACTTCCGCGTTGAGCGCGATTTTCTGACGGTCGGTGTCGGAAAGTTGGCGGACGACCCTCGCCGGTGTGCCGACCACCAGTGAGCCGGCCGGGATTTTGGTGCCCTCCAACACCACCGCGCCGGCCGCCACGATCGAGAAAGCGCCGACCACCGTTCCGTTCAACAGCGTCGCGGACATGCCGATCAGCACGTCATCCTCCACAGTGGACCCGTGGATGACCGCGTTGTGCCCGACCGACACCCGATCCCCGATGGTGGTGGGAAAACCGGGGTCGGCGTGCAGCACGCTGTGGTCCTGGATGTTCGTCACGCTGCCGAGGGTGATCTCGGTGGTGTCGGCCCGGATGGTGGTGCCATACCAGACGCTGGAGGCCGGCCCGATCCGTACGTCCCCGATGACCCGGCACCCGGCGGCCAGGAACGCCTCCGGGTCGATGCGCGGACGCCGATCGCCGATTGCGGCGACAAATGGTTCACTCATGGCGTTCTCCTTGGGGGACGGCTTTTCACAGCGTACGAGTGGATACATGAAGGTGCCGCTGGCGGGGCCTAGAATCCCGGGCATGGCGGAAAGTGTGCGGGTGGAACGCAGCGGGCCGGTGACCACCGTGGTGTTGTCTCGGCCGCAGGCGCGCAATGCGGTGGACGGGCGGACCGCAGCGCTGCTGGCGGACGCCTTTCGGGAGTTTGACGCCGATCCAGCTGCCGCGGTCGCGGTTTTGTGGGGCGAGGGCGGCACGTTCTGTGCGGGCGCGGACCTGAAGGCGATCGGTACGCCCCAAGGCAATGCGGTCACCGCGGACGGCGACGGGCCGATGGGCCCAACGCGGATGCGGTTGGGTAAGCCGGTGATCGCGGCGATCGCCGGGCACGCGGTGGCCGGCGGGCTGGAGTTGGCGCTCTGGTGTGATTTGCGGGTAGCTGACGAGACCGCGGTTTTCGGGGTGTTCTGCAGGCGGTGGGGCGTGCCGCTGATCGATGGCGGCACAGTGCGGCTGCCGCGGTTGATCGGCGTCAGCCGGGCGATGGACCTGACGCTCACCGGGCGGGCGGTGCCGGCGCAGGAGGCGTACGCGATGGGGCTCGCCAACCGGCTGGTCCCTGCTGGGCAGGAGCGGGAGGCCGCCGAGCGGCTCGCGGCTGAATTGGCCTCGCTTCCACAGACCTGCCTACGGGAAGACCGGCTTTCGCTGCTGGAACAGGAATCCCTGAATGAGCCGGCGGCATTGGCCAACGAACTGCGGCACGGCTGGGTATCGCTGGGCGCGGACGCGGTGGCCGGCGCGGCCAGGTTCGCCGGTGGCGCCGGTCGGCACGGCGGCTGACTTTCCTCACAAGATTCACCAAATGAGCCCGGATCGCGCCAAAGTCGGCGGGATCCGGGCTCCTTTGCCTTGCGGACTATGCGGTCGTACGCCCTGCCATGACCAGGGCCCAGGCCAGGCAGCCAAAGGCCGCGGTGTTGGTGAGTGCGCGTACGAGATTCCATCCGAGCCAGGCGTTTTCAAAGGCGTGCCGGACGGCGGCGAGGTCGCCGATCTTGGCGGGGTCGCCGGCGGCCATCAAGGCGTCGTTCAACGGGACGTTGGCGGCAATGGTGACCACGAAAGTGACCAGATAGAACAACACGGCGGCGAGGATCCAGGGGAAAACCCGCCACCCGCTGCCGCCCATGTGCAGCGCCGCGGCCACGATCGCGGTCAGTAGTGCACCCATGAAGGTGAGGAAGAACCAGCCGTTCAGGATAGCCACGTTGATGTTCTGCATTGTTTCGATGAAGGTGCGGTCGCTGCTGGCGGCCAGGCCGGGCATCACCGCGCAGCAGAACCCGTAGAAAAGCCCGGCGATCAGGCCGGTGGTGAGGGTGGCCGCGATCAGCGACAAAACCCGCAGAAAAGACAACATGGATCCTCCATGGCCGAATGCTTTGCGTTGCATTCAGTTAAGCGCAGCGGATCCGCGCGGGCCATGTTCCAGAAACTCACCCGCATGCGCGTACGTCCACCAGACCTACTTCCCGATCACCGGGCCGCCGGCCTGAATCGTCTGGTCGATCCAACGATCGGGGTCGGCGGCCTTGATCGCGTAGTCGGCGGCCACCGACGGGTGCGGCAGGATCAGGAATTCCTCGGTGGCCAGCCCGCGAACGGCGGCCTCGGCGACGTCTTCGGGGCGCAGCAACGGACCTGCCGCCGCGATCGCCAGCGCGGACGGATGACCGGCCGCTATGCCAGGCATCAGAAGGTCGGTGCGGACGCCCAGCGGGCACAGCGCGCTGACCCGGATCCCGCGCGGTTTGTAGGTCACCGCAAGCCATTCGGCCAGCCCGACCGCGGCATGTTTGCTGACCGTGTACGGCGCGTCGCCGGGCACGCCGAGCAGGCCCGCGGCGGACGCGGTGATCAACAGATAGCCCGAACCACGCCGGATCATTCCCGGAACGGCCGCCTGCGCCGCGTAAACATGCTGGAGAACGTTGATTTTCCAGGAACACTCCCACTGTTCCCTCGGTCGCGTGCAAGCCGGTTCCAAACGCCTGCCCGGCATTCGAGCAGAACAGGTCGAGTCCTCCGTACGATTGCTGAGCTGTCCGCACCAGCCGTTGCATCTCGGTTTTCGAGGAGGCGTCAGCGCGAACCGCGACGGCCTGCTGGCCTTGCGCTTCAATGCCGGCGGCAACCGCTTGCGCCGCCTCACCGTCAATGTCCGAGACGACCAGCCCGCGGGTGCCGGCCCGCGCCAACCGCCGGGCCAACGCGGCGCCGATGCCTTTTCCGGCGCCGGTGACGATGGCTATCCGGTCGGTCAGGATCATCAGAACTCCCCGTTGTGTTTCGTCGCTGGGCATGCGGATCATAGGTCGATGGCTGACTTGGATCGGATCCATGTCACGTTCGGCGCGATTCTTTGTTATGGCGATGACAAGGCGGCGGCAACCTTCGTTGTCTGTCGGACAGCGCAACGCCCCGCTGCGTGCGTGGGGCGCACGAAGCGGGGCGTTGCTTCCGGGGGACCGGCTAAAGGAGAGACGCGGTGGAGGACGGGATCCGCGCGCTCACGTAGTCGCTAACGGTCCGCCACTGCGTCTCCTGCTCCTCGGGTTTGACCAGCATCTGCCCGCAGTGCTGGCAGCGGGCCATCTCCAACGTCTCGTACGGGCGGCAAATGGCGCCGAGGGCGTTCCCGGGCTGATGCGCGTGGCGCTGGACAAAACGGGAGCTAGGTGACAAGGGTCGGTCCTCCGGCGTCTCGGATGTCACGAAGAGGATGTTGTCTGTCACTGTAAGTCGCTGCACGTGCACGATGCGCGTCCCGGCTGAAGATCATTCAGCCCGCGCATTAAACCGTCTGGAAGCCCCGGGCGGCGGCCATCCGCTGGCGGCGTCGTGCGTACCACATGGTCCAGCCGACCAGCCCGATGATCACCGCGATCGGGAGCTGCTGGGAGATGGCGACCATCACCGTCAGCGGCAGCAGGAACACCAGGACTGTACGCGTGCCCACCTCGGCAAGCAGGACGACACCCCAGACGACGGTCAGGAAATACTGCGTACTGCGAAAACCCTTGAGCTCCCACAGGTCGTTCCAGCCTTTGATGCCGGCCGGCGTGCCGTCCGTACCGAACCGGCGGCCGAAGAAGAACATCAGTGGCCGCGGGAAAAGCAGCGATCCCAGGCAGACGATGCCGAACAGCGCGGTCGGCGCGGAGTCCTTGATCAGCGCCACCTTCGGGCTGTTGAAGGCCAGCGAACTGGCGATCCCAATGACCAGCAAGATGAGCACGAACAGGCTTAGTTCGTCCAATCGGCGCTGTTTCGCGTACACGATGGCGAGCTCGACGGCCGGCCAGAGGCCGCTGATGGCGAGCGCCGCGACCGGGCCGATGCCGTACTGGGTCAGGACGAAATACGTGACGGTCGTCAGGATCAGGTTGAAGAAGATGGTCGGCAACATGCTTTTGAGGAAGGCGCCGAAGCCGGCGCGTTCGCCGGTCGGTGCGGTGGCAGTGGTCTGCTGCTGGGTCATCGGCTGGCTCCCGTGCGGAGAAGTAGATGTGACGTTTACGATGACGATCGTGAATCAGCACGTCAAGTCTGGGCGCGGACGCTCGGTGAGCTTTGTCCCGTTTGTGTTCGGGGTGTCCCAACAGGAAGAGCTGCCGGGGACGGTGCTGACCACCCTGCTGGGCGATCTGGGCCTGACCACCGCGGCGGCGCGGGCGCTGATCGCCCGGATGCAACGCGACGGCCAGCTGGCGGGTACGCGCCGTGGCCGCGGTGTCGACTACCGGCTGATCGGGGAGTTCCTTCGGCAGTTCAAGCGCATCCAGACGGCCGAGACACGGCCGCCGATGCGCTGGACAGGTGCGTACGATGCGCTGCTCTTCCAGGTGCCCGAGCAACACCGGGCGTATCGCGACGCTCTTCGCCGGCATGCGCTCTTCGCCGGCTACGGCATTCTCCAGCCGGGTGTGCTCATCTCCCTGTCGGACCGGCGGACGGTGCTGGAGAGCCGGCTGCCGGATCCGCCGGACGGGTCCCGGCTGCTCTCGGCGCGGCTGGAAATGTCCATCGAGGACGCGGCGGAGGCCGCTTGTCGCGGATGGGATTTGTTGGGGCTCGCTGAGATTTACCGCGCTCACCTGCGGAGTTTGCGGTCGGAGCTGGGAAAGAAGTCGCCGTTGCCGGCCACCGGTGCGACCCTGCGGCGCTGGAACGAGCTGAGCGTGGCGGCGCTGGTCGATGTCGGCCGGTTGCCGGACCTGCCGCCGGAGCTGCTGCCGCAGAACTGGCCGCGACCGGAGCTGTTGGACGCGCTGGCGAAGATTGAGGCGCGTTTTGGCGGGCCGTCGCGTGCCTATGTTGGCTCGTACGGCCGGCAGCTTCGCTGATTCTCGCCCGATTCCATCGCGCTGCCATCGCGCCTTCCTAGCCTGCGACGCGACGCCGGGTCGTCGTGACCCGGCGGGCGCCGGCTTCCAGGCCGGCCTCGGCAGGAAGGAAAGCCTGTGCGTAGATGGAAAACGCTGGTCGCGGCTGGCGGATTCGCGGTCGTGATGGTGCTGGCGTCGATGTCGCCGGTCGGCGCCGCTGCCGTACGTCCGCTGGATTCCGGCCCGACCGCGAGCCAGTTGCTCGCGAAGGTCGGCAACTGTACGACAAAGCTGACCAAGGAGCCGCTGCAGGAGGACGAGGACTCGCCGCGGAACGTGAACGTGTGTGGCGCCAACGGAGCGGTGTTCTACCAAGCGGACATGGATGTCGACTGCGACGGCCAGCGTACGGATCAGTGCAACGAGAACACCGACTGCTGCTATCAGGATGACACGACTTTCCACCAGTCGGACGGACAAGCGCTCAATGCCGCTCAGCTGCCGTATATCGTGATGCCGCGCGACAGCAGCAACTGGGACTGGCATCAGAATGGCATCGACGGCGGGTCGGTGGCGGCAGTGATCTATGACGGCAAAGTCGAATACGCCGTGTTTGGGGACACTGACTCACCAAACAAGGTCGGGGAGGCCTCGTACGCGACCGCCCAGGCTCTCGGGATCGACCCGGACCCGCGCTCGGGCGGTGTCGACGACGGTGTCACCTATATCGTCTTCTCCAACACCACTGCGGATCCCATCGAGTCACATGACTCCGCGGTGACCCTCGGACAACAAGCCGCGCAGAATTTCATCAATAACAACTAGGCTTTGCGTTCGTGCCATAATCCGTACGTGAGCAGGGCGAAGGCGGCGGTCAGGATGCCGGCGGCGATCCACAGTGCCCGGTCGCCCAGGGCCATCGTGGCCAGCGCGCCGATCGCGGCGCCGACCAGGAAAGACAGGCAGACCATCCCGAACCACAGCGTGAGACGCCAGTTCTTGGTGCGTACGGCTGAAAACGCGTTGCTGACCAGTGAACGCAGGTTGTTCGTGGTGACGATGGTGCTGTACGACTGATCGCCCACCTTTCGGAACGAGGTGGACTGCAGCGCGGCGGCAAACGAAATACCGAGCGCCAACCAGCCGGTCGTGAAGACCGTCGGCAGACCGGCGACCACCACCAGGAACACGATCTCCAGTCCCAGCGTGGTGGCCGCCGGCCAGCGGATGTATTTGCGGGCAGCGGGCTGCATAATGCTCTCGCCCACCAGTGCACCCACCAGGAACGCGGCGATCGGCAACGCGTGCTGGGCTGTGTCCGGCCAATGGCCGCCGGCCGCGGCTACCCCGGTGAGGATGATGTTTCCGGTCATCGCGTTGGCGAAAACCTGGCCGTGGTTCAGATAGGTCAGCGCGTCCAGGAACCCGCTGGCGATGGCCAGCAGCGCGGCAATCAGCAGCGACTCCTGGCCATCGCGGACCCGGTGCACCGGCACGGTCACGGGCGGGGCACGTTTCGCAGGTTCGCGCGGGCCATCTCCACCATGTCGCCGACGCCGCCGGTCAGCACGGTCCGGCTGATCGCGGCGGCAAAACCACGCACCTGTCGGCCGGTGACCCGCGGTGGCACGGCCAGCGCATACGGATCGGTGACCAGATCGACCAGGGCCGGACCCGGATGCGCGAACGCCTCCACCAAAGCGTCTCTTACCTCGGCTGGTTTTTCCACTCGTACGGCGTGAACTCCGGCGGCCCGGGCGATGCCGGCGAAGTCGACCGGCGGATGGTCAGTACCGTAGTCGGGGAGGCCGTCGACCAGCATTTCCAGTTTCACCATGCCCAGTGTCGCATTGTTGAAGACGACGACCTTGACCGGCAGATCCGCGGACGACAACGTGAGCAATTCGCCCATCAGCATGGCCAGCCCGCCGTCACCGGAAATCGACACCACCTGGCGGCCCGGGGCCGCCAGCTGCGCGCCAATCGCGTGCGGTAGCGCGTTGGCCATGCTGCCGTGCCGAAAAGAGCCGAGCACTCGGCGTTTTCCGTTCGGCGTCAGGTAACGGGCCGCCCACACGCAGCCCATGCCGGTGTCCACGGTGAAAACCGTGTCGTCGTTGGCCACCTCGTCGAGGACTTTCGCCGCATATTCTGGATGGATCGGCGTCCGGTGCTCGATGTTCTTGGTGTACGCGTCAACGACGACTTCGAGTTTGCGGGTGTGCTCTCGCAACATCTGGTGCAGGAACGACGGGTCGGTTTTCTGGGTCAGCTTGGGCAACACGGCCCGGATGGTTTCGGCGACCGAGCCGTGCACCGCCAGATCCAGCACGGTCCGACGGCCCAGGTGTGCCGGCTCGATGTCCACCTGGATGGTCTTGGCCTGCGGCAGGAACGTGTCGTACGGGAAATCGGTGCCCAGCATCACGATCCGGTCCGCCGCGTGCATCGCGTCGTAGCAGGCGCCGTAGCCGAGCAGGCCACTCATGCCCACGTCGTACGGATTGTCGTACTGGATCCATTCCTTGCCACCAAAGGAATGGCCCACCGGCGCCTGCAGCCAGCTGGCCAACTCCATCACGTCATCATGCGCGTTTTCGCAGCCGGCGCCGCAGAAAAGCATCACCTTCTCGCCGTTGTTGAGCAAGGTGGCGAGCTGGTCGACGGTGGTGGGTGGGGGCACCACCGCGCCCGGCTCTGCTGGCCGGAAATCCTCGTCGCTGCCATACGCTTTGCGTTCGGCGATGTCGCCAGGGATCGTCAACACCGAAACTCCGCGCCGGCCAACGGAAGTTTGCATGGCCGTACGCAACAGCCTGGCCATCTGCTCCGGCTGGGAGACCAGCTCGCTGAAATGGCTGCATTCGGTGAAGAGGCTTTCCGGGTGAGTTTCCTGGAAATAGCCGGAACCGATCTGTCCGGACGGGATGTGCGAGGCGATCGCCAACACCGGCGCGCCACTGCGATGCGCGTCGTAAAGGCCATTGATCAGGTGCAGGTTGCCCGGGCCGCAACTGCCCGCACACACCGCCAGTTTTCCGGTCAGCTGCGCCTCGGCGGCGGCGGCGAAGGCGGCCGCCTCCTCATGTCGTACATGCACCCACTCGATGCCTTCGGTGCGCCGGATGGCGTCGACGATCGGGTTCAGGCTGTCGCCCACGATGCCGTAGACTCGGCTGACTCCGGCCCGCCGCAGCGTCCGGACGAGCTGTTCGGCCACAGTTGGCACGATCGGCACTCCCTCATTGGTGACTGTCCTTTGTCGCCATCCTCTCCCACCGATATTCATGCGTCCAACTACCCGCCGAACCACGTTCGCAGAGTGATCGTCAGATCGTCCGGTGAGGTGTCCTCCCAACAGACATAGCCATCCGGCCGTACGAGCACACTGCCAATTTCGTCGGACTCACCGGTGATGATGTGGACCCAGTCGCCCCACCGGGCGGCGGCATGAGCGAATGTGCTGTCCGGGCTCAGATCCAGCAGGACCGGTCGTCCACTGTGGAGCAACTCGCGGGCCGCGACCGTGCCGTCGGGTGTACGAACTTTGGCCGGTGGCAGGAATTCGCCGCAGTCGTAGCGTACGTCCAGCGCCGTGATCATGGCGCCGAGGAACTGGTTCACCTCGGGGATGTCCATCATCTCGGTGAAAAGCTCGCGGAGCGGGGTGACCTGCGGACTGGGGTTCATCAGGGCGACCTGGGCGCGGGTGTTGTGCAGCACGCCGGCCGCGACCGGCCGGCGCTCGGCGGTGTACGTGTCGAGCACTTCGTCGCCGGCCCAGCCCTGCAGCGTGGCGGCCAGTTTCCAGCCCAGGTTCATCGCGTCCTGAAGGCCGAGATTCAAGCCCTGGCCACCAAAAGGGGAATGGATGTGCGCGGCGTCGCCGGCGAGCAGAACTCGGCCGCGGCGGTACGTGTCAACCAGCCGGGTGTTGTCGGTGAAACGGGACACCCACTGGGGTTCCGCGGGAATATCGACCGGCCGGCCGACCACTCGCGCCAGCGATGCGGCCAGCTCCGCCTTGGTCATCGGCTGGTCCCGGTCGGCCCTGTCCGTGGGCGGACTGTCGAACTCGACGGTCAGCACCCGCAGTGGCGTCACCTGGATCACGCCGCCGTCCAGCCGATGCCAGCCGGCGCCGGGGTTTTCCAGCAGCTCCGGCACTGCCACGTCGCCGAGCCGGCCGGTGATCGTGGGTTCGTGGCCGTCGAGGGGAAAGCCCGCGAGCGTACGAACGGTGCTCCGGCCGCCATCGCAGCCGACGAGGTAACTGGCCCGCAGGTCCGTGCGGCCGTCCGGGCCGATCACCGACACGGTCACTTGGTCCGCGTCCTGGTGGAGACCGACGATCTCGTGTCCACGTAGGAGGGTCGCGCCGAGCCCGATGGCCCGCTGGGCGAGGAAATCCTCCAGGTCGGCCTGCTGGATCCCGAGGAAGCCGGCCTGGTTGGTGGGCAGCCGGTCCAGCCGGATCGTCCGGATGCCGGCGAAATGCGCCAGCGGAATGCCCCGCGCCCTCGCCTGGTACGACCGGAGCCGGCTGGACTTGCGCTCGGCCCGCGCCCGCAGCCCCTCGACCATCCCGCGCAGCTCCGCTGACTCCACCGTACGCGGATGCAGCCCACCGGCCTTGGAAAAACCGGTCGACTCGGCCAGTTTCTCCACCACGGTCACGGTCACGCCGAACAGCCGCAGTTCGGCGGCCAGCATCAGACCGACCGGTCCGGCCCCGGCGATGATGATCCTCATCAGATCTCCTTAACAAGTTAAATGGCGTCTGTTGCCGATCGTTCCCTTAACTTGTTAAGGTGTCAAGGTGGCGAGTGACACCGAGCGGGAGCCGCTGACCAGAGACCGGGTGGTCGTGGTCGCCCTCCGGCTGCTGGACGAGGACGGCCTGGAAAAGCTGACTCTGCGGCGGATCGCCAAGGAGTTGGATGTGCAGGCACCGGCGCTTTACTGGCATGTGGCCAACAAACGCGCCCTTCTGGACTACCTGACCGACGCGATGGTGGCCGGCGGTCTGGCCGGGCTTCGCGGCCGGAAGGCGGATGAGCAGTGGTGGCAGTGGCTGCATCGGGCCGCCGCGCTGCTGCGCCGTGGCCTGCTCAAACATCAGGACGGCGCGCGGGTGGCCGCCGGCGCCGACCTGAGCAGGGCCGCCGCGCTCGCGACCTGGCTGGACCAGACCGTCACGGTGTTGACCGATGCGGGGTTCGACCTGCATGACGCGGTTTTGTCCGCAGGATCACTGATGAGCTTCGTGATCGGCCGTACGGCCGAGGAACAGTCGTTGCCGGACGGGAAAACGCTGCGAGATCTGCAGGACAGAGTGCGGTTGAAGGCGGTGGCTCGCGGCCTGGCGACCACCGACCGTCGGCAGTCAGCCGACGCGCGGGCCCGCCAGGCGGTGGGCATCTTCATCACCGGCCTGCGCACGATCCTGCGCGAGTCGCAGTGATGGTTTTCACTGTCGATTTCGATCCGTCCGGCTTTCAGGCTTGACGGCTGGCCGAAATATTGTGAGCCTGCGGGGCCGAGGGTGGGAGGCGTGGCCGTGCGCGTGGGTGCTGCTCAGAAGTGGTCTTTCCGGTGGATTGCGGTCGTCGTGTCGCTGCTGGCATTGGTAGCTGGCACGACCGGCGCCGCTGGCGCGCCGCGAACCGCCGCGGGGACTTTTACCAATCCGGTGGTCACCAACCGGTCCGATCCGCACATCATTTCGTCGGGCGGAAAGTATTACTACACCTCGACGGACGGCTGCGCCGGCGGCTATATCTGTGTGTGGTCCTCGGCCACCCTGACCGGCCTGGGATCGGCGACCCGGTTCACGGTCTTCCAGATTCCCGGCTGTCCGGCCGCCAACTGCGCTGAGGTGTGGGCGCCGGAAATCCACTCGATCAATGGCGCTTTCTACATCTATTACACCGCCGGCGCCGGCTCCGCCCACCGGCTTTTCGTGCTCAAGGCGAAGACCAGCGACCCCACCGGCGCGTACGCGGAAGCGACCACTGGCGCCGCGCATGGCCAGTTAACCGAGTCCAGCGGGCTGTGGGCGATCGACCCGGATGTTTTCCAGACTTCGGACGGCAAGCTTTACCTGACCTGGTCCGGATGGCCGGACAGCTCCGGATCGGAGCAGAACATCTACCTCGCGCCCATGAGTGACCCGCTGCACGTGAGTGGCAACCGGGTGTTGCTGTCCCAACCGGACCGACCATGGGAAACCGCCGGGCTGAAGGTCAATGAGGGGCCGGTCGGTTTCCAACACGGTGGCAAGACTTTCATCACGTACTCCGGCAGTTTCTGTGGCACCGACAGCTATGCGGTGGGACTGCTGACGAACACCAGCGGCAATCTGCTCGATGCGGCTGGCTGGACGAAAACCGGTCCGATTTTCAAATACCACAGTGGAGTGAAAGGTCCCGCGTCCTTCGTCCCGATTCGTACGGTCGACGGGGTCGAAGACTGGTTTCTGGTGCACTCCAACACGAACGCCTGCGACTCCGGCCGGGAGCTGCGGTTGCAGCGGCTTTATTGGGACACCGACGGAAGCCCGCTGCTGGGCTACCCGGTCGCCGACGGAGTTCCGTTGCAGGCGCCGTCGGGTGAGCTGGGTTCGACCGGCAGCCCCAACCCGTACAACCAGGGCTGGGGCGACGCGTTCGGCGATCTGGCCGAAGGCGTGAATGACGGCCGTTCGGTGGGAAGCTGGACCGTGACAAGTCCGGCTGGGGCGACCCTGACTTCTTTTGGTGGCGTTGGGTGGACCCGACTTTTCCGCGCTTCCAACCCGAATTACGAGACATATCGAGTGACGGTCGATACGACATGGACCGGCACCGGGACCACGTCCGGCTTCCCGAAATACGGGATCTACGCGTCGTACGACGACCGGAACAACCACGTCGAGGTTTTCATCGACCGCAAGAACAACGTGCTGGCGACCCACGCGGTTGTCCAAGGGACCGAGCAACCATGGCAGAATGCCAACCTGCCGGCCGGGTTCGATCCGACCGTGGCGCATCGGTTGAGCGTCCTCAAAACCGGCGCCTCGTACGAGTTTTCTCTCGACGGCACGGTGATGCAGCAACGCACTTTCTCCGGCACTTTCCCCGTGCTGCTCAACGGCCAGGTCGGCCTGGTCACCGAGGACAGCACGGCCGCCTACACCAACCTCGCCATCACCGATATGCGGTAGCGCGGCGGACCCAATACTGCCAGCCGGCTTCGATTTGGCTGGGGGCCCAGCAGATCGGCGCCTTTTCCAGGCTTTCCTCGTCGCTGGTCCAATGCCGCACCTCACCGGCGGACTGCGCGGCCAGTTGTACGGAACAGGCCCGTTCCAACAGAATCGCGGTCATCACCGCGTGCGCGGCATCGACACCGACGGCCACCAAACCGTGTTGCGGCATGAGACACGCGCGGGCCGCGCCGAGATCCGCCGCCAAAGCCCGCCCCAGCTCAGCCGTCCGTACGAGATTGGCCGTCGCGGTGTGGCGTGGCAGCCCGTGCTCGGTAAACCACACGGCGTCGTGGCTGAGTGGCCGCAGCGGCACGCCGAGCGCGCTGAAGGCGTTGACCGCGGCGGAATGCGTGTGGACGGTCACATTCACCTCCGTACGGGCCCGCATCACCTCGGTGTGAATGGGAAACTCCAGATGCAGGTGTGGATCGCCAGCCAGCGGCTGGCCGTCCCAGGACACCAGCCCGACCCGATCCGCGGTGATCTCTTCCAAACCCCAGCCGCGGGCTTTCATCCAGACACCGCGCCCCTGCGGGTCGCGCACCGCAAGGTGGCCCCACACCATGTCGCCCTGGCCGGCGGCGGCGAGAGCACGGGTCGCCAGCGCGGTCAATGTGGCGGTGTCATCCTCTGGTGGCATCAGACAGGTCCCTTCAGGCTGATTTTCGGCGCTGGCCGCCGACCTACAGTGAATCGTAATGACCAGAATCGATGATTACCCGCAGGTGGCGTCACAACGCCGGCAACCGACCGGTGTCGGAAGGGTGCTGCGTGGACTTTTGCTTTTCTGCTGTGGGTTTTTGCTGTTCTTTACCGCGGCTCTGACCGCTGTCCGGCTGCTCGGTCTCGACGACGGCACGTATCTCGCCTTGCCGATGGCCGGATTCCCGTACGCGGTGGCCGCCACCATTGTGCTCACGCTCGTGGTGCTGGCGGCCAGCGGGCGATTGCTTCTGGTGCTCGCGATCGCCCTGGTGGTCACGCAGCTCTTCCAAGTGGTGCCCCGATTCATCCCGCACAACACCACGGCCAGCTCGGTACGCCTGCGGGTGGCCGCCGCCAACACCGACGTGGGCAAGGCCGATCCGCAAACCATTATGGCGTTGGTACGGTCCGAGCAAATCGACGTGCTTTCGCTGGAGGAATTCACCGCGGCCGGTGTGCAGGCGCTCGACCGCGCAGGCATCGGGAAACTGTTGCCCTATCATGAGTTGCATCCCGAGATCGATTCCTCGATTTATTCCCGCTATCCGCTGGTCCTCAGTGGACTGCTGAAGGCCGCGACGAAATGGCAGCAGCCGACAGCGCAGATCATGGTCGGTGGTCGGACGGTGACCATCGTCGCGGTGCACACGTACTATCCGCCGGGCGACCCGCAAAGATGGGCGCAAGATCTGCAGGCGCTCGGTGGGGCGGCGAAGACCGCCGGCAAGGACACCGTCTTTCTCGGCGATTTCAATGCGACCCTCGACCATGCCACCATGCGCAACCTGCTGGCCGACGGGCTGATCGACAGCCACGCCGAGTTGGGCCGCGGCTGGGCGCCGACCTGGCCTTCGGTGCTGCCGGTTTTCCAGCTGGACCACGTGTTGCACGGCAGCGGTCTGACCGCGGTCCGAGCCGGCGAGCAGACGATTCCCGGCTCGGATCATCGAGCCGTCTTCGCCGAGCTCGCCCTTAACCAGCGCTGATCGCGTCCGCTAGAGCCAAAATTCGCTCAGCATTGCGTATGTGCAGGTTCTCGATCATCCGGCCGTCGACGGTGACCACACCACGACCTTCAGCCTGGGCTTGGGAGAAAGCGTCGATGATCCGCCGCGACTTTTCCACCTCGGCGTCTGATGGCGCGAAGATTCTGTTGCAGGGAGCGAGCTGGGAGGGGTGGATCAGGGTTTTCCCGTCGAAACCGAACTGCCGGCCCTGCAGGCATTCGGTCTCAAAGCCGTCCAGATCCTTGACGTCGTTGTAAACCCCGTCCAGGATCACCTTGCCCGCGGCGCGTGCTGCCAGCAGGCACAGAGACAACCCGGTGAGCAGCGGTGCGCGGCCGGGCACGTACTCGGCGTGCAGCTCGTTCGCCAAATCGTTGGTGCCCATGACAAGAACGGTCAGTCGCTCCGACGCGGTGGCGATAGCAGTGGCATTCAGCATCGCCTCGGGCGTTTCGACCATGGCCCACAACGCGATCCGGGACGACCCCAGCGAGCTTTCCAGGGCTCGTACGGCAGCGGCCGAGCTCACTTTGGGCACCAGGATCGCGTCCGGCTGGGCTGCCGCCGCCGCCGCCAGGTCTTCGGCGTGCCACTCGGTGTCGGCGGCGTTGACCCGAATGGCGATTTCCCGCTGGCCGTACGCACCGGAGGAGGCGGCCGCGCACACGCGTTTTCGGGCCTCTGCCTTGGCATCCGGCGCGACCGCGTCCTCCAGATCGAGGATCAACGCGTCCGCGGGCAGGGTTTTGGCCTTTTCCAACGCACGCTCGTTCGCGCCAGGCATGTAGAGGACGGATCGGCGCGGTCGTACGGATGTCACGCGTCCTCCTCGGAAGCCGCGTACGCCTTGGCCAGCTCGGGATCGCGTTCGGCCAGCGCGTCCGCCAACTCCGCGACCACCCGGCATTGCTTCACGCTCGCGTCGTCCTGCATTTTGCCGTCGATCATCACCGCGCCGGTGCCGTCGCCCATCTCCGCGATGACTCGTCGGGCCCACCGTACTTCGGCTGGGTCGGGCGAGAAAACCTTGCGGGCGATGGGAATCTGCGCGGGGTGCAGGCTCCAGGCGCCGACGCAGCCGAGCAGGTACGCATTGCGGAACTGGTCTTCGCAGGCGACGACATCCCGAATATCGCCAAAAGGCCCGTAATAGGGCAGGATTCCGTTGGCGACGCAGGCATCCACCATCCGGGCGACCGTGTAATGCCACAAATCCTGTTGATAGGTCGTACGACCAGAGGTCAGGTCGTCGCCGATGGGGTCGGATCGTACGAGATAACCCGGATGGCCGCCGCCGACCCGAGTGGTTTTCATCCGCCGGCTGGCGGCGAGGTCGGCCGGCCCGAGCGAGAGGCCCTGCATGCGTGGGCTGGCGCCGGAAATCTCCTCGACGTTGGCGACGCCAGTGGCGGTTTCCAGGATCGCGTGTACGAGGATGGGCCGTTCGATGCCGGCTTTTGCTTCCAACTGAGCCAACAGCCGGTCAACGTAATGAATATCCTCGGCGCCTTCGACCTTGGGCACCATGATGACGTCCAGTTTGCCGCCGATCGCTGGTACGAGCGTGAGCAGATCGTCCAGCGCCCAGGGCGAATCGAGGCTGTTGATCCGGGTCCACAGCTGCGTATCACCGAAATCGGTCGCTTTGCCGATGTCGACCAGCCCGCTGCGGGCGGCTTCCTTGTTGCTGGCCTGGACGGCGTCCTCCAGGTTGCCCAGCAGCACGTCGACCTTGGGCGCGAGGTCCGGCACCTTGGCGGCCATCTTCGGGTTGCTCGGGTCGAAGAAGTGGATCATCCGGGACGGCCGGAACGGGATCTCCCGGACCGGCGTCGGGGCGCCGACGGCCAGCGGCCGGAAGAAGTCCTTCGCCGAGCGCATGCTGCCTCCCGTGTGGCGGATCGGTTGGAGGGTCACTTTAAGGCCAGCGCGGCCGGCAGGCTCCCGACGGTGAGAAATGCAACGCTGACAGGGGGCTCCGGGAACGTCATATATGATTTCGTACACGAAGCTGAGGAGGTCGCGCATGCAGGATCCGGTCAGCGCCGCCCTGGGCAGTCGCCCGGGCGCGATCGTCGCCGTGCACGTCAACTACCCCAGCCGGGCGGCCCAGCGTGGCCGGACGCCGGCGCATCCGTCGTATTTCCTGAAACCCGTCTCGTCACTCAGCGCCACCGAACAGCCGCTGGTACGTCCGCAGGGCTGCGAGCTGCTCGGCTTCGAGGGCGAGATCGCGCTGGTCATCGGTCGTACGACCCATCGCGTCACGCCCGAGCAGGGCTGGGCGGCTGTACGCTGGGTGACCGCCGGCAACGATGCGGGCGTCTACGACATGAGGTACGCCGACCGCGGTTCGAACGTCCGATCCAAAGGCGGTGACGGCTTCACGCCGCTCGGTGTGGAGCTGCTGCCGGCCGAGAAAGTGCGGCCTGACCGGTTGTGGATCAGGACATATCTCAACGGCGAGGTTGTTCAGGACGACACCAGCGAGGGTCTCTTCTTCGGCTTCGGCCAGCTGGTCGCGGACCTGTCCGAGATGCTCACGCTGCAACCCGGCGACGTGATCCTGACTGGCACGCCGGCCGGCGCGAGCGTCGCGCAGCCGGGTGATGTCGTCGAGGTGGAAGTCGGCAGTCTCGACGATCCGGCGCTGACCACTGGCCGGTTGCGCAACCGGGTGGTCGCCGGCGACGGGCCGGTCGGTACGTACGGCGCGCCGCCCAAGGCCGATGACACGACTCGCGCCGAGGCGTACGGGCAACCCGCGAAGGGTCTGGATCCGGCCGTACGAGCCCAGCTGTCGTCGGTCAGTGTCGCGACTTTGAGCGCTCAGCTCAGAAAACGCGGCCTCAACACGGTGTCGATCGATGGCGTACACCCCCTGCGGCCGGGCAGCAAAATGGTCGGCACCGCTCGTACGCTCAGATATCTGCCGCTGCGCGAGGATCTGTCCGACTCTCGCGGGGCCGGCTTCAACGCCCAAAAACGCGCCATTGAGGCGGTCGGTGCTGGTGAGGTGCTGGTGATGGAGGCACGTGGCGAGGCCGGTTCGGGCACTATCGGGGATATTCTCGCTTTACGCGCGCAAGTCCGTGGCGCGGTCGGGATCGTGACCGACGGCGGCGCCCGCGACTCGGCCACCCTGTCCACATTGGATATTCCGGTTTTCGCCGGAGTGGCCCATCCCGCGGTGCTTGGTCGTCGGCATGTGCCGTGGGAGACCGATGTGGCGATTGGCTGCGGCGGCGCGCTGGTCGAGCCGGGTGACGTGATTGTCGGCGACGACGACGGGGTTTTGGTCATTCCGCTGGCCTTGGCCGCCGAGGTGGCCGCCGACACGGTTGAGCAGGAGCGGCAGGAGCGGTTCATCGTCGAGCAAGTACAGGCCGGAAACTCGGTCAAGGGGCTCTATCCGCTCGGCAAAGACTGGAAACCGGCGTACCAGCAGTGGCTGGAAGGTGGCGGGAAATGAAGTTTCGCAGTGATCCCAGCACGATCAGGGGCTCGATCGCGCCGGTCGTGACGCCTTTCACCGCCGAGGGAGCGGTGGACACCAACGGCCTGCGCAACCTGATCCGCTGGCAGCTGGCGAACGGATCGCACGGGATTTCGCTGGGTGGCTCGACCGGCGAGCCGAGCGCGCAGACGATCGCCGAGCGGGCCGCCGGAATGCGAGCCGCCGTCGAGGAAATTGGTGATGCCGTCCCGTTCGTACCAGGGACCGGATCGGCCAAGCTGGACGAAACCTTGGAGCTGACCGGCATCGCGCGAGAAGTCGGCGCGGACGCCGTACTGATTATCACGCCCTATTACGCACGGCCCACCCAGGAAGCGCTCTACCAGTGGTACGCGACCGTGGCGCGGGAATATCCGGACCTGCCGGTCATCGTCTACAACGTGCCATCTCGTACCGCCGTGGACATCGCGCCAGAGACGGTGGCCCGGCTGTTCCGCGATTTCGACAACATTGTCGGCATCAAGGAAACAACCAAGGACTTCGAGCACTTCTCTCGGGTACTTTACGCGGCCGGGCCGGAGTTGTTGGTGTGGTCGGGAATCGAGCTGCTGTCGCTGCCCTTGATGAGCCTCGGTGGCGTTGGTTTCGTTTCGGCGGTGGCCAATCTCGCGCCGGCCGCGGTGGCCCGAATGTATCAGGCCTGGGTGGAGGGCGACTTCGCGACCGCCCGCGACCTGCATTTCCGGCTGCACCCGCTGGTCGATTTGCTCTTTGTCGAGACCAATCCAGCGCCGGCCAAGTGGGTGTTGGAGCAGCGCGGCCTGATCGCCTCCGGCTATGTCCGGCCGCCGCTGATCGCGCCGACCGAGCCGGGCCTGGTGAAAATCAAACAGCTGCTGGCGCTGGGCGAGGACCTGCTCAGCCCGCTCCTTGACGAGAAGGCCTGAGATGACCCCGGAAAACCTGCCGAAGTTCCTGCCGCACCACATTGGCGGGCAGGAGGTGCCAAGCCGTTCCGGCGCCACCTTCGACATCGCTGATCCGGTGTCCAACCAGCCGTACGCGACGGCCGCCGCCGGCCAGGCCGAGGACATCGACCTGGCCGTACGAGCGGCTCGTGACGCTTTTGTCGGTGGGCCATGGCCGACCATGACGGCTCGCGCGAGGGCCCGGGTTTTGAACAATATCGGCGATGCCGTGGAGGCGCAGGGCGAACGGCTGGCCGCGCTGGAAACCTTCGACACCGGGCTGCCGATCACCCAGGCGCTCGGCCAGGCCAAGCGGGCCGCCGAGAACTTCCGGTTCTTCGCCGACCTGATCGTGGCGATGAACGAGGACGCCTACCGGGTTCCGGGTGCGCAGCTGAACTACGTTGTCCGCAAGCCGGTAGGGGTGGCTGGGCTGATCACCCCGTGGAACACGCCTTTCATGTTGGAGAGCTGGAAACTCGCGCCGGCGCTCGCCTCCGGCTGCACGATCGTGTTGAAGCCGGCCGAGTTCACCCCGTTGTCGGCCAGCCTGTGGGGTCCGATCTTCGCCGCTGCCGGCCTGCCGGCCGGAGTTTTCAACCTGGTCAACGGGATCGGCGAAGAAGCCGGCCAGGCGCTGGTCGAGCATCCGGGCGTACCACGGATCTCCTTCACCGGCGAGACCACGACCGGTCAGACGATTATGCGGACGGCCGCGGAAAACCTCAAAGGGCTGTCGATGGAGCTCGGCGGCAAGTCACCGGTGGTGATCTTCGCGGACGCCGACCTCGATGCCGCGCTGGACTCCTCGCTGTTCGGGGTTTTCTCGCTGAACGGTGAAAGGTGTACGGCCGGATCACGAATTCTCGTGGAGCGCAGCGTCTACGACGACTTCGTTAACCGCTATGCCGAACGGGCCAGCAAAATCGTCGTAGGCCCGCCTTCTGACAAGGCCACCGAGGTTGGCGCGCTGGTACATCCAGAGCACTACGCAAAGGTGCTCTCGTACGTCGAGATCGGCAAGACCGAGGCCCGGCTGGTCGCCGGCGGCTCTCGCCCAGCACATCTGCCCGAGGGCAACTACCTGGAGCCGACGGTGTTCGCGGACGTTCCGTCCACCGCGAGGATCTTCCAGGAGGAGATTTTCGGACCGGTGGTGGCGATAACGCCGTTCGACACCGAAGAAGAGGCGATTTCGCTGGCCAACGACGTGAAATACGGCCTCGCCGGCTATGTCTGGACCGAAAACCTGGGCCGCGCACACCGGGTGTCCAGCTCGATCGACGCCGGCATGGTGTGGGTGAACTCGCACAACATCCGCGACCTGCGGACGCCTTTCGGCGGCGTGAAAGCCAGCGGGGTCGGCCATGAGGGCGGTCACCGCAGCATCGATTTCTACACCAACGAACAAATCGTGCATGTGGCCACCGGCGACGTACACACTCCGCGTTTCGGCGCGCGTTAGAGAGGAATTCAGATGGCTTCGATCGCGCCGCCAGACGTGATTCGCTCGGCCTACGCTGAGCTGGTCGTCACCGACCTGGCCGCTGCTCGCTGGTTCTATGTGGACGTTCTCGGTCTGGTCGTGACCGCCGAGACCGATGACGCGCTTTACCTGCGTGCGTACGAGGAATACACCCACCACAGCCTGGTGCTGCGGCTCGGTGAGGCGCCCGCGCTGGCTTTGTTGTCCTACCGCGTGCGTGGCCTACAGGAGGTGGACGCGGCGGAGGCGTATTTCAGGGATTTGGGCGTACGCGTGCAAAGGGTGCCGGCTGGCACCACACTGGGCATCGGCGAGGCGGTCCGCATCGAGGATCCGCTGGGATTCCCGATCGAGTTTTTCTACGACTGCACGCATGTCGAGCGGCTGACCCAGCGGTATGACCTGCAGCCGGCGAACGCGTTGTCCCGGCTCGACCACTTCAATGTCCTCACACCGGACGTGCCAGCAGCCGAAGCGTACTATCGCAAGCTCGGCTTCGGTGTCTCGGAAACCATTGAGGACGCTGACAATCTTTACGCTGCCTGGCTTTTTCGCAAGCAAACCGTGCACGACATCGCGCTGACCAACGGTGACGGGCCACGGCTGCATCACCTGGCTTTCGCCGCCCACGAACGCGGAAACATCCTCAGCACCTGCGATTTGCTGGGAGCGCTGAACAAGCAGGGCATGATCGAGCGCGGCCCGGGCCGGCATGGCGTCTCGAACGCGTTCTATCTCTACGTACGCGACCCTGACAACCACCGGATCGAGCTCTACACGACGGATTACTACACCGGAGATCCGGACAATCCGACCGTACGCTGGGATGTGCATGACGACCGGCGCCGCGACTTCTGGGGCAATCCGGTCGTGCATTCCTGGTATTCCGAAGGAACGGTCGTGCTGGATCTGGACGGCAAACCGCGGGCGTTGGGCAGTGCGGCCGCCAGCGAGGAGAAGGTCCGGGTAGGCGCGGACGGCTTCAGCGTGGCTGAGGATCTGGGCGAAGGGAAGCTCGGCAACCAGGTCTGAGATGGCATGCTGGGCTGGTGATGGGGCAGGCGCGGCGGGTTTTGGAGCAGGTGCGGCAGGCGCCGGCGCCATGGCCTGGGCTGGAAAACCCCGAGCTGCGGGCCACTGTGTTGTGGGCGCTGCAGTACGACCGGCGGCCGACGGATCTGCTCCTGTTGCGGTGGCTGATGGACCAGGAAATCGCGTACCGGCGGGCCCAGGACGGGCTGGGTGAAGTGGCCGAGCTGGCCGGCTTTCTGGTGGCCGAGCACCGCCAGCTCCAGGACGTAACACGGCACTGGGGCCTGAAGCGAGCCAATTTCGACGCCGGCGCCGGCTATGACACGCAATATCTGTTCGCGGCGGGAGTGTCGGCAACCATCGCGTACGTCCGCGAGAGCGACCTTCCCGATCGGGAGGCCCTGCTCGACTATTTGGTGGACCGCGCGATCGATCTGACCGAGGCTGAGCTGGCGGACTGGTTCGCGGCCAGGCGCTCGTGGTTTCCGGCCGACGAGACGGCCGAGGATCCGATGACGTGGATCGATCGCGCGCAGCTCGTCGGCCGCTCGGACCTCGCGCGGCAGTGGCTGTACGAGTGGGCGGCCGGTCGGGAGCGGGACCGCGAGACGCTGTCCGGCCTGCGCTACCGGCTGGCCGAGATGGGCGACCCGGCCGGCGCCGCCGACGCGCAACGGGAGCTGATCGACCTGGCCGGCGAACCGATGGACGTGGCCGGCGGGTGGCAGGAGTTGGCCGAGCTGGAGCGTACGGCCGGCCGGACCAATGCCGCCTGGGAAGCGTTGCGGCGGTGTGGGTTGGCGCTGGCCGACGTGCCGGGCTGGGAGCGTTACGGGCTCGGCCGGTCGTACGTGTCGGAGCTGTTCTGGCTCGCCGGCGTGGCTGAGGCAGCGGTCGCGTCGCAGGCCTTCGCTGTCGCGGACGGCGCGGTCGTACGACTGACGTGGGTGCCGGCGGTGCTGCTCGATGCGGCTATCTCGGCGGCCGACCGGCTGGGGTATGCGCAGCGGAGTGCGCACTACCGGGCGGCGAGGTCGGCCTTGTAGGGCTGATATGTCCGAATGTCACGGCTGACGCAAAACCCGCAGGTCAGCGGCCACCTGTTGGTGCAATCGGATTCCGATTGTCACGACGCTAGGCGGCGATCGGGGTCTGCGGGACCGGGGCGGCGCCGATGCGGCCGGCGACGGCCTGCCGGTGGGCGGCCTGGCAGAGGCGGCCGGCGACGGCGGCCGCGTTCGGGGCGGGGGAGCGCAGGAGGACGCCGGCGAGGCACGCCAGCTGGTCGGCCAGCAGCAGCCGGCCGTCGTCGGTGGCCAGCTGCATCCGGACCCAGCCGCCGGTGTGTCGTACGAGCAGCACCGGGACCGCCCGGCTGACCCGGCTGAGCCGGTTGAAGTGCAGGTCAGTGCGGATGTCGGTGGCGGTGGCGAGGTCCACTCGGCGGGTACGGAAGCCGCGTACGACCAGCACGCTGCCCTGCAGCCAGGCACCCCTGCGCAGCCGCCAGACGGCGAACGGCAGCAGCGCCAGCAGGCCCGCCGCGAGCAGCGCGACGAACGGCAGCGCGAGGCTGGCCGGCGCGAACTGCCAGTGGTCCTTCTGCGCGTTCATCAGCAGCAGGCCGGCGGCCGGCACGGCAAGCAGTGGACTGATCCACAGCAGCCATGCCCGCGGCCGGGCGGTGGTGACGGCGCCGACGCCCAGCGGGACCTCGTTCAGGTGAGCCATGCAACCAAACTAGGGCTCAGACCCGTTGGTGGCATGGCCCCTTCGTGCCAACCTACGGGCGAAGCACGCGATGGGACATCGTGGGTAGTCCATAAGGGCAACGAAACACCCGCCATATGGCCGGGGCGAGCGTGATTTGCCGTTACCGAGGACTTTCCGAAAAGCCTTCCGACCGAATGAAGCTCCTTCTGTTCACGATGATGTGGACAAGTGGTATCAGCGAGGTCTGTGGTTTCTCTGAAAGTGCTGGTACGGGCCTTGTAGATGGTCCGCTGAGCGGAACCTGGGCACTTGACGACGAGGGCGTGCGCGCCTAAGTTCGGCGCAGGACAAAGGACGTCCCATGTCATATGTCCGCCGCCACCATCATCATCTGAAGGGAGGCCCGATGCACCGCAAGTTTTGGCCCGTTTTGGGCACTTTCGCCGGAGTCGCCGGCGTCATCGCCGCGGCGACCTTGTTGCCTACCGCCATAGGTGCGCTAGTGGCGCAATCGCCGGCGGCGCGCTGCAGCGGCGCGGTGCCGTACAAAAAGGGCGACGGCGGCTACAACACCTTCCGGATCCCGGCTGTCGTCAAGGCGCGCAACGGCATGATCCTGGCGTTCGCCGAGGGCCGTAAGGACTCGGGCGGCGACAGCGGCAACATCGACATCGTGCTGCGCCGTTCCGGCGACGGCGGGTGTACGTGGGGACCGCTGCAGGTGGTGGCTGACCAGGGCACCGACACCATCGGGAACCCGGCGCCGGTGGTGACGAACACCGGCCGCATCGTGCTGCTGTCCGTGCACAACGGTGGTTCGGTGACCGAGGCGCAGATCATCCGCGGCCAGGTGTCCGCGGCCGACACTCGTCGGCCGTTCGTGCAATACAGCGATGACAACGGCGCGACCTGGTCGGCGCTGCGGGAGATCACCGCGCAGGCGAAGAAGCCCGACTGGCGCTGGTACGCGACCACTCCCGGTCACGCGCTGCAGATCAGTCGCGGCCCGCACGCCGGCCGGCTGGTCGTCGCGGCGAACCACACCACCACGCCCGGCACCACGGACACCGGTGCGGAGGGTAAATACAACAGCGGCCACGACATCTACAGCGACGATCTCGGCCAGACCTGGCACATTGGCTATATCGACGAAAATCCCGACGGTTTCATCAACGTGAACGAGTCGACTGCCACCGAGCTGCCGGACGGCCGGCTCTATTTCAACACTCGCAACGACGCCACCGCACCCGGCCACCGCGCCGACGCGTATTCCTCTGATGGCGGCCAAACACTCGACAAGCCATTCCCGCCGAACGACACCATTGTCGCGGCCATTTCGCAGGGAAGTGTGCTGCAGCTGAGCCAGCCCGACCTGTTGCTGTTTTCCGGTCCGTACGATCCGAACAACAAACGGGCCGCGATGTCCCTTCAGGTCAGCCGCGACCAGGGCGTGAATTTCACCCTCGGTCTGACCCTTTCCGGCCTGCCGGCGGCATATTCGGACCTGGTGCAAGTTGACCAGAAGACCGTCGCGGTGTTGTACGAGACCGGCGACTTCAGTGCGTACGAGAACATCACGTTCACCCGAGTCCCGATATCTCGGCTCTCCAGCTGAAAAAAAAGTCCGGCCGTCCCAGGTGGGGCGGCCGGACTATCTAGGTGTCAGCGCTTGATCAAGGACCGCGCCATCCGGTAGAAGGCGACGGTGTGCGGCCAGCGGCCCCAGGCGACCAGCGCGAGGATCGCGCCGAGCAGCACGGTGGCGAAGGCGGCCGCTGCCATTCCCGGGATGAAGAACAGGTTGGCGACGGTGGCGCAGGCCATCAGCCCGACCAGCGCGATCGAGCCGGGGCCGCAGAGCCGCGGCACCAGCAGCGACAGGCCGCCGGCCACCTCGCAGGCACCGGTCAGATAGCGGAACCAGTCGCCGACGCCCATGGAGTGGAAGGACGCCACCGCGGTCGGGTCGCCGAAAAGTTTTGGTACGGCCACCAAAACGAACAGCGCGGCCAGGATGACCTGGGCGATCCACAAGGTGATGTTCAGGGCGCGGCCGCGCTTGACAACGGTCGGCTGCTGGATGGCGGTCATGTCAGTCTCCCTCTGGGCGTACGAGCATGTTACTCAGACAGACCGGGGTCGGATCGCAAACTCATCGCTCGCGCCGGAAGAAGTTTCAGCGGCAGGTTGGTGAGCTCCGGTCTCGCCGCCGACCGCAGGTTCAGCAGCCCGAACTCATCCACGCAGATCATTCGCCATCAGTCGGCGGCAGGTTGTAGAGGGCCAGAATGCGATTCATCTTCGCTACGAAACCAGCGTCCGGCCGGCTTTCCAAGTCCTTCGGTGCCTCTCGTCAGGTCATCGGTCTCATCAACGACCCGTCCTGATCCCACAGGCGCTGTGTCGTCTGCGGTGGTTGTAGTAGTCCGTCGTGGTGTACGTCGATCCGTGGTCGGTGTGAAGACGACCCCGTCAACGGCCCCGCCGCGGGCGGCGACGGCCATCCGGATCGCCGCGCAGGCCAGCTCGGCGTCCGGGTGGATGCCGGTGGCCGCGCCCAGTACTCGCCGGGAGTGCAGGTCGATCGCGGTCGCCAAGTAGAGTTTCCCTTCGTCAGTCACGATTTCGGTCATGTCACCAACCCAGCGCAGGTTCGGCGCCGATGCGGTGAAGTCTCGCTTGAGCAGGTCCGGTAAGGGGCGCGCGGCCTTGTCCGGTCGGGTCAGGCCCTTGCGGCGTTTCTTGGTCCTGGCCACCAGATTCTGCCTCGCCATCGAGTCGGCCACGGTGTTCTCCCCGACCCGCCCGCCTTCACTCAGTTACCCAACGTCTGGGCCACAACCCCCAGATCACGGGCCACCACCGCGACACTCTTATCAGTCTCCCGCACGATCCGGACCGCTCCCTCACCGAACGCCGCATCGAACTTCCTACGCACTCCCAGCATGACATCTCCTTATAGTCGATGCCTCCACGGAAGCGGGGGACCCTCAGCTGGAGTACTGGTAGACAAGGTTTGTGGGCCGCCGGGCGTGGTGGTGCCCGGCGGCCAGGTAGATGTTTATGCGGC
>NZ_BAAANY010000002.1:0-427309 GCF_039530045.1 Fodinicola feengrottensis | reverse complement strand
CAGATCGGACAACTCATAACCCAGAGGTCGTAGGTTCAAATCCTACCCCCGCTACCAGGGGAAAGGGCCCGGAGACACAGTCTCCGGGCCCTTCCGTGTAGCAGGATGTGTAGCAAACTCGCCGGTTCAGCCTGCTTTCTTCAGCGCATCCTTGATCAGCGTTGCGAGCACTCCCGCTCGAACGGGCGTTGGCCGTCGTCGAGCTTCCGCTGCACTTGAACTGGTCAGATCTGGGGCGACGGTTCGATCTGGGCGACCGCCGCCAGCGAGCGCGGGTGTACGAGCTCGTGATTCGTGAGGGCGGGCCGATGGACGTGCTTACGTATCTGGATGGTGTTTTGCTGGTCGATATATGGGACGAACTGGTGCTGCCCGCCGCTGTTCGTACCGCGTGGAGCGCGATTGTCACCGGCTCGGTCGGCGAACGGGTGGCGTGATGTGTGACGGCATGCTGACGACTTTTCAGATACGTGTCGCGCGCATTTTCTTCGGACTCAAGGCATCCAAGGGGTACGTGGTCGCCGGAGGCGCCGCGCTGCTCGCGTCAGAGCTCATCGCCCGGCCAACGCACGACCTCGATCTTTCGCGTCGGCCCCGCTTGAGTCGATTACGGAAGCGCGTACGGCGTTCCTCAGGGCGCTGGATCGACGTGGGTACTCCGTCACGGTGGTCCACGAGAGCGTGACGTTTTCCCGACTTGTCATTGTCGATGGTTCTGAAGAAGTTTTGGTTGATATCGCGCTGGACTCGCCACCGAGTTCGTCGCCGACGATCACCCTTCTCGGCCCGACGCTCGCGCCGTTGGACCTCGCGGGGCGAAAGCTGCTGGCACTCTTCGGACGTGCGGAAGCTCGCGACTTCGCCGATGTCTATGTTTTGGTACGCCGTTTCGGTGAGGCAGCGCTGCTGGAGCAGGCTGCACAGATGGATGCCGGCTTTGACTTGCAGGTGCTTGCTCAGATGATGCGTACCCTCGCACGTTTCGATGATGACGAGATTCCGCTGCCAAGCGCAGAGATCGTGGCCGCCCGGGAGTTTTTCGCCCGCTGGGGTGACGAGATTGTCTCTCAGTCCTGACTGCAGGTCGACGGCCGGCGTGTAGCGCTAATAATGGATTGTTAGGCTCAGCCGGCTGAGCCTCTGGAGGGAGTTCTATGTCCGCGCCGTACGGCCCACCTGGACATGTCGGGTATCCGCCGCAGCCCGCGCCGGCGCGGACCGGTCGTACGGTCCTGCGCGCCTTGCTGTCGGCGCTGGCGGCGGTGTTTCTGCTGATCGCCGGCTACCTCGTGGTGATCAATCTTGGTGTGATCGACACGTACACAACGTTGCCTGCTTTGCCCGGGAAGTTGATCAGTCAGGCCGAGGTCGCCGCTGTACTGCCAGGGGCTGGGCCGCTGGCTTGCGACGATTCGACTGGACTGATCCGGACGCTGGACCGTGACTGCAAGGCCACCGGCCCTGCGGGCACCAGTCTCACCATCAGCGAGCGACTGTTCTCAGGAACGATTCTGGCCGGCAGCGTGCGAGCAAGCAACTCCTTCGGTCAGCGGCTGGCCGGCAGCTACCCGATCCACGATCTGGACAGCTGGGTGGACGCCGCGTACGCCTTCCGGCGGCCGCCGCTGAGCAACTCTGTGTACTTTCGTCGCGGAAACATCGTCGTCGGCGTCGATGTCGACCTCGGCTACGGCGGCGGAAACCAAGTCAGCGAGCCGCCGGTCCCGTTGGCGAGATCTATAGCACAGCGGATGGCCCCTTAAAGGGAGCGCCGCAATAACTAGACAGGACCTAGTCGGCGAACGGCTCATACTCGGGTTATGGCGAGTGTGTCCCAGCGGCTGCAGCGGCGGATCGAGCGGGATTTCCCCGCGCCAGGAAGTGCGCCGTCGGTGATCGGGATGGTCGCTGCGATCAGCGACTCCGAACGCATTCAGGCCGGCGTTGTGCTGTGTGCTCGGGGCGACCTTCATCGGCTGCGCGATGCATGCGCTCTCGCCGAGCTGGACTGGCGGGACGTACTGATGGGGGCCGGGTTGGCACACGAGGACTGGCCGTCGCGGTTGGACGCTGAGCTCGGTCCGACGAGGTAGGCAATGCCACCGAATGGCTAGTGTCCTGCGACTCTCTGCCGCGGCGTGCTGCCGGGTCGCTGACCCGGTGGCACCACTCGAGTGGTCGCGGTGACGTTCGGCAGTGGGCGTTGTCCGGTGAGTACGGACAGTCCGGACCGGTCGCCGTAAAGTTCGTAGCGATAGAATGCGATCGCGTAAGTGGTGAGCGCGTTCTGCTGGGTGTTAGGGGCTAATTCCTGGGTCGGGCAGGTGCTGTCGTCCTCGCCGAACTGGTACGGCGGTGTCCAGGTCGCGTTGTAGTAATTGTGATTGGCGCCCTTAGCGACACTGAATAGTCGGTCACGGTGTTCCGCCCAGCGAGGTCGTCCAGATATTCTTGCCCTGCCTCGTGAACCGCGCCGTCACAGGTCCCGGTGACCACTGTGAACGGCAGCCCGGTAATGAGGGTGTCGCTGTGGTCGCCTTCCGGGATGTCGAATTTCACTGGAGCCAGACCGAGAACCGCTCGTACGCGTACGCCAGCTGGCCATTCCGCGCGGTGCTTGTCCGACGCCTGCCACATAACACCCTTGCCGCCGCGAGAATGCCCCAACGTACCGACGCGAGTCAGGTCGAGATGCCCGGCGAATTCCGGTGTAACGCGGTGGCCGGTGGCCGGGTCGACGAAATGGCCGGACAGTTGGCCGCGGGCGCCGCTGGCCACCTGCTGCCACAGGCGCAGGTGTTCGTTGACAAGTCGCGCCCGGTCGCCGTAATCAAAGGACGTCTGGTTAATTCCGTCCGCGCTGATCGACACCACCACGAAACCGTGGTTGGCCAGCGCGTCTCCCAAATAGTCGTAGCCGCGATAACTGGGAAACGGATGCGAGCCGGCCGGGCACGGCCAGGTGGCGGCATCCTTGCTGTCGCAGGCCCACCACGATCCGTGCGCCATCACGATCAACGGAAGCCGGCCGGTGAGCCTGCGCGGATAATGTACGACCGCGCGGAGTTCGCTGACCGTGCCGGTCTGCGGATCGGTGAATGCTTTGTCGCCCAAATCGTACGTGGCGACGGCGACCGAGCCGGATCCCTCCTGAGCCGCGGCCGGCGTCGGCGTACCGGCGGCCAGCAGCCCCACCAACAGGAGCAGCGCCGCCGATATCGCGACCGCGAACTTCCTTCGTGTTCTCATAGAGAGGAAACGTCCGACCAGGCCACCTCGTTGAGTGCGGCGGTCAGGGTGGCTTCGACGGTGTGGGCGCAGATGTGGGCGACTTCGTCGGGGGTGCGACCGAGGTCTCCGGACAGGGCCTGGGTGGTGAATCCGGATAGTTGCACGGCGATCGCGTCGACCAGCCATTCGGGTGGATTTTCGTGGCCGTGGCGGGCATTCCAAAGGCGGGCGGTGACGGCGGTCGCGAAGCGATTGCGGCTGGCACGGCAGTCGGTGGCCGCGGCGGCGAGTTCGTCGGAGAGGTTGTCGGGCTGCAGGGCGGAGAGTTCCCAGAAAACGTGGCCGTTCTCGGCGTTGAGTCGGTGCGTGACGACCAGCAGGTCGAGCAGCCATGATCGCAGGTCACTGGATTCCGGCGCGGGTGGGATTCGCTGGCCATAGCGGGCGATGCCAGCCTGGATGGCGGCGGCGAAAAGGTTGTCGCGGGTGCTGAAATGCCGAAAGACGGTACGTCGGTTGACCCCGGCCTCTTCGGCCACGTCGTCAATGGTCGCGGCGAGGCCACGAGTGGCCAGGGCGGTGCCGGCGGCTCGGAGAATGCGTGAACGGGCCAGGTCGCGTTGCTCGTCGGCGAGCGATGGCGCGATCGCGATGTCCTCGGTCACGCGCCGAATCGTAGCATCGCGACCTTGAAAATGTCACCCATGAGTGACATGCTGGCACTGTTGAGTGGCTAGGGAGGTTGCGGTGGATAAAGACGCGTTGCGGCGGAAATATCTGGCCGAGCGGGACAAGCGGCTCCGGACGGACGGCAACGAGCAGTACGTACGGGTGGCCGGCCAGCTCGCGCACTACCTCGACGATCCGTATACAGCCAGGGCCGAGCGCGAGCCGAAGACCGATCATCGGACTGTCGTCTGCATTGGTGGCGGATTCGCTGGCCTGGTGGCCGCCGCGCGGCTACGGGAAGCGGGCATCGCGGACGTACGGATCATCGAAAAAGGTGGCGATTTCGGCGGCACCTGGTATTGGAACCGCTATCCGGGCGCGCAGTGCGACACGGCTTCCTTCGTTTACATGCCGTTGCTCGAAGAAACCGGCCACATGCCCACCGAGAAATACGCGCACGCGCCCGAGATTCTCGAGCACTGCCAGCGGATCGGCAAGCAGTTCGGCCTGTACGACGATGTGCTGTTCCACACCGAGGTCGTGGATCTGCGCTGGGATTCAGGAAAATCGCAGTGGATTATCCGTACGAACCGAGACGATGTCTTCACCGCACAATTCGTGGTGATGGGCACCGGGCCTCTACATGTGCCCAAACTTCCTGGGATTCCCGGTCTCGAGTCGTTCCGCGGCCATTCTTTTCACACCAGCCGCTGGGACTATGACTACACCGGCGGCGATCCGGCCGGTGCGCCGATGGACGGGCTGGCCGGCAAACGGGTGGCCGTCATTGGAACCGGCGCGACCTCGGTGCAGTGCGTGCCACGGTTGGCGCGGGCAGCCGGGGACTTGTACGTTTTCCAGCGCACACCGTCCTCTGTGGACGTACGAGACAACCATCCGACGGATCCTGAGTGGTTCGCGCAGGTGGCCACCGCGGGCTGGCAGCAGCGGTGGCTGGACAACTTCACCGCCAACCAGACCGGCGGCCACGCCGAGGAAGACCTGGTGATGGACGGGTGGACCGACCTCGCCCGGCGGGTACGTGCGAAGGCGCGCACGCTTGCGCCCCAAGATCGGACCACGGCGGCGGTCATGAAGGCTTTCGAGGACTCCGATTTCGAGAAGATGGACGAAATCCGGGCCCGCGTCGACGCTGTGGTCGAGGATGCCGACACCGCCCAAAACCTGAAAGCCTGGTATCGCCAGCTGTGCAAGCGGCCGTGCTTCCATGACGAATACCTGCAGGCGTACAACAACCCGCATACGCACCTGATCGACACCGACGGCAAAGGCGTCGAGAGAATAACCGAAACCGGGGTGGTCGTCGCCGGTCGTGAGTACGAGGTCGACTGCATCATTTACGCGTCCGGTTTCGAGGTTGGCACCAGCTATGCAAGGCGTGCCGGTTATGAGGTCATCGGCCGCGACGGTGTCACACTTTCCGACTACTGGGCCGATGGAATGCGTACGCTGCACGGGATTCACATGCACGGATTCCCGAATGCCTTCATGGTGCAGCCAACCCAGGGCGCGAACCTGATTTCCAACATTCCCCACAACATCGTCGACTCGGCTCGTACCATCGCGGTGGCCGTCAAACATGCTCTTGACGGCGGTTTCGGCGAAATCGAGGTCACCCGGCCCGCTGAGCAGGCCTGGATCGACCTGTTGCTGGCCGGTCCGGGACGAGTGCTGGGATCGCCGGACTGTACGCCGGGCTACTACAACAACGAAGGTGTGGACGAGGGGCCGCAGGCGCGACTGCGGGTCGGCTATCCGGCGGGCCCAACCGCGTATTTCGAATACATCGACTCCTGGCGGGAGTCCGGAGACTTCGCGGGCCTGGAATTCCGCTGACTCGCCCAGCTGCGGGTAGATTGGGCGACATGTGGTTTCTGCTGGTCAGCCTGTTCCTCGTGCTCTGCATGCTCTACGGTTTGGTGCGGGCCGGGCGCAAAGACTGGGAATTCTTCAGAATTCGCCGCTCCGGCATCCGGGTCACCGGCGAGGTTATCGGCGACGATCCGCGCAGTCGCGGAAGTTCTGGCGGATATCTGCTGGTGCCGATAGTCCGCTACGACATCGACGGGAAACAGACCGAGGCGCCGGTCGCGAACTCCACTGACAAACGTGAGGTCGGCGACCGGCTGGACCTGGTGGTCGATCCGGCGAACCGGTGGGAGCCGTGGGTGCTCTACCACAACATGTTTTCCCAAAGCCTGGTCATTTACGCGATAGGGCTTCTGGTCGCGGCCGGATTCACTTGGTGGGCGATTACTGCCCTTCAGCAGGCCAGGTAGCGGCCAACGGCTCAGTGACCGGAGCGAGTACGTCGACGGCTTCCGGGCGGTGACCGTGTTCGGCCCAGCCCAAGGGAGTGGCGTCGAAGCGACTGTCCCGGACGTTTGGGTCGGCGCCGACGGCAAGGAGCGCGCGCAGGATGGGAATGTCGCCGCGCCAGGCCGCGTCGTGCAGGGCCGTACTTTCCTCGAACAGCTCGTTTACCTCGATGCCGGCTTCGGCGACTATCGCCACCGCCTCGGTGTTGCCGGTCGCGGCGGCACGGACCATAAGGCCGGGGCGTACGTCCTCAAGCAATCCGGGATTCTCGGCGCGCAATCGGGTGACGGCTAGTTTGTCGGCGGCGAGAAAAGCCGCGACGAGCTCCTGAGCCGGCGACGCAGACGGGCGGGGCGCGCCAGCGGCGACCAACAGGTCGACGATTTCCCGATAGCCCTGCGCGGAGGCTGTTTGTACGGGCGAACGGCGATCGCGGTACGTACGTCCGAGGTCGGTGAACGGCCTTCTGATGTCGACGCCATGGTCGATGAGCAGCCGTACGCGAGCAGCGAATCCGCTCTTAATCGCCCAACTTAGTTGCATCCGCACCATCTCGGCCGGCGACTGGACCGTGTCACCCATCCGGGCCTTCCACGGGCCACCGTCGCCGGTTCCCAAGCCGTACTGGAAAAGCAGCTCGAGATGGTCGTTGTCCGGAAAGAACATCCGGTTGTAGAGCGTCTGGCCGTCGTTCGGGTCAGCGCCGGCGTCCAGCAGCAGCCGCGCGAGGGCGAGCGACCGTGGGTGCCGCGGCTGTTTGCCGGGCCCTTGCTCGCCCTCGCCGAACGCACCCGTGAGCACGGTGAACGGGATCGGTAAGCCCTTCCATAAATAGCCGGCATTTGGGTCCGCGCCGGCGTCCAGCAGCAACTGCGCGGTTTCCAGCGGTGAGCCGCCGCCGAGCCGGGAGTACGCGAGGGTGAACAGCGGCTCCCAACGGTGCGGGCCGCCTTGCCGATGGACCAACGACGGGTCCGCCGCCAGCAGGTCGCGTACGGCCTCGGGATCGGCCGCCGCCGCGGCCGCCCACATCGACGCCCGCCGGATCTGCGGGTGCTCAGCCAGCAGGTTCGCCGCCCGCGCCCAGCGCTCAGGGCCGTCGTCCGGGCTATAGATCAGGCAGGCGAGCCGACAGAACTGGTCAGCAAGATCGTCGGTGTCGGCGTCCGACGCCACATCGGGGTCGCGGCGGAAAGTGTCGACCACGTCGAGATGGTGCTTGAGTCGGGGCCAACTGGCGAAGCCGTACGAGCGAGCGATCACCAACTGTGCTGCGCTGAGGGGAAAATCCGCACCGGAGAGCTGGTCGCGATGGTGCTCGGCGACCTGGGCGAGGGCGTCCGGATCCTGGGCCCGGACGGCTCGCTGCAGCGCCCGTGCTCGGTTGCGCAGGTTCGCGAGGCTGGGATCGGCGGGCAGTGGGACGGTCGACATGGCGACCTCCTTTCGCAACGCCTGCTGTCCGCGTCGTCAGGCTGAAAGGAGGCTGGAGGCCACGCTGAAGTCAGCTCAGGTGGGCTTAGCCCTTCCCGCGGACCGGCGGCACCCTGCGTGCCACCAGCCAGCCTACCTCACGATGAGTGATGAAGGACGTGGTTGCCTGAAGGCGAATTCCGGTTGGCCTTCGCGGCCGGGACTGGGCTATCATCGGGCCGATCTGTTTGGCGCGAGTTGAGGAAGTTGACATGACGGTGGCGGGACGGCGAGCTAGCCGCACCGAGCGGGGCTGAACCCCTCGGTTCCGGCTCGGTCTTCTGCTGCCCGTTTTTCCTTGTCAACGCGCCACTTTCGCGGTGCGTCCTCGCAGTGAGGCCTCGATCATGCGTGCCCCCGAGATCCGCCAGAAATTCCTCGACTACTTCATTTCACGCGGACATTCCCAGCTACCGTCCAGTCCATTGGTGTCCGACGACCCGACGTTGTTGCTGACCAATGCCGGGATGAACCAGTTCAAGCCGGTTTTTCTGGGCGAGGTCACGCCAGCGTCGCCGCGCGCGACCACAGTACAGAAATGTGTGCGTACGGTCGATATCGAGAATGTCGGCCGGACCACTCGGCATGTTACTTTCTTCGAAATGCTCGGAAATTTCTCGTTCGGTGACTATTTCAAACCGGAAGTCATCAGCTATGCGTGGGAAGTGCTGACCGAGGTCTATCAGCTGCCACCGGATCGGCTCTGGGTCACCGTCTATCTCGACGACGACGAAGCGGTCGAGGTGTGGCGGCGGATCGGCGTGCCAGCGGACCGGATTCAGCGGCTCGGCTGGGCGGACAACTACTGGTCGATGGGCGTGCCCGGGCCGTGCGGGCCGTCGTCAGAGATCTGTTATGACCGTGGTCCGGCGTACGGCGAGCCGGGCGGCCCGGCGGTGAACGACGAGCGTTATCTCGAGCTGTGGAATCTGGTGTTCATGCAGAATATTCGCGGCGAGGGCGGCGACAAGGACGGGTTTGCGGTCGTGGGGGAGTTGCCGCGCCGCAATATCGACACCGGACTGGGCCTGGACCGGCTCGCGATCATCCTGCAGGACGTGGAAAGTATTACCCAGACCGATTTGTTGGCGCCCACCTTCGAAGTCGTCGAAGACCTGGTCGGCCGGCGATTTCCGGGCCACGACGGCACTGAGGCGTCAGTGTCGTACCAAGTGGTCGTCGACCATGCGCGGACGATCGCCTTCCTGATCGCGGACGGAGTTCTGCCCTCCAACGAAGGCAGCGGCTATGTCCTGCGCCGCCTGATGCGCCGGGCGATTCGGCACGCGCAGTCGCTTGGCGTGACGGATCTGGTGTTGCCCACGATCACCACAAGCGTGGTGGACAACCTCGGCGAGGTGTGGCCGGAACTGGCATTGGCGAGGTCGCTGATCGAGCGGGTCAGCGACCGTGAGGAGCAGTCTTTTGGTACGACACTGCGGCAGGGCACCAGGCTGTTGGACGCGGCCATCTCCCGGACCCGTACGACCGGCGGCTTCCAGCTGTCCGGCGAGACGGCGTTCGAACTCCATGACACGTACGGATTTCCGGTCGACCTCACCATCGAGGCGGCGCGTACGGCCGGCCTGACCGTCGACGGCGATCGGTACGCGACGCTGCTGGAAGACCAGCGACAGCGGGCGAAGTCCAACAGGAAGGGGAAAACTTCGGCGGCGCTGCACCGACAGGGGACATATCGGCAGTTGATGGCGAAATATCGCCCGACCGAGTTCGTCGGCTATCACGAGACGGTCGCCGAGACCGAGGTGCTGGCGGTGCTGCGAAACGGTGAGCCGGTGCAGTCCGCGACCCAGGGGCAGGAGGTGGAGATCGTGTTGCGTCGCAGCCCTTTCTACGCCGAATCCGGTGGCCAGGTCGGCGATATCGGCACCCTTGCCGATGACGCGGGCACGGTCGTTGACATCACCGACACGCGATATGGGATCGCCGATCTGCGGCTGCACGTTGCCCGGATCACCTCCGGTGAAGTCCACAGTGGACAGTCGATGCGGGCCGTCGTCGACAGCTCGCGGAGGGCGGCGGTGGCTCGTTCGCATTCGGCGACTCACGTGCTGCACGCGACCTTGCGGCGGATTCTGGGCGACCATGCGCGGCAGCAGGGATCGCTGGTCGCGCCGGACCGACTGCGGTTCGACTTCACCCATTTCGCGGCGGTCGACAGCGAGCAGCTCGACACGATTGGCATGCTGGTCAACGAATATCTGCTCGATGATCCGGACGTACGAGTGTGGCACGCGACCCGCGCGGAAGCGGAGGCGGCCGGGGCGACCGCGTTTTTCGGTGAGAAGTACGGCGATCGCGTACGAATCGTCGACATTGGCGACGCGTCTCGCGAACTGTGTGGTGGCACCCACGTTGGTCATGGCGCGCAGGCGGGTCCCATTCGGATCTACGGCGAGTCGTCCGTTGGCGCGGGGCTGCGCAGGATTGAGGCGCTAACTGGGCGGGACGCGCTTCGTTTTGCTGATACCGAAAGGCGAATTCTCGGCGAAGTCGCCGCCTTGCTGGGCAGCCGGCCAGAAAACGCGGTGACGACCCTGCATGCGCGGCTCGCCGCGCTGGCCGCCGCGCAGGAATCCCTGCGCGGGCTGCGGAAACGCGAGCTGGACGTGTTGGCGGGGTCGCTCAGCGGGCAGCGCCGCGAAGTCGGCGACGGCTGGCTGGTCACCGCGCGGCTGGACGACGTGTCGCCTGAGGAACTGCGGCCGCTCGCGGTGGCGGTGCTGGGGCGTACGCCCGATGTCGCCCCCGGCGCGGTCGTGCTGGCCACCGCGTCCAGCGACAAGGCGCAGCTGGTGGCGGCGATCAACGCAACGCTGCTCGGGCGTGGCCAGCCGGCCCGGGTTTTGCTGGGACTGGCGGGAAAGACCGTCGGCGGCGGCGCGGGCGGCACCGGTCCGATCGGCACCGCCGGCGGCCGGTGGGCGGAGCGGGTGGACGCGGCGCTGACGCAGGCGGAATCGGCCGCGGTCGCTCTCCTCACCCGCTCGTAGTTGCCCCGTTGCTTGCGCCAGCCGCAAGCAGCGGGGCGTTGCGGACTTACCAGCGCAGGGCGGGGGTGGTGACAGGGGCGTCCCAGAGGGAGAGCAGTTCGTCGTCCAGCCGGAGCAGGGTCAGCGAGCAGCCGGCCATCTCCAGGGAGGTCACGTACGGGCCGACCAGCGAGCGGGCCACGGTCAGGCCGCGGGCCGCCAGGATGCGGGAGATTTCCCCGTACATCAGGTAAATTTCGATCAGTGGGGTGCCGCCCATCCCGTTCAGGAAGGCGAGCACGGTGTCGCCGCGCCGCAGTGGCAGGTCCGCGACCACCGGTTCGACCAGCAGTTCGGCGATTTCGGCGGCGGTCGCGTGCGGCTCGCGGCGGCGGCCCGGCTCGCCGTGGATGCCGATGCCGACCTCCATTTCGTCGTCCGCCAGCTCGAAAGTCGGCCGGCCGGCGGTCGGAACCGTGCAGGAGGTCAAAGCCACCCCCAGGCTGCGCCCGTTTTCGTTGACCCGGCGGGCGATCGCGGCCACTTCGGCGAGCGGGCGGCCCTGTTCGGCGCCGGCTCCGGCGATCTTTTCCACCAGTACGGTCACTCCGACGCCCCGCCGGCCCGCGGTGTAGAGGCTGTCCTGGACGGCGACGTCGTCGTCCGTACGAACGGTCTCGACCTGGATTTCGTTGCCCGCGCCGGAAAGCGCGGTGGCCAGCTCGCCGGCCATCTCGAAGTTCAGCACGTCACCGGTGTAGTTCTTCACGATGTGCAGGACGCCGGCGCCGTTGTCGACCTGTTGGGTGGCGACCAGCATCTGGTCTGGTACGGGTGAGGTGAAGATTTCGCCGGCACAGGCCGCATCCAGCATGCCGGCGCCGACGAACCCGATGTGCATCGGCTCGTGTCCGGACCCGCCGCCGGACACCACGGCGACCTTCCCGAGCCGGGCCGGCTCGGCCCGGTAGACGATCCGGTGGGTGTGGTCGACGCGGATCTGAGGATGCGCGGCCGCGAAGCCGGCGAGCGCTTCCTTGACCACGTCGGCGGGATCGTTGATGAGCTTCTTCATCGCCGTACTCCTCGTGCCCGGAACTGTCCGTCCCTACCCTGCCGTGCCCGCTCGGATTGGCAAGCAGGACGTCCCCCTCCGGCAAACCTCCTATTGAGAGTTGCTCTCAATAAGAGGTATCATGTGGTGGTGACGGATCCTGAGTCGGCGGCGATCGCCGAGGAGTTGATGGCGACCACGCGCGCGTTGCGCCGGGTCGTACGCCGGCAGTTGCGGCCGCAGACGCCCGGGCCGGCGCTGCGCGGCGCCCAGCTGGAGTTGTTGCGTGTCGTCCAAGGGGAGCCGGGCATCGGCGTCGCGGCGGCGGCCCGAGCGCTGCACCTGGCCGGAAACTCGGTCAGCACGCTGGTCAACCAGTTGGTCGACCACGGGATGTTGGTCAGGGAGACCGATCCGGACGACCGGCGGGCCATCCGGCTGCGGCTCACCGAGGCGGCCAGTCAGCGGCTGGAGTTCTGGCGGCAGGCCCGCGACGAGTTCGTGGCCACCGGGATCGACGAGCTGGCCGACGGGCAGCGGCGGGCGCTGGCTCAGGCGATGCCGGCGATGTGGGCGTTGTTGGCCAGTCTGGAAAAAGTGGAGGCTGAGAGGGCGGTGGTCGAGTGAGTGTGGATGAGTCAGCAGCGGTGCGATGTGTGGACCTGCGTTACAGTTTTGGTCATACGATGGCGGTCGACGGGGTCGACCTGTCGATCGCGCGGGGCAGTGTTTTTGGCTTGCTGGGGCCAAATGGCGCCGGCAAGACCACCGCAATCCGGATGATTACCACGTTGTTGCCGGTGCCTTCCGGCGCGATCCGGGTTTTCGGGGTGGACGTGGCCCGGCACAAGCTGCAGGTGCGCCGGTTGATCGGGTACGTGCCGCAGCAGCTATCCGCGGATGGTGCGTTGACTGGGCGGGAAAATGTGGCCCTGTTCGCCCGGCTTTTCGACGTGCCACGGGCATATCGCAAGGCGGCGGTGGACCAGGCGCTGGAATCGGTCGGATTGACGGACGCGGCCAAACGTACGGCTTCGACGTACTCCGGCGGCATGATCCGCCGGTTGGAATTGGCCCAAGCCCTGGTCAGCGCACCAAAACTGCTGGTGCTGGACGAGCCGACGATTGGCCTGGACCCCGTTGGCCGGGCCAGCGTGTGGGAACGGCTGGCCGAGGTACGGGCCGCCACTGGCATGTCGATTTTGGTGACTACGCACTACATGGACGAGGCGGAGCAGAACTGCGACGAGATCGCCCTCATGCACCGCGGTCGGATCACCGCCCGCGGCACGCCTGACGAACTGAGGACGAGCGTCGGTCCAGACGCCACTCTCGACGATGTTTTCCGCGCCACCACTGGTGATGATCTCTCAGGTGCAGGGGAGGGGATGCGAAGTGTCCGTTCAACCCGACGTACGGCCCGCCGTCTGGGCTGAGCCGGTCCAACGCAGCCTGCCGGGGCTGCTGTGGTCGCGTACGACCACGATGTGCCTGGTAGAGCTGCAAAGACTGATGCACGACCGGACCGAGTTGATCACCCGGGCCGTCCAGCCGGCGCTCTGGTTGCTGGTTTTCGGGGAGACTTTCACCCGGCTGCGGGTGATCCCGACCGGGAACGTCCCGTATTTGGACTACCTGGCGCCCGGGATTCTCGCTCAGTCAGCCCTTTTCATCGCGATTTTCTACGGCATCCAGGTCATCTGGGAGCGCGACGCCGGCGTGCTGGCCAAGCTTTTGGTCACGCCGACGCCACGGTTCGCGGTGATTACCGGAAAGTCCTTCGCGGCAGGCGTACGGGCACTCGTCCAGGCGCTGGTCATTATGGTGCTCGCACTGCTCCTCGGGGTCGGCATGACGGCGAATCCCTTGAAGTTGCTGGCGACGGCGGTCGCGTTGCTGCTGGGATCGGCGTTTTTCTGTTGCCTGTCCATCGCGATCGCTGGTCTGGTGCTGTCCCGCGACCGGGTGATGGGCATTGGCCAGGCAATCACCATGCCGCTGTTTTTCGCATCCAATGCGCTCTATCCGACCGATTTGATGCCTTCCTGGTTGCAGATCGTCAACCACGTGAATCCACTCGGCTATGAGGTGGACGCGTTGCGTGGCCTGTTGATCGGTACGCCCGCGCAGCTCGGTCTTGACTTCGGCGTGCTGGTTTTCGCTGCCGCCGCGATGATCACGATCGCGTCGGCGCTGCTTCCCCGGCTGGTGCGGTGACCGTCTGCCGGACCGCCCGGTTGGCCGTGGTGACGATCGCCAACACCGCCAGCCAACCGCCGAAAAAGTAGGTCGCGGTGGCCGCGCCGATCCATCCGATCAAGGTGCTGCCCAGCAATGTCCCGAGCGAAAGGGCTCCGGTGGTCACCGTCTGCACCGCGCTGGTCGTACGGCCGCGCAGCTCGTCCGGGGTGATGGACAGTCGGTACGACGTCATTGCGACTGTGTAGATCGGCGCGACCACCGATTCCAGCGCGGCCACGATCCCGAGTGACAAGACGTTGGGAGACAAGGCATAGAAGGGAAACATCAGCGCTTCCAGCCACAGCATGACGATGGCGATCCGGCCGACCGGGAACATTTCGGTGGCACGGGCGCAGGCCAGCGCGCCCAGTACGCTGCCGATGCCGGCGGCACTGAAGATGAGGCCGATCTGGAAAGGCGTCCCGCCGAGGTGCTGGGCGAGCACGATGATCAGCAGATATCCGGCGCCGTACCGAATGTTGTCCAGCCCCACGATGACAGTCAGGAAGCGGATCACCCGATGGTGGCCGATCCACCGCAGGCCGGCGGCGATCTCACTGCCCAGCCGCGGCCGCACCTCTGTGCGCTTCTGCTGGAAATCGGCGCGCATCAAAGAAAGTGACACGGCCGACACCGCGTACGAGACGGCGTTGACCACGAAGGGCACCGCGCGGCCCAGCCCGTAGAGAATGCCGGCAACGGTGGCGCCGGCGATCCGTACGGTGTTGGCCGCCGACTGGGAATATCCGAGCGCGGCGGTCAGCCGGTCGGCGCCGACCACATTGGGCAGTGCGGCCGTGTTCGCCACCTCGAACAAGGTGCTGAGAATCCCGGAAAAGACGGCCACCGCACACAGCTGGCCGAAAGACAACCAGCCGAGCCAGAGCGCGACCGGTACGCTCGCGGCCAGCACCAGCCGGCCGAGCTCGCACCAGATCATCGTGATCTTGCGGTTCCAGCGATCAGCGAGCGCGCCGGCGAGCAGCCCGAAAACCAGGAACGACACCGTTTGGAGTGCGAGCACCACTCCGGCCTCGGTCACCGAGCCGGTGACAGCCAGCACCAGCAACGGCATCGCGAGCCCCTGTGCCTGATCGCCGACGTACGACGCCAGTTGACCGCCGAGCAGGATCGTGAAGTCACGATCCCGCCAGAGGCTTCGCTGCTCAGTCACCCGCGAGAGTCTAGGCGCGGCCTCGCGGCGTTCCTAAGGATTTTACAGCGGCAGTCCGAACGAACAGAACACTCGGCCCGGATGAGTGGGATCGAGTGCGTTCTTGATCATCTGGGTGACGTCGCTGTCGAACGCCAACCCGACGTGGCCGACTGGATCCAGCGGGCAGGTGTTCTGCACGTACGCGTTGTGGACGCCCGATTCCGCGACGAAGGCGGTGCTTGTCGGGGTGACCAGCTCGTCCGATCGGCTGGCGATGATCGTGTAGTCCACGCCTGGCTGGGAAATCCGGCCAGCGTTCAGCCGGGCCACCGCCGGGCCGCCAGTGATCAGGTCATTGCAGGCCGGGCAGCCAAAACCGGTCAGCACCTGGCCGACCAGATCGCGGGCGCCCAGCAAATACGCGATATTCACCAGCCCGGCGAACGTTGTCCCGTGGGTAGGTGGCGCGAGTGCGACCACCCGGTGGATCCTGCCGCTGTAGCCGAGCACCTTGGGAATGTAGAGCGACTGGAAAGCACCCTCGGAATGGCCGACCAGGTCCACTTTGGACGCACCCGTACTCTGCCTTACCCGGTCGATGAAAGCGGTCAGCTGAACAGCGGAGTCGGCGATCGCGATGGTGCCGCCTACCGGAATCGCGGACGCCTGCCCGTACGTCGTCGTGTACGCGCAATAGCCAGCGGCGGCCAGCGCCGGGCCGATAGTGGCGAAGTTGCCCGGTCCGTTGCCGCCGAGGCCGTGAATGAGCACGACCGGGTCGGGGCGGGTGGACGACGGCCGGCACGACCAGTCGTCAAATCCGGATGATCGGGTCGCCGCGGCGGCTGGTGCCGCGCTGGCCAGCAAACCTCCCACTACAACGGCGACAACTGCCGCCATAACCACCTTCACCGACGACATGCGCATAGTGCCCCCCAAAACGACAGTGAGAAGAGGGTGGACAGTAGATCACGGTAATCACCGGACTACCGCGAGTCGCCGCGATCTGGATCGAGTCAGGCCGCCGAAAAACTGGGATGCGTACGGCGTCGATCCGGATCAAAATCAAACGATGCCCGAGTTGATCGCACCGAGCGTACGTGTTCACACCTCGTTCCTCGCCGCGATGGCCGAGTTCCAGGCCGAAGGTCGGGGCGGACCGGGCGATCATTCGTCGGTTGGTCGGGAGATTCGGGAGTACGGGCCGAGGTGGGCCGATCCGGCGGTATTCGCTGATTTTGCGGCCAGCCTGCGGGCCGAGGCCGACGTGAGCATTCCGGTGCCCGAAGGGTGGGTCCACAGCACCACCCTTTGGTATGTCGGAGGGGACGAATATCTCGGCCGGGTCGCGCTTCGGCACCACCTGACGCCACAACTGACCGAGGTGGGCGGCCATGTCGGATATGACGTACGTCCCTCGGCCCGCCGTCGCGGCTATGCGACCGAAATGACCCGGCAGGTGTTGGCGATCGCCGCCGGCCTGGGGATCGAGCGGGCGTTGATCACCTGCGATGCTGACAACGTCGCGTCACGCCGAGTGATCGAGGCCAATGGAGGTGTGTGGGAAGATCAACGCGGCGAAACGCTGCGATTTTGGGCACCCACCGCAAAAATACAGTCAGTGTAGGGTTAAGGCTATGACGCTGACGAGTTATCTTTCGTATCTCGCCTTCGCGATAGTGGTGACCATCGCACCCGGCCCGGATTTCGCACTGACCGTGACGAATTCGCTGCGCGGTGGGCGAAAGGCTGGATTACTGACCTCGCTGGGGATCGCCAGCAGCAATGTCCTGCAGGGCACCGCGGCCGCGCTCGGTCTCGGCGCCCTGATCGTGCATTCCCAATGGGCTTTCACCACCATTCGCTGGGCTGGGGTGGCCTATTTGGCGTATCTCGGCATTCAGACCATCCGGTCGGCGATCAAGGGTCGCTATGATCTATCCGAGTTGCCGGCGGATCAGGTCAGCGCGCCGAAATGGCTGCGCTTTCAGCAGGGTTTCCTTTCGAACATCACCAATCCAAAGGTCCTGACCCTTTATTTGTCGGTGCTTCCGCAGTTTTTGGGCAGCGCCTCGGCTTCGGTGCCCAATGCGCTGTTGCTCGCATATTCGCACGCGGTTTTCGGTCTCATCTGGCTGACCGTGCTGGTGGCGTTCCTGCACCAGATCAGGAGTTTCCTGCGACGCCGGCCGGTGCGCCGCACGCTGGACGCAGTGACCGGCCTCGCGATGCTGGGGTTCAGCGCCAAGCTCGCCACCGAAACACACTGACAATCTGACCGGTAGAATCTGACAGTATGTCAGCTTCGCTGAGCGTGGCCGAGCTGCTCGACCTGCCGGTGCTGAGGGCCGGCCGGCCGGAGGTGTTGGCCGGCCGCGACAGCCTGGGCCGGCCGGTTCGCTGGGTGCACGTGAGCGAGCTGGCGGACATCGCCGGGCTGCTGTCCGGCGGCGAGGTCATCCTGTCCACCGGCATTGCGCTGCCCGACTCGGCGGCCAAACTTCGCGCATATGTGGAAGAGCTCGCCGGCGCGGACGCGGCTGCTCTGGTGGTCGAGCTGGGCCGCCGATTCAGCGCGTTGCCGCCCGCGCTCGTACGAGCGTGCGAACAGCACCGGCTGCCGTTGATCGCGTTGCGCCGGCAGGTGGCCTTCGTCCGGGTCACCGAGGCGGCGCATTCCCGGATTATTGAGGCACAAACCGCCGCGTTGCGCTCGTCCGAGCAGGCCCACCAGGTGTTCACCGCGCTGGCGGTGGACGGCGCCGAGCCGGCGGACATCGTCAGGGAGGCGTCCCGGGCGTCCGGATGCCCGGTGGTGTTCGAAAACCTGGCTCACCAGGTGTTGTCGTACGACGCCGCCGGCACGCCGGTCGACGATTTGCTGGCCGACTGGGAAGGTCGTTCGCGGGCAGCGCGTACGGATGCGCGCACCGCGGTTTGTGGCCCGGAAAACTGGCTGGTGACCGCGGTCGCGGCCCGCGGCGAAGTGTTCGGCCGGCTGGTGATGGTGGCGCCGGAGTCGCCGGCGCTGAACCATCCGATGGTGTTGGAAAGGGCCGCCACCGCGCTCACCCTGAACCGGTTAATCGAACGGGACCGGGAAACCCTGGAACAGCAGGCGCAGCGGTCCATTCTCACCGACATCATTCACGGCCGCTACGCCGCCGAGGCGGACATGCACGCGCGTACGGCCGCCCTCGGTGTGCCGACCCGTGGGCGATCGCTGGTCGCGGTGTGGTTGACCTGCCCGCCGGGAAAACCACCGGCCAGCAGCGGCCATTGCGCGACTATGACGGGGAACTGGTGGCCGGTGCGTTGCGAGCGGCTGAGATTCCCGGGATTGTCGCCGCGATGTCCGAGGGGCGGGTCGGACTGCTGCTGCCGGTACGAGCCGCGGACCGATCAGGGGCGCTGCACCGGATCTGCGGTCACCTGCAGGAAAGCAGCCACCGGGACCGTGGCGAGAACGCCCGGATCGGAGTCGGTACGACGGTGGCCGACCTGGCCGAGTTCCGCCGCTCGTACGCCGAGGCCGGTCAGGTGGCTGACGCGGCCCGCGGATCGGGGCAGCGCAAGGCTTTCTACGAGCTGCCGGATATCCAGCTGCCGGGGCTGCTTTACGTTTTGCGGGACGATCCACGATTGCAGGCTTTTGTCGAGCGGACGCTGGCTCCGCTGCTGGAAAACGATCGGCGAACCGGTAAGGATCTGTTGGGGGTGCTGCGGGCATTTCTTCGGCATCCGGACAACAAGTCGCAGGCCGCGCAGGAAGCACATCTGTCCCGACCATCCTTTTATGGGCGGCTGAGCGCCATTGAGGAGTTGCTGGATGTCGATTTGGGGTCGGCCGAAACTCGTACGTCCCTGCATGCCGCGATGATGGCGCTGGATTCTCTCCGGCAGAAGTGAAGACGGCTTTCGGGTGCACTCGCTAGGATTGTGCAACAGTATGGCCGCGATCGGATGGTCGCCATGCGTAAGGCGCATGGTCTGCTATCATGGAAAAACTTCACGTCCCGGTTTCTTTCCGTATGGTTGAAGTAATCTGATAAGAATTCTTACCTAAAGCTATTGCGTGGTCGCGGCCAGTGCCCTACGGTCAACCAGGAGCCGCCGGTGCCGGTCGGTTCGGTATCTGGGGGACCCGAGGGGGTCCGCCATGCCAGCGATTTTCTCAGCGTTGAGCCGTGCTCTTCACTGGGATAAGGGCATGGCGGTAGGTTCGGCGATATCGCGACCGGCGCGGGCGGCTCCCTTTCTTTCGGTGGCGAGAAATCAACCGTCCATTCTGGACGCCCACGGTGGCCGCCTGCCCGCGTTGATATCGTGACGTGCACGCAAGTCAGCAGGTGACGAGAGCGGTGATGCGACGGTGACTACGGGTGCCGGGATCGTGCTGGTGGGCGCGGGACTCGCCGGCGTAAGGACCGCCGAGCAGTTGCGTCGCGCTGGTCATAGCGGTCCGATCACCATGCTGGGCGCCGAAGTGCATCCGCCGTACGACCGGCCACCGCTGTCGAAGGAAGTTCTGCGCGGCGACCGAACCGCGGCCGACGTCGTGTTGCAGGACACTGCGTTCTTTGCCGACAACCAGGTCGAGCTGCGGACCGGCGTACGAGCGATCGGCGTCGACACCGAGAAACGGCTCGTGTCGCTGGAAAACGGGCCGGCGGTGCCCTATGAGGAGCTGGTGATCGCCACTGGCCTGGTGCCCCGGCAACTGCCGGCGGCAGCCGGCCTCGCTGGCCTGCACGTGCTGCGAACTGTGGACCACAGCCTGCGAATCCGGGAGTCGGTGGGCAGCGGCCCGGCGCTGATCGTCGGCGCCGGTTTCATTGGTTGCGAGGTGGCCGCGAGCCTGCGGGCGCTGTCCGTGCCGGTGACCATCGTCGACCCACTGCCGGCCCCGCTGGCCGGCGCGGTCGGCGAGACCATCGGCCGACTGGTGGCTCGGCTGCATGTCGAGGCCGGCGTGGACCTGCGCTGTGGGGTCGGGGTCGCGGAGATCCTCGACGACGGCGCCGGCCGGGTGTCGGGGGTGAAACTGAGCGATGGCACCGAGATCGCCGCCCATCTGATCGTCAGCGGCATCGGCTCCAGGCCGGCGGTCGAATGGCTTGCCGGCTCCGCCATCGAGGTGGCGAATGGCATTACGTGCGATGAACGCGGTCGTACGAGCGCGGACGGTGTGTGGGCGCTCGGCGACGTGGCCGCGTGGTTCCGCCCAGCGTTGGGAAAACACGTCCGGGTCGAGCATTGGACCAATGCCGGCGAGCAGGCCTCGGTGGTGGCCAGCGATATCGTCGGCGGCGACCAGCCGACGCGCCCACCGGTGGTGCCCTACTTCTGGAGTGACCAGTACGGCCTGAAAATCCAGGCGTTGGGCGACATCGACCCGTCCGAAGAGGTGCGGGTGTTGACTGACGACGGCCGCCGATTCCTTGCCGTGTATGTGAATGACGGCCGGATCACCGGTGCGGTGGGCTGCGGCCGGGCTGGTCAGCTGATGAAGCTGCGACCGCTGATCGCCCGCCAGGCCGCACTTTCGGAGATCCCTCAGTAGAGCGCGAGCGCGGCGCGGGACAGCCGGTCGGCATGTCGGATCGGGTCCGGCAAACGAAAACTCGAGCAGGCTGCCAGCACGATGTCGCAGCTCTGCTCGAAACCCACTCGGTGGCCGGGGGAGACATACATGGGTTTGACGTTGTCCTGCGTCCGCAGCACATGCCCGATCAGCTCGCCGTTGTCCAGCAGCGGGGCCTGATCTCCACGGTGCGGGCCGGGTTCGCGGTGTTCGCCGATGAAACGGGTCTTGGCGCAGCCGATCGCCGGCAGTCCAGCGCGAATGCCGAGATGGCAGGCCGATCCGCAGCGCCGCGGGTGGGCGATGCCCTGCCCGTCGACCAGCAGCAGGTCAGGCTGGTTTCGCAGCTGTCCAAGGGCTTCCAGCAGGGCGGGCACTTCGCGGAAGGCCAACAGCCCTGGCACGTACGGGAAAGTCGCCACCCCGTGCACGGTCGATTCTTCCAGGATCGCACCGGTCTCCAGGTTCAGCAGCACCGCGGTGGTCGCGATCCGGTCGGAGCCGACGGCGTACGAGATGTCCAGACCGGCGACCGTTCTGGGCATCGGGATCTGCGCTCGCGGCACCTCGACCTGGCTGGCCAGTCGCTGCTGCAGCTCCTCAGCTTGCGCGATGCTGACCGGCTCCATGGTCTTATGATCCGATGTGGACGGTCGAACGCATGTGTTGGGGTGCGCCGAACCAGTGCCGCTCGGCCGCGGACAGGGACTCCGCGCGGTCGCCAGCCCAGCAGACATAGCCATCCGGTCGCACCAGAAATGCCGTGTCCACGGCCGCGGTCAAGGGGTCGATGCGGCCATCGTACGAGCGTTCTTTCCAGCCGTCGCTGACGAACAGCGCCCGGCCGAGCCGGCAGTGATCGGCCAGCTGGCTGCCGTCGGCGAGCGTGCGGTCCGGCATTCTGCGGCCCAGCAACTCCGCATCCCCGCCAGGCATCCGATACTGGATGTCGAGCCCGGAGATTTCGCCAGCGAGCCGACGATTCGCCGCCGGGTCGGCGAGCAGATCGGTGACCATTGCCCGCAGGGCCTGGATATCGGGGTCCGGCACCGTCAGCACGCCCTGCGCCCGGGTGTTCGCGAGCACTGCCGCGGCGACCGGGTGCCGCTCGTGATGGTACGTGTCGAGCAGCCCGGGAGGTGCCCAGCCGGCCACCGTCGCGGCGAGTTTCCAGCCAAGGTTGAAGGCGTCCTGCAATCCGAGGTTCATGCCCTGGCCGCCGGCCGGCAGGTGGATATGCGCGGCGTCACCGGCCAGCAGAACCCGCCCGATCCGGTAGCGGTCGGCCTGCCGGGACGCGTCGCCGAATCGGGACGCCCAGCGCACCTCGCCCACCACCGCCTCCGGTCCGTACGCCGCGGTGATGGCCTCCTGGACTTCCTCGATCGGCACCGGCGTTTGTGGTGCCCCGCTCCCTCCGAACAGGAACCGGTGGACGCCGTCGCGCAGCGGGAGCAGATAGCCGCCGGTAGTGGGCAGCTCCCATTGGTCGGAGATTCCCGCTGGCCGCTGGGAAAACGTGAGGTCGGCGACCGCGAGCTGAATCCGGGCGTCGCGACCGGGAAAGCCGAAACCAGTGAGCTTGCGGACCGCGCTGTGCGCGCCGTCGGCGCCCACCACGTATTTCGCGCTGATATCCGGGTGACCGTCGACGATGGCGATGACTTTCTCTGCGGTTTGGGAAAGTCCGGTCAGCTGCCGGCCGCGTAACACCGGGATGTCGTACGTTGCCAGGTGTTCTTCGAGAAAACGCTCGACATCGGCTTGCTCGACACCGATCTGGAAGGGAAATGCGGTGTCGAAAACGCTGTAGTCCAACCGGATCCCGCCGAAATGGCCGGATGGCACGGTGGCGTGTTCGTACGTCCGGATCGATTCCAGCCACCCGCGTGAATGCAGGATCTCGGCCGATCGTGGTTGCAGGCTAAGGGCTTTGGATTGTCCGGTGCGTACGGGCAGCTGGTCGATGACGACGGTGCGGATGCCGGCCAGGCCCAGCTCATTCGCCAGCAGCAGTCCGGTTGGTCCCGCTCCGACGACCAGGACATCGATGAGATCAGGCACGGAGATCCACCTTTTTGGTGTAGCCGAAGTGGAAGGCGACCAGGATCGCGAGCACCGCGTAGAACTGACCGGTGCCGACGACCGGGATCAGGTCGATGGGCAGCGTGTATGTCAGGACGAGGCCGACGACGCAGTCCACCAGCAGTCCCCAGCCCCACACCGCGGTCAGGACCCGGGTGCCGCGACGGAACTTCTGGTCGTGGTTCCACCGGCTTTCCCACACCCGCGCGCCGGCCTCGCCGGTCTTGGTGACCGCGATCGTCCGGCCGAGCACCAGCAACGCCGGCTTTCCGACGAAAATCGAGACGATCATCCAGACACCCAGCAGGCCGACGAAAACCCCGGCCCAGCCTTCCCGTACGGCCAGCGCTCGCGGGCTGCCGGTGAGCAGGCCGATCACCAGGCTGAAAACCAGGATGCTGACGGTGAACAGCGCCATCAGGTCGACTTTTCCCCGCTTGGCAAGCTGATAAACCGCTCGCGGCACGGCCGCCACGATGCCGGCGATCAGCGCCCACCACTGACTCACCCCAGCGGCGCGCAGCCCGTAGTAGAGCGCCATCGGCAGCGCGAGGTCCAGTGCGAGGGTCGCGATGTTGGCCCGTACCAACCGGCGTACGCCGTCGGCCCGGTCGACCGCCGGGGCAGGGGCGTTGGTTTCGGTCGTATTCATGAAAACTCCGATCACGGTCGGGTGGCACGGTGGAAGAGGTCGGCCAACTCGCGGCCGCAGTGCGAAAGGTCGAGGCGGTCCTGCCCGGCGGTGTGGCGGGTGACCACAGCGTCGATGGAGCCCTGGATCGCGATCGCCATCACCTGTGGGTCGAAGGCGCCGAACTCGCCGGCCTGCTGGCCGGCGCGCAGATGGTGCTCGAGGATTTCCACGCCAGCGGTCAAGAATCGGGCGTCCGCCACCGGCTCGCCGTCCGGTGACTTGGCATTGGCCAGAATTTCCACCAGTGCGCGCAAATCCGCGGCTCGCTCGACCAACAGCTCCACATTGGACTCGATGCGGGCCCGGAGCATCGCCGGATAGCTGGACTCGGCCCGTACTCGTGGCTGGATGTATTCGGACGCGGTTCGTACGACATCTGCCACCACCGCGCGCAGCAGGTCTTCCTTGCCGGCGAAATGGTACGAAATCATGCCGGTGCTGCTGAGGCCCGCGGTCTTGGCGATCTTGCTGAACGACGCCTTCAGGTAGCCGACCTCGGCGATGGTCTCGATCGCCGCGGCGACGATCTGGGCCCGCCGAGCCTCCTCGGTGAAGGTCTTACCCTGCTCGTTCGTCCTCGCGTTTGCTTGCATGAGCAAAACTTAGCACAGCTGAGCAAGAATCTCAAATGTATAGGTCTACCTGCGGTTATGTAGTTGAACCGAGGCGGGAAGTACTGGCCAAGCGCCTGTGGTCGAAGCTGTCGACCTTCCCGAGGCAACCGTGCGGCATCCGCCGAGTGTCCGGATTGCCCATTGACTGGTGGGGAGCGCTGGGTATGGTCCGGCAGGCGAAGGCGACGAGGAGGCTACAAATGGAAAACGCCAGTCATATCAACGAAAGTAGCAGACTTTCGATCGATCGCCGCAGTCTGCTGAAGATCGCGGCGGCCGCCGGTTTTCTTCCCTTTCTGAGCGCCACCAGCGCGGCCGCGAGTACGAAGCCAGTGGTCACCATGTGTTCGGGCCTGCCGCTGACCTCCGACCCGGCCTTTCCGATCGGGGCGTTCTGGCCGCCGTCGATGCAGTCGGCGTTCAACACCCTCGCTCGTTTCCAGGAAATGAAGGACGCTGGGTTCACGTTTTCCTTCATTGGCGCCAGTGATGACGACGACCCGGCTTACATCAACTCCAGCCTGTCCTTTTTGGACCAGGTCGGGCTGAAGGCGCTGGTGGTCAACGGCCCGGAGCGGGCGGTGCAGGTCTACCCGAACTACACCTCGCACCCGTCGTTCGTGGGCTTCCGGCTCTACGACGAGCCGGCGCCAGACGCCTTCGCCGACCTCGCCACCGGCACGGCGGCGGTGCGCGCGGCGGTGCCTACCCTGCTGCCGTACATCAACCTTCCACCCGGCGGCGGCGAGGATTGGCGGCGGTACGTTCAGCAGTTTGTCGGTCAGGTCAACCCGTCGCAGCTCTCGTACGACCGGTATCCGTTGAACAGCGACGGTTCCGACGATCCCGGCTATTTCGCCGCCTGGCAGGACATGCGCTCCGCGGGCCTGGGCACCGGACTCGCCACCTGGATCTACATCCAGAGCCTGCCGTTCGAGGGGCACCGGAGTCCGTCCGCGGCCGAGCTTGGCTGGCAGGTCAACGTCAGCCTCGCGTACGGGTGCAAGGGCATTCAGTATTTCTGTTACTGGACACCGCGGGATTCCGGTGGCGAGACCTTCGGGCCGGCGCTGATCGACTTCAACGGGAATCGAACGCCGATCTACGACGCGGCCAAGGCGCTCAACACCGGCTGGCTGACCCCGGTCGGCGCGGCCCTCAAACCGCTGGTGTCCGAGCAGGTGGTGCACGCCAACGAGTCGTCGCTTCCGGCTGGTGCCCTGGGTTTCAGTCCCGATGTGTTTCTCAGCGGCACCGGCGGTAGCCCTGTCATCCTCGGACGATTTCGCAGTGCCGACCGCAAATCGCGCACCCGGTGGCTGCTGGTGGCGAATCGCTCGCACAGCGGCACAGCGCAGACCACCATCAATGTCAACACCGCGACGGTCACCGCGATCTCCCGGTTCGACCCGGCCACCAGCACGTACGTGGCACAGTCGAATGCGGCCAGGATCGCCGTTAGTCTCGCGCCTGGCGCCGCCGCGCTTTTCCGTCTCGACGCCACCGGGGCGTCGTTGGATCCGCAGGTGCAACTCGTGCTGGTCTCGGGTGGGACGATTTACCACGCGATCCAGCAGGTGGGCGGCGGCTGGAACGGCCCTAATCCGCTCGGCGATCCGGCCCGTCTGGTGGCGATTTCGGAAATCAATGGTGCGATGAACCTGATCGAGATTGCCGATGACGTGGTTTATCACCGCGTACGAGCAGTCGACGGCAGTTGGAGCACCCGGAACGAGTTTGGCGCGCTCGCGTCCATCGCCTCGGTGGCGACCGCGGCGGTGGTGGGCTCGCTGCAGGTCGTTTTCGTTTCCAGCGGAGTGATTTTCCACGCGATGCAGCATCCCGACGGCAGTTGGGACGGCCCCAACCGGTTGGGCGACGCCGCCAACCTCGTCGCCGCCACCGAACTGCACGGCACCCTCAACCTCATCGAGATTTCCGGTGCGCAGATCTACCATCGCGTTCGGTACGGCAATGGAGAATGGAGCAGCCGCAACCTGTTCGACACCGTAAACGGCATCACATCAGTGGCGGTCACCGCCGTCGCAGGGGAAATGAATGTGGTGCTGGTCGCCGGAGGGCAGGTTTATTACGCCATCCAGCACGTCGACGGCAGCTGGCAATGGCCCACCGCGACCGGCGACATGGCCGACCAGGTCGCCGCGTCTTCGGTCGGCGATGAGCTGCAGATCACCGAAATCTCCGGTGGGCAGGCGTACGTACGAACGCGTCACGGGGACGGCAGCCTGAGCCCCCGAACCCCTGTTGGTGGACCCGGCCAAATCACCGCTGCCGCCACCACCGGCCGCTCACCAGCGCCCTGCATGTAGTGGGTTTTATGCCTGGTGGGGCCAGATCGGGGTGGCCGGACCAAGGAGTGGGAGGTTGGCCCAGTCGGCGCGGCCGGGGGCGTACGCTTCGGCGACGACCGCGCCTTCGGGGCCAACTTCGGCGTGATGCGGCACATTCGAGAGAATCCGCCAACTCCCGCCGGGTCCGAGAACTCGAGTTTGGTCGCCCACGGTGAAAGTGACGGTGCCTTCGATCACGAATCCGATCTGTTCGTTGTCATGCACGTGTTCGGGCACGTGTTTTCCGGCGGCGATTTCGATGATGGCGAGCGTCATCCGTTCGCCCTCCACCATGCGGGCCGTCACGCCGTCCCAAATCTCGCGTCGCCCGACCTCGGCCAACTCCCGCATTGATCACTCCTTTTCGTAGACCGCGGTTGTCCATTCCTGATGTTGCGTGGTTTGCCTGCGAGCGATGGCCTGTAGATCGTGTCGAAGCCGCAGGGCTTGCTCACCAGGTCGGCCAGACCCGATCCGCCGACCGTCAATGTCCACCACTGAGCTGACGATGGACGCTGTGCCGCAGAGAAGAACCTCGTCGGCGGCGTAGAGTTCGGAGCGGTGAACGCGCCGTTCATCGACTTTGGCGGTGGTGATCTCGGGAATGAGCTCCAGGAGTTGCTGGCGAGTGATGCCCGCCAGAATGTCATCAGTCCCGATCGGAGTGCTCCAAGTTTTCCCAAAACGCACCATAATGTTGGCAGTGGTCGCTTCGGCGACGAACCCGTCGCCGGTGAGCATTAGCGCTTCGTCGTAGCCGGCTCGGACGGCTTCTGTCTTGGCCAGCGCCGGTCCGACATAGCTGCCGATCACCTTGGCGCGAATCGGTGTGCTGGCGTCGCTGGCCCGCCGCCAAGTGCTGACCATGCAACGGAGGCCCGACGGGTTGGCATAGTCACCGACAACTGGGGTTACCGCGATGGACAAGCGGGAGTCGATGTCGTGCATGCGTACCGGCAGGACTTCCCCCGAAAGCAACAGGAGAGGGCGTACGTACGCATCGGTGCGAACGTCGTTTGCGCGAAGCAAGTCGTGCGTCATCGCGACCAGTTCGTCGACGCTGAATCTCAGCGGCAGTCCAAGAATCCGCGCCGAGCGGTGCAGACGCTGGTAGTGCGCGGCGCCTTCGAATAGATACAGCTGTTCGTGCTCGGCGTTCCAGAATGCCCGGATGCCCTCAAAAGTGCCAGTTCCGTACGACAAAGCGTTGGCGTGCACGCTGATCCGCGCCTCGTCGGCCGGCACAATCTCGCCTTCGACGGCGACCTGGGGGCAGGGTGCGCCAAAAGGGTTGTGAACGTTGGTCATGGCCACCTCTCGCACCTCACTGAAACACTCGTTTCAGTGAGGTTAGCAGAGGTCTAGGCGTTCAGATAGGCCTCCACGGCAGCGGTTGTACGCGCGGTGTCGCCGGTCGCCAACAGGTCCATCAAAGCGCCGCGCAACACCGAAAGGGCGAGAGTCCGCTCGGCCCGACCGGCCGCGGTGGCGCGGCGGGCGCGAGGTTGTGCGGCCGCGAGGACGGCGAGCCAGTCCTGGACAGTCTGCTGTGCGAAATCGGCCCATGGCCCCGTTGGTTCGGTCAGGGATCGGGCGTAGGCCTGGAGCCAGAGGGCGAGCAGCGGCCGGTGTGATTCGGCCGACAGCCAGGCCCAGGTGGTGCGTACGACGGCCGCGAACCCATCGTCCTGCGAGGTGCGGCGAAGAAGCTCGAGCTCGTCCGTACGGGCGCGGTCCAGCAGCGCGCGGACCAGCCCTTCCTTGGACTCGAAAAGGTAGAGCAGCACCCGCGGGCTGGATCCGATCGCAGCCGCGAGCGGCCGCAGCGAGAGGTCGCTCAGGCCGTTTTCCAGCGCGTACTCGTAGGCGCGTTCCAGCAGTTCTCGCTGCCGCACTGAAGGGGGTCGCGTCTGTTGGGTCACCGCGCTATGGTCCCACCGAAACGACTGGCGCCGAGGGACATAGTGGAGCGTGGTGGATGAGCGATCGAGTCAGCGTCGACAGCGACGGTCAGGTGTTGCTGATTGGCATTAACCGGCCAGCCAAACGCAATGCGTTCGACCTCGCGACGATCGCCGAACTTTCCGCCGCGTACGAGCGATTCGCCGCGGATCCACAGATGCGGGTCGGCGTTCTGTATGGCCACGGCGAGCATTTCTCCGCCGGACTTGACCTCGCCGAGGTCGGCCCGGCGGTGGCGAAGTCCGGTCCTCAGGCGCTGAAAGGACCCGGTCTGCACGACCCTTTCGGGCTGTGGGGTGAGCCTATTCCGAAACCCGTGGTGCTCGCTGTCCAGGGTGTTTCCTTTACCCTGTCGATAGAACTCGCGCTCGCCGCCGACATTGTGGTGGCCGCCGACGACGTGCGCTTCCGACAGTTGGAGATTGGCCGCGGGATAATGCCGTTTGGTGGTGCCACTTTCCGTGCGCCGGCGCAGCTCGGCTGGGGAAACGCCATGCGATTCCTGTTGACAGCTGAGGAGTTCGGGGCTGCCGAAGCTCTCCGCATCGGTCTGGTGCAGGAGGTCGTACCAGCTGGCCAGCAGCTTCAGCGGGCCGTCGAGATCGCCCAGATCATCGCTGCGCAGGCACCGCTGGGGGTGCAGGCCACCTTGGCCAACGCACGGATCGCTCGCAAAAGTGCGGAGCAAGCGGCGGTCGAACACCTGCGTCAGGTGGTGCCGGAGATCCTCGCCAGCGAGGATGCCGCTGAGGGGTTGAACAGTTTCGTTGAGCGACGAACGGCGACTTTCACGGGTCAATAGCCGCAGCGTGCACTGGTCTACAGCCTTCTGTCGAATGAGCGCTAAAACCGCTAGTTCGCTTAGAGTTCTTGTCTCCGAGCGCTTCACCGTTTCCTTCGAGCGTCTGGACCGGCAAAAGGCCAGTGCGGTTGCAGCCCTACGCGTGCGACTATCGGCGGCATGGAGACGTACGAGGGAACCGCTCAGCTTGAATGGTGGGTCAACCGCTCAACGTGCTTCGGCCACTTTCCCGCAACGGTCAGGGCCGATGCGCTTGACGGTGGCGGTTGGGATGTGCACGGCGCGCTCGTGGACGCCAGCGAACGCGAAAACCTGCAGCTCGCCTACTGGATAAGTCCGCTGTTCACTCTCCGGTTTCCCGATGACAGCACCTTCGACGTCGCCATCGAGCCAGCGGAATCTGGTTTCAGCGTCCGTGAATGGGATGACCGCGTACCCGATCGGGCCACGGTCTTTGTCTTCGACCCGGAGACTGATCTGCCGAATCCCGCGTCCGCATGAGCCGGGCAGGCTCCTCAGACCCTGCGCGGAGCGCGCCGGTGACCTACGTGGGGCCGATGAGAGTCGAACTCACACTGTCACGGACCTAAACCGTGTGCCTCTGCCATTGGGCTACGGCCCCCAGTCGCCGGCTCGAGAAACCGGCGGCTGGTTCATTCTGCCGTACGCCCCGCGTCGGCTGATCCACCGGACGGGTTGTCGCTGCCGGCCGCTTCGTCGCGGTGCCGACCGGCCGGTTCTTCCACCACCTCAGGCTCGGCGGGAGAAGGCTCGGCGGCAGGAGGCTCGGCGGGAGGCGTTGGACGGCGGCGGGACGCGAGGATGACCGCCCCGAGGGCCAACAGCAGGATGGCGATGCCACCGCCGATGACGTACGGGGTGACGCTGCCGCCGCCGGACGTGTAGGTCGACGGTGTCACCGGTACGCCGGGCGCGTTCGGGTCCTCCGGGCCGGGTTTGGTGGTCGTCACGGTGAACTTGATGTCCCCGGAAACCGGGTGGCCGTCCGCCGAGACGATCCGGTACGACGCGGTGTAGGCGCCGGTCACCGGGAGCGCCTTCACGTTGACCGACACCGACGTGTCGATGATCCGCGGCGCGCCGTCCTGATACTGCTTGCCGTCCGGGCCGGTCACCACGACCGCGGCGAAGTTGTTCAGCACCACGTCGTTGAAGGTGAAGGTGACCCGGGTCGGCGCCGCCACCGAGGCGCCGTTGGCGGGGCTCGACGAGATGAGTACGTCGTGAGCCGCGGCGGGTGCCGCGGTGGCCAGCACCCCGAACAGGCCGAGCGTGACGGCCGCGGTGAGAACGCCGATCCGGCGTACCAGCCGACCTCTCACGAGTTCGCGGGCTTGCGCAACAAGGCCCAGGCGGCCACGCCGACGCCGGCTAGCCCAAACACCAGGCCGGCCGTGCCGAGGCCGCGGGCCAGGCCGTCGGAGCCGCTCGCGGAGGCGGTGGAATCAGAAGCTGACACGCCCATATTGTGACCGGCCGGTGCGTCGCCGTCAGCATCGGCACCCGCCGCCGCCGGGGTCACCGCGAAGGCCGGCGCGGGGTGTTCGGGCTCCTGCCCACCGGCCGGGGTGGGCTGGTTCCAGTTCACGATCGTGTTGTTCGAGTAGTACTGCGCGGTGGGGAACGACAGCTCCTTCGTACCGCTGGGCAGCGGCCCCGCCGACACGTCGAACTCATCGAACTGACCAGGCTTTATGCCCTGCCCGGCGGTCGCCGTCCAGGTGATCGTGCTGACCGCCTTGGTAATGGTGGCGTCGCCGATGTTGACCGGTTTGGGCAGCGTCACCAGGGTGGTCTCGGCCGTCCAGCCGGGGTGCGGCTTGATCGACACCGAGCGGAGCGGATGGTCGGTCGGGACGGTGATCACCAGCTTGTTGGTGTCCGCGTTTTCTTCCTCATTGGGCACCCGGAAGGTGAGTTTGGGGTAGCTGCCGGCGGCCGTCGAGTCCGGGATCACGTGGACGTGCGCGGACGCCGGCCCGGCGAAGGCGAGCGCGCTGCCGACACCGATGCCGGCGGCCAACGCGACCGCGGCCAGCCGACGGGGCCACATCCTGGGGGTCGTACGGGGGAGCGTCACTGGTCCCAACTCCTCGAGAAAAGTCCGCGGGCGCCGACGCTTTCGTGCCGCCGGCCTCGCAGTGCAAGTCGTCGCCGACTTTCCCGGAGTTCCAGTGACGTGCGTTATATCCCCAGATCGCGGCGAAGTTTCGCCACGTGGCCGGTTGCCTTCACGTTGTACATGGCGTGCTCGATCTTGCCCTCGGGGTCGATCACGAAGGTGGACCGGATCGGGCCGGTGACGACCTTCCCGTAGAGCTTGCGCTCGCCGTACGCCCCATAGGCCTTCAGCACGTCGAGATCCTCGTTGGACGCGAGCGGGAAGGTGAGGTGCTCCTTGTCCCGGAACTTGGCGAGTTTTTCCGGACTGTCCTTGGAAAGCCCGACGACCTGGTAGCCGGCCACGTGCAGCGCGTCCAGGCTGTCCCGAAAGTCGCAGGCCTGGGTGGTGCAGCCGGGGGTGAGCGCGGCTGGATAGACATACAGAATGACGTGCTTGCCGCGCAGGTCCTTGAGGTGCAGCCGCTCGCCGGTGTCGGTGGTCAGGTCGAAGTCGGGCGCCGCGGCACCGGCCGCCAGCCGGTTCGTATCCGTCATGGCGCCACAGTACGACCCCACCCTGACACTCCGTCCGCGTACCCGACATTGGCCAACGCCGGGTACGCGCGGAGGACTACTTCTTCAGGGCCGCGTTGATCGCGTCGGTGACCTGCTGGGTGGTCGGCACGCTGTCGGCGGTGCCGCCGTTCACCACGGTCCCGTTGACCTTGACGGTCGGAGTGCCGGTGATCTTGCCCTTGGACGCGCTGTCGGTCAGGTGCGCCGTCCAGGCCGCGTATTTCCCGTCGTTCACGCACTTCTCGAACGCCGCGGCTGGCGCACCGGCCTGTTGGCCGAACTGGATCAGCTGAGTGTTGGTCAAGCCGGTGCTGTTCTCTTCGGGCTGGTTGTCGTAAAGGACCCCGCGATACTGGTCGAACAGGCCAGCATCCGCGGCGCAGGCCGAGGCGGCTGAAGCGCGCGACGAGTAGTTCGTACCCGACGAGAACCGGTCCAAATACGCCAGCGGGTGGTAATAGATCCGTACCGTGCCGGCGTCCACCATCTTCTGGATCGTCGGACCCGTGGTCGTCTCGAACTGGTGGCAGATCGGGCACATGAAGTCGATGTAGAGATCGACCGTCACCTTGGCGGTGGACTTGCCGACATACACACCGGTGACCGTGCCGCCCTTCGGGGCGGCCAGCGGCAGGGTCGGCTTGTGCGTGGAGTTGTACACCGTGACCCCGACGATGGCGGCGATCGCGAGCACCGCGATCACCACGACACCGACGATCGACGTGGTGACGATCCGCTGCCTGCGGCGCTGGGCGGCCAGCCGCTGGGCGGCGACCTGGCGGGCCCGGTTGGGTCGGCCGCTGTTCTTGCTCACTCGTTCTCCTCGTCCTCGTCGCCGTCCGCAAGATCGGCGGCGGTCAAACCGGATGTGCTCAGGTGGCGGATCAGCCCGTCCACCGACAGTTTCGACAGCGGCCAGATCACCAGCACGACAGCGATCGCGACGAAACCGAGGTCCCGGGCGATCTCGATCGCGTACTGCGGGTCGACGCCGGCGGCCAACTGCCCGCCGGAGGAGAAGCAGCCGCAGTCGATCCGCAGGCCCCGGACCCAGACCGAGATGATGCCGACGATGTAGATGACGAACAGCAGCGCGGACGCGGCGGACATCAGCCGTACGCCGAGGCCGACGATCAACAGCAGCCCCAGCACCAGCTCCAGGAACGGCTGGCCAATGCCGATGACCTGCACCAACGTGTCCGGGATGCCCAGCTCGTACGCGCGCACGCTGCGGATGTTGTTGTCCAGGTCAGTGACCTTGGGCCAGGCGGCCAGGATCCAGATCACCGCGAGCGCGAGCCGCAGCACGGTGGACAGCCACGGCTGGGTCGCTGGCCACCAAGCCGTCCGACCGGCGGGTCGCTGAACGCTCACCTGCGTCATCAATCTGGTCCTATCGTCTCGCTCGTGGGCCCGAAAGGGCACCTTAGACGGTTAGACGCGCGAAGGTGCCGATTGGTTCTCGGTCCGGCCCACTCCTTGCCAGAGGGTACGCGGCGAGGACGTCACGCGTCCGGCTGCCGAGGGTCTACGACCACTTTGAGGTGGTTCTGCGGCTCCGCGACCAGCGCCTCGAAGCCGGCCTTGACCACGTCCGGCAGTGCGACCCGGTCGGTGATGAGCGGGCGTACGTCCACCCGGCCCGTCTCCAACAGCCGCACGGCGTCCGGGTAGTCGCTGGTGTACGAGTGGGACATCGAGGCCACCAGCTCCTTCTCGCTGCCGAGGAAGTCCAGCGGGTCGAAGGTGAGGTCGCCGGGATAGATCGCGACCAGCACGGTCCGGCCGCCGCGCCGGGTCAGCCGGATCGCCAGCGGGGTGGCGGCCCTCGCGCCCGCACAGTCGAGCACTACGTCCAGGCCGTGGCCGCCGGTCGCTGGTCCCGCCGCGGCCTCGGCCTCATCGGGGGTGACGGCCACCGCCGCGCCGAAGGAGGAAGCCAGCGCCCGCCGGCCGGGATGCGGCTCAACCAGCAGCACGGTGTCCGCGCCGGCGATCCGGGCCACCTGGGCGGTGAGCAGGCCAATCGTGCCGCCGCCGACCACTCCGACGCGGGAGCCGAGGCCGATGCCGCCGCGCCGGACGGCCCTTACCGCCACCGACAGCGGCTCGGCCAGCGCGGCCTGCTCGACCGGCAGCTCGTCCGCGTACGGGATGCAGCAGTATTCGGGCGCGGCCACAAACTGCGCGAGGCCGCCGTCCGTACGCTGGCCGAGCTGGCCGGAGAACGGGCAGATGTTGTGCCGGCCGGCCTTGCACCACTCGCACTCGCCGCAGAACAGGTTGCCCTCGATCGCCACCCGGGTGCCGGGCCGCAGCTTGACGCCGTCGCCGACCACCTCGGTGACCGTGCCGACCAGCTCGTGTCCGAGGGTCAGCGGCGCGATCGCACCGGTGAGCGGGAACGGCTGGTCGACCGGGGTGAGCAGCGGGCCGTGCAGGTATTCCTCGATGTCCGTGCCGCAGAGCCCGCACGCGTCCACTCGGGCGATCAGCCAGCCAGGTGGGGGATCGGTCGGGACTGGTACCTCAACGACCCGGATGTCCTTACGGCCGTACCACCGTGCCGCGAGCATGCTGGACTGACCGGATCCGACCATGGTCGGCACTGTCTTCACTCGCGGTTCACCCTTGCCGTCTTCGGCTGGCGACGACGCACCAGACCGCTTCGATCACCACGACGATCGCCACCGCGAGCCCGATCAGGGTCGCCGTGGCGCTGATCAGCACCGAGTTGTCCGTGGTCCGGAGGCTGCCGCTGACCTGCTGGCCGGCCTGCCCGAAGCTGAACGGGATCGGTCCCAGGTTGAAGAATACGATCGAGGCGATCATGCCGAGCACGGCGCCCACAACGGCACCGCACGCCCAGAGCGCGTAGCGGTTGGGCAGCGTTCGTACGGCCACGTGGTCGTCGCGGGCCGTCAGCCGGGCCACCAGCGCCGCCACCAAGAAAGCCAGCACCGCCGCCGCCTGCACATAGAGCCACGGCCGGGTCTGGTCGACCGCGTCAATGGTCCCGTTGCCGGCGAGCAGGTAGGACACCCCGAGCAGAAACGGTCCAGCGGCGCCGGCCAGCGCCGCCTCACCCCACGGCTGGTCCCGCCGCCGCCCGACCCACGCGACGATCGCGGCCGGCACCATCGCGGCGACCGCCGCTTCGATGAACAGCGCACTGAAATAGCTCGGCGCACTTTCGGAGTCGACCAACCCGAACTGCAGCAATCCGAGCCGCGGGTTCCCGTTGCGGGCGAACAGCGACACGATCGCGAAGGCCACCGCCAGCGCCGTGCTCCCGGCGAGGCTGCCGCCGATCAACCGCAAATACGGCCGGACCGCGACCACCAACACTCCGACCACGGCCGCCGACAGCACCGCCAGAATCCGCCCAGCGGTGGCCGACGGCGTCGAAGCCATCCCGGACGCGTTTGCCGCGTGCACCACCAGCCAAATCGCCGCCGGCACCGCCCCCACCGCTACCCCGACCGTACTGAACCAGATCGGCCCTGGCGCGGACAGCCGGAAAACCCTTCTGGCCAGCCGATTCGCCGCCAGCCCACCGACACTCGCGGACAACATCACCAGCCACGCCATCGTCGTCAACTGGTTCGGCGACGGCTTCGCGCCGCCCACGCTGTCCCAGGAGTAAAGCCCCACCTGGGCCGCCCCGAGCCCCAACACCACCACCAGCACGACCGAGAAAACGATCGCACCGACGAAGGCGGTAATGCTCGCCGGCTGGACGCCCTCCGACGCCGCGGTCTTGAACGGCGCGGCCCGGGTTGTCATGTTTCAAGGGTAGTCGGCGGCGGCGTGGCCGCGCATCCATTCCACTACCCAGAGTTGATCAATTTTTGGGGTACGGCCGGGTGGTGCGGTCGGGCGGGATTTTCGTCGAGTGCGGGACAAAACCCCACACTCGACGTCGAGTGTGGGGTTTTGTCCCGCACTCGACGCTGGACCCGTTGTCCGCGGGGCTGGCGCGACTCTCTAAAAGCCGGGCACCAATCCAGAGCAAACTTGCCGGAGAGCAGACACTCCGGCAACGACAGCGGGGTGCTCACCAGTCCCACGGCGGTACGCCACGAACGTTCGGCGCCGACTTTCCAGGGCGGTCAACACCACCCCGGCGGGCGGGTCGGCAGCGCCCAACTCGGGGACGAAAGCAACCCCCTGCCCAGCCGCGACCAGCGCCAACACCGTCGCGAAGTCGTCGGCGTGGTGTCGGGCGCGAGGGGTGAAGTCGTGGGCCTGACAGGCGCGGACCGTCATAGTGTGGCACAGGGTTTCCGGGCTGGCCAGGATCCAGGAAGCCGCACGGCAGTCGACGATGGTGGTGGAGCGCGTGGAGGCCAGATACATGGTTTCCACCAGCAAAGGAGTCGTCTCCAGTGCTGGGTCCGGCTCGACCGGCACATAGTCGTACGCGCTGATCAAACCCAGGTCGAGCTGGTCCGTACGCAGGGCGTCGGCGACGTTTGCGGGGTCGAGTTCGCGGACGGTGAGGTCGAGGCCGGGGTGATCGCGGCCGAGGGTGACCAGGGCGGCGGGCAGGATCGTACGCATCGCGGTGGAGAAGGCGCCGATGCGGAGGTGGCCGGTCAGGACTTCCCGGCTGGCGGCGAGGGCGGCGGTGGCGCGTTCCAGGTCGGCGAGGACGGCTTCGGTGTGGACGGCGAGCTGGGTGCCCGCTGGCGTGAGGGCGACGCGGCGGCCGGTGCGGTGCAGAAGCGGCACGCCGGCCTCCCGCTCCAGGGCGGCGAGCTGCTGGGACACCGCGGACGGTGTGTACGCGAGTGCCTGGGCGACGGCGGCGATGGTGCCGCGGTGGGAGAGCTCTCGCAGGAGGCGCAGCTTGCGTACGTCGAGCATCAGTTCAGCTTACGGTCGTCGGCACAAATGTGAACTGGACCTACCGAGCGGTGGAGCGGCAGCCTGGTGCGCATGGAAGGCCTCTTGATTCCGCTGATCACCCCGTTCGCCAAGGACGGCAGCGTCGCGCTGGACGCGCTCGAAGAGCTCGCCCACCGGGTGCTGGATGACGGCGCCGCCGGGCTGGTGCCGCTCGGTACGACCGGGGAACCGGCGACCCTGACCGCGGCGGAGAAGAACGCCGTCATGGACACCGTCGCCGCGGTCTGCCGCGACCGTGGCGCGCTCCTGATCGCCGGCGCCGGCTCTAACGACACTGCCGGGTCCGTCGAGGCAGTAAAGGCGTTGGCGAAGTGGCCGGAGGTGACCGCCGCGCTGACCGTCGTGCCGTATTACACGCGTCCCGGCGAGGCTGGTGTGGTCGCGCATTTCACCAGGCTGGCGGCCGAAAGTCCGGTGCCGCTGATGCTCTACAACATCCCGTACCGGACCGGCCAGGTGCTCGGCTGGCAGGCGCTCCGGCAGCTCGCGGCGGTGCCCGGCATTGTCGGGATGAAGCAGGCGGTCGGGGCGGTCGACGAGGACACCGTCCGGTTGATGGCCGACAAGCCTGAGTCGTTCGCGGTCTTCGCCGGCGACGACCTGTATGTGTCGCCGCTGCTCGCGTTGGGCGCCGCCGGCGGGATTCTGGCCTCCGCGCACGTCGCCACCGACCGCTTCGCCGCGCTGGTCGGCGCCTGGCGGGCCGGTGACGTGGCCCGCGCCCGGCTGCTCGGCCATCGGCTGGCGGCGCTGTCGGCGGCGATGTTCGCCGAGCCGAACCCGGTGGTGGTCAAGGCGGTGCTGCACGCCAAAGGGCAGATCCCGAGCCCAGGCGTACGCCTGCCACTGCTGCCGGCCAGTGCCGAGGCCACCAAAGCGGCGCTGCAGGCGTACGAACAGAGTGACTGCTGAGTCACGTGTGGTGAAAATCAGCTACTGAGGCTTATGCTCCCTATCGGCTGTTATGTCGGTAGGGAGTGTCTTATGGGAACGTCTCGTCAGTACGTACGGGCCGGGTCCGTGGTGGCCGCGGCCGCGCTGGTGGTGGGTGGCGTCGTGCCGGTCAGTGCCTCGGACGCGGTGATCGGGCAGCGGGCCGTCGCTTCGGTGGACGCGAGTGTGCCGTCCGACGCTCAGCTGGCCAGCGCGACGCCGCTGGAGCTGCTCAAGGCCGTCATCCGTTGTGAAGATGTCGGAGCGGACCAGCAGTACTGCCTGCATATCGGCTTCATGTCGCCGCGCCAGACGCCCGAGCAGGTGGACGCGATGCTGCGGAAAGCGTCGACCGGGCCGGACAGCGACGACGGGGTCGCGACGCTGCTCGGCGTCGCTCATCGGGTCGCGACCCGGCCGTACGACCAGCGGGCCGTCGACGAGAAGGCGGAGATCGCCGCCGCGGTCAAGCAGGCCAACGGGGTCGCGAAGACGACCCGGCACGTCATGTCGGCGGCTACCAGCTCGAGCATGCCGACCCGGCTGGTGCTGCCGATGGGGCTCCCGGAGCAGGACACCAACTGGTACTGCGGGCCGGCGAGCGTCGCCGCTGTCGCGTACGGGCACAGCACGACCGTCGATCAGAGCACCTGGGCGTTTCGGCTGGGCACCACCCAGGACGGCGGCACCGACGTGTCCCAGATGCCGGCGGTCCTGAATTACTACACCAGCAGGGGCGACAGCACGCCCTACACTGATATCTCCACCGGCGCCAGCAGCGCCAACGACTATTTGGCCTATGTGCGGGAAGCCATCTACACGAACAACCATCCGGCGATCCAGCAGGTCAAACTCTACAAAGCGTTTTTCCCGTACGTACGGGTAAACCACGGCGGCCACTTCCAGCCGGTGAACGGATATGACACGGTCGCCCGGACGGTGATTTTCACCGAGGTCTACGACGAGGCGACCTACACCTCCGGCGGCGCGCACACTGGTGGGCCAAAAGAGCTGCCCGTCACCCTGGTTTTCGCGGCCAACCAGGCAAGTTACAACGCGATGCCGGGAGTTTTCGGGCGGTTGGTGATTTAAGTGCGTCGGCGCGGAGCTGTTGTGGCGGCGGCCCTGGTGGTACTGCTGGCCGGCTGCACCGCCGCGCCGCCATCCGCGTCCACCCCGTCTTCGACTCCGTCCTCGACCCCGTCGGCGCGGCCGCTGTCCGCGCCGGCGGTCAAGCAGGCGCTGTGGACTTTTCCCTTTCAGCGCTCGGAACCAGTCGTCTCAGGTGACGCTGGCCCGCTGCTCTACGACGGCCGCTATTACGTTCGGCCGGATCCCGCGAACCCGGCGGTGGCCACCATCCTGGACACCAGGACGAACAAGGTCGTCGTACGCCATCAGGTGCCGCATCGCGCGGACGGATGGCAGGTCGAGGACGTTTTTCTGACTGATGGCTACGCGATCGTGGTCGACGCGGATGCGGAACCGCCTTACCGCCCCAAACCCTGGTACGCGGTGACCCGCTACCAACTCTCCACCGGCACCGCCACCTCGGTCGCAGACCAGCCGCCGGTGTCCACTGTGGACCCGGAGGTGGTCGCCGGCGACGGCCGCTACGCATACGTCACTGATCAGGGTGGCCGCGGGTGTGTGGCGGTGGCGGACGTACGACAGGTGGCCGCCTCGGTACGGTACTGCGCTCCCGTCGGCTGGCTGCCGGGATTTCTGCGCACCGGGGATTCCTCGGTGACTTTCGCGGAGAATTCGGAGAACGCTTCGCAAAGTCGTCAGCCGGCGGGCTGTCGGCGGCTCGTACGACTGCCCAGTGGTGGCGCCGCGACGGACGTGCCGGCGTTAGCCGCCTGCCGACAGTATGCCGGCGCTGGGGTGGGGAACTGGTCGGCCTGGTCCGACGCGTCGGACGCGGACGCCGATGTCGAGCATGCGCCAGTGCTGGCCGCTGTTGGCCGGGCCTCGCCGTTCCGGGTGGATGTCGGCGTGGTCGGTTCGCTGCGTACGTGCGGAGACTGGGTTTATTACGACCACCGCGCGGATCCGTCGACGGTGGAGATTCGTCGGTGGCGGCCGGGCCACCCCATCGAGGTTATTTATCGCAGCCCAGGCGAAGAACTGTCGGCAACGACCAGCGTGGCATGTGCCGACGGATGGGTGAGCTTCATGCGGCAGTACACCGGCGCCGGTAGTCCACACACGGACGTGTTGGCGGCGCAGGCCCGCGGCTAGGCCAAAACTCCAAGGTCAAGGGCGAAGGCAAGCCGAGGGCGAAGGTCGACGGTCAGGGTCAAGGGCGAAGGTCAAGGTCAAAAGCGGCGGTTGCCTCGGGGGAGGGTGGATCCCGGGTATTGCCGGTTGAGTTGCAACGTGGGGGCTTGGGTACGGGGTTGCGGTGGTCCGTTCTCCCCGTCGGCGCCCAAGGGCAGCACATTTCCTGGCCCGGCGGCGGAGCTTGGGTGCCGTGCCCCGGCCTGGGTGCCCCGCCGCCGGGCCAGGAAATGTGCAGGGCTGCGCCCGCCGACGGGGAGACCGGACACCTCGCGCTGTTGGTGATGACGTTGCTTAGTTCTGTGCCCTGTTTGTCGCGTTTCCCGAGCCGTTTCCCGGGTATCGCTCGCCGAGTGCGGGACCTTGTGCACCGCTCGACGTCGAGTGCGGGCTTTTGTACCGCACTCGACCCCCGACCTGTGACAGCTGGGACTGGTGGGGCCCCTGCGGCGCGCTCGTCCCACTCTCCGGGACGATAGTTGTTGATCTTGGTTAGTTGGTCTACCCAAAACGGACATCGGCCTGAAATGCCTGGTTTGGGTAGGCAAACTAACCAAGATCAACAACGGATATCGCGAGGGGATGTGCTTTTCCGCGAGTGTGGGCAGCGGCCCAACCACCCACCAACGCAACGACCAAACCCAAACCAGTTCTTCCTAGAGGCGCCGCCCGCAGGGCAGACCTTGACCTTCGCCTTTGACCTTGGGCGCGAGACCGCAGGCGGGCCGGAAAGGTCACGTTTGGCGGGAGCCGCATCCGGACAGTGGGCGGGTTACGATTGTCAGAGATGTACAACGTTGGAATGATCCTCTGGCCAGCAGTCACCCAGAGAACGGCAGGCAAGGTGCCCCAGTGGTGAGTAATCCTCCTTCACACCGGCCCCGACCGGAGTATCCGCGGCCCCAGCTGCGCCGCGATCGGTGGTCCAGCCTGAACGGCGAGTGGGCCTTCGGCTTCGACGACGATGGGGTGGGGCTCCGCGAGCAGTGGTTCGCGCTGACCGCGCAGGAACTCGCCGGCACTCAGCTTGACCAGCGGATTCTCGTCCCGTACGCGCCGCAGTCGAAGCTGTCGGGGATCGCGTCGGATGGTCAGCATGACCTGGTCTGGTACGCGCGGACGGTGACTCGGCCGGGGGACGCGCGCCCTGGCGACCGGATTTTCCTGCACTTCGGCGCGGCCGACTACCACGCGACCGTGTGGGTCAACGGCATCCAGGTCGCCGACCACCAGGGCGGGCACACGCCTTTCAGCGCGGACATCACCGACGCTCTGGATGCTGAGGGAGCGACATCGACACTGGTCGTGAGGGTCGCGGACCAGATGACCGCGCTCGACCTGCCGCGCGGGAAGCAATATTGGCTGCCCCAGTCCGAAGGCATCTTCTACACGCCAACCACCGGCATCTGGCAGAGCGTGTGGCTGGAGCCGGTGGCCCCGCTGCACCTGACCGAGCTGCACCTGACGCCGGACCTGGACACCGGCGCCGCCGCGCTGGAGATCGCGCTGGCCGGTGACACCAGCGAGGCGCGGGTCGAGCTGCACCTGTCGCTGCATGGCGAGCCGGTACGAGTGGAGACGCTGACCGCGGACGGGCCGCGGACCCAGCACACGCTGACCGTCCGCCGGCTCGACGTGGCCGCGCCGGGCGGGAATGTCGGCGGGTGGAACGGCTTCGCGGTGTGGAGCCCGGAACAGCCTGACTTGTACGACCTCAGAATCCGGGTTTATTCGCCGGACGGCATTCTCGCCGATGAGGTCGAAAGCTATTTCGGCATGCGTAGTATCGAGGCCAAGGACGGCAAAGTCCTGCTCAACGGCCGGCCCTATTTCCAGCGTCTGGTGCTGGACCAGGGATATTTCCCGGGCGGAGTGCTGACCGCGCCCAGCGACGACGACCTGCGCCGGGACATCGAGCTGGCCAAGGAACTCGGGTTCAATGGAGCTCGCAAGCACCAGAAGGTCGAGGATCCGCGCTGGCTCTACTGGGCGGACCGGCTGGGTTTCCTGGTGTGGGGCGAAATGGCGAACGCGTACGCGTATTCGCGTGACTACGTCGGCAGAATCACGTCCGAATGGCAGGAAGTTGTTCGTCGGGACCACAATCATCCCTGCATCGTGGCGTGGGTGCCGATGAACGAGAGCTGGGCGGTGCCGCAGCTGGACACCGACGAACGCCAGCGCGCGCACCTGCGGGCGATGTATCATCTGACCCGCTCGTTGGACGTTTCCCGGCTGGTCGTGTCCAATGACGGCTGGCAGCACGCGGACACCGATCTGTTGACCTTGCACGACTATCGGACCGGCGAGGTCGTCGCGGTGAACTACCGCAGTCCGGCCGAGGCAGTGGCCGCCGAGTCGGCCAGCATGCCGGCCTTCGTACCCGGCAGCTCGTACTCCGGCCAGCCGATCCTGCTCACCGAATGCGGCGGTATAGCGTTCGCGGTGGACGGCGGCGGTTGGGGTTACACGACCGCCGAAGAGCCGGAGGAGTTCCTTGCCAGCTATCGCCAGCTCATCGAGGCGATCGTGGGTACGCCCGCAGTGCAGGGTTTTTGCTACACCCAGTTGACCGATGTGGAACAGGAAATCAACGGCCTGACGACCTTCGAACGAGTGCCCAAAGTGGACACTCACCGGTTGAGGGAGATCACTGAACTGCCACGTCCCTAGCCAGACCACATGATCGCCTGACTGGCAGAATGGCGAAGCGTGAGCATCGCCGGGAACGCGTACGGGCCCGTGCCGCGGGTTCGGGAGTTCCTCGGCGCGACCTCCGGCCGGCTGCTCGCCTCCGATCCGGGCCTGAACAGGTTGCGGTACGCGATCGGTGTCGCGGCCAGCACGGCGATCGCGATCGGGCTGATCCTGGTGCTGCTGCGGCCGGCGCCGCAGGTGGTGCTGCTCGGCGCCAGCGCGGCGATGATCTCGGCTTCCCAGCGGTTCGCGGCGACCCGTCTCAAACGCCTGGGCATCATCGCGTCGCTGTTCGTGCCGGCGGCTTTTTCGCTGACGGTGGCGACCCTGCTGTCCGGCTTCGCGATTGTCGCCGACCTGGCGTTCCTGGCGGTGATTTTCGCCGCCCTGCTGGCATTCGGCCGTCCGGTGTACGGGCAGCCGGCCGGCACGGTCGCCTTCATGATGTTCTTCTTCGCGCTGTTCATCCGGGCAAAACCACCGGAGCTGCCGGTCCTCTATCTGGCGCTGGTGATCGCGCTCGGGACCACCGCGGTGGTGACGGTCCTCGCCACCCGTACGTCCACCGCGCCGATGATCCAGCACGTTCGCCGCTCCTACCGCGCACGACTCTCACAAGTCCTGGACGCGGCCCTGCGATTGGTGGAGCAACCGCGTCCGGACGTACGAGACGCCCGCCGGGTGCTGCGCCGGGTGGCGCGGCTGCATGAGGCGGCGCTAGTCATCGAGGCCGAGCTGGACGCCACCGGTGAGGGCGAGCTGGCGGGCCTGCAACGCCGGATCCTGGACTCCGAGCTGGCCGTCGAGCGGCTGGCCGCCGAGGTTGGTCAGGTCTACAAGCAGCGGATTCCGGTCGAGGACCGGAGGCCGCTGGCCGCGCAGCTGCATGAGCTGCGAGTGTGGATCGACTCCGGCGACCCGAACGCGCCGGACCGGCTGGCCGCCGCTTCGGTCTGGCTGGACGTCGGTACGGCCGGCCCGGCGCGCAGCACCATGTGGGCGATCGCCGAGGTGGTGGAGGCGATCGAGCGGGCCCGCGAGCCCTTCGACGCCGCGGCAGCGCCGGCCGAGCAGCCGGTCAGTCCCGCTCGACCCGCGGCTGAACCAGCGGCGACGCCGGCCAAACGTACGCTGAGCGACCGGCTGACGCCGACCGTACGACGAGCCATCCAGGCCACCGTCGGCTGCGGGCTGGCGATCCTGTCCGGCGAGCTGCTGTCCGAACAGCGCTGGTACTGGGCGGTGATCACCGCGTTCATGGTCTTCGTCGGCACTGGCTCGGCCGGCCAGACGCTGGTCAAGGGCTTCCGGCGAGTGGCCGGCACGCTGATTGGCGTGGTCGCCGGCACCGTGGTGGCGAGCCTGCTGGGCGGCCATCTGGAACTGGCCGTGGTGCTCGCCTTCGTCTGCATCTTCGCCGGCTTCTACGCGCTGACACTTTCGTACGGGCTGATGGTCTTCTTCATCACCGTCATGTTGGGCATGCTCTACAGCCTGTTGGGGACGTTCACGCCGGAGTTGTTGCTGCTGCGCCTCGAAGAGACGGCGATCGGGGCTGTGTCGGGGATGGCCGCGGCCGTCCTCGTGTTGCCTACGACGGCCACCGCGGCCTCCCGGGAGGCCACCGCGAAGCTCCTGGAGGGCATCCGTGACTTCCTTTCCGACCTCGCCGGGGTGCTCGTTGACGCAGAGGCCCTGAACCTGGTGGACGGTGCCCGGGACATCGACACGGGGCTGTCCGAGCTGCACAAGATCGCCGAGCCGATCGTGCACCGAGCCACCCTGTTGCGGTCCCGGCGCAGCGATGCCCGCTTCACCCTCGCGCTGCTGGACGCCGCCGCGTACCACGTACGCAGCATCGCCGCGAACGCCGAGACAGCCGCGCTGGCCGGCGACGACGGCCTCGCGCTCGCGAACGTACGCATGCGGGACAACCTGCGGCTGATCGCGGACGGCCTGCGCGCCGACTACGGCCAGCCGGATCAGCCGGTGCGCAAGGGCGCCAGCCCGTCCGAGCTGATCGGTGCGCACCGGCGGGAGCGCGCTGGGGAATCCGAGCCTGCCCCGATGGATGAGCGGACCACCGTGCTGGTCGATCACCTCGACCGGCTGGACCGGACTGTGACCGGTCTGGCAACGCCGTTGGGCATCAGGATCGAGTAAGATCCTTTAACGGCAAGGACTATCGATTGCCGCCTGTGCAAGATAAACTCATCACGGATCACTGACCGTGAACCATATCTCACTCCATGACTATCCGTTTTGGGGTAGATAAGGTACATTTGGGTCATCTGGTGTCAGGCTGCAGCGCAGCAGTTCTGTCATTTTCACGGACTGTCGACGTGGTGTGCACCGGGAGGCCGGTCGTGGCAGGGCAGAAGAAAGGCTGGGGCGGTTACGCCCCCATTGTTGTCTTGGCGGCAGGAGCTGTCGCCGTTATCGCCCTTTTCGTGCTGGTTCGATGGGCGGTCGCGCATTGGCAGGTGTCCTTCGCCGTGCTGGCGGTGGGCAGTGTGGTGCTGATGCTCTTTATGCTCAAAACCTCGCCGACCCGCCGCAAACGCGGGCTGCTCAATGCCGCGCTGGACGAATTCGACGACCTCGACCCGCAGATTTTCGTCGCCGAGATGGCCCGCAGGCTGGCGCCGGCCGGTTTCACCGACGTGGAAATCCGCACTGCCGACGAGGTTGACCGGGACGTGCCGGATGTGCGTGCGATTGACCGGCTGGGCCGCCGGGTGCTGCTGCGGTGTGAGCAATACGTGGTGGAGAACATTGGCCCCAAGCATGTGAAAGCGCTGGATCACGACGCCATGGATGTTTATGGCGCTGATGTGGCGGTTCTGGTGACGAATCGCAAGGTGCTGCCGTCAGCGGCTATTTTGGCGGAGGACCTGGAAATGGTCACCGTCGACCGGACCGCGCTCGGCGAGTGGCTCGTCACCGGCGTGATGCCTTACGACGTGGAGCTCACCGCCTTCGGTGGGGACGAGCGCCGGATCGTCGCGCTGGACGCCGATCCTTATGCGCACACGTACGACGAAGACGTCATCGATCTGCGCAAGCAGCCGACGACTTCGCCGTGGTCGTCGATTTCCACCCAGAAGCCGGACATTACCCGCCGCCGCGCTTTGGGTGACCGGAAACGGTCGCCGGAAACTGCATAGCTGTGGTACGACACAGGTCATCTTGTCTCGATGACCTGGAGGTCCTCGCGTGGACGCTGACGCCCTTGCAGACATTCGCCGGCTGGACGCCATGGTCGATCACTGGGCTGACCGCAAGCCGGACGCGCTCGCGCTGGTTTTCGGTGACCAGAAGTGGACCTGGCGCCAGTTCCAGCAGCGCGGCGAAAAACTGGCCGCGGCGCTGGTGGCGGCGGGCGTACGACCGGGTGATCGCGTTGCCTCGTACGACAAGAACCACGTCGCCTGCCTGGAGCTGACCCAGGCGGCCAGCCGCGTCGGCGCGGTGAACACTGTCGTGAACTTCCGGCTGGCGCCTGACGAAGTCGCGTACGTCCTGGAAGACGCCGGTGCGACCGTGCTGTTTGTCGGCCACGAGTTCGTCGAGGTGTGGAAGCAGATCGCGGACCGGATAAACACCGTTCGCAAGGTCGTCGTGGTCGGCGGTTCGCCGGACGAGTACGAGGAACTGCTGGCCTCGGCGCCCGCGTACGAAGGCGTCGTTGACGTCCAGCCCGACGACGCTGTCAATCAGCTCTACACGTCCGGCACCACCGGATTCCCGAAGGGCGCGGTGCTCAGCCATCGCGCGCTGCTGGCGCACACGCGCGCGTGCACCGAGCTCTTCCAGACCTGTGAGGGCCGCGTCAGCCTGGTCGCGATGCCACTGTTTCACGTCGGCGGGTCGTCGTACTCGCTGATCGCGCTCTACGCGGGCGTGCCGACGGTGCTCGTACGCGAGGCGCATCCGACTTATCTGCTGCCGGCCATCGAGGAAAACGGCGCCAATCAGGCTTTCCTCGTACCAGCGCTGATCGGCATGCTGCTGGCCGCCGGCGAGCCGGCGATCCACGCGCTGGGCAAGCTGGAAGCGCTCGCCTACGGCGCCTCGCCGATGCCGTTGCCGCTGCTGGAACGCTGTGTGCAGCTGCTGCCCACCACGGTCAGCCTGATGCAGGTCTACGGTCTGACCGAGGTCAGCGGAGTGGCGACCAGCCTGGCCGACGGTGACCACCGCGACCCCGCGGTCCGGCACCGGCTGCTGTCCGCCGGCAAGGCGAATCCGGGTGTCGAGGTGCGGATCCTGGATCCCGGCACCAGCGCCCCGGCCGAGCAGGGCGTGTCTGGTGAAGTGCAGCTGCGTACCGAGCAGGTGATGACCGGCTATTGGAATCGGGCGCAGGCCACCGCCGAGGCGATCGACAGCGACGGGTGGTTCCACACCGGCGACATCGGCTACCTCGACGAGGACGGTTATCTCTTTATTCACGACCGGCTGAAGGACATGATCATTTCTGGCGGCGAGAACATTTACTCGTCAGAGGTGGAAAACGCGGTGGCCGCACATCCGAGCGTCGCGGACGTTTCGGTGATCGGCATTGCCGACGAGAAATGGGGCGAGGCGGTGAGAGCGGTGGTCGTTCCGGTGCCCGGACAGCGAATCGACGCGGCCGAGATCATCGAATTCTGCCGTGGCCGGCTGGCGCATTACAAATGCCCGAAGTCGATCGTGGTCACCGAGGAACTGCCGCGTAACCCGTCTGGAAAGGTTCTCAAGAACGACCTTCGCAAGACGTTTGGTCAATAGCGGGTAAAGAACAGGCATCCGGTCATCTTGTGTGTTTCCTGTGTCTTTCGGAACTCCGGTGCGTCCGCGTACGTTTGCCATTCCCGTGAGTGCTGACAGAAGGATCACCGCTGATCTGGCCCAGGACCGCCGCCGCTTCCTCGGGGTGATGGCGCTCGGGGTGCTGGGGCTGGCCGCCGGCTGCGGCGGCCAGCAGGCGGCCTCGTCCCCGACGTCGGGTTCGCCGGTCGCGGCCGGTCCGAGCCACACCGACAACCCGTCGCCGGCCGCGCCGGACTCGTTGCCGCCGATCCCCAAGCCGCGGCCGGGGGTCGCGGAATTGGTGAACTCCACGGCCGGCAAGGAGTGGGAGCCGCCAAAGAACACCAAGCGGATCATCCTGACCGTCGACGACGGCTACGACGCCGCCACGGTCGCCGCCTATGCCGACTTCGCCGCCCGGACGGGCATCCCGCTGACCTTCAACCCGAACGGCACGTACCAGAAGATCTGGAACCCGCACGCGGACAAGCTCGCTCCGCTGATCGAAAAGGGCCAGGTGCAGATCGGCAACCACACCTTCACCCACCAGAGCATCGTCGGCCGGTCCGAGGCCGCCATTCGCGGTGATATCGAACGCAACGAAGAATGGATCAACAAGAAGTTCGGGATCACTTCCCGGCCGTATTTCCGGCCGCCTTTTGGTACGCACAACAAGGAAACAGACCAAATTGTCGCGGGTATTGGATTCACCAAGATCCTGTTGTGGGACGGCACTCTCGGTGATTCGAAACTGCTGACTCCGGACAAGCTGCTCTATTTCGCGAACGAATACATGACCGGCGGGCGGATCGTACTGGGGCATGCGAATCACCCGACGATCACGCACATGTTCGACAAAATCGAAGACCTGATCAAGGAACGCAAACTCGAGCCGGTCACGCTGGACACCATGTTCGGCACCAGCCGCGCCACTGGGTAGTTCTACGACCGGCGGCGGGCTTTGGCTTTGTTGGCGGCTTGTTTGCGGGGCTGCTTGGGCTGCGGAGGTGTGGGCGGGCGGCCGCGAGTGCTGTTGACCGTACGGCCGCGGACAATGCCGATGAACTGTTCCATCAGGTCGGTGGTTTCGTCTTCCAGCCAGGACAGCCCCACGTCCGAGGCCGGCGCGTCCGACACCGGGCGGTAGATGAGGTCCGTACGGTGATGCAGCCGGGCGAGCGACTGCGGCACGACCAGCAGCCCGACGCCGGCCGCGACCAGCTCGATCGCGTCCGCCGTGGTGGCTGGGCGCTGCAGCGCCGGCTGGCCCGGCGGGCGCTCCCAGGTGAGGAAGTCGTCGAGCGGATGCAGCAGGGTCTCGTCGGCCAGGTCGGCTGCCGAGACCTGCTCGGCCGCGGCCACCAGGTGGTCCTTCGGGGCCACCACGACCGGCGTCTCGGTGTAGAGCGGGATCACGGACAGGCTCGTACGATCGATCGGCAGGCGTACCAGCCCAGCCTCGGCGTCCCGCTGGCGAAGCAGGTCGGCGGCTTCGGCCGCGGACACCGTGACCAGCGTCAACGGCACCTCGGGCAGCCGCTCCTGCCACGTCCGCACCCACTTGCCGGGCATCACTCCGGGCACGTACGCGAGTCGGAAAGCGGGAGCTGTCACGGCGCCAGGCTACCGGGCGTGGTCATGGGCGCATACGCGCTCGGTAGCCTTGACGGTATGACGTCCCGCATGACTACCCAGACCATGAAGCCGGCGACCGCCGCCAAGAAGCTGGGCGTGTATCTCCAAGCCACTCCCGCCGAGTTCCAGGAGGGGGTCGTCTCGCGCGAGGAGCTGAACGCGCTGCAGGCCGATCCGCCGGAGTGGCTGCGAGACCTGCGCCGCGACGGCCCGCACCCGCGGCCGGTGGTCGCGTCGAAGCTGGGTGTCTCGATCGCGGGCCTGGCGCGCGGTGGAATCACCGATACGCTGACCACCGAACAAATCGAAGCAGTAAAGGCGGACCAGCCTGAGTGGCTGCTGCGAGAGCGCGCCACCCAGGCCGACGTGCAGAAACAAGCCTTGCGGATCAAGGAAAAGAAGGCCGACTCCTGAACCCGGTCAGCTGCACAGGTGGGTCCAGAAATGCGAGCTGATCGAATCGTTGGCATTCGAGCCGTCGCTCCACCGCTGGTTCGCGAGGTTTGACCACGAGTCGCCGCGGCTCAGGCACATCGAGGGTCCGCTGTAGTTCCCGTCCTTGAAGAACCGTACGGCGTCGTACTGGCCGGTGTAGCCGTTGTTTCGCACCGATGAGGCGACATCGTTGAACCCGCAGCTGGACCACCCGGCGGAGTCGCCGCCCCACGAGCAGCTCCGGCCGCTGAAGTTGGCATCGGAATAGGCCCAGAGCAAGCCGTCGGGATCCATCGGCCGCACTGTCTGCGGCCTCGTCGGCTGAGGTGCCGCCGCGGCGGGCAGTGCCGGCGCGTACAACGCCATCGCCATACTGGCGGCGAGCAATGCGTAGATGCCTTTTCGCATTTCTATTGGCCTCCTCGATAAGTAGAACCCGGACTACTTATCAATATTGTGGCGAATAGGTATTGGTCAACCCCTAAAGCCAATTGGCGACAATTCTCCCCCCACATCGGAAATTTGTGGTTGTCATCGAAACCGCCGGGGTTTCCGAATATGACAGTTATCATAGGAAAAACTGGCAGTTTGTCAGAGAGTGGCGTCGAGCCAGTCATAGATCCGACCAGTGGCCAGTCGTTGCGCGCCGACATGGCAGTGCGCGTCGGCACCTTCCTCGGCGGTGAATCGCAGCATGGTCTTTGGGCCGGTGAGGTGGTCGAACAGCTGCTGTGGTTCCGGCTTGGTTTTCCCATCACCGGAGAAGAACAGGTCATCGGCCGCGTCGCAGACCAGGACCGGGCAGGTAATCCGCTCGGCGATGCCGTTGCGTACGTGATAGTCCAGGTAACTCGCCACGAAAGCGCGATCGCTGCTGGCGCCCATCACATACCGGCCGTGGTCCAGTGCCCACCGGATGGTCGGGTTTTGCTTCCGGGCCACCGCGAAGATGGCGTCGAGTTCGGGATCGGTTGCGGCGTTCGCCCTGTTGGCCAGTTCTTCCCGGCTGAAAGGCAATGCGGACGTGACGGCGGTGGCTGCGTCGTACACACCGTCGACAGCGATTACCGCGGCGATCCGTGGTTCGTACGCGGCCGCCCGTGGCGCCAAGGCGCCGCCGAGACTCAGTCCCAGCAACGCGATCCTGGCCGGATCCACCTCTGGTCGCGTGATCGCATAGTCCAGCACCGGACCGACCACGTTTTCCCAGTCGGGACGGAAAACCAGTCCACTACCGTGAATGGCGGCCGGCTGCCCCGGCCCGTCGAACGTGAGCACATGGTAGCCGCGTTCGGCGCCGAGAGCGCCGAAGAAGTGCATTTCCTCGGCCGCACCATCGAAACCGTTGTGCATCACCAGGAGAGGCTTCGGTCCGTCTCCGGGAGCGCGGTAGAAATACCCGTGCAGCACGGTTCCCTCGTACGGGATCTCCACCGGCACGATGTTTTCGCTGAGTGCCGCCTGGAAACATTCGACACTGCGCTCGTACGCATATGCGATGCGGGGGTCTTCTGGCTTGCCGTGCAGGAAAAATTCCGCCGAGCGATAGTACGTCGACGCGCGCAGGTTCAGCTCCCGCGCGGTGACCGGATGTGCCTTCGCCGCCTCGCTGGCGAGCCGTTCCGCGGTGGCCAGCCACGCGTCGTGCCAGCTGTCGTAGTCGCCCGCCACGATCCGGTCGGCAGTCGCCACCACCTCGCCGAAGTCGGCGCCGCCGTACGCCGCGTGACCGAAGACCCGAAGCGTCTCGTACCAGAACTGCTGGTCATGGGGGAAGAGAAGCTGCTTCATGAGGAGTCCCTCCATCTGGACGATACGGTATCGTCCCGGCCAACCGTACGACGGACGGTACCGTCTCGTCCAGACGCTAGGGTGGGGTTATGACGCGTCGCACACCGTCGGGAGCAGCTGTCCTGCAGCCCGAAGTCACCACAGCCATCGTCGACGCCGTGTTCGACGAGCTGGTCGACAAAGGCGTCGGTCGGCTGTCGATGGAAGGTGTCGCGGCCCGCGCCGGCGTCGGCAAGAGCGCTCTTTATCGGCGCTGGCCGTCCAAGGACAAAATGGTGATGGCCGTCCTCGCCGACCTCAGTGTCCCGCTGGCCGAGATCACCGACACCGGCTCGCTGCGTGGCGATGTCCGGGCAACTGTGGAAGCGGTCACCGGCTGGATCACCCACCCGAAGTTCCGCCGCGTCCTCGCGGACCTGATAGCCGAGGGCGAGCGGCATCCCGAACGAGCCGCCGCGGTCGTCGACGCCATTGGCGGCCCGCGCCGCGAGCACGCGTTCGCCACCCTTCGCCGCGCCATCGACCGCGGCGAACTGCCCGCCGACGTCGACCTGGAACTAGCCGCCGACCTGTTCGCCGCCCCGATGTACTGGCGGATGATCGTGCGCCGTGGCCCGGTTGAGGACGATTATCTCGACCGCGTTACCGAAATGATTCTCCGGGCCCTCGGAGCAACGACCTGCTGACATCGTGAGTACGGTCGCCGTTTTATCGCTCGCTGTCGCGTACGACTGTGCCGCCCTGGATGACCGTACGGATGCGGGTGGGATCGGCGAGGGTGGCGATGTCGTTGAGAGGATTCCCGTCCAGCACAAGGAGATCCGCGTATGCGCCGACCTCCAGGGTTCCGATTTCGCCGGTCATGCCGATGAGGTCGGCGCCGATGGTGGTGGCGGAGCGAATGATGTCGATGGGAGTCTGCACCTGCGAGCGGATCCGGAATTCGTGGTTTTGGTGCCGATGCATGCCACCCAGGAGATCCGTCCCGTACGCCATCTTCACCCCACCGCGAGACGCGAGTTCCAGGGCGGCGAGGCCGGCGTCGAGGACTTCGTCGACTTTGCGCCAGCTGGACTCTGGCAGGCCGTAGGTCATGCCTTCTTCCTTCAGTGCCCAGTATGTGACCAGGGTTGGCACCAGAAAGGCATCTTTCTCAGTAAAGAGTGAAACACTCCGTGCGTCCATCAGGTTTCCGTGTTCGACACAGCGAAGTCCGGCTTCCAGGGCGCGATTGACCGCGCGGGCCGTGTACGCGTGCGCGGTGACATAGCGGTTGGCGGCCTCGGCTTCGGCGACGACCGCATGGAGTTCGTCCATCGAGTATTGGGTCGAGTCGATCCGATCGGTGGGGGAGGCGACGCCGCCGGAGCCCATGACTTTCAAGTGGTGGGCGCCTTTGCGGAGCTCGTCGCGGGCGGCCGCCCGGATCGCGTCGACGCCGTCGGCGATCCGGCTGAGGCCGGCGCCGCAGGGAAGCGCGTTGTCGCCGCGGGTGCGGCCGTCGCCGTGGCCGCCGGTCTGGCTGAGCGCACGGCCGCCGAAAATCAGCCTTGGGCCGCGAATGAGTCCTTCTGATTGTGCGTCGGCCAGACCGAAATCGGCGCCAGCGACATCGCGGACGGTGGTGAAACCGCGGTCCAGCATCTCGCCCATGATGCGGGCGCTGTGCGCCGCCAAATAGGACGGGGACCAGGTGGAAAGGGAGCCGAGATCGGCGGTCGCGGCGGTGACGTGGACATGCGCGTCGATCAGGCCGGGCATCACCACCGCGCCCGCCAAGTCCAGCACCGGTACGTGATCGGGAGCTGCCAAAGCGGTGCCGGTCTCGGCGATCCGGCCGTCGGCGCAGCGCAGGTCGCTCTCGGTCAGGTCACCGGTTCGTACGTCCAGAAGCAAAGCATTACGCAGCAGCAAAACCGTCTCCCTTATTGAGCTCGAGCGCTCAGGTCCTCCAGTGAGCGACCGGCGGTGGACAGTCCGAAAATCACCGTACCTGCCACCCCGATGACCAATACCACCGTGGTGAGGCCGAAAACTCCGGCGAAGCCGAGGCTGGCTGAGAACAGGCCGATCAGCGACGGCGCGAGAATGCTGCCGATCCGGCCGAAAGCGCTGGACAGGCCGGCGCCGGTGGCCCTGATCCAGGTCGGGAAAACCTCCGGTGTGTACGCGTAAACACCGGCGTACGTGCCATTGAGGAAGAAGGACAGCACCGCGCCGGCGATGGTGATCGTCAGCGGTGTGGAGGTCTGGCTCAGCCAGTACGCGCTGACCGCCGCGCCGGCCAGATAAATCGCGATGGTGTTCTTGCGATCCGCTCGCTCGCACAGCCAGGCGGCCGAGAAATAGCCGGGAATCTGGGCCAGGTAGATGATGATCGAGAATTCGAAGCTCTTGGTGACGGTGATTCCCCGTTGGACGAGCAGGGTGGGGATCCACGAGAAGAAACCGTAATACGAGAACGTGATCACGAACCAGATCAGCCAGGTCACCGCGGTACGGGCCGCCATCGGCCGGCTCCAGAGGAACCGCAGCGCCCCGAAAAGGCCGACCGCCGTGCGAGCTCGTTCGGTTTCCGGTGCGGTGGCTGGGATCGGCGGCAACGGCCGGCCGGTGGCGGATTGGACCCGTTTCTCGATCGCGTCCACCACCGCGTCGGCCTCGGCCGTACGTCCTTGGGAGACCAGGAAACGGGGCGACTCGGGCAGCGACCGGCGCCACCACAGCAACATGATCACTGGCACCGCTGTCAGCAGTTGGGCGTAGCGCCAGCCGTCCGCGGCGGCCGGCACCACGAAGCGGCCGATCAACGCGGCCGTCACGTAACCGAAGGAGAAGAAGCCGGCCAGCGCGCCGACAAACCAGCCGCGTCGGGCGGCCGGCACGAACTCGGCGAGGAAGGGCGCGATGATCGCGCTTTCCGCGCCGGTGCCGACGCCGGCGAGCACCCGCGCGCCGACGAAAAACGGATAGTTCGGCGCGGCGGCTGAAACGACGGAGAACACGGCGTAGAACGCGAGCGCGTACATCATGACCCGGCGCCGGCCGATCCGGTCGCCGAGCAGGCCCGCGATGGTGGCGCCGATCAGGTAGCCGAAGGGGGTGGCCGAGCCGATCAGGCCGAGCTGGCCGTTGCTGAGGCTCCAAGCGGCTTGTGCGCTGGGCAACAGAAACGCCACCACAGCGGCGTCCATGCCGTCGAACGTGTAGCCCAGGCCGCCGAGGAAAAGCAGTCCGTAGTGCGGCCGGCTGAGGGGCAGCCGGTCCAACCGGGCCGCCACCGAACCCGTTGCCGCGACGGTCATGGAAGTCCTCTCGATCGATGGGCGATCATTCGACGCTAATTGTTAGGTAGTCGCGTACAACGTTGCAACCTGTCCATTCAGGGGCCACATCTGGACACCGGTAAGAGGTGGTCATTTGCCAGCTTGTTACTTAATACCTAATGTTTACCTGGACCTGTAGATTTTTTGTATCGCCATGTGTCATGGTGAATTCGCCTGGGCGCCGCGCCATAACCCCCGCTTTGACCGTTCGCCGACAGGTTCGCGGCGTCCCGACACCTGCCGGAAATATTGAGGGAATCGGGCCATGAGACGAAAATTCTTCCGCCCCACGCTGACCGCGATGAGCGTCAGCCTACTCACTGTCGCGACGATGGCGGTGTTCGTGCCGCCAGCCGCCGCGGACACCCCGGGCCAGGAACTGGCCGCGTTGACGGTAAAGCCGAATGGTCCGCTGACTGGCTACAGTCGGGACAAGTTTCCGCACTGGCACATCGTTTCCGGGACGTGTGACACCCGTGAGGAAGTCCTGAAACGGGACGGCACGAATGTCACCGTTGGCAGCAACTGCTATCCGACCGCCGGCTCCTGGACCAGCCCGTACGACGGTGCCACCTGGACGAAGCCGTCGGACGTCGATATCGATCACATGGTGCCGCTGGCGGACAGTTGGATGACCGGGGCCAGCACCTGGACGACGGCCAAGCGGGAGGCTTTCGCGAACGACCTGACCAGGCCGCAGCTGCTGGCCGTGACCGACAATGTGAACCAGTCCAAGGGAGATCGGTCGCCGGACGTGTGGAAGCCGCCTCTGCAGTCGTACTGGTGCACCTATGCCACCCGCTGGGTCGAGGTAAAGTTCTATTATCAACTTTCGGTGACTTCAGCGGAAAAGAGCGCGCTTTCCTCGATGCTCGGCCGCTGCTGACAGCCTGCGGCCAGATCGCTGGAGACTAGGGTTTAAGTCTGTCTTAGACTTCGGCTGCGAATTGCCCGGCTAAGTCACCGTATATCGCGGTTGCCGGGCAATTTCGTACGCGATGGCCTTCCAATGTTGGCCTGTCGTTCGCCTTTCGAACCGGCTACGGCAAATTGCCGCGATTCAGATTCCCCCGGACCTGTAATCCCCTCGGACCACGAAAGGGCAGCCAACCATGCCCGAACTCACCCGTCGCCGCCTGCTCGGCGCGGCCGCCGCGACCAGTGCGGCGGCGATCGCCTCGCCGCTGTTGCCACCGAACGTACGACGTGCGCTGGCCGCCGAGGCACCGCGCAACAGCGATCTGCGCGACATCGAGCACGTTGTCCTGCTGATGCAGGAAAATCGGTCCTTCGATCACTACTTCGGGACCATGAAAGGCGTACGCGGCTTCGACGACCCGACCGCGATCACGCTGTCCACCGGTAAGTCGGTCTTCTACCAGCCGGACGCGGTGAACCCGGACGGTTACCTGCTGCCTTTCCACCTGGACACCAAATCCAGCAGCGCGCAGGCGATCCCGTCCACCAGCCACGCGTGGTCGGTGCAGCACCAGGCCTGGAACAACGGGAAAATGGACCAGTGGTTGCCGGCGCACCGGGCCGCCGACAAGGCCAACGGCCCGTACGTGATGGGTTACTACAACCGCGACGACATCCCGTTCCAGTTCGCGCTGGCCGAGGCATTCACCATCGGTGACCACTACCACTGCGGAGTTTTCGGCCCCACCTGGCCGAACCGGATGATGTGGATGACCGGCACCATCGATCCGGCCGGGCTCGGCGGTGGCCCGATCATCAGCAATGTGGCGCCCAAGGGTGGCTACACCTGGACGACGTACGCGGAGCGACTGCAGCAGGCGCAGGTGAGTTGGAAAGTCTACCAGACCATCGACAACTACGGCTGCAACATGCTGGAGAACTTCAAGCCGTTCCTGGACGCCAAACCTGGCGATCCGCTTTACGACCGGGGCGTCAGCAAGGGGCATCCGAATGACTTCGAGGATGACGTACGCAACGACCGGCTGCCCACCGTTTCGTGGCTGATTCCCACCTCGTACGAATCTGAGCACCCGAACTACCTGCCGGCCGCCGGCGCGGATTTCGTGGCCCGCAAAATCGAGGCGCTCGCGTCGAACCCGAAGGTGTGGCGCAAGACCGCGTTTATCCTGAACTACGACGAGAACGATGGCCTTTTCGACCATGTCGTGCCGCCGACCCCGCCGGCCGGCACCGCCGGTGAATTCATCGGCGGACTGCCGATTGGTGCCGGTTATCGGGTGCCGCTGGTGATCGTGTCGCCGTGGACCGCCGGCGGCTGGGTGGCGACCGAGAACTTCGACCACACTTCGGTGTTGCGTTTCCTGGAAAAACTGACCGGCGTGCACGAGCCGAACATCAGCGACTGGCGGCGGGAGACGTTCGGGGACCTCACGTCCGCTTTCCGGTTCCGGTCGGCTCGCCCGTACCCGCCGCGGCTGCCGGACACCCGCAAGCAGCTGCAGCAGGCGCAGAAGGAGGTCTGGTCGCTGCCCGCGCCGACCCTGCCTGGCGCCGCCCAGACCCCGCCGAAGCAGGAGCCGGGCACCCGCCCGCACACTCCCTGAGGTCGATCGCTCGGCATCCGACGCCGGCGGGCCGGGGACGGCTAACGTAGGGGGGTGGCAGGGCCGACGAAGCAGCAGCTGGTGTACGACGAGCTGCGCAAACGTATCCTGGCCGGCACCTACGGCCCGGGCTTTCGGCTGGTCATCGACGGCATCGCGAGCGAGCTGGGGGTGAGCGCGGTGCCGGCCCGGGAGGCGATCCGCCGACTGGAGGCCGAGGGCCTGGTCATCTTCGAACCACAGGTCGGCGCTCGGGTGTCGCCGGTCGACCCGGGCCAGTTCACCGAGGAGCTGTCGGTGCTCGCGGTGCTGGAGGGCTATGCGACCGTGCTCGCCGCTCCGCTCGTACGAGCGCAGGACCTGCGGCTGCTGCGCGAGATCAACGCGCGGATGGTGGACTGCCTGGACCGGATGGACTCGCTGACTTTTGGTGCCCTCAACCGAGAATTCCACGCCGCCATCTACGCTCGCTGCCCGAGTCCCTATTTGGTCGAGCTGATCGAGGCCACCACGGCCCGGCTGGATCGGATCCGCAGGACGGTTTTCCTGCAGATCCCGTACCGTGGCAAGGCCTCGATCGCGGAGCACGACGGCCTGATCGACCTGATGTCCACCGGCGCCGGCCCGGCCGCCATCGAAACGGCGGCCCGCGAACACAAGCTCCACACCGTGCAGAGTTTCACCGAGTGGCAGGCACGCCGTTCATAGCCGCCGCCCGGCGGTCGGCGGCGAGTGACCCGAGCGCGATGGCGAGCCCCGCGACCGTCAGCGCGGCGCCGACGAGGTAGATCGCGCGTACGCCCGGACCTGCGATGATGGCGCCGCCGAGCCAGCCGGCGAAGGCCGCCGCCAACTGGTAGCCGGACGCGTTGACCGCCAGCGCGAGCGTCGGTGCGCCGGCGGCCGCGGTCAGCACCCGGGTCTGGGTGCCGGGGACGATCGCGAAAGCCAGCAGGCCGATGACGAACGTCAGCGCGACCGCGGCCACCGGGAATCCGCTCAGCAGCCAGAAAAGTCCGAGGGCCAAGGCCAGGACGGCCAGCAGGCCAGCCAAAGACGGCATCAGCGCCTTGTCGGTCAGCCAGCCGCCGAGGAAGTTGCCGGCCACCGCGCCGGCGCCGTACACCAGCAGCAGAACCGGCATCGCGGCCAGACTGAAACCACTGACACCGGTCAGGAGTGGCGTGATGTAAGAGAAAACCGTGACGATGCCGACGTTGCCCACGACCGTCAGGATGATCGCGAGTTGTACGCCCCGATTGCCGAGCACCCGCAGTTCACCCAGGACCGATCCGGCTGACGGCGTTGTTGGCGTACGGACGTACAGAAGCACCAACAAAAGTGCCAGCACAGTGACCGCGGCGACCGCTGCGAAGGTCGCTCGCCAGCCGAAAGTGTGGCCGACGAAGGTGCCGATCGGGGTGCCCAGGATGATGCCGAGGTTCAGGCCCAGCGTCAGTTTCGCCACCGTGGAGCCCTCTTTTCCGGGCGGCGCGGTGGAAACGGCGACGGCGATGGCGACAGCGAAGAAGGTCGCCACGATCAGCCCGGCGAAGAATCGTGCGATCAGCAGAAGAGCGTAGTTCGGGGCCAGCGCCGACCCCAGGTTTCCGAGGATGGAGACCACAATCAGGCCGATGATGAGCGGTTTTCGGGGCAGCCGTGCGGTGAGTACGGTCACCACCGGGCCGCCGATGATCATCCCGAGCGCGTACGCGGTCACCAACAGACCGGCCGCCGGGATCGACACCGACAGGTTGCCGGCCACCTCGGGAAGGATGCCGGCGATCACGAATTCGCCGGTGGTGAGGCTGAACACCACCAGCATGAGGGAAAAGACGGAGACAGGCACGCGTACTCCAATGATTCGAGTTCACATAATGCGAACTAGAACTATCACAGTTCGAAGCGTACGCGCTAGAGTCGCTGTGTGGACAGTGAGATGGACCGGGACGTGTGCAAGCTGATTCACCAGTTCGCGCAGCGGCTCGATGTCCACGTGCGCCACATCGCCGACGAGCTGGGCATCACGCCGACTCAGGTGGTGGCGCTGCGTGAGCTTTCCGAGCCGATCACCGCCCGCGAGCTCGCCACCCGGATGGTCTGCGAGCCGTCCAACGCGACCTTCATCCTTGACCGGCTGGAAGAGCAGAGCCTGATCGAGCGTCAGCCGCACCCGTCCGACCGGCGTGCCAAGCAGATCGTCCTCACCTCGGCCGGCCATCGCTTTCGCGCCGACGTACTCAAACGGCTGGACACCCAGTCCCCGCTGACCTCGCTCACCACGTCCCAGCAGGAGTCCCTCCGCCAACTCCTGCGAGCGCTGGTTTCGAGCTAGCCCGGGCGTTAGCCGAGTTCGTAGGTGATTTGGCGGGCCGCTTTGACGATTTCGCGGCCGGCGAGGTGGGGGTCGCGGTCGTCGACCCAGACGGCGCTGATGCTCGCGTCGACCTCGCGGCCGGGCAGCTGGATCGGCGCGCCGACGCCGCTCGCGCCGGCCAGCAGCTCGCCGTGCGAAATCGCGTAGCCGGCCTTGCGGGCCTGGGTGACGGTGTCGCGCTCGCCGGGGCGGGCCGGCCGGCCGGACAGGAGTGCGATGCCGGAGGCGGCGACGGTGATCGGGTGGCGCAGGCCGGTGCGGTACGCGATGTGCAGGTCCGTGCTGCGTGGCTGCAGGACCGCGGCGACCACCGCTTCGTCGCCGTCCCGCAGGGTCAGCGCGGTGGTGGCGCGCAGCCCGTCGGCCAGCCGTTGCAGGATCGGCACGGTCACCTCGCGCAACCGGGACCGCACTCGGCTGGCCAGCTCGATCAGCCCAGGGCCCAGCACATAGCGGCCATTTTCCAGTCGTATCACCAAACGTTGCTCAACCAGCGGCCCGAGCAGTCGGTAGATGCCGGCCCGGTGCGTCTGCAGGGTCTGGGCCAGCTGCGACACCGACAGCCCGTCCGGATGGTCGCCCAGCGTCTTCAGCACGCGTAGGCCGCGCTCGAGGGTGAGCGAGTGGGCTCCGGCGTGCTCGGTGGGCGTCGGCTTACCCGGCGTATTCATTCCCGCACGATATCCGGTCGGAACGCGCACGTGGCCGCAAATCCGAGAAGGAGTGTGTACGGAAGGGGTACACGGCGTACGGATTTCGTACTACACTCCGAGTCATGGTGCGTGACACACCTGCCGACCGGCTGGCAGCCGGAAATCTGAGAGCGGCACTGGGCCGGTTCATCACCGGTGTCGTGGTGGTGACCTTCGAGGCCGACGGCCCGCGCGGGATCACGGTCAACTCGTTCACGTCGGTGTCGATGACGCCGCCGTTGGTGCTGGTGAGCATCGCGCACCGCGCGCGGTCGCACGATGCCTTGCTCAGCAGCGAATTCTGCGTCAACGTGCTCGGTGCCGAACAGGAAGCGGTGGCCCGCTGCTTCTCCGGTGTGCGGCCGGTCGACCCGCGGTGGGTGGCGGGCGTACGGGTGCCACGGCTCGCCGGTGTGCTGGCGTGCCTGGAGTGCAAGCCATGGCGCTGCTACGACGGCGGCGATCACACGTTGGTGGTGGGCGAAGTCACCGATGTGGCGTATCGGGACGGCGAGGCGCTCGCGTACGGGAACAGCAGATTCACCGGTGTCGCGGAACCGGACACCGGGATGGAATTTCTCCTCTAGAGCTGGGAAGGCGGACCTCGATGGGTGCCAGGACAGGCAAGGAGTACGTGGAGCGGCTGGCCAACGCGCGGCCGACCGTCCACATCAACGGTGAGGAAGTCACCAGCGGGATCCCTGAACACCCGGCGTTTCGCAACGTCGTACGCACGTATGCCGAGCTTTTCGATCTGCAGCACGACGAACGGTTTCGCGACCAGCTCACGTATGTGTCGCCGACCAGCGGTGACCGGGTCGGAACCTCTTTCCTGGTCCCGAAAACCGCCGAGGATCTGGTCGCTCGCCGGACCATGGTGAAGACCTGGGCCGATTACAGCATGGGCTCGCTTGGCCGTACGGGCGACTACCTGAACAGTGCGTTGATGGCGTTGTCGCAGGCGCAGGACTGGTTCCGCCAAGCGGATCCGCGGTTCGCCGACAACATCAAAAACTACTATGAAATGGTGCGCGAGCAGGACCTGCTGACCACTCACACGTTGATCCCGCCGCAGGCCAACCGGGCCACGGGCGGCGGCCAGCAGCTCGGCGGCAAGCTGACCGCCCGCGTTGTTTCCGAGGATGACAACGGAATTGTCGTCGAAGGCGCGCGCATGCTGGCGACCATCGGACCGACCGCTGATGAGTTGCTCGTCTTCCCGTCGACGGTGCTGCGCGGTACGCCCGAGGACGCGCCCTATTCGTTCGCCTTCGCGATTCCGTGTGACGCGCCTGGCCTGCGGTTCGTCTGTCGGGAGTCTTTTGACTACGGCGGCTCACATTTCGACCACCCGCTGTCCACTCGCTTCGAGGAGATGGACGCGGTCGTCATCTTCGACAAGGTCCACGTGCCGTACGAGCGGGTGTTCATGCTCGGGCATCCGGAGCTGTGCAACACCTTCTACAGCGACACCGGCGCGGTTGTGCACATGTCCCACCAGGTCGTCACGCGTACGACCGCGAAGACCGAATTCGTGCTGGGCCTGGTGTCCGCGCTGACCGAGGCGATCGGCATCGAGAAATTCAGCCACGTGCAGGAAAACGTCGCCGAGATCATTGTCGCGCTGGAGATTTTGCGCGGCCTGCTGCGGGCTTCGGAAGCGGACGCGACGGTCAACGCGTACGGTGTGCTGACGCCGAAATGGGAGCCGTTGAACGCGGCCCGCAACTACTATCCCAAGCTTTACCAGCGTTTCCCGGAAATCATCCGCAAGCTCGGCGCCAGCGGCCTGATGTCACTGCCGACCGAGGCGGACGTGTCCGGCCCGGCATCGGCCGATATCGCGCAGTATCTGCAGTCGGCTACCTTGGACGGCGCTGAGCGGGTGCGCCTGTTCCGGCTCGCGTGGGACCTGGCGGTGTCCGCTTTTGGTGGCCGGCAGGCTTTGTACGAGTACTACTTCTTCGGCGACCCGGTCCGGATGGCTGGTGCGCTGGTCAGTGGCTACGACCGCCAGCCGTATGTCGACCGCGTCCAGGAATTCCTGCACCGGGGTTAGGCCTTTTCCCGCAGGGAATCCGCCGCCGTGGCGGGTTCCCTGCGGGGTTCGCGAAAGACCCACCAGCGGGACGCGCTGTACGTGAACATGGCGACACAGAAGGAAGCGGTCAGCCGGGCGATGCGAAAGTCCAGGCCCAGCCCGGAAAGTACGGTCGTTACGCCGAGCGTGAGCAGATAGTCACCCAGAACCACGAACGCGTACTTGATCGCCTGCTTGCCGACCGGTGCGTGTGACTGGAAGTTGATCGTGCGGTTCAGCACGAAGTTCAGGCCGAAAGCGGTCAGGTAAGCGATCGAGATGGCCGCTCCCAACGGAAGCGAAGTTGTCGCGCGGAGCAACGAAAGCAGCGCGAGATCGATGCCGAGCGTGAAGGCACCGAGAATCGCGAAACCCACCAGGTCGCGCGGCATCACACGGCGGGAGCCCGCCGGCAGCCGGTCCACCCAGCCGGTCAGGAAGTCGCCGAACCGCTCCGCACGCGTACGCCCATTCACAGCACCGATCTTGCCCAGGTCACCCGTGGTCGCCGCCAGCGCACCGGCGTTCGTACGTCGGATCGTCACTGGAAAGTCATTTCCGGTAGGCCTGGCGGTCGCGTACGCTGGCACCTCGTGACTACCGCCGTCCGGTCCCGCGCGATGGCTCCCGTCATTGTCGCGTTGGCGATCGACATGGTCGGGACGGGCATCTTCCTGCCGGTCTCACTGCTTTATTTCATTGTGGTGGCCGGCATTCCGGCCGGCACCGTGGGCATCTGCCTGACCGTCGCCAACCTGATCTCGCTGCCGCTGCCATTGCTGGTCGGCATGCTGGTCGACCGGATCGGGTCGCGCCTGGTGGTGGTCATCGGATTGTTGTTGCAGGGCGCGGGCTTCCTCGGCTATCTCGCGGTCCGTACGCCGTTCTGGCTGGTGATCGCCGCGCTCACCGTCGCGGTTGGCGTGCGGTTCTTCTGGTCCGCGGTTTTCACGCTGGTGACCGAACGCAGTGAACCGGAGCGCCGGGACCACTGGTTCGGTATTTTCGGCGCCGTGCAGAATGCCGGCATCGGCGTCGGGTCGTTGATCAGCGCCGGACTGGTCCTGCTCGGTACGCATGCCGCGTACCACTTTGTCATCGTGGTCAACGGGCTCTCGTTCGTGGTGGCGGCCGCGGTGGTGATGCTCGTTGGCCAGTCAGGAAATCCGGCAACTCATGAGAAAGAGGCGAACGAGCCGTCGGTGCCGCTCGGGCGTAATCGACCCTACTTGGCTCTGATCGGCATCAACACGATTTTCGCCCTGTGCTCGGTGATGCTTGGCGTCGGCGTACCCATCTACGTGGACCTCGGACTGCACCAGCCTGGCTGGGTGACCGGCGTCCTCTTCGCGGCCAACACGGTCGCCATCGCGTTGTTGCAAACCCAGGTTGTCAGATGGCTGAAAGGCCGCCGCCGGGTTCGCATCATGATGTTTTCCGGAATTCTGTGGGCTGGCTGGGCGGTCTGCTTGGCGCTGGCTGTCCGCACGCCGTCGATCCTGGTCGTGCCACTGCTTTTCGTGGTGACCGCCGCTTTCACCACGGCCGAAATGACGCACGGCCCAACCTCGAACGGATTGTCCGCAGGTGCCAGCCCGGTCGCCGGCCGGGGTCGCTATATCGCCGCTTTCCAGTATTCGTGGGCTTTCGCGAACGTCTTGGCGCCGGCGCTTTTCACCCAGCTTTTCGCGGTGGCCACAATCCTTCCGTGGATCGTGATCGCGGCACTGGCTGCCTTGGCCGCCGTCGCCGTACGCGCCCTGGAACGCCACCTCCCGGCCGCCGCCCTGCGCACCTGACCGACCGTCAGTCGGGGAGGTCTTCTGGGCGGTCGGCGTCGGTGCCGTCGGCGATGTCCTCGCAGGGGATTTCGGCGACGACGTGACTTTTGAGGTAGTCGCGGGCGCCGCGGTCCTCGACGGCCACTTCGCGTACGCCCGCCCAGTGGTCGCGGCCAATCAGCACCGGGTGGCCGCGTACGTCGGAGTAGCTGGCCTGCACCAGTGCGCTGGGGCTGGCGAAAGCGGCGACGCGGCGGACCGCGGCGGCCGTGATGCCTGGCGTGTCGACCGGCAGGATCAGCGCGGCGGCCAACTCCGGGTCGCCTGCCAGCGCGTCCAGGCCGTGCCGCAGAGAGGAGCCCATGCCGGTTGGCCAGTCGTCGTTGACGAGCGTACGTACGCCCGCAAGCTCGGCTTTTTCCGCTACTTCTTCAGCGCAAGCGCCGAGAACGACGATGACGGGGGAGCAGCCACCGTCGGCTAGTACGGCCGCGGCCGACTCGACGAGCAGCGCGCCGCGGTGTCGTACGAGCGCCTTGGGCATCCCGAAGCGCCGGCCGGCGCCGGCCGCCAGCAGCAGGCCGGCGACCGGCGGACGCGGCGCCCGTACGCTCACAGGAACGGGCGACCGAGCCGCAGCGAGACCACGTCGGAGACATATCGGCCGCCGGCGGTGTCGCCTGGCACGACCAGCCGCGGCATCGCGAGCGCCACGCCGTCTTGTTTGGTGGCCACCAAAATCTGCTTTCCGGCGAACTTCGGATCGAATTCGCCCCACGCGACCGTCGCCTGGTAGTCGTCCGAGCCGGTCGCCAGCACCGCGTACCGCAGCTGCACATTCTTGACAGTGCTGGGAAAACGTGGCTTGGCGGCAGTGATCACATCGAGCAGCAGCGGGCCGCTGAAGGTGTGCGTCTGGTTGCCGGCGCTGGAGGAGAAGGTCACGGTGACTGTTTTCTGCGCCAGTTTGGCCAGGCTCGCGGCGCTCGCGCAGCCCGGCCGAGAGACGTTTCCGCTGATCACCGCGCCGCCCTTGCACCACTGATGGGCCGGAGTGGCTGGCGCCGCGGCGGTCGGTGCGGCGGCACTGGACAGCGCGGCCGCAGTGGCCACCGCGGCGGCGGACAGCGCGAGGAAGCGGATCGTACGCATGAAACCTCCTGCTTAGGCGAGGCTGGCCGGGAAACCGCCGGTCGCCACCGGGCTCCACCGCTGCGGGGTCACCCGCAGCAGTGACTTTCCCTGCTTCTGCATGGCCGCACGGTACTCGTCCCAGTCCGGGTGTTCACCGGAGATCGACCGGAAGTAGTCGACCAGCGGCTCGATTGCCTCGGGCAGGTCCAGCACCTCGGCCTCGCCGTCGACCTGCACCCACGGGTCGGACCAACCGGGCGACATGACGAGTACGCTGACGCGATTGTCTCGCCGGGCGTTGCGGATTTTGGCGCGGTCCGGGTAAGTCGCGATGACGATCCGCCCCTCGCCGTCGACACCGCAGGTCACTGGGGATGCCTGCGGCCCGCCGTCCTTGCGTCGGGTGATCACGATCGCGTTGTGGCGGCTGCTCAGGAACTCGACGAGCGCCGCCTTGTCAACGGCCGTGTTGGTGGCAATCTGAGGACTCATATCTCCAAGCCTATGCGCCGGGCCGGCCCGCCGCCGAGCAGGCGGCCGCGGTCGGATGTACGCCATAGCCGCTGGCTGGACTATGCTGTCCTAAGAATAGAGACATTAGGACAATGATGACCATCTTCAAGGCGCCGCCCCTGGACAGCGTCGATCACGTCGTACTAGCCGAGATCCATGGCATGAGGCGTGCCCTGGCCAGCCACCTGCGTGCTCCGCGTCGCTGGCAAGGCAGTCTGCGGCGGACGATGCTCGCACGTGCGATTCGGGGGTCGAACAGCATCGAAGGCTATGTCGTTGACGAGGACGACGCGGCGGCGGCGCTGGATGACGTGGATCCACTCAGCGCCGATGCCCTCACCTTCGCCGAGATCAGGGGCTATCGGCAGGCGCTGGGATTCGTCCTGCAGATGGCTGCCGATCCGCACTTCGACTTCGACACGTCGAGCCTGCGAAGCATGCACTACATGATGCTGTCCCACGATCTGGCCAAGAGCCCAGGGCAATATCGGACCGGACCGATTTATGTGCGTGACGATAAAACGGGCCAGGTTGTCTATGAAGGACCACTCGCCTCGCAGATCCCGGCTCTGGTCAGTGAGTTGGCGTTGAGCCTGCGCGAAAACAGTCAGGCGGATGCCGTGGTTCGAGCGGCCATGGCTCATCTGAACCTGGTGATGATCCATCCGTTCCGTGATGGCAACGGTCGGATGGCGAGGGCCTTGCAGACGCAGGTGCTCTCTCGTGACGCGATTGTCGAGCCTGCATTTTCCAGCATTGAGGAGTGGCTGGGGCATAATGCCGACGACTACTACCGCGTGCTGGCGTGTACGGGACAGGGAGCCTGGCATCCGGAGCGAGACGCGCACCATTGGGTCGCGTTCAATCTGCGGGCGCACCACATGCAGGCCCAAACCATCGCTGGCCGGATCAAGGAGACCGGCGCGATCTGGGAGGAGATCGATCACCTGGTGACCAGCCATGGACTGCCTGAACGCGTGTCTGACCTCCTCTTTGACGCGATTAACGGCTATCGCCTGCGCCGGTCGACCTACGTGAAAAGCACCGGCATCGAGGAACGTACTGCCTCACGGGATCTCGGGCGTCTGGTCGACGAGGGTCTGCTTCGTCCGGTCGGAGAGACCAAGGGCCGTCACTACGTCGCCACCCACGCCGTTCTGCACATCCGCAGGCAAGTCCGTGGGCGTCGCGACGAACTGACGGATCCCTATCCCCATCTCCGCGCGGAACTGGTCCAGCAAACCTCCTAATCCGCTTTTCCGGAGGTCGGCGGGCGGTAGCGTACGGGCGTTGAAGCTACACACGGGGAGTTAGCCGATGACCGTTCTTTCACCTTCATCAGATGCACTCGCGACGAAAGGCCGGCTTGCCGCAGGAGTCGCGATCGTCCTGTCTGCCATCGCAGTCCTGATGACTGTCGGGTTTATGGCGCTGAACGCTACGAACCCCATCCGCTACGTGGTGCCTGGAATCCTTGTCGGCGTGCCGAACCGGGCCGTCATGGTGGCCATTCTCGCCGCGTCCTGCGCGATTTTGGCGATGACACTTCGATCCGGTCACGATGGTTTGGCGATCGCGCTGCCGGTCGCGGTCGGGGTCGGGCTGTTGGCCGGGATCGTCCATGCGGCGATTATCGTGGTGCTCACCGGTGCTGTTCCGGTGGCTGTAGCCCAGTTCATCATCTCCTTGGTCTGTGCTTCGCTTGGCGCGTTGGTCACGCTCGTACGACCGATGCGTGCTGCGGTCGCGGTCGTTCTGTCGGCCGCCGTCGTCGTCCTGGTGTCCGAACTTTTTGGTGTGGCCACTAGCTTCTTAGCAGCGATGATGGTGATGAACGAGGTTGCGGTGCCTCATGCGACGCAGCTGATTCTCGGCCTCAGTATGGCGGTGGGGGGCCTGGCCACCGTGTTCGCGGTGGCTGGATCGGTCTGGGCACTGGTGAAATCGGGTGCGGCAGTTGGCCGGGAGGCGCGTGCCGGCTTGCTGACCGGCGTGGGTTTTGGCGCCCTGCAGGTGGTCCCGGGGGTCATCGCGCTAGTGGCCGTCTTCGTCCCGGTCGATGGGGAGACCGCCGGGAGCCTGTTTCCGATTGCCAGCGAGACAGCGATCGTCGGAATCGTTTGTCTTGTCGTCGCGGTCATCGTGGGGCCGCTGACCGCCTTGGTGGCCAGCGGAGGCAGCTCATGACGTACCCACCTGACTGGCCTTTCACGGCTAGTCAGGTGGGCGCAGCTCAGGCGGAGACCGGGGTGCTGACGTACGTCTCGACGAAGCCGCGGAAAACCTTCAGACCCTCCTGGGTGCTGATGCTTTCCGGGTGGAACTGCACCGACTCGACCGGCCATTCACGGTGCCGCAGCCCCATCACATAGCCGTCGTCTTTGGCGCGCGCGGTGACTTCCAGGTCACCGGTGACGTTGTCGACGATCAGTGAGTGATAGCGGGTCGCGGTAAAAGGGCTTTCGTACGCACTGAAACAGCCCTTGCCGTCGTGCTCGATGACGCTGGTTTTCCCATGCATCAAATGGGACGCACGCTTGACCTCGGCGCCGAAAACCAGCCCGATCGCCTGCTGACCAAGACAAACGCCCATGGTCGGGATGTCTTTGCTGACCTCGCGCACAATGTCGACATAGCCCGCGTCCGCCGGATGTCCCGGGCCGGGGCCTAGCATCAGCAGATCGGGTTTGGCCGCCAGCACGTCGTGGTAGTCGATCTTGTCGTTGCGGTGCACCTGGACTTCGATTTCCAGCAGCCGCAGATATTGCGCGACGACATAGACGAAACTGTCGTACGCGTCAATCACGAACGCCCGCATCGGCTGCCTCCTCACCGGTGATGGCCCAGTAGGGCGCCCCGAGTTTCTGCCAGGTCTCCGCCCATTCCCGGTCCGGCCGGGAATCCGCGACAATGCCGGCCGAGGCCCGCAGTTGGTAGACGCCGTCGTGATAAAGCGTCGAGCGGATGTTCAACGCGAGATTCATCTGGCCGTCGAAACTGATCTGTCCGACGGCACCGGCATACGCACCGCGGCGGGTCGTTTCGAGCGATTCGATGATCTCCATCGCCCGTACTTTCGGGGCTCCGGTCATCGTACCGGCCGGGAAGGTCGCCGCCATGATGTCCCACACGTCCATAGTGGACATCTGTCGGCCGATCACGGTGGAAACCAGGTGGCTGACGTGTGAATACGCCTCCACCGTCAACAATGCGGGCACTTCCAGTGTGTTCGTACGGCAAACCCGTCCGATGTCGTTGCGACAGAGGTCCACCAGCATGATGTGCTCGGCGACCTCCTTCTCGTCGCGGAGCATCTGGGCCGCCAGCATTTCGTCCTCGGCGAGGTCCCGGCCGCGCCGAACGGTGCCGGCGATCGGCCGCATGGTGATCAGATCTTCTTCCAGCCGTACGAAAAGTTCCGGGCTGGCACCGACGAGCGTCTGTGGACCGTTGGGCACGTAATACATGTACGGCGAGGGATTGCGGGCGCGCAGCCGGCGATAGACCGCGAGCGGATCCGCGCTGGTGGTGACGCGCAGCTCCTGTCCTAGCTGCAGCTGGTAAATGTCACCGGCGCGAATGTGTTCGAGCGCGGTTTCCACGCCCTTCACGTAATGCTCGTGGGTGGTCGGCTGCTCGACCTTCGTCGGCTTGGGCACCCGCGGGGTGCCGTCGTCGAGCGGAATGCCGGTCAGCCGGTCGAGCACCGCGTCCACGTCCAGCGGCGCCCAGGCCGCACCGCCGTCGTACGTGTCAATGCGGGCCCGCCGTTTCGCCAGGTCCTGGACCAGCTGGCCTTGGTAGACCGCGAGCACGATGTCTGGGGTGTCGCCGGCGTGCTCGATCAGCATCGGCAGGTCCTCGACCGCCCAGGTCGTGTCGTACCCGTAGTAGCCGAACAGCCCGAAACCGCTGTGCTGCTCGGGCGTCAACGCTGTCACGTCGAAGACACCCTGCACCGCGCGCAACAAATCCCACAGATGCTTGCGGGATCGCAGGGTGTCTTCTTCTTTGAAGACCCCGGCCCGCTGCCACGCCTGTTTGACCCGCTCGACCAGCTCCTGAGCGCCGTCGAGCGTGACCTTGTCGATAGTGACGGTGATCGTCAGAATCCGGCCGATGCCGATCATCGAGCTGCGCCGGTCCGTCTCCGGACCAGACAGCGACTCCAGCAGATAAAGGTCGTTTTCACCGTACGCCTCGCGAAGAGCCACAAAGCTCGCCAGCGGGTCGAAAAACGCCACCGAACGCGACGTACCGCGGACTTCCACGGTCGTCGTTTCTGTGCGGGCGGCGTCCGGCCGGGTCACCGGCCGCGCCGGGTCGAGGCGGACAGCATGCTCAGGCGCCAACTCGAACAGCCCTCAAGGTGCCAGCTTGCAGTGACCCAGATGTTAGGAATGCGCACGTCCAACCTCCTCCCGAAGCGTGAATGGGGTCACTCTACCCGGCCATAATGACTGGCACGCCGGCTGCCCTCAACGCGGCCATCGTTGCTGCGAACCTGTGCTTCCCCAAAATCGCGAGTGGGAGCCCGATGATGTCACCGTCCGACCAGAACACCAGGTCGGCGTGTGCGAGGAAAGCCTGCGTCGGTGTCCGGAAAGCCATCGAGTACGACCACTGCCCCCTTCTCACCACGATCTCGCGACAGGTCACCTCCACCGTGCACGGCGCGTCAGGTCGTCGGGGACTGGTTCGGCTCACCCCGCGGATGAGTCCGACGTAGAGAACGCCGACCAGGAGAAGGATCAAGAGAGGCGGGAGGAGCCGGGGGATGTCAAGGCCGTCCGAACTCAGGTTCGGCCGGAATCCGGTGGCGGCCAGACAGATCAGGAGGATCGTCATCACCACGGCGATCGGAGCGTAGGCGATTATTTTGGCCACTCGTCGAGGCGTACGTTCAAGCACCGCCACAGTGGCACGTGTATGGGGGACGGGATCGGCCGCGAGCTCAATCACCACGAGTGCCGCCTCCGACACCTCAGGACGGCTTGGGGTTAACGCGAACACTTCTTCCCCACTGGGGCACGCGCTGTCCGCCAGTCGCTGGCGCTGTTCGGGACTGAGCAGCTTCAGCGGCAACGAAAACGTCATTGATTCGTCGACGTGTAGATTGAGGAAACGACGCGTTTGGGTAGTCGACGAAATGGCTTCCACCGGACAGCGGAATATCGTGCTCTCGGTCGTCAGCGTGTATTCATCAGCAGTGGCCCGAAAGAAAGCTGAGCCGGCCGTGCGACGGTCTGAAGGCTTCAGTCGTAGCTTGGCTAGTCTGCGTGCCGTGATCATGACGGTGAAATACACTGTCAGCAGGAATACGGCCCAGTTTCCGGCAGTCGGCTGAAGGTCTTGGATCGGTCGGGAACCAAGCGTCGAGACGGCCAGTGCCACGGCCGCGAGGCACAGAATCGTGCAGATCCAGACACCTGTCGTGAGAGTCCTGCTGTTGGCCTTGAATGCGTGCCACCTGACGTGTGCTGGAATCTCGACTTCGACGATGGTGTCGACATGTTCCCCCATGGCGGCATCGTACGGGTGCTGGCCTGACCGTACGGGTGTTTTAGTGCTTGCCTCGGGCCATGACCAGTTGGATCCGACGCACAGCGGACCGGTCGTCGAGCGGTGATGACTTTGTCTGCCATCACTCGTGCTTACCAGCTATGGCTTCTCATAGATGTCATGGTTGCCGATGCGCCTCCAGACGAGCGTCGGCTTGCCGTCTTTGCCGATTTCGACGTGAAATGTCGCTCGTCCGTCCGGCGAGGTGAAACTCCAGGTCATCGAGTAAATCGAGGTTTCCTTCAGCTTGTGGATGCGCAGGGTCGCCGGCCATGTGGTGTCTCGGCGGAGAGCTCCGGAGCGCACCGCCGGCAGGAAGTGTTCGCGCAGTGCCTGCTGGAATAGTCGCCGGTGTTCTGGCGCAGACCTCGCGTAGTCACGTGCGAAGCGCGGTGTCGTGATGAATCTCATTTCTCGGCCGGGTTGTCGCTTTCAAGGCTGTCGAGATATCCAAGAAATTCTTCGTCGGAGGCGAACTCGGTGGAGCGGCCGGCGGCGAGATCTTCGTCCACCTCACGCTCAGCGGCCTGGTGGCCCTCGGTCCAGAACCAGGCATCCCCAGCCGGGACCGCGAGATGTGGGATGAGCGCGATCTCCCGCTCGCGCACCACGATCTCCACTTGGGCTCCGGGCTTGTCCAGGCCGAACTTGCGCCGCACGTGCGCGGGAATGGTCACCGTGCCGTTCTTCGGCTGAATCGCGACGAAGGCAACGTGGGTATCCATGGGGTGCAGGATAGCACGAATCCATGAATCCTGTGATCCTGGATTCAGGGAAGCGGGAGCGGGGGCGAGTTGCGTGAGTGCTGTCATGCCTCCATGGTCGGGCCGGATCCGGCGCCGTACGTGCTGCCAACCCGAATCTGTGGACGAAAAGTTGTCCTGTGGAAAAACGTCGCCGGGCTGGCGACATGCGAAAATCGCCGGCCCTGCGGCGATCGTCAGGAGCCGGTGAAGGTGGGGGGACGGCGTTCGACGAAGGCCTGGATGGCCTCGGTGAGGTCGCGGCTGGGCAGGAAGGCGGAGTTCCACGCGCCGACATATCGCAGGCCGGCCGCGATCTGGGGGCCGCGGGTGACGTCGAGGACGTCCTTGACGCCCTGTACGACCAGCGGCGGATTGGCGGCGATCGCGGCGGCCATGTCGTGAGCGGCGGCCAGCAGAGCGTCCTTGTCCTCGTACGTGTCGTTGACGAGGCCGATCTTCTCGGCGCGTACGGCGTCAATGTCCTTGCCGGTCAACGCCAGCTCGCGGAGGTGGCCCTCGCCAATGATGCCCGACAGCCGCTGCAGGCTGCCCAGGTCCGCGACAATCGCGACCTTGACCTCACGTACGCTGAATTTGGCGTCCACAGTGGACAGTCGGATGTCGGTCGCCGCGATCACGTCGATGCCGCCGCCGATGCACCAGCCGGCGACGGCGGCGATCACTGGCTTGCGGCATTCTGCGACGGCGTTGACCGAGTCCTGCAGGCCGTGCAAGTGGGCGAGAAATTCGGTACGCGCCTTGGCAAGTGCGCCGTCGGCCAGCAGCGGCGCAAAATTCGGGGCCATCGCCGGCAGATCCAGGCCGTACGAGAAGTGTTTCCCGGAGCCGGTCAGGATGACGGCCCGTACGTCGTCATCGCGATCGATGGCCCGGAAGACGATCGGCAGTTCCCGCCAGAAGTCCGGACCCATCGCATTGCCCTTGCTGGGCCCGATCAGCGTGACTGTCGCGATGTGGTCGGCGACCTCGACCTCCAACGCGAGCAGTTTTTCGTCTTTCAAACCGGCGATGCTCATAAGTCCCTCTCAAGGCGGTGCTGCCGAAAAGAAGCCGGGCCGGCCACACACACGTGACCGGCCCGGAGGTGCAAGAACAATCTACTCGTACGACTCGCCGCGCTCGGCCTTCTCGACCAGCGACTGCGGCGGGTTGAAGCGCTCACCATAACGATCGGCCAGTTCTTTCGCGCGGCCGGCAAAACCGGTCAGTCCGCCCTCGTACTGGTTGATGTACTGGATCACGCCACCGGTCCACGGCGGGAAGCCGATGCCGAAAATGGAGCCGATGTTCGCGTCCGGGATGGTCCGCAACACGCCTTCGTCGAAGCACTTGACGGTTTCCAGCGCCTCCGCGAAAAGCATCCGCTCCTGCATGTCTTGGAACGGGATTTCCGCGGTGCCGGACTTGAAAGCGTCCTTGAGGCCTGGCCACAGGCCGGCCTTCTTGCCGTCCACATAGTCGTAGAAACCGGCGCCAGTGGAGCGGCCCTTGCGGTCGTATTCGTCGATCAGCTTGTCCAGAACAACTTCCGCCGGGTGCGGGGTCCATTTTCCGCCCGCTGCCTCGACAGCCGCCTTGGTCTCCTCGCGGATCTTCCGTGGCAGCGTGAAAGTCAGCTCGTCCATCAGCGCGAGCGCGCCGACCGGGTAGCCGGCCTGGGTGGTGGCCTGCTCGATCGACGAAGGCGCGACACCTTCGCCGACCATCGCCACTGCCTCGTTGATGAAAGTGCCGATCACCCGGCTGGTGAAGAAGCCCCGGCTGTCGTTGACGACGATCGGGGTTTTCTTGATCTGCAAAGTGAAGTCCACGGCCTTGGCGACCGCCGCGTCGCTGGTCTTCTCGCCGGCGATGATCTCCACCAGCGGCATCTTGTCCACCGGCGAGAAGAAATGGATGCCGATGAAGTCGGCCTGCCGCCGCACGCCTTCGGCGAGGCCGGTGATCGGCAGCGTGGAGGTGTTGGAGCCCAGCAGGGCGTCCGGCGCGACCACGTGCTCGACCTCGGCGAAGACCTTCTTCTTCAGGTCAGCGCTCTCAAAAACGGCTTCGACGATGAGATCCGCGCCGGCGCCGTCCGCGGCCTTGTCGGTCGGCGTGATCCGGGCGAGGACCTCGTCGGCCTTTTCCTGGGTGAGCTGGCCGCGGCTGACCGCCTTGCCCAGGATCTTCTCCGAATACGCCTTGCCTTTTTCGGCCGCCTCTAGTGAAACGTCCTTGAGGACGACCTCAATGCCAGACCGGGCGGCCGAATACGCGATGCCCGCGCCCATCATGCCGGCGCCGAGCACCAGAACCTTCTTGGAGGTCCATGGCTGGTACCCGTCGGGGCGACTGCCGCCCTTGTTGATCGCCTGCAGATCGAAGAAAAACGCCTTGATCATGTTGGTCGAGACCTGACCGGAGGCCACGTCGAACAGGTAGCGCGTCTCGATTTTTGTCGCGGTGTCGATGTCGACCTGCGCACCCTCGACGGCAGCCGCCATGATGTTCCGCGGCGCCGGCATCGGCGCGCCCTTGAGCTGCTTTTTAAGGTTGGACGGGAAAGCCGGCAGGTTCGCCGCAAAGGCCGGGCTCGACGGCGTACCACCGGGGATCTTGTATCCCTTGACGTCCCAGGGCTGTACGGCCGCGGGGTTGGCCTTGGCCCACGCCTTTGCCTTGGCCAGCAAGTCATCCCGGTCGCTGGCGATCTCGTCGACCAGACCCAGTTCCAGCGCCTTCGCCGGCTTGTGCCGCTGTCCTTGCAAAAGCACGTTCAGGAGCGCGCTCTGGATGCCGAGCAGCCGGACCGTACGAGTGACGCCACCGCCACCGGGCAGCAGCCCCAGCGTGACCTCGGGCAGCCCAACCTCGGCTCCCTTAACGTCCTGCAGGACGCGGTGGTGACAGGCGAGCGCGATCTCGTACCCACCGCCGAGAGCGGCGCCGTTGATGGCCGCCACCACCGGCTTGCCCAGAGTTTCCAAGCGCCGGAAGTAACTTTTCATCAGGTCGACGCGCTCGGTGAACTCCTTGGCGTCCTCCGGCTTTACGGCCATCAGCATCTGCAGGTTGCCGCCAGCGAAGAAGGTCTTCTTGGCCGACGTGATCACCACGCCGGTGAACGAGTCCTTGTCTTTCTCCAGGCGGTCGATGGTGGCCGCGAGCGAAGTGCCGAAAAGCTCGTTCATGGTGTTCGCTGACGCGTCCGGGTCGTCCATCGTCAGCGTGACAATGCCGTCCGCGTCCTGGTCCCAGCCGATCATGTTCTTCTCAGTCATTTTTTCTCCGGAATCAGACGCGAATCAGACGCGCTCGATAATGGTGGCCTCGCCCATGCCGCCGCCGATGCACAAAGTCACCAGCGCATAGCGGGCATTGCGGCGTTCGAGCTCGTCGATCATGGTGCCGGTGATCATCGCGCCGGTGGCGCCGAGCGGGTGACCCATCGCGATCGCGCCGCCGTTGACGTTGATCTTCTCGTCCGGAATCTTGAAATCGTCGACATACTTCAGGACGACCGAAGCGAAAGCCTCGTTCAGCTCGAAGAGATCGATGTCGTCAGCGGAAAGTCCGGCGGTCGCCAGCACTTTTTCGGTGGCTGGCGTGGGACCGGTGAGCATGATCGTCGGGTCCGCGCCGGACACCGCGGTCGCCACCACGCGAGCCCGCGGCACCATGCCGAAGTCCTTGCCGACCTGCTCGTTGCCGACGAGTACGAGCGCGGCGCCGTCCACGATGCCGGAGGAGTTGCCGGCCGAATGTACGTGGTGGATCTTCTCGACCCAGTGGTATTTCTGCAGCGCCACCGCGTCGAAGCCGCCGAATTCGCCGATCGCCTCAAAAGACGCCGGCAGCTTGCCCAGGCCCGCCACCGTGGAGTCCGGCCGCATGTGCTCGTCGTGATCCAGTACGACGACACCGTTGCGGTCGAGCACCGGCACGACGGATTTCGCGAAGTAACCGCCGGCCCAGGCGGCCGCCGCGCGCTGTTGGGAGCGCATCGCGAAAGTGTCGACGTCCTCGCGGGAGAAACCCTTGATGGTGGCGATCAGGTCGGCGCCAATGCCTTGCGGCACAAAGGAGGTGTTGTAGTTGGTCTCCGGGTCCATCGCCCAGGCGCCGCCGTCGGAGCCCATCGGTACTCGCGACATCGACTCGACGCCACCGGCGATGATCAGTTTGTCCCAGCCGGCGCGCACTTTCTGCGCGGCCGAGTTGACCGCCTCCAAGCCGGACGCACAGAACCTGTTGAGCTGCACGCCGGCGACGGTGTCCGGCAGGCCGGCGGCGATCGCGGAGATCTTCGCGATGTCCGAGCCCTGGTCACCGACCGGCGCGACGACGCCGAGGATGATGTCGTCGATGGCCGCCGGATCCAGGTCCGGGAACCGCAGCCGCAACTCGTGGATCAGGCCTACCACCAGCGAAATCGGCTTGATGCCGTGCAGCGAACCGGTCTTCTTGCCGCGGCCTCGGGGCGTACGAATGGCGTCGTAGATGAATGCTTCAGTCATGATCTTTTCCCTCCTAGCACGGTGATTTAGAGCGTGCGCGAGACGAGCTCTTTCATCACCTCATTCGCGCCACCGTAGATCTTCTGTACGCGGCTGTCGGTGAACATCCGCGCGATCGGGTATTCGAGCATGTAGCCGTACCCACCAAACAACTGTAGGCATCGATCGACGACCGCGCACTGTTGCTCGCTCAGCCAGGACTTGGCCATCGCGGCGGTGGAGACATCCAGCTCACCGCGCAGGTGTTTGGCGATGCAGTCGTCCACGAAAACCCGGCCGACCCGGGCGATGGTGGCGCAGTCGGCCAGCTCGAACCGGGTGTTCTGCATCGCGAACAGCGGTTTGCCGAAGGCCTGCCGCTCTTTCGTGTACGCGGTGGCGAGCTCGACAGCGGCCTCGATGACGCCGATCGCGGCGACCGCGATGATCAGTCTTTCCTGCGGCAGCTGCATCATCAGCTGGAAGAAGCCCTGACCTTCTTCGGTGCCGATCAAGTTGGATTTGGGTACGCGCAAGCCGTCGAAGAACAGCTCAGCGGTGTCTTGGCTGTGCTGCCCGATTTTCTGCAACAGCCGGCCGCGCTGGAAGCCCTCCGGGTTGTCGCCGACCTCGGCAACGATCAGCGACACGCCTTTGGCGCCCTCGGTCGGATCGGTCTTCGCCGCAATGATCACCAAATCCGCGAGATAGCCGTTGGTGATGAAGGTTTTGGCTCCGCTGATGACATATTCGTCACCATCCGGAATCGCCTTGGTGGTGATCGACTGCAGGTCGGATCCGGTGCCTGGCTCGGTCATCGCGATCGCGCCGACCCATTCGCCGCTCGCCAGCTTGGGCAGCCAGCGCTGTTTTTGTTCCTCTGTACCGTAATGCACGATGTAGTGCGGAATGATCGCGGAATGCACGGCGAACTGCAGTGACGGCGCGCCGGCCCTGATCTGCTCGGTCAGCAGGACCGCCTCATGTGCGAAGGTGCCGCCCCCGCCGCCATATTCCTCCGGGATTGACATGCCGGCCAGGCCCAGCTCGCCGGCCCGCTGGTAGAGCTTGCGGTCCGGATAGCCCTGCGCGGCGAACTCCTGCTCGCGCGGCGCGACCTCCTTGGTGAAGAAGGTGCGCGCCAGCTCGGCGACGGCCCGCAGGTCGTCGTCCATCCAGGGCGACCTGACCGCCGAGGGGTGTGCGGCTCCGTGCGTCTGAGTCACGTCCGGCCTTCCGTGGATGATGCTAATGCTGATTAACATAACGCGGTGGATCTGGTAGCTGTCAAGGGATCTGGGCAGCTATGGTGAGGTCCACAGCGTTCACTTAGCCGGCTGGAGGTGCGGAATGGATTCAGAGCGGCCGGGCCGTCGCCCGGCGAACCGCCGGCGTCAGCTGGTGGTGCTCGCCGCGGATCTGTTCGCCCAGCGCGGCTATCAGGCCGTCAGCATCGAGGACATCGCCTCGGCCGCCGGCATCACCGGCCCCGCGCTTTACCGGCACTTCCAGGGCAAGCAGGACCTGCTCGCGCAAGTGCTGCTGACCGGGCAGGAAGTGATGGACGAGGCCGCTGAGCAGGCTCTTGGCGGAGCCGGTACGCCGGCCGAGCGGCTCGACGCGGTAACGCTCGCGTTGGCCGAGCAGTCGGTCCAACGCCGCGGGGTTTCGGCGCTGTGGCGGTGGCAGGCGCGGCACCTGGACGAGACCGCCCGCAACGAGGTGCGCCAGCGCGGCCGCAAGTTCATCACCCGCTGGGCCGGTGAGCTCACACTCGTACGCCCCGACCTGCCGGCCGCCGACGCCGAGCTGCTCTGCATGGCGGCGTTGAGCGTCTTGGGCAGCGTCGCCGACCACCACGCCAGCCTGCCCAAACGTCGCTTCGTGGCACTCCTGCATACGCTGGCCTCGGCGGTCTGCGCCAGCTCCTGTGTGCCCGCCGAGTCCGGCGAAGCCACGGGTTTCGTTGCTGAGCCAGTGATTCCAGCCACCCGGCGGGAGCAGATCCTGGCGGCCGCCACCGAACTTTTCGTCCAGCGCGGCTATCGCGCGGTCAGCATGGAGGATATTGGCGCTGCCGCTGGGATCGCTGGTCCCAGTGTCTACCGGCACTTCGCCAGCAAGGCCGACCTGCTGATGGCCGGCTGCGGACGGCTCGCCGACCAGCTCGCGGTCGGCGCGAGCCGCGCGCTGTCTGGCGCCGGCGAGCCCGCGGCGCAGCTCGACCGGCTGATCCGCTCGTACGTGGACGTGGTCATGGACCACGGCGAGCTGCTGCACGTCTACAACCGCGAGCTCGCCCACCTGCCCGAACGCAGCCGGCTGGAGTCGCTGCGGGTGCAGCGTGCGTACGTGGCCCAGTGGGTTGGTCTGCAGTCATCGCTGTCGCCGGACGCGTCCCAGTCCGAGTCGCGGATCGCCGTGCACGCGGCCCTGACGATCATCAACGACCTCTCCCGTTCCGGCCGCCTGCGCGCCCGCCCCGCGATCGGTGCGGAACTGACGGCGCTCGCCCACACAGTCCTGTCCGCCGCCCAAAACTTCGTCAGAAAGTGATCCGCAGGGTCGACAGGAACCAGGAGTAGCAACCAATGAGGAGTACGAGACCGGCAATCGCCAGGCCGTGAGCACGGCGAGGATCCGTACGGCGTGGTCCGCTCCGCGGGAGGTCAGCGCGCCGATCCCGGCGCCTATCGCGGGTACGCCGAAAACCACGGCCGCGAGCAACCAGAACTCGTTTCTCGTCGCCGAGTCGCCGCTCGTGCGGACCTCTTGACCGTACGACCACAGGAGCCACACCGTCGGCGCCAGCAAGGCGATGGCCATCACTGCGAGGACAACACACCCGATGGCTATCCCAACGGAACGAGGTCCGCTTTGGGTGGGTGCCTTGCTGTCATCATCACTGGGCTCCCGAGTGTCCGCTGCCTCGTCCGTCACGAGTCTTACGATCACGGTCCACTTGAGATGGCGCTTGAGCACAACTACTCAACCACTACTTGGTTCAGGTGATTTTGCGAGTGGACAGGTCACCGGATCCGGCGGCGATTCCCCAGGTCAGGACTCGGGTGGGGCGGATCAGAATCCACGCCGGTTCGAAGGGGAACGGCGCTTCCAGGCGTAGGCCGACTTGTTCGCCACCGTCGAGATGGTTTTGCGCGCGGCCGCGAATCTCCATCCCGCGCGGTCTCCAAGGATCCACCGTGGCGATGTCGTCGACCAGGAACGACACCTCGGGGTGCAGCGTGGTGTCGCGAAATTTCTTGCTGTTCGCCATCCTCGACCCGACCACCCCGCCGATGACGATGGCCTCGGCTTCGGGGTCGTAGATCACTCCTACCGGGCGGACCGTCGGTCGGCCGTCCGCGCCAACAGTGGCCAGCCGGCCCAGCAATTGGCTTTTCATGTACGCGACTTCTTCGTCGGTGAATACGCTCATGCCTTCGAGCCTGCCGATTCCGGCCGCCCGGAGGGAGGCCGCGCTGAGACTGGCCCTGCCAAGGTCACCATGGTCGACCCTAGAGTTTCGGTCATGGCGGAAAACGAAGTGGGCGCGTTTCTTCGCTCCCGGCGAGAGCTGGTCACGCCGGCCGAGGTGGGCTTGCCAGCCGGCCCGCGCCGTCGCACCCCTGGCCTACGCCGCGCTGAGCTGGCCACCCTCGCCGGCGTGAGCGTGGAATACCTGATCCGGCTGGAACAGGGCCGCGACCGGCATCCGTCCAGCGAGATCGTGACTGCGCTCGCCAACGCCCTGAATCTGTCTTACGACGAGCGGGTCCACCTGCACCGGTTGGTCAAAGGCACCTCTTGTCAGGCCACGGAACCGCGGTCGTGGGAAATCCGCCCGACCGTAGGAGCGCTGCTCGACCGGCTTGATCCGAGCCCGGCGGTGGTGGTCAGTCGAGTCGGCGACCTAGTCGCTGCCAACTCCAGCTATCGCCGGCTGGCCCGGCCGCTCGGGCTGTTGGACGCCGACCAACCCAACCTCACCCGCTTCGTTTTCGCCGACCCGCGAGCAAAAACCGCGTACCCCGACTGGAATCAGGTCGCTGACGAGCGGGCGGCCGACCTGCGAGCGGCGACAGCTCTGGGTGACCCGCATGCCGCCTTCCTCGGCGAGGAGTTGGCGGTCATTGTCGGCACGCCATTCAGCAGCCGGTACGACAACGCTGCCAGCCTGCCCGAACGTGTCGGCGTCGAACGATGGACACATCCGCTGGCGGGCGAATTGGTGTTGGCGTACGAAAGCCTGGAATTGCCGCATTCCGACGAGCAACGCCTGGTTGCCTATCTGGCCGCCGACGACGCCACTTCGGTGGCGCTCGAATCGCTCAGTCGTACGGCCCTGACGAACTAAACGCAGGCCGCGGTGCCGGCGATCCAGCCCCAGGCCAGGGCTGAGCCGATGGTCGCGCCGGGGGAGATGATCGCCGGTCCGATGACCGCGGCCATCGCGTTGCCGGCAGCGAAAAGTCCGGGAATGGGCTGGCCGTTCCAGCGCAGCACGCGGGCGTCGGTGTCGGTACGCAGACCGCCTTTGGTGCCGACGAGACCGGGAAGGACCGGCAGCGCGCAAAAAGGTGGTTCCGCGATGGTGCCCAGGTTGGGATGTGGTGCCGCCCGATCGCCCCAATAGTGGTCGTACGCGGCGATTCCCCGGCCGAAGTCGGGATCGTCGCCTTTTTCGGCGTGGGCGTTGAAGGACTGTACGGTCGCGGCCAGCTGGGCCGAATCGATGCCGGTTTTCGCGGCGAGGTCGGCGAGAGTCGGCGCCTGGATGACGTGGGACGGGAGCGGCTGGCCGGGAGCGGCGCCGGCGAAGGCGTAGCGAGCCCGAAACTGGGCGTCGGCGATGGCCCACGCGGGGGTGTTGCGGGGGAGCCCGGTGCCTGGGTCCGTTTCGGCGAAGGCGAGCGCCGCGTTGTGGCTGGATTCGTTGACGAAACGGCGGCCTGCGGCGTTGACCCAGATGACGTGCGGGAGCATCCGCTCGGAGAGCATCAGCACTGGGCGCGCGGTGCCGTCCGGCCAGGTGGTCGGTCCGGCGCTGGCGGGCCAGGACCAGCTCTCCGAGACGAAGTCCACGGCTGCGCCGTCAGCCAACCGCAGTGCGTCGCCGCGGTTGACCGGCGGCGACAGGGGCTGGTCGTACGGGCCGTCCAGCAGTCGTTCGCGCAGCTCAGCATCGTGTTCGAAGCCGCCGGTGGCGAGCACGACGGCGGGCGCTGGAAACTCGCGATCTCCCACCCGTACGCCGCCTTCGGGCAGCAGGCCGGTGACGCGATGGTCGCGCAGCAACTCGACGCCGGCTTCTCGGCAGCCGTGCAACAGGCCGGCGACCAGGCCCTGGCCGAGCGTCACCTGACCGGCCGCCTGCCGGCGTTTCATCACCGCGAAGGGTGGCGTGCCGCCGGCCATCAGGCCGAACTCCATGATCTCCGCGTTGGTGAGTACGGGCTGGAAGAACGGCGGCGGCCAGAACAAGTCGTCCGGGTCGCCGAGATCACCCAGACTGACCGGCTCGACCTCCAGATTGCGCCCGCCCGCCCGGCCGCCGGGAGCCTCCGCGAACGAGTCCGGCGCGTCCATCGGTGTGAAGCGGATGGGGGTGTGCCGCTCCAGGAACCGGACCATCAGCGGCGCCGCTCGTACGAACGCGGCCGCCATCGCCGGCGACCGCCCCTGCGTACGGCCGAGCACGTATGTCAGTGCGTCCTCGGGGTTGTCGGCCGTGTGGTGGTTGCCGGGCGCCCACACCTGCCCGCCCGAGACCGCGGTCGCGCCGCCCCACTTCGGGCTGCCCTCCAGCACGGTCACCGCCGCGCCGGCCACCGCCGCGGCGAGCGCCGCGCAAAGGCCGGCCGCGCCGGAACCAACAACAACGACAGAGGTCTTTTCGAACATGTTCGAAAAGTAGCACGCGAGCCTGTCTACACGCCACCCTCGTGCAGGGTCATGGCCGGCGCGTCCTCGGACGGCATCAGGATCCACAGCACCGGGTAGATCAGGATCTGGCTGCCCGGGATGAGCAGCAAGATCAGGACGAACAGAAACCGCGCGGGCCACGGGTCGAGGCCGAAGCGGCGGCCGAGGCCGGCGATGACGCCGCCCAGCAGGCGGCCGTCCCGTGGCCGTACGAGGCCCTGGTTGCGGAACGAGCCGTGAATCGTGTCCATGACGGATCAACCCTCTCGATGTCTTATGACCTTGCAATAAAGCATCGGTCGCGGGCAGGTGGGTTGGCATCGGGTACGACCCTGATCTGTCCCGGATGTTCGGTGGCACTCAGAATCAGGGGAGACTCACTAGGGGGAGCGGTGCCGGACGAGCGCGAAGTGTTGACGTGGGACCTGTTCGGGCGGGCGAGCAGGCGGTTGGCCGAGATGGTGGCCGCGGACGGGTTCCGGCCGGACCTGATCCTGGCGATCACCCGGGGTGGGCTGTTCCCGGCCGGGGCGCTGGGCTACGCGCTCAGTGTCAAGAACCTGCACACCATGAACGTCGAGTTCTACACCGGCGTCGACCAGCACCTGGAGATGCCGGTGGTGTTGCCGCCGGTGCCGCAGGTCGTGGACCTGACCGGCGCGCGCGTACTGATCGCCGACGACGTGGCGGACACCGGAGAGACCCTCCGGCTGGTACGCGACTTCTGCGCGGACCACGTTGCCGAGGCCCGCTGCGCGGTGCTCTACGAGAAGCCGCGGTCGCTGGTGAAATGCGAGTACGTCTGGCGCAGCACCGACCGGTGGATCGACTTTCCCTGGTCCACCGAGCCTGCCGTGGTGTAGAAAACTCCACCCTGACCGGAGAGTCGCGCGCAGTGTGCGGCGGTCGGCGGTCGGCGACCGTAGGAGGTAGTGAACCGCCTACTTCGGGAGCAAAAGTGACCGCCGTAATGACCCTGCCGAGATCGCGATTCTGGCTCGCCACGGTGATCTTCGTGATCGCCACCTGGCTGGGCGCCGGAACCCTGCTCGTCCTGCAGCCGTACGTCCACCTGGACCCGGAGCTGCTGATGCTGACGCAGTTCGGTCCCACGATCGGAGTGCTGGCCGCCATCGGGCTGCTGGCCAAGGACAGCCAGCAAGGCACGAAGAACGCACTCGTACGCGCCGGCGTCGGAGCGGGCATCGTCGTCGCGCTCTTCGGAGTGTGCGCGGCGGCGCTGGCGCTGGCCGGGCAGCCGCTGCACCTGGCCATCCCGGAGCAGTTCTGGCTGATCGCGCCGCTGCAACTCATCGGCGCCTGCGGCGAGGAGCTGGGCTGGCGGACGTTCCTGCAGCGCCACCTACAGACCCGCTTCTCGATGATCGTCTCGGCGGTGATCGTCGGCGTCCTATGGAGCACCTGGCACATCCAGTACTACGCCTTCGGCCCTGCGTTCTTCCTGAGTTTCGTGACGATGAGCGTCGCGGTGTCGCTGATCATGGCGGTGCTCGTACGCGGCACCAGCCGGCGCGGATCGCTGCTGGTCGCCGGCGTGTTCCACTGGCTGCTTAATCTGGGCATCCTGATCCTGCTCAACTTCGAACAAGGTGGACTGCGAAACATGCTCATCCTCGCCGCGTCCAGCGTCGTCATCGCGGCGGTCGTCGTCGGTGGGAATCGTCAGGTGACCCGATGAACCTCAAGGCCAGGCTTCTCGTGCTGCCCCGTGGTCTGCTGTTGCTCGGTCTCGCGCTGGCCGAAGGTGCGGTTGCTGTGCTGGTGATGGCCGCCGGCTGTCTGCTCGCCATCGGCGTCGGCCTCTACCTGCTGCCGCCGGCCGTGTCCGCGCTGCGGGCGGTGGCCAACACAGCGAGGCGTACGGCCAGCTGGAGCGGCGTCGACATTCCGGCGCCGTACGGGCCGCTCCCGGACGGTCTGGTGAAGCGCAATGTGGCTCTGCTCAAGGACAGCGCGACCTGGCGGGACCTGACCTGGGCCACCGTTGACTGGGTGGTCGGAACGTGGATGGCGACCTTGCCGCTGGCGTTCGTACTCTTCGGCGCCTTCGGAGCGTTCGTTCAGCCATTCGTGTGGCGGGCCATCGGCGCGGACGGCGGCAGCAACATCTACGGCGTCATCCAGGTGAACTCGACAGCGACCGCGCTGGCCTGCGTGCCGATTGGGTTGGTCATGATCGTGATCGGTCTGCTGATTGGCCCACGGATGTTGCGGTTGCGGGCGCGCTGGACAGCGGTGCTGCTGGCTCCGTCGCGTACCGCGGAGTTGGAACAGCGGGTGGACACGCTCGCTGGTACGCGCGCCGACGCCACCGACGCGCAGGCAGCTGAGCTGCGCCGGATCGAGCGCGACCTGCACGACGGCGCGCAGGCTCGGCTGGTGGCGATGGGCATGAGCCTGGGCAACGCCGAGGAAGTGCTGGACAACGATCCGGCGGCGGCTCGCAAGCTGCTGGTCTCGGCTCGGGAAGCCTCTTCGAAGGCGCTGGACGAGCTGCGTGATCTCGTACGCGGCATTCACCCGCCGGTGCTCGCCGACCGCGGCCTGGCCGACGCGATCCGGGCGCTCGCGCTGGACTCGGTGATCGACGCCGAGGTCACCGCGACCCTGCCCGGTCGGCCCGCGCCGCCAGTCGAGTCGGCCGCCTACTTCGCGGTCTCCGAGCTGCTCACCAACGCCGCCAAGCACAGTGGGGCGACCCGGATCGACGTGTCCCTCGACCATCAGGACAGCGTCCTGACCTGCACGGTCACCGACAATGGCCGGGGCGGCGCGGACCCGTCGGCTGGCACCGGCCTGCGCGGCCTGCAGCGCCGACTGGCCGCTTTCGACGGCACCGTCACGGTCCACTCGCCGACCGGCGGCCCGACTCAAGTCAGCTTGGAGATCCCGTGCGTGTTGTCCTTGCCGAAGACCTCTTCCTCCTGAGGGACGGTCTCGTTCGTACGCTCACCGAACACGGCTTCACCGTGGTGGCGGCGGTCGACAACGGCCCTTCGCTGCGCAAGGCGCTGGCTGAGCAGGACGCCGACGTGGCGGTGGTGGACGTAAGGCTGCCGCCTTCGTTCACCGACGAGGGCCTGCAGGCCGCGATCGAGGCCCGCAAACGTCGGCCCGGCTTCCCGATTTTGGTGCTGTCACAGTATGTCGAGCAGTTGTACGCGCGCGAGCTGCTCGCCGACGGGACCGGCGCGATCGGCTATCTGCTCAAGGACCGGGTCTCCAACACCGCGCAGTTCGTCGAGGCCGTGACCACGGTGGCCGAAGGAGGGACCGTGATGGATCCCCAGGTAGTGGCGAAACTTCTGACGCGGGGCGAGGCCCGCGGCCGGACCAGCACGTTGACCGCCCGCGAGATCGAGGTGCTGGAACACATGGCCCAGGGCCGGTCCAACAACGCGATCGGCGAGAAGCTGTCCATCTCGGCCAGCGCGGTCACTAAGCACATCGCCAGCATCTTCGGCAAACTCGACCTGCCTGCCTCCGACGACGACAACCGCCGGGTTCTCGCGGTTTTGGCTTACCTGAACAAATAAGTCAGGCATTGGTCCAGGAGCGGGTGCACAGCACCAGGCGGTAGGAGTCGGGATCGGCGATGGTGACGCCCCAGGTGTCCCAATACGGGTTGAGCGACGGGACGACCTTGCCACCGGCTGCGACCAGTCGCTCCACCAGCTCTGGCGGGACTGAGCCATCGAGGTAGATGACCAGCAGATCCTCTTCGGTCGGCACCGGCGCGACCGGCGCGGCGGGGTCTCGTACCAGCTCCAGATGCCACCCGGCCGCTGGCCAGCCGAGCATGATCAGGTCGTGCTCCTGGCTCATCCGCAGGATCACACTAAGCCCGAGCCCGTCGACGTAGAACCGCTCGACGGCCGCCAAATCGTTGCTGGGACGGGCAATCCGGATGTGCGTGTGCTGGTCGATCACGGGTCGCATCCTCTCTCAGACAAAAACAGCGTCATCGAGAGGATGCAACCTCAACCTCACTGCAGGTCAAGAGCGACCGAGCTGCCACGGCGCCGGGCGCCGGCCCGGCGCTCGGCCCGAATGTCGGCCAGGTGGTCCTGGAAGTCGACTTGAATGGTGTGCCGCCGAGAGGTCACATAACGCTTGCGCAGTTTGCGCTTGTACGCCTCGATTTCAGCTCGCATCTGGGCCATCGGCGGCAGCGTGGCGGTGCCCAGCAGCAGGTCCGCGATCCAGGCCGACTGCGCCTCGGCGATCGGCATGGTGGCGCCCAGCGGTTGCACCAGCGACACAAAGAAAAGCCCGGGACAGTCCGGCGAGACCACCCGGTGAAAGAGTGAGATCTCGTTGTCGGCCGGCGAGATGATTCGCTCGTCCAGAAACGGAAAGCTGATTTTGTAGCCCGTACAGTAGATAACGTCGTCGATCCGCTCGGCGCTGCCGTCGGTGAAACGGACGGTGTCGCCGTCGAAGCGGTCGATGGTGGGTTTGACCGTGATGTCCCCGTGGCCGAGCCGGGTCAGCAGGTCGTCGGAGATGGTCGGATGTGCGGCCAGCACTTTGTGGTCCGGGGTGGGCAGCCCATACGAGCTGACCGAGCCGCGTACCAGTCGCAGCATCAGCGCCAACCCGAGCCGCTGTGTCCACAGTGGACCGTGCGCGAGCGGCGAGGTCGTGAGGTGGTCTGTCGGCATCCCGAAGAGATATTTCGGGACGACGTGGGCGCCGCGGCGGATGGCCAGGAACGTACGGGCGGCGGTCCGGGACGACTCGACCGCGAGATCGCAGGCCGAGTTTCCGATGCCCAGCACCAGAACTCGCCGGTCGGCCAGGTCGTCGGGCGTCTTGTAGTCGTGCGAATGCCGTTGCCGGCCGGTGAAACCGTCCGCTCCCGGGAAAACCGGCCACCGCGGGTCCCAGTGATGGCCGTTCGCGACCAGCACCGCGCCGTACGTGTCGGTCCGGCGGTCGCCGTCGACGGCTCGTACGTTCACCTCGAAACCGCCACCGGACCGCGGCTCCACCGACTCCACCGTGGTCTGGAAAGCGATCTTTTCCCTTAACCCGAAGTGATCCACGTAGTTGTCGAAGTAGCCGGCGATCTGTGCGTGGCCAGGATAGGTGGGATAGTCCGCCGGCATCGGGTAGGCCGCGTACTGCATAAGCTGGCGCGAAGTGTTGATATGCAGCGAACGATAGGCCGAGGACATGCCGTTGTCGTTGAGATAGCGCCAGTTTCCGCCCACTCGCGACCCGGCTTCGAAGCAGTCGAAGCCGACTCCGCGGGCGTTCAGGACCTGGCAGGACGCGATCCCGGACGACCCCGCGCCGATGACGCAGGCCCGATCCGTGCGCACAGCCATCGCGCTCCCCACGTGCGCGGCGACCGGGTTGCCGCGCGCCAGTTGTGACTGTCCATGAGGGTACGCTAATTCAGCGTGTTGACAGCGATCGCGGCTGTCACGCACCATGATCGAATAGTGACGCCCCGACGCGCGCCGGAGCGGGTGTTCGCGGGGAGGCCCGACGGAGAGACAAGTCTCTGAGGGCACGACGGAGGAACAGTGCCGACAACGACGTGGGACAACCTGCCCGCCGAGCGCCGGGAGCGGGTCGTGGTGGCCGCCATGCGCGAGTTCGGTCGGTGCGGATATTCCGGTGGCAGCCTGACCGTGGTGGCCCGCGAGGCCGGCGTGGCCAAGGGCTCGCTCTTCCAGTATTTCCCGGACAAGCTGGATTTCTTCTCGTATGTCGCGGAGTACACGTCGATTCGGGTGCGCAACCAGATGACCCGATGGCTTGCCGCGCTCGACCCGGAACGGCCGTTCTTCGAGTTCATGCTGGAGCTCATGCTGGCCTGGATGCGTTACTACGACGAGCATCCGTTGGAGCGCGGGGTCACCGCGGCGACCAACTTGGAGCTCGACCCGCAGGTGCGGGTCGCCGTACGGGAGCCGGTGAACCGCATTTATGTGGCCGCGTTGCACCCCTTCGCGGATCGGGCCCGCGAACGCGGCGAGCTGCACCCGGAGGCGGACCTGGACGCTTTCGTGGCGTTGCTGGTGATCCTGCTGCCGCACTTCGCGCTGGCGCCGCACCTGCCGGGCCTGGACGTGTCGGTCCGGTTGTACGGCGTCAGCGACGAAGAGCGGACCGACGCGGCCCGCCGGCTGCTGCTCGGGATTTTCGCCGGTTTCGGGCGGCTGCCCGACGGCAGCGACGTGTGGACCGCCACCGGGAAGCCGCGTGAGTCGGTCTAAGCCGTCCTCTTCCGGGGTTTGTCGGCCAGCTCGATCTCGGCTTGCACCGGCTTTTCCTGGCGCCGCAAGACATGTCTTTCGCCGTACGTCCAAGCCGTCGTGGTGAGCAGGTAGATTCCGGCCGCCAGCGGCAGGAACGCGGCCACCACGATGGTGGTGAACGGGAGTAGTCGCAGGATTTTGGCCAGCAACGGGTTCTGCTGGGGCGCCGGCGCGGCGATCCGAGCCTGCCAGCGCATCGACAGCCAGCCGACCACCCCGAGCGCACCGAACAGGCCCAGGAAAACCGCTGACTGCAGGGGAAAACCGGCCGACAGGGTGGTCGCCCAATGCGTGCCCAGCGGAGTCCCGAGCAGGGTGTGACCGAGCAGGTCGTTGGTCTTTCCCTGCACGGTCGACGAGGTGAACAGCCGATACATCACCATGAAGAACGGCATTTGGGCGAGCAGCGGCAGAAAGCCGGCGAACATCGACGTACCGGATTCCCGGTGCAGGGCGGCGATCTCACGCTGCAGTTTCTCCGGATCGTTGCGGTGTTGGCGATAGATCTCCTGCGTTTGCGGTGCGACGGCGGCGCGGGCCTTCTCACCGCGTACGGCCGCGCGGCTGAACGGCAGGAGCAACAGTCGTACGGCCACCGTGAAAAGCACGATCGCCACCACCGTGCTGGCGCCGGCCAGCATGGGGGAGAGCAGGGTGGCGAGGGTGGTCACCAGAAAATGGGCGGCCGCCATCGGCCACCCGAACAGATCGGGCATGAAAGCAACTCCGGCATGTCTTGGAACACGAAAAAGGACAGGCGGAATGGCTACGGAATTCTCTTTGCGAAGCGGGAAATCACGCAGCCGACGGGCTGCGGGTGGGTCCTCTTGGCCGAGTCCTGCCAGGCGCGTCCGGGTTGCGCAGGCGCAGGAAACTCGCCCGCCGGGACTGCTCGGGTGAGGCACCGCGCACCGACGGCGCGGAAGTGCCCGCACGCAATGCGTACGGGAGCGCGAGACCGCAGGCCAGCCCGGTCGCCAGCAAGGCGGCGACGGCGACCAGTGCGGTGTGGTTTGGGGTGCTGAAAACATGTGGCAGCAGCAGGAATGCGAACTGCAGCAGCACCACGAAAGGCAGCAGGGCGGGCAGTCGGGACGACTGTCGCGTCATGATGCCCTCCTCAGCTGCGATGCGATGACCGAAACTAATTCTACGCTCGCCGCAAAACTACCTGGGGACCGCTCGACCGGCGGGGCCATGGCCACCGCGAGCGGGCCAACGACTACTCGTTCGACGCGATGCGCGACGACGTTCGCGGTTTCATGCGTACCCCCGGACTTTCGAGCCTGGTCGCGTACTGGGTGGTGGTCGAGTTCCTTGAGCGCTAATACTCCTGACCAAATAAGGTTTCCTTAAGGCCGATAGGGCAGATTTTCCCGGCCGTACGGTTGCCTTCCATCGTTGCATACAGCTGAAATGCGGGTTTGTTGGACAATGCACGGGCGTTCTGAATGTCACCTCCGCGAGGAAATATGGGCTGCGGCCGGACGCGACTGATGTGGACAGTGCAGAATCAAGGGATGCGTGCCAGTTTGAAAGACGTGGCGGCCCGGGCCGGGGTCTCCACCATGACGGTTTCCAATGTCCTGAACAACAAGGCATCGGTGGCTCCTGGCACCCGGGCCCGGGTGCAGCAGGCGGTCGCCGAACTCGGCTACCGGCCCAGCCTGTCCGCCCGGAACCTGGCCCGCGGCCGGTCCGGGGTGGTGGCCCTGGCGGTGCCCGAAATCGGTCTGCCGTATTTCGCCGAGCTGGCGCATTTCATGATGATCGAGGCGGAGAAACGGGACTGGACGCTGGTCGTCGAGCAGACCGCGCACGACCGCGGCCGCGAGCTGGCGTTGTTGAGCGGCGGCCGCGGCCACCTCATCGACGGCGTGCTGATGTTCCCGTCCGAGGTCTCCGCCGACGACGTGCCGTCCGGCCCGTCCGGCCCGCCGGTGGTGCTGTTCGGCAGCGCGTCGGGGGGCGCCGGCGGTGACCCGGTGGTCGACCACGTGATGATCGACAACCTCGGCGCCGGCCAGGTGGCGACCGGTCACCTGGTGGCGGCCGGCCGGCGGCGGATCGCGCTGATCGGTCCCGCGTACGAGCCGCGCAGCCGCCGCCAGGCGCCCCGGGTTGCCGGCTACCGGCGAGCCCTGAAGGCCGCTGGCCTCACGATCGAGAAGGACTACATCGAGCATGGCGCGCTGCACGACCGGGAGGCCGGCGCGCTCGCGATGGAGCGGCTGCTCGCGCTGCCCAAGCCGCCCGACGCCGTCTTCTGCCTGAGCGACCTGCTGGCGATCGGCGCCATGCGTACGATCCACCGCAGCGGCCGCCGGATCCCGGACGACATCGCCGTGCTGGGCTTCGACGACGTTGACGACGCCGCGTATTTGACGCCCACCCTGTCCAGCATGCGCCCCGACAAGGCGCAGATCGCCGAGCTCGCCGTCGACGTGCTCGACCGCCGCTTCGCCGCCCCCGAACCCGCCCAGGTGTGGCGCGCCAACTGCGACCTCGTCCCCCGGGAAAGCACCCTCGGGGTTTCCTGAGCTTCGCAGTCAGGGTCTTGGCGACTTCGTCCAGTGCCGCCCGTCGGTCGAGACGAGGTAGTCCGATGGGTTGGCCCCGCGGTCGGCCAAGACGTACAAGCCATCCGCTGTTCTGCCGAACGTGGAGGGGTTGTTCGCAGCAGTGACCGGCGTGGAGGTCCTGCCCTGGTCCGCCGTGACTACCACACTGAATGGGGTGTGTTGCACGTCGACGCCGATAATGGAACCGTCCGGGAGCGAGTACGGGCTAGCCGGCAGCGAGATGTCGCCGTCTCGCTGGGTCCAGGTCTGACCGCCATTGTCGGTCATCAAGATCCGGTTGCCGCTGGACTGGCTGAGATGACTTAAATCGGCATAGGCGCGAATACCGTCCGAACTGATGACTGGCCCCACTACTCTGCCGTCCGGCTGGGTGATCTGCCGAGTGATCCAGCTGTGGCCGCCGTCGTGGGTGACCGCGATGCCGCTCGAGCTGTCGAGGGCGCTTGGACCATCCTTGTACGACACCCAAATGGTCCCGTCACCGCCGAGCCGCGCGGCACCGATCGTCTTCGCGGGCTGATGGGCCAGCAGGTGCAGAACTCCGGTCGCCGGATCGATCGCGCTGTGCACCACGGCTCGTACGAACGCCTCCTGGACGACGTCCTCCGCCTCGCGCCGATCCCCGGTCAGTGCGTACATGCTCAGCACCAACCGGGGATGGGTGGCCCGGAAGAGGTCATCCAGCTGTTGTCGTACGGCCAGCTGTCCGTCAGTCACATCGCCGCTCCTGGTTGATCGACCTCAGTGTCACAGGGGGCATGACTCACAACTGGGTCGATCAGGTTCCCAGGAGTTGTTAAGCAAGCAGCTCCACCTCGGCCAGCGAGACGGTGCCGGTGGCGGAGGTGACCCTGATCCGGTAGGTGGTGTAGGCGCCGGGGTGGGCGATGGCGAAGGCGCGGGTTTGTGATCGCCAGGCGAAGGTCTGGTTCTGTTGGGTGTCCAGCCCGGTCCAGTGCGTCCCGTCGGTGCTGCCTTCCAGCACCCAGGACTTCGGGTCACCGGCCGCGGTCCCGGATGTCAGTGTGTACGCGGAAATCGCCTTGCCGGCCGGCGGGCTCATCTCGATCGTCGGGGTAGCGGAGCCAAAAGTCGCCTGCGTGGCCGAGGTGTTGTCGACCAGTGCGTGGACGTTCGTGCCGTCGGCCGCGGTGATCGTGGAGCCGTCGGTGGCGAGCGTGTCCGCCCACGGCTGCGCGACCGCGGTGCCCTGGGTGATCGACGGCGGCGCGTCGTTCGGTCCGGTGCCCCAGCGGGACGGGTTCGGGCCCATGCTGAAGTCGAGAACACCGCCGTGCGCCAGCAGATCCTGTGGCAGGTACGTCTTGTCGTACGGCCGGCCATTCACTCGCAGGCTCTGCACATAAACGTTGCGAGCGCTGTTGTTTGGCGCGTTGATGACCAGTTTTCGGCCGTTCTGCAGGTGAACCACGGCCTGCTTGAACTGCGGCGACCCGATCGCGTACGACGGGCTGCCCATCTGCAGCGGGTAGATGCCGAGCGAACTGAAGATCTGCCACGCCGACATTTCGCCGTTGTCCTCGTCGCCCGGATAGCCCTGACCGATCTCACTTCCCAGGTACAGTCGAGAAAGTGCTTCCCGGACCTTGGCCTGCGTCTGATACGGCTGGCCGGCGTAGTCGTACATGTAAAGGATGTGGTGCGCCGGCTGGTTGCTGTGGCCGTACTCGCCCATCCGTACGTCCCGCGCCTCGGTCATCTCGTGGATGACCCCGCCGTACGAGCCGGGGAAGGTGGCGGTCTCCGGAGTCGCGAAATACTGGTCAAGTTTCTTTGCCAGGCCGGCTTTTCCGCCGTACAGGTTGGCGAGGCCGTTGCCGTCCTGCGGGACCGTGAAGGCCATTCCCCAGCCGTCGGTCTCGGTGTAGTCGCCGCCCCACACCCGCGGGTCGTACGTGGACGCGGCCTGGTTCCACGAGCCGTCGGGCTTGCGGCCCTGGAAGAAGCCGATACTCGGGTCGAACATGTGGACGTAGTTCTGTGCCCGGTTGGTGAAGTAATGGTAGTTGGACAGGTATTCGTTGCGACGCGGGTCATTCGGCTTGCTGCGGTCGTACAAAGCCTTCGACAGGTTGGCGATGCCGAAGTCGTTGACATAGCCCTCCATTGCCCACGACATGCCCTCGCCGGTGCTGGTCGGGGTGTAGCCAAGGAAAATCGAGCTGGCCAGGCCCTTCCGGCCGATGCTGTCGTTCGGCGGGGTCACGGTCGCGTTGCGCAGAGCGGCGTCGTACGCGGCTTGCACGTCGAAATTGCTGACACCCTTGAGATACGCGTCCGCGAAGGCGACATCGGAGCTGGTGCCGGTCATCAGGTTGGCGTAGCCCGGCGACGACCACCGCGGCACCCAGCCGCCGTCCTGGTAAAGCTGCAGGAAACCGCTGATCATCGTGCCCGCGTCATCCGGTGTCAGCAGTGAATACGCCGGCCAGGTTGTTCTGTACGTGTCCCAGAATCCGTTGTTGACGTAGATCTTTCCGGTCCGTACGGACGATCCCGTCTGCGTCGGAGTGTCGGCGCCGGTGCGGGGCGCGGTCGGGCTCGCGTACGAGTAGACCGGCTTGCGGGCCGTGCCGGTGTTCTCGAAGCCGGAGTTGGGATAGAGGAACAGTCGGTAGAGGTTCGAGTAGAGGGTGGTGAGCTGGTCGGTGCTCGCGCCGGTCACCGTGATCACACCGAGTTTGGAGTCCCACTGGGATTTCGCCGCGGCCCGTACCCGCTCGAAGGTCGAGCCGGGGCCGACCTCCAGGTCCAGGTTTTTCTTTGCCTGGTCCACGCTGATCAGCGAGGTGGCGATCCGCATGGTGACCGCGCTGCCCGCCGACGGCAGGGTGAATTTCAGATATCCGGTGACGTTCGAGCCGCCGCCGCCGGGCAGCATGCCGCTGCCGGCAACCGCTCGGTCGAAGGTCGCGTAGACGAAAATCCGCCCAGCACCGACCGAAAGTCCGCTTTTCACGTCCGAATAGCCGCTGATCGTACGACCGCCGGGATCCAGGGTCAGGCCGCCGCCGTTGTTCACGTTGTCGAAAATCAGGTTCGCCGACTGGCCGGGGAAGGTGAATCGGAACATCGCCGCGTGGTCGGTCGGCGCCAGCTCGGTGCGCAGCCCGTTCTGGAATTTCACGCTGTAGTAATCGGGAGACGCGATTTCGTTCGAGTGCTGGAAAGCCAGCGCCCGCCCGGTCCGGCTGGCATCCGGCGTACCGTCCGCGATCGACGGCATCACCTGGAAGGTCTGCCGGTCGCCCATCCATGGGCTCGGTTCGTGGCTGAGCGCGAAAGCCTGCAACTCTGGCAGGTTCGCCGCGTCATTGCTGCGGTTGTAGTTGTAGAGCCAGTCCGTCGAGCCGGCGTTCGTTTCCGGCGTCCAGAAGTTGAAGCCGTGCGGCACCGCGGTGGCCGGGAAGTTGTTGCCACGGGAGAAATTGCTGCTCGACTGGGTGCCGCGAGTGGTCAGCACGTAGTCGGACGGCGCTCGGTACGACCGGGACGCGGGATGAGCTGTGATGGCGATGTCGTCGAGCCAGCCGCGGAACAAGGCGGCGCCGTTCGGGCTGTCGTAGGCCACCAGGATCCGGGAGATCTTCTTGCCAGCGGCCACTTTCCCGATGTTCGCGGCCACGTGGTTCCACTGGTTCGCGTAGATCGTCTTGGATTTCCCCTGTGACATCGGGTCGAGCCCGATGCCGTGCTGGTCCTGCGCGCCGAGCTGGCTCAAATAGGTCCCGTCGCTGAAGGCCAGGTCGACGGACGCGTACGTGCTGGAATAGCGCAGGTCGTCGCCGGTCAGCTCAGGGAATAGCAGGTAGGAAAGCTCGGTGTCGCGACCGACCGGAACCGAGACGTCGTAGATTTTGTTGTACGAGTAACCGCGTCCGGCGCTGGTCTGGCTGCCCGCGTACAGCAGCGAATGCAGCCCAGTGTAGCCGACGTTCGCCTTGGCGTCCGGCGCGCTGGCCGGGCCGGTGGCGATTTTGGTCTGCATGTTGGGCTGCGGCGGGTCGATGGTTGGATCGACCGCGAGTTGCCATTCGGACGCCTGCAGGATGTCGGCGCCGGCATTCGCGGTGACCGTCCAGCGATAGAATCTGTACGCCGCTTTGTTAGTCGTGTCGTACTGTTTCAGCTGCATGCGACTGGAAAAACTCTCGCCGCCGCGACTGTCCACTGTGGTCCAGGTGGTGCCGTCGGCGGAGCCGGTGAGTGTCCAGTCTTTCGGGTCGCGGCCCGGTTCGTCGTTGGCGGAGGCCACCGCGTATTTGACGATCGCGACCGGCTCGGACAGCTCGTACTGCACCCAGCCGGTCGGCGCGAAGACCAGCCATTTGCTGTGCACATCGCCGTCGGCCAGGTTCTCCTTCACCTCGCCGCCGCTGGTGTTCTCGCCGCTCGCGGTGATCTTGGTGATCTTGTCGGCGATGTTCCCGGGGATGCCGGTGGAGAAAGCGCTGGTCACCCCGGACGCCTTCGGGCGCCCGTTTCTATCGGTTTCAGCGGTATTTGTCCATGTTAGCGCCGGATCGGCGGTTTCGAACGACGACTGAAAGTTTCCCGTCGACGACGGCTCCGCCGGCGACCCCGGCACCGCCGTACTGAACAGGGCTGTCGGCACCACGAAAGCCGCGGTCACCAACCCGACCAGGAACATCGAACGCCGCTTTCCCGCCAACGGAAGCCTCCACGTCAAAGGCCGGCCTGCGCCGGGTCGTTGCGAAATCAGCCGGGATGTACATAAACCCAGGACCACGACCGCAGTCAACACCAAGCGCCGAAGAAAATGTGACGCAGGCCGCTTATGGTTCGAGCCGGGACGTACGCTGTCGGACGTGAACGAGATGTGGCGCCTTGTCGAGGGCTATCACGCGCCGGTCTATTTCGCCCCGCAGGCGCGGGAGGAATATGCCGCGGCGGGCTTGCGTGGATTCTGGATGGGCTATGTCGCCGGGCGCTCTGGGCCGCTGGGTGCGGTGCCGCCGGAGGTCGTGACGGCGATGTTCTACAACTTCGCGGCGGCCAGGATCGACCGCGCGCTGCCCGATGCCTGGAGCTTGGGTACGCCCGCGGACGCGGTCGCCGCACACCAGCGGATCGCCGACCTGCGACTGCGTGAACTGCTCGGCGACGGCGTTGACGACCCAGCGTTGGGCGAGGTCGCGAAGGCGCTGGCGGAGGTGGTGGTCGGCCTGGATCCGGCCGGGCGACCGCTGTTCGCGGCGCATGCCGCGCTGGCCATCCCGGACGCCCCGCACCTGGCCCTGTGGTGGGCCACCACGGCGTTGCGGGAGTTCCGTGGGGACGGGCACGTGGCCGCGTTGCTGACCGCCGGACTGGACGGCTGCGAGGCCAATGTGTTGGCCGTTGTCGCTGGTCAGGTGCCTGAGCAGCAGCGCGAGTTCCGGGGCTGGACGGAGCCGGAGTGGGAGGCCGCGATCAACCGTCTGCGGGAGCGCGGCTGGTTGGACGCGGACGACGCGCTGACCGATCGCGGGCGGCAGGTGCGTACGGACGTGGAGGAGCTGACCGACCGGCTGGCGGCCAGCGTCGACCGGGCCGTCGAGGCCGGTTTCGGGGTCGACCGGCTGCTGGCGGCGCTGCGACCGGTGGTCGCCCGGACCGTCGAGGGCGTCCCGTTCCCCAACCCGATCGGCCTGCCCGAGTAGGCATTCGCAATCAGCAGCAATTCCAGCAGCAGGGAGGTCGCCAGCAGATGATGCCGATGCCGATCACTGACGCGATGTTCCTCCTGCTCGAATCGCGTGAGCATCCATTGCACGTGGGTGGTCTGCAGTTGTACGACGTGCCCGATGGCGCCGGCCCGGACTACGTTTATGAGCTCTATAGGCAGATGCTCGGCGCTGCTGAGGCTCAGCCGCTCTATCGCCAGCGGCCGCGCCGGTCGCTGGCCAGTTTCGGCCAGTGGGGCTGGCAGGACGACGACGAGCTGGATCTGGAATACCACGTGAGGCTGTCCGCGCTGCCTCGCCCGGGCAAGGTCCGGCAGCTGCTGGAGCTGGTGTCCCGGCTGCACGGCTCGCTGTTGGACCGGCACCGGCCGCTCTGGGAGTTCCACCTCATTGATGGCCTCGAAGGCAACCGCTACGCCACGTATACGAAGGTTCATCACGCGCTGGTCGACGGCGCGTCCGCGGTCCGCCAGCTGGTCCGGATGATGACCACCGACCCGGACGACCTGGACTGCCTGCCGTTCTGGGCCGCACGACCGAAATCCCGCAGCCATGCCGTTAACGGGGTGGATCTGTCCGACCGCTTGTCAGCGGTCGCCGGCGGTGTTTCCGACGCGCTGGGCATTGGTCCTGCGGTGGTGCGGACCGCGCTGCGTACGATTCAAGAGCAGGCCGCGACCTTGCCTTTCCAAGCCCCGAAAACCGTCCTCAACGTCAGCATCGGCGGCGCCCGCCGATTCGCCGCCCAGTCCTGGTCGCTGGACCGGATCCGGGAACTCGGAAAACGCTCCGGCTCCACCGTCAACGACATCGCCCTCGCCATGTCCGCCGGCGCGCTTCGGCGCTATTTGTTGGAACTCAACGCATTGCCGGCCGCCCCGCTGGTCGCCATGGTGCCGGTCTCGTTGCGCGGCGCGCGACTGAAGTCCGACGCCACCGGCAACGCGGTCGGGACGATCCTGTGCTCACTGGCCACCGACATTCCCGATCCGGCGGTCCGGCTGGAGCAGATCATGGCGGCCATGAGCACCAGCAAGGAAATGTACGCCGAACTCACCCCGCTGCAGATCACCGCGCTGTCCGCGTTGATGGTCGGCGGCGTCGGGTTGGCGCCGCTGCCGGGCATTACCCGGCTCACTCCGCCGCCTTTCAACCTGATTATCTCCAATGTTCCAGGTCCCACCGAGGACATGTATTTCAACGGCGCGAAGTTGAGCGGGACGTATCCGGTGTCATTCCTGTTGGACGGGCAGGCGATGAACATCACGCTGACGTCCCACGCGGGGAGTTTGGATTTCGGGATCGTCGGGTGCCGCCGGAGTCTGCCGCACCTGCAGCATCTGCTGGGGCATCTCGATGCCGCGTTGGAGGAACTGGAACGGGCGGTTTCATAGGGGAGTGTCGAGTCTCGCGTCTGCCGATCGTCCTTGGGTTTGGACGTGTCTCATCGACGAGAGGAACCACCATGGACACGATGGAGTCGTACAAACGGGCGCAAGGCGGTTTCGACGAGGTGCTGGCCGCCGTGCCGGCGGCCCAGTGGGACGCGCGGTCGGCCTGCCCGGAGTGGACCGTGCGCGATGTCGCCGGTCATGTCATCTGGGCCCAGCACCAGCTGCGGGCCTGGGCGACGGGGCAGGACTACCAGAGCAAGACCGGATTTCCCGGATCCACGAGTCCAGGCGAACTCGCCGCCGTCGACCCGGTCGCGACCTGGCGACAGGCCCGTGACGAGGCCAATGGCGTGCTCGACGAAGAGACCCTCGCGCGCCGCATCACCCTCCCGGGCCTTGGCGAGATCCCGCTTTCCGCGATGGCGACCCTGCTGGTCACCGACTTTCTCGGGCACACATGGGACATCGGTCACCCGCTCGGCATGGACGTGCGGCTGGACCCGGCGCTGGTGCCGCTCTCGTACGCGTGGGCGCAGCAGTCGATGAGTCGTGAGCCGGGCTTCTTCGGCCCCGAGCTGACCCCGCCGCCAGGTGCCGACGAGCAGACCAGGCTGCTGGCGTTTCTGGGCCGGGCGGCCTGAACCGCCCGAGCCCAGGTCACCGGGTGAGTCGCATTAGTTGTCGAGCTCCTTCAGGCGCCGCTCCAGGAAGCGGCGGTCGGCAGGGTTGGTCGCGATGTCGTGAGCCTTTTCGTACGCGGCCGTGGCTTCGTCGCGTCGATCGAGCCGGCGCAACATGTCGGCACGGGCAGCGTGCCACAGGTGGTAGCCGCGCAGACCGTCGATTCCGTCGATGAGGTGCAGGCCGACCTCGGGTCCGTCCGTCATCGCGATCGCGATCGCGTGGTTGAGGTCCACGACAGGGGAGGGCGTGAGGCCGGCCAATGCCGCGTACAAGCCGGCGATTCGCGGCCAGTCGGTGGCGTCCGCGGTCGCTGCCTGGGCGTGTACGGCGGCGATCGCCGCTTGCAGCGCGTACGGGCCGGTTGAGTGATGTTTCAGTGCACGGTCGAGAAGGTGGACGCCGGCCGCGATCTGCGACTGGTCCCATTGCGTGCGGTCCTGATCGTCCAGCAGCACCACATCGCCGGCCGGGTCGTAACGGGCGGCCGTACGCGAATCGTGGAGCAACATCAGCGCTATCAGGCCGTACACCTCAGGCTCGGCCGGCATCAAAGTGGCGATCAGTGAGCCGAGCCGGATCGCCTCGGCGCGGAGTTCGCGATGCTCGGGTGCGGCGGGGGAGGCGTTGTAGACCTGCGTGAAGATGAGGTAAACGACGGCGAGTACGCCGGAAAGTCGTTCGGGGAGGCGATGGTCGGGCGGCACCTCGAACGAGACGCCGGCTTCTCTGATCTTGCGTTTCGCGCGTACCAACCGTTGCGCCAGCGTCGACTCGCCCACCAGGAAAGCGCGGGCGATCTCGCCAGCTGTCAGGCCGACCACGACCTGCAGCGTGAGGGCCACCCGGGCCGGCATCGCGAGCGCTGGATGGCAGCAGGTGAAAATCAGGCTCAGCCGGTCGTCCCCCAGGCCGACCAGCGCGTCCTCGCTGATCCCGGGCATCGCCTCTCCCGTGTGAACGGCGGCCACTTCCTGTTTTTCGCGGCCTTTGATGGCTCTGCGCTGCCAGTCGAAACCGCGGTTTCGGCCGACCGTTAGCAGCCAACCCACCGGGTTGTCCGGGATCCCGGTCCGCGGCCAGCTGCGCAGGGCTTGCGCGCAGGCTTCGTGCAGGGCTTCCTCGGCAAGCTCGAAGTCGCCGAGCACTCGTACGAGCGCGGCCAGCATCCGGGCGCGCTCTTCGCGATAGACGCGCTCGACCGCCGCCGCGACCGTCAAGTCAGCCGCGGGGCGGCCGCGATCGGACGGACTTCGATCGACCCGTCCATCGCCATCGGACACTGCGCCGCCAGCTCCAACGCCTCGTCGAGGTCCTTGCAGTCGAGAATGTAGTAGCCACCCAACTGCTCGTTCGTCTCCGCGAACGGCCCGTCCGTCATCAGCGCTTGCCCGTCGCGTACGCGCACGGTCGTCGCTGTCTCGATCGTCTTCAACGGGTCGCCGGCCTCGTACACACCTCGCCGGCAACACTCGTCCACAAACGCGTTGATCCTGGTCAGCGCCTCCGCGAAACCCGGATCTCCAGGTTCAGGGCGGTTGCAGCCGTAGATCAGCAGCATGTAACGCATGGTTGGTGTTCCTCTCCGTCAGTGTCAAGGACGAACGCGTGCCCTGGATCTCGACAGTCTGATCGGAGCGGCATTGTTCGTGGCGCTAGAGCGCTTGGTAAGTCAAAACAATCACGCCATCTGTGCCCACCACCTGGGAATCGACCAACTTCAGCTTCGCGGCCGTACTCGTCTCGCCGAACAGTTTCTCGCCGCCACCCAGCACGGTCGGAAAGACCATCAGCCGATATTCGTCTACCAGCCCACGCTCACCCAACGCGCGTACGAGCTGGCCGCTGCCGTTGACCAACAGCTCGTCGTCGCCGGATTCGCGCAGTTTCGCTATCTCGTCGACGCTTCCCAGCACAGTGGTGTTCGCCCAGGTCGGGCCGGTCAGTGTCGAGGAGAGCACATATTTGGGCATGCTGTTCATTTTCTCCGCGAAACCGGCTTCGTCCTTGACCGTCGGCCAGACCGCGGCGAAGCCGTCGTACGTTTTGCGGCCCAGCAGCAGGGCGTCCGCTTTCTGGACTTCGTCAAGTTTGAACTTGTCGCCTTCTGGGCCGCGGCTGAACTGGAAGGCCCAGCCGGCGCGGTCGAAACCGGGTTCGCCGCCGGGGGAGTCGATGCCGCCGTCGACGGTGATGAATTCCGATACCACGATCCTGCTCATGGTGTTTCTCCTATTTTTTGATGGATCGGTGGAAGTACGTGACAGTAGCGACCATCAGGACGGCTGTCGCGGCGAAGGCCGGGGAGAAACCTACCCGGGCGGCGAGGATGCCGAAACCGGTGGCGCCCAAGCCCCAGCCGCCGTCGTACGACATATTCCACAATGCGCTCACAGTGCCGTAACTGGACGGAGCGACGCGGCTGAGCATCAGGGCGATGCTCGCGTTCTGAGCGGCTCCGAAGCCGATGCCGAAAACCGCCATGCCGGCGAGAATCGCCACTGGATTGTCGGTGACGACAAGTGGGATCAGACCGACGGCGGCGACGAGGGCGGCTGGTACGAGCAGTTTGCCGGCGCCATAACGGTCGCCGAACCGGCCGGCCAACCACCGGCTGCCGGCCGCGGTGGCGGCCTGGACCAGCAGGGCGGTGGCGGCCAGCGAACCGGAGCCGCCGGACACCGCCAGCGGCAGGAAGCCGGCCACGATCCCGCCGGCCATCGCGGTGGTGGCGAACACGATCGCTGGCCGGTTCAATGCGGCCGTACGCAGGCCAGCCACGATGCCGACCGCCGATTCGCCGCTCGGCGCCACCTTGGGCACCCAGCCGATGACGGCGAGGCCGGCGAGCGCGCAGAACCCGCCGACCAGGAAGGCCGCGGTGAAGCCGGCCGCGCTGGCCAGCCACAGCCCGAGCGGCAGCGCCGCGATCGGCGGTAGGCAGGCGACCAGCCCGCTGATGCCCAGGCCCTCGCCCTGGCGTTCCTTGGGCAACAGCAGCGGGACCAGCGCGCCGGAGACCACCATCACGATCGCGAAGCCGGTGCCCCGTACCAGGCTGACCAGCATGATTGTCGCCATCGTTGGCGCGAAGGCGAGGGCCAGCGTCGGCGCGCCGAGCAGCATCAGGCCGGCGGCCAGGACCCAGCGGTAGCCGAACCGGGCCACCAGCCGGGGCGTGGCCAGCTCGGCGACCACGGTCGCGGTCATCAGCAGACCGGTCGACAGACCGGCGCCGACCCCGTTGTCGCCGAGTTTCGCGGTGTAGAGCGGCACCACCGAAAGCAGCAGGTAGAGGCTGGTCAGCGCACCGAAGTTGGCGCCCATGATGAGCAGCAGGGCCCGGCTGAACAGGCGTGGCCGGGTGGCCGGCGTCGTGGTTGTCATAAGAAGGACGCTACGAGCCAACTGGATCGCCGCTAAGCTCCAATTCTATGCCGATCGAGTGGGCCGGTTTGAGTCCGGAGCTGCTGCTGCCCCTGGACCGTACGGCGGAGTTGTCGCTGCGCTGCCAGCTGGAGGGCGGCCTCCGGGAGGCGATCCGCGCCGGCCGGTTGCGGGCCCAGGAGCGGCTGCCGTCGTCGCGGGAGTTGGCCCGGATGCTCGGCGTCTCCCGCGGCCTGGTCCAGGAGTGCTTCGGCCAGCTGCAAGCCGAGGGTTACCTGACGACCCGGGTCGGTTCGGCGACCCGGGTAGCCGAGGGCGCTTGGACCACTCCAGTGACGGCCGCGGCCGCGGCCGCGCCGCCGCGGCTGATCGCGGACTTTCGGCACGGCGTCCCCGACCTGGCCAGTTTTCCGCGCGGCGACTGGCTTTGGGCCCAAAAAGAGATCTGTCGGGAAATGCCGAACGCGGCCCTGGATTACGGGGATCCGCGCGGCATCCTGGAACTACGCGAAGTTTTGGCGTCCTACCTGGGACGGGTAAGAGGAGCGGCCGCGGAGCCGTCCCGGATGGTGGTGTGTACCGGGTTCGCGCAAGGCCTCAATTTGGTTTTGCGAGCACTCGTACAAAAAGGCATCCAGCGGATCGCCTTCGAAGATCCCGGATATGATGAGGACGGGGTGGCCTACCGGCAAAAGGCGCTGGGCATTGAGCCCGTACGCGTGCCAGTCGACGCTTTCGGCGTGGACGTGGAAGCGCTCGCGGCTTCCGGTGCGGACGCGGTGGTCGTGACGCCGGCCCACCAATGGCCGACCGGTGTCGTCCTCACGCCAGAGCGCCGGCAAGCCCTTGTCGCATGGGCGGTTTCTCGGAAGGGAACCATTATCGAGGACGACTACGACGCCGAGTTCCGCTACGACCGCGAGCCGGTAGGTGCACTGCAAGGTCTCGCCCCGGACCGGGTGGTTGCGTTGGGTACGGTCAGCAAATCCCTCGCGCCAACGCTCCGGCTCGGCTGGATCCTCTGCCCACCTTCGCTCAACGCAGCCATTTCTGCGGAAAAACACCTCAGTGACCGCGGCTCGCCCGGACTTGAGCAGCTGGCGGTGGCCAAACTCGTCGAGTCCGGCCGCTTCGACCGGCACTTACGTCGTATGCGAGGGATTTACGCGGCTCGCCGTACGGCATTGGTCGACGCGCTCGCACACCACGCTCCCGCGGTCACGTTGACTGGGCTGGCCGCGGGTTTCCATGCGGTGGCCCATTTACCCGCGGGCGTCGGGGAAAAAGCGGTGATCGAGGCGGCCCGGGAGCGGTTGGTCGGCTTGTACGGCATGAGCGAATGCCGCGCCGGCGGTCGTACCGACCCGGCCCAATTGGTGTTGGGCTTCGGAAACCTGGGAGAACGAGCCATCCGCACCGGCATCGCCACCATCGCGGACTTGCTCAGCTGAACCTGTTCCACGGCGTGGCGCCCGGGCGCGTGGTTTTGATTGACCAGCTACTGCCGGATAAGGAGCAGGATGGATCACAGATTTAGTGAACTTAGTCGTCATATGCAGGAGCAGCATCTTCGATCATTGGCCCTCTCTATCCTTAAACAGTATGGTGCGATGCCAGACAGCGTGCAGCTACTGCAATATGAGGATAATGCGGTCTACTTGGTCGTGCGGAATGGCAAGAGTTATGTGTTGCGCATTTCGGTTGTAGATGGTCGGAGCCCAGCCGCGCAGGCTTCCGAGCTTGAGTGGCTGCTCTCTCTTGCAGCTGAGAAGACGACTGTCGTGCCCACGCCGGTGGCGACTAGGTCGTCGGAGCTGGTCGTAACCAGTGCTCTTAACGGTTCGGATGAGCCTGTAACGTCGGCGTTGTTTGAGTGGATACCCGGCGCCGCCCCGCGACATTTCGGGCCAGAGCTGGCCGCCGAGCTAGGGCGGGTCATGGCTCGACTCCACGAACATGCCTCAGGTTACCGGCCATCTGCCCCATTCGAGCGACCGGCCTGGGGCCATCAGGAAGTCTTCGACCTAGGTGCCACGATGACGTCGGAACTGGCGTGGAGCAGGCTAACCAGCGCAGACCGTTCGATGCTGCGGGAAGTGTCCAAGAAGGTGCGGGACCGTATGCCGACCGTCGGCGACGATTGGGCACTTATCCATGCGGACCTTCACCGAGGCAACGTGGTAGTTATGCCGACCGGAGAAGTGGCCGTGATCGACTTTGACGACTGCGGCTGGGGCCACTATATGCTCGACATCGCAACCATGCTCTCCTCGATCCTGCGTACCTGCTTGGACGACCGCGATGAATATGCTCGTCTAGCGGCGGAGTATCTCGCCGGCTACCGGGAGGTCAGAAACCTTCCAGCATCAAGCAGCGCCCTGAACGAGTTCCTCGTGCTACGCGACATGATCATCCTCAATTTTATGGTGAGTTCCCGCAATGACGCCGTGGTCGCATATATGCCGCAGCGAGGGAACGGAATTCTCGCCCTTATGTGCCGTTACTTGAGGACCGGACTATATGACGGCTTTGTGTCGCTCGAGGTCTAGGTGCCGAACGCGCGGTCGCCCCGGCTGGTAATGCTGATCATCGCGTCGCCTTCTTTACTTGCAGGACTTGGGTTAGAACGGTGGTGGTGGGTATTCGTCGTTGGGTGTGACGTCGTACGTACGACCGGTGGGGCTGGTCCAAAGGAATCGGCCCGGCGTCGGTTGGGTGACGGTCCAGCCGTGTTCTTTGATGTCGTTGTGGAATTTGCATGCTGGTCCGGTGCTGTCGTACGCGGTCTTTCCTTCCGGTTTGCGGAAGGGAATGGTGTGGTCGAACTCGCAGGTGGCGGCTGGTCGGTTGCAGGCGGGGCCGCAGCATCGCTGGTCGCGTGCGTTGACCAGGTCTCGTAGTGCTTGGGTGGGGCGGTAGCGCGTACGGCCATGGTCGATCACCACTCCGCTGATGGGGTCGGTGAGGATTCGGTACCATTCGCTGTTCTGGTCGCCGGCGAGTTCGCGGGCGCGTTGTGCGGTCATGGGGCCGTATCCACTGAGGATTGCGGGGTTGTCGTCCAGGCCCATCAGTGTGGTGGCGTCGACGCGGAGTTCGATTTTGGTGCGTACGTTGCTCGGGACACCCAGACAGAGGTCGGTGAGGGCGTCGGCTCGGAGTGCGTCCATGGTGCGGGTTTCGTCTTTGGTTTTGAGGCTGCGGGCGATGGTGTCGATGATGCGGTAGATCGCCTCTGCGGACTCGGCGGGCAGGAACGCACCCAGCAGAGCCATCCCGTCTTCGCAAGGCTGCTTTTCTACTCGCCTCTCAGAGACCAGTTTCTTGCGGCGGGCTTCGGCAGCGGCCGGGTCGATTTTGATGACCTCCCGCCGGGCCCTGTCCCGGATCGATCGAGGCGTTTTCGAGTCGGCGCCGGGCAGCACCTTCTCTTCGACTTTCCGAGCGTCCTCAGGGCAGAGGTGGCCGACCTGGTCCGCGAACGTGAACGCCTTACGCAGGTCAAGGTCACCGTGAGACATCCCAGCCATGGTGCCCCGCAGCTCATGGACCAGTTGGTACGCCAAATTCAACCGCTTCTGAGCGGCCGACAGGCTCCAGGTCAGTGATGCGGCGATTTCACCGGCCGCGTATTTGGAGAAAGGTGCACCTACGGCGGGTCGGGCGTTGGTGAAGCGGTCCATGAACCGCATCTGCATCGCCTGCGTATACGAAATCACCTTATCCAAGGTTTCGATCGCGGCCAGCGCGGTGTCAGCGTCGACTCGGCCGTACCGGTCGAGTTCTTCCAGCATTTGCAGGGGAACCCAGCTGGGTGGCATGGTGCGCCATGGTTGCTTGTTTGGGTCGGTGAATTCTGGTCGCCTTCGTTTTCTGCTCATGACCCAATTTTACTGGCCGCCACCGACAGTCGGGACGCTGATTTCGTTTCTGTGGATAAGAAAGCCGCCTGTGGAAAAGGGCTACCTATTGCGAAGCGCGCGCTCTGCCAACCAAGCCGAGTGAGGCGTTGGCGGCCGCGGTGAACAACTGGTCGACGTTATTCCACGCAGAATTCGTTGCCCTCCGGGTCGCACATGACGGTCAGCTCGTCACCTTCGCGTACGACGGTGCCGCCGAGCGCAACCAGCCGGGCCACCTCGTCGGCGATCGAGCCTTGCGCGCTCAGGTCGAAGTGTGGCCTGGTGCAGCGGTTCGCTGTTAGGAGAAGGTAGCGGGTCTACTCGGCGAGAATTGTCGTTCGTCGAGCCTATGGACCGGCAGAAATCGCCGATTATGGACCTGTGCACAGGACCATGGATCCTCGCAGAGTGGTGGCATGGATGTGGCGACGGCGGTCGGGTACGTGCATGGGTATTCGGGGGTCGAGACGCGGCGGTTGGGCGATCAGGCCGACACGTTGGCGGAGTTGTTGCATGCTGGCACCCATTTTCCGGCCGGCACGCGGGTGCTGGAGGTTGGCTGTGGGGTCGGCGCCCAGACCGTCCATCTGGTCGCCGGCAGCCCGGCGGCGGACCTGGTCTCGATCGACCTTTCGGTCGAGTCAGTAGCGGTCGCGCGGGCCAGGGTGCCCGCGCCCAATGTCCGGTTCCAGGTCGCTGACCTGCACGATCTGCCGTTCGCGGACGCTGAGTTCGACCACCTTTTCGTCTGTTTCGTGCTCGAGCACCTGGCGGATCCGGTGGCTGCGCTGGCCGCGGTTCGTCGGGTGTTGCGTCCGGGTGGCACGATCACCGTGATCGAGGGCGACCACGGTTCCGCCTTCTTCCACCCCGCCAGCGCGTACGCGCAGGCCACCATCGACTGCCTCGTCGAGCTGCAGGCGCGCGCCGGCGGTGACGGGCTGCTCGGCCGGCAGGTCGAGCCGCTGCTCACCGCCGCCGGGTTCCGGGACGTGGTGGTCCGGCCGCGGACGATGTACGTCGACCGGACCCGGCCGGCGCTGGTCGAGGGCTTCACTCGCAACACGTTTATCGCGATGGTCGAGGGCGTACGCGATGATGCGTTGGCTGCCGGTCTGCTCACCAGCGGCGAGTGGGATCGAGGCATCGCGGACCTTCGCAGGATCGTCGATGGGACGTTCCATTACACGTTTTTCAAAGGTATAGCGGTGAAGTAATGGGCATCGTCGTCAGCTCTGGTAGCCCACGGTCACGTTGCCGGACTCGGCCTGCACGGTGATTCGCCGGCCGGTGGTGCTGGGTTGCCGTACGGACAGGTCGCGGGTGCCCGAGTCGACGGTCGTCACCACGTCGTACGCGTCGGCGGCGGTGCCCGTGCGCGGCACCTTCACCGTCACGTTGCCGGAGTTCGCGCTGGCGCTCACCGACTGTGGTGCCGCCGCAAAGCCCAGGGTCACGTTTCCGGATTCGGCGACCACGGTGGCATTTGTGCTGGTCAAGGCCATGCCTACCACCTCTCCGGAGTCTGCTCGTACGCTCAGTGGCCCGCTCAGACCGGTCGCGGTGACGTTCCCGGACGAGGTGTTGACGGTGGTCCGGGCGGTCAGGTCGCCGATCGTGAGGTCACCGGTGTCGGACTGCACAGCAAGGGTGGTGGCGGCCGGCACGGTGATCGCGTACGCGATCGAGCACTTGCGGCCAAGGACGCTGTCCGGGCATTTGACCGTCACGTGTAGTGAGGATCCACTCCATTGTTCGCTGATGGTCGGCTTCCAGCCCTTGGTCGTCTCCAGGACTCTGTGCACTGACACCTGACCGGCCGGGCCGGCGGCGACCACTATAGTGGCCGCGTCGGCGTCGATGCTCAACGCCGTGATGGGCTGTCGGTAGACCTGGTTCTGCGTCTCCGTGGTGGTGGTCAGCAGTCCCCATCCATAAATGCCAATGCCGACCGCGGCAATAAGGGCGACGATGCCGCCGGTGATCCACCAGACAAAGCGAAAACTTCGGGTGTCGTGCGTTGTGTTTGTCATTTTTGCTATTTCTCTTATCTGATTCGCAGGAATCGCAGCACGGCCAGGACCCGGCGATGGTCGGTGTCCGCGAGCGGCAGGTCAAGCTTGGTGAAGATGCTGTTGACATGTTTGGCGACCGCGCTTTCGCTGATTACCAGCGCACTGGCGACGGCCGAGTTCGAGCGGCCCTGCGCCATCAGCGCGAGAACTTCGGATTCACGTGGCGTCAGCCGGTCGAGCGGGTCGCTTCGGTGCCGGACCAGGATCTGCGACACCACTTCCGGATCCAGGACGGTCCCGCCAGCGGCCACTTGCCGCAGCATGTCTATAAAAGTCGAGACGTCGGCGACCCGGTCCTTCAGCAGGTATCCGACCCCGCTGGTCGGGCCGGACAGCAGCTCGGTGGCATAGCGTTCTTCGACATACTGGGAAAGGACGAGCACCGGCAGCTCCGGGAACTGCCGGCGCAGCACGAGCGCGGCCCGCAGGCCCTCGTCGGTGTGCGACGGCGGCATTCGTACGTCCGCGATCACCAGGTCCGGCTGATCGTTTTGTACGCTAGCAAGCAATGCATCGGCGTCGCCTACCGCGTCCACCACCTCGTCGCCGCGGCTCTCCAGCAGCCGGACCAAACCCTCGCGAAGCAGGATCGAGTCCTCTGCGATCACAATGCGCATGGCAGCTCCGCGGTGATGGTGGTGCCGCCGGCCGGCGGGCTTTTCACGATCAGCCGGCCGTCGACGGCGGCGACCCGCTGGCGAAGCCCACGCAGCCCGCTTCCGGTGTCGTCGTCCGCGGCCCCACCTCGTCCATTGTCCACAATGGTCACTACCAGCTGATTTTCGGTCCGTACGGCGGTGACTTCCACCGCGGTCGCCTGGGCGTGCTTGCTGACATTCGTCAACGCCTCGGACACCACGAAATATGCCACCGCCTCGACGGTCGCCGAAGGTCGCTGCTCGACCGAGACATGCAGTCGTACGGGCACCGGGGATCGGCTGGCCAGTCCGGAAAGCGCCGCGTCCAGGCCTCGATCGTTCAACACCGCGGGGTGCAGACCGCGTACGAAGGAGCGCAGTTCCGCGAGTGTTTGCTTGGCATCCTCGTGGGCAGCGGCGATCACCTTCGCCGCTGGGTCGGTGGAGTCGCCGAGACTTTCCCTGGCGATGCCCAGATTCATCGCCAGCGCGGTGAGCCGTTGCTGCGTACCGTCATGGAGATCCCGCTCGATCCGCCGCCGTTCGGCATCAGCCGCATCGATCGCGCCGGCTCGGCTGGCGGTCAGGGTTTGCACCCGGTGCGCCAAAGTCTCGGCCCGGCGCGGTCCAAGCAGCCATCTCGCCAGCAGAACGTCCACAGTGGACAGTCCACGGGCCACCCAGGGTGCGGAGAAAAGCAGCGTCAGACCGCCCGCGGTGAGCGCGATCTCGACGACCGCGTCCGACCGGTCGAGCATCATCCACGCGTACGCCGGCAGAAGTGCCAGTGCGCCGCCGACCGTCCACATTGTCACGACCGCGACGGTGCCGATGACACTGACTGGCAACGCCAGCAGGTGATAGCCGAGTTGCCGGCCGGTCCGCCAGCTCAGGGCCCGGTCGAAGACCCGCTGGAACCGACCGGCCGCCGGCACCGACGGGGCCGGCTCGGCGAGCGCGATCTCGACGCCAAGCAGGGCGCCGAACCGGGACCGTTGCGCCCGGCTGAAGCCATTCGCGCAGTACGCCAGCGCGGCGAGCGTTCCCAACGCTGGCACCACCGTCGGCGCCAACGCGACGGTGAGCGCGCCCAGAAATGCCGTCACCGCGAAGCCGGCGGCGGCCAGCGGCAGCCCCGCGGTCAGGTGCGCGGTCGCCCGCCAGCCGGCCGGCCGGACCGGCGCCAGCAGCAAGCTGGTCGCGATCCGGCCGCCGGCGGGGCCGTGGGAAGTGGTAGGCACCCCATAACGGTAAGGAGCCGGGCCGGCCCAGCGCCATGGCACCGGCCCCCCGTCCCGCCCTGTACCTAGCTTCACCCCTGGATCGGGGTGGGGGTGGGTCGTACGATCGCCAGCGCGCAGAGCGCGATCATGGCGGCCGCGCACAGCCAGGCGAACAGGTCGCCGACAGCGCTGTAGATGGTCCAGGTGCCGCGGATGGGTACGTACGCGATCATGTTCTGCTGCGGCGTGCTGAAGAAGTTCGTGGTCGCGAGGGCGACTCCGCGATTGTCCGTGGTCACAGCGATGCCGTTGCTGGCCTGCCGTACGACGGAGTAGCCGTTTTCGACCGCTCGGAAGACCGCGTTCTCCGAGTGCATCTTCTCGATGCCCTGCCAGTCGTTCGCCGGCACGAGCATGATGTCGGCCTGGCCGCCGGAGGGGCGCAGCGTGCCAGGGAAGTCGGCGTCGAAACAGATGACGTTGGCGAGGCGCCCGAACGGGGTGCTCGCCACCGGCACTTTGCCGTCACCGGCTGGAAAGTCCTCCAGGCCAGGCACCGGATGCGCCTTGTCGAACTCCCACAGCGCTTTTCCGTTCGGGTCCACCAGAACCGCCATGTCGCGGGTGTATGGCGCGTTGTCCAGGATCACGCCGACGCCCATCTCCAGATAGACGTGCTGGGTTCGGGCGAAGTCGGCGGCCCTGCTGAGCAGCGCTGGCAGATCGTCGTGCAAGGTCAGCGCGCCGGCTTCCGGCCAGACGATGATTTTCGCGCCAGCGTGGGCTTCCACTGTGCTTCGCAGGAACAGGTCGTCGGTCACGAACGCGAATGCCCTGCGCAGCTGGGGTTTCTGGTCCGGCGTGACATCGGGAGTGTGGAAATTGTCCAGCGCCTGCTTACTTTGCCTTGCCTGCACCGAGGAGCTGACGCCGGCTACCCGTACGGTCTGCTTGGCCGCTGGCGCGACCGCGAGGCGAATCCCGCCGCCGAGCAGCACCAGCCCAAGGAGCGCGGTGAAAGCGAGAGTAACGGTACGGATTTTCCACCAGGACAGCCGCTTTTCCAACGCCAGGTTGGCCACCGGCGCGGCCCAGGCCATCAGGAAGCTGATGCCGTAAATGCCGGTCACCGAGACCAACTGCAGCAGCGGCAGGTTCGCCGACTGGGTGCCCGCCAGTGGGCCGAAAATCGTACCGAAAGGGCTCACCGCGGCCACCAGGAACTCGGTGGCGACGCGAGTGGTGGGAAAGATGAGAGTGGCCAGCAGCGGGGTGAGACGAGCGAACAACAACCTGTCAACCAACAGTGGCAACGTCAGGATCGTGGAGATCGCCAGGCAGCCAAAGAGAATGGGTCCGAAGGAGAATCTGTTGCCCGCGAAAAGGAAAACCACGGTCGCGACCGCGGACGCGAGCCAGCTGCATCCAAAACCAAGCAGGATGCCGCTGCTGCGGGTGAAACGCATCAGGCAGATCAGGAACAGCCAGCCGGCGATCGAGATCGACCAGTCGTTGTGCAGGGCGAAACCGCCCAGTGCGGCGCCGGCCGCCAACCACAGGTATTTCCGCCATCCGACCGCGAACCGGCCGGGATCCGTCACTGAGTTCGTCATGCGGTCCAGCCTGTCCGCCCCGACCGGCACCGTCACTGGCGTTGAGTTCCGAGTTGGACTGCAGCTGTCTACACCACGATGCTGAGGAATTCCGCCCGGGACTGCGGCACGTCCTTGATGACACCGGAAAGTGCCGACGTCTTGGTGATCGCGCCGGCCGCTCGTACGCCCCGGAGCGTCATGCACATGTGCTCCGCCTCGATCACCACACCCACGCCTTTGGGCGACAGTTGGTCCTCGAACCAGTTCGCCACCTGTTTGGTGAGGCGCTCCTGGACCTGTGGGCGGCGGGCGAATTTCTCGACTATCCGGGCGATTTTGGAGAGTCCGACGATCCGGTCGGCCGGAATGTAGCCGACGTGCGCGATGCCGGTGAAGGGCAGCAGATGGTGCTCGCACACCGACTGCATCGGGATTGACTTCACCACGATCAGCTCGTCATAGCCTTCGTCGTTGGGAAAAGTCGTCACCTCGAACGGGCGCGGGGTGAGCATCGCGGCGTAGGCCTCGGCCATCCGCTGCGGGCTTCTGCGCATTTCCGGGTTGTCGCAGGAGACCCCGAGCGCGGCCAGGAAATCCTCGGCGGCGCGGGCCGCGGCTGGCAGGCCGACGGGGCTGTCGACCACCTGCACGTCGGGGTAGCTGATACTCATACCTTGCCTCCGGCTCTAACGGACACTAATCTCTACGTTAGAGAACGAGGTTTGGAGCGTCAAGCAACTTGCCGGCGAGAAGGCGGAAGATGGGTGAGTTCGAGCGGAGCGTGACCGGGATCGGTGCCCTCGCTGAGCCGGTACGCCGTGAGCTCTACTTTTTCGTGTGTGGTCAGGACACCGCGGTTAGCCGTGACCAGGCCGCGGACGCCGTCGGGGTGCCCCGGCATCAGGCGAAGTTCCACCTCGACAAGCTGGCGGCGGAGGGCCTGTTGGAGGCTGACTACGCCCGCCTCGACGGTCGCACCGGGCCCGGTGCTGGACATCCTTCCAAGCTTTATCGCAGAGCAACCAACGAAATCTCGGTGTCCCTGCCGCGCCGCCAGTACCAGCTGGCCGGCCTGTTGATGGCCGACGCGATCACCGACGCGGCCCGGACGGGCGCGCCGGTGTTGGACGCGCTCGACCAGGCGGCCGCCACGCAGGGCGCGATTATTGGTCGTACGGCTGCGAAACGGCAGGAAGGCGACGTTCTTGGGTCGGCGGTTGAGGCCCTTGCCGAGAACGGATACGAGCCACGGCGCGAAAACGAGCGCGTGGTGCTCGCGAACTGCCCGTTTCACGCGCTCGCCGCGGTGCATACCGAGCTGGTGTGCCGGATGAACCGCGCCCTGGTCGCCGCGCTCGCCGGTGCGTTGGCGCCGGACCGCCTCCAGGTCGTTCTCGAGCCGGCCGCGGACCGTTGCTGCGTGGTGCTGACAGCTTCACCGCATCGTTAGAACAGTGGTTCGGCCGGCGACCGATGAGGTGCTGGCCGTTCAGGCTCGATCCTGGCAAATATGGCTGGCGTTCCTCGTGGTGGAGCGTATATTGTCTGACAGGATGACAGTCAGACAAGAGGAGTGAGCATGCCGCCGTACGACGTGGTGACCTTCGACAACTACGGGACGTTGACGGACTGGGAGGGCGGGGCTGCGCAGTTCCTCTACCAGTTGGCGTTGCGCAACGGCGACGCCGAGCTGGTGCCGGGGGTGCAGTTGCAGCGGGAGTTCGAGCGCATCCAGTTCGACATCCTCGGCAGCGGCTATCGGACGTACAAGCAGGTGTTGGCGCAGGCGCTCGCGGAGGTCTGCGAGCAGCACGGCTGGGCGTACGACGACACCCTTGGGCGCGACCTGGCCAACGCGATGCGGTCGTGGCCGTCCTTTATGGACACCTATCCGGCGCTGACCAGGGCAAAGGCGGCTGGGATGAAGCTCGCCATCCTGTCCAACACGGACCGCGACATCATTTCGCACAGCATCCGCCAGCACCGGGTAGCGTTCGACTTCGTGATCACCGCCGAGGACGTGGGCACGTACAAGCCGGACGTGGCCTTCTTTTCGTACGCGCTGGAGCGGATCGGGGTGCCGGCGGATCGGGTCCTGCACGTGGCTTTCGGCTTCAAATATGACAATGCGCCGGCGAAGAAGCTCGGCCTGACCACCGCCTGGGTCAACCGGCACCATGAGCGGCAGCCGGACGGCGTCGCGGCCGACCACATGTGGCGGGACCTGTGGCCCTTGGCCCGCCTCGCGGACGGGCAGAGCATTCCGGAGTGAGCGCCCTCCAGGTCACCAGTACGACCGACGCGTTGGTCGCCGAGCTGCGCGGCCAGATTCTCGGCGGCCAGCTGCGGCCGGGGGAGCCGATCCCGGAGATCGCGCTGGCCCAGCGGTACGAGGTGGCCCGGCCGACGGTCCGCGCGGCGCTGCAGACGCTGGTGAACCGCGGTCTGCTCGTACGCGAGCATGGCCGGTCGGCGCGGGTGCCGGTGCTGTCCGTCGCGGACGTGGATGACCTGTATTTCATGCGCACGCCGCTGGAGCTGCTGACGGTCAGCACGCTGGCCGAGCGCGGGATCGACGCCATGGCGGCGGACCGGATGCTGGCCCGGCTAGCCGCGATGGGGCCGCAGGCCAGCTGGGCGCAGCGGGTGCAAGCGCATACCGACTTCCACATCGCGTTGGTCGACGCGGTGGGGAGCCCGCGGTTGAGTCGGCTCTACGCGGTCGTACATGAGGAGATGCAGCTGTGCCTCGCGCAGTTGCAGTCGACCTACCCGGCGCCGACCGCGTTGATCGACGAACACCGACAGCTGCTCGCGGCGATCCGCTCCGGCGATCCCGAGGTCGCCCGTACCGAGATGCTGGCTCACATGCGGCGTGCCCGGGACGCATTTGCGGCAACCCACTGATCGGCTGATTTAGCCCGACAAAAGGTGACTTAATAGGTGCCCTATCGGGCGAGTTTGAGTTTTTGGTCCGGATCAACCGCAATCGGCCTGGAACTTTCCTACCGAACCCGTGCGTCGGTATTGAATAATGGCCACTGTTGTCCGTCCGAGGAGGGGTCCACGTCATGGCCGATGCCGGCCGCTCACCGTCCAGGTGGTCGCCGCGCCGCGGGGGTTCGCGTCAGTGGTGGTCGCCGGCCGCGCTGGTCGCGGTCCTCGCCGCCGGCCTGCTCGCGATCGGACCGTGGACACCGTTGGCCACGATCGGCCTCGGCGGCGGTTGTGCGTACGCGGCAGCCGGCTCGCACGTCGGCGTCATAGTCGACTTCAGCGGCCAAGGCGGGTACCCACAGCCCTCAGTCTCCTGTGCTGACTGGTCTTCCGGCATCACGCCGGTGGGCGTACTGATGGCCAAGTTCGACCCCACGGGGAAGAACTCGGACCGGGTCGGTCTCGACGCCAATCGGAATGTCTGCAAGATCAACACCATTCCAGCGGACGGCTGCACCCCAAATGCGTCCGGCTACTGGGTGTTCGCGTACTCGAAGACCGGCAATGGCGCCTGGGCGTCCTCCGGTCAATCGCAGAGTTCCCCTGTTGACAATGGTGCCGTGGTCGGCTGGAAGTACGTCGCGGGCCCGCCGCCCTCCACGCCGCCAGCCGCGGCACCACTGCCCGGGGTCGCACCGGACATCAATAAGACCTGCCCGGTTGCGACCGCGTCCCCGACGCCCACCCCGAGCCACTCGGCCACCCCGAGACCGACCCCGTCGCCCACTCCGGCGGCCAACAGCAACACCAACACCGCCCCCGGGACGGGTTCGTACCCGTCGTACCCGCCCACCACGTACGGGCCGGGCTCGACCACCTCGGGGTTGCCCACCCAGCCGGCCGTGCCCGGCGCCGGTGACGGCGGCATCGGCTCTACCGGCGGTTTCGGCGACCAGGGCGCTCAAACGCCCGGCGTGAACCCCAAGCCGGCCGCGGCCACCTTCGACACCCGCGGCTGGACCCGCTGGGGCCTGATCCTGGTCGCTGCCGGCATGGCGCTGGTGATGGTCACCGGTGGCCTGTTCACCAGCAACCTGATCCTGTCCCGACGGGCCTCCGCCAAGAAGGGCCGCCACCGCGTCTCCACCCGCCGGCTCGCCGTCTAGCCCTCGCCCTCCGCGAACAGCGGACAGTTACCAGGCCTTGGCCACGTCGGCGACCGCCTTGAGCAGGAGTTCCTCCATTGCGAGGGCGGCCCGGTCGGGGTCTTGGGCGCGGATGGCGTCGACGACGGCGCGGTGGCTGGGGACGGGGTCGTCGGCGGCGAGTACGCCGTGCACGATGCGGTCCCGTTCGGCGAGGCCGGTTTCGATCACCACCTCCATCCGGACCAGCAGTTCGTTGTGAGTGGTGGCCAGCAGCAGGCGGTGAAAGGCGAGGTCGGCGACGACGGCGGCCGCCGGGTCGGCGGCGGCGGACATCTGGGTGAGGCCGGCGTCCAGGCGCGCCAGGTCCTGGTCGGTACGCCGGACGGCGGCTAGCCGGGCCGCGCCGGGTTCCACGATGGTGCGCAGGTCATGCAGGTCCGTGAAGAGGCCGGGCTCGGCCCGCTGACCGAACTGCCAGCGCAGTACGTCCGCGTCCAGCAGGCTCCAGTCGGCCCTCGGGCGTACGAACGTGCCGCGTTTGGGACGGGCATCGATCATGCCTTTCGCGGCCAGCACGCGCAGGGCTTCGCGCATCACGGTCAGGCTGACGTCGAACTCGTGCTGCAGCGCCCCGAGGTCGAGGGTGGCGCCCTCGGGGAGCTGTCCGGACAGGATCCGGCCGGCGATGGTCTCGACCGTCTGCCCGTGCACTCCGCGCCCCGCGTATTGCCCCATTCCGGTCGTATCCCCTCGCCACTATTCATTAATTACGAAGATATCTTGACAGTGGGAACTCCGGCGCGGCAACCTTTGCGAAACACGAGTTCACCCGCCCACCGCATGGGTTGCGGGCGAGTGCTGGCGCCCGGGAGGGTCCACAATGATCCACAGTCAAGTCAGCCGGCGTGGTTTTCTGGCGGGCCTCGGCGGGGTGGGGGCGGCCGCCGTGTTGGGCGGGTGCGCGACCGCGCCGACCGCGGGTGGTGGCGGCTCGGACTCTCTGGTGCTGCAGTCGTCGCTGTCCGACGCGGCGCCCAAGGCCGCGCTGACGAAGATCGTGCAGGGCTACGGCAAAGCGAAAGTCACCCTCAACACCATCGCGATCGAGTCCTTCCGCGCCCAACTGCCGACCTACCTGAACTCCGGCAACCCGCCGGACGTGCTGACCTGGTACGCCGGATCGGTCGCCCGCGACTACGCGAAGAAGGGCTTCCTGCTGGACGTTTCGGATCTGTGGAAGGGGAACGGGCCGTTGGCGAACTATTCGCCGGCGTTGCGTGAGCTGTCCAGTGCGGCCGACGGCAAGCAGATCTTCGTACCGACCAGCTACTACTGGTGGGGGATTTTCTATCGGAAGTCGGCGTTCGCCAAATGGGGCGTACGGCCGGCGACCAGCTGGACCGAATTCATCGCGCTCTGCCACACATTGAAGAGCAAAGGCGTCAATCCGCTGACGATGGGCACCGGCTCGACGCCGTGGGTGGCGTCCGGCTGGTTCGACTACCTGAACTTGCGGGTCAACGGCGCCACCTTCCATCGCGACCTGCTGGCCGGCAAACATTCCTTCGACGGCCCCGAAGTGCGCAAGGTGATGGACTACTACAAACAGCTGCTGCCGTTCTTCGATCCCAAGGGCCGGTCATATTCCTGGCAGGATGCCGTCACCCCTTTGGTGAACCAGAGCGCCGGGATGTATTTGATCGGTGCTTTCGTGACCCAGTCGGTGCCCAAGAACCTCGTCGACGACATCGACTTCTTCCAGGTGCCGATCATCGATCCGGCCGTGCCGACCGCCGAGGAGGCGCCCACCGACGGGTTCTTCGCCAGTGCGAAGTCGCAGAATGTCAGCGGCGCCAAGGATTTGCTGTCGTTCCTCGCGTCGCCGGCCAGCCAGGAGACCTTTATCAAGCTGTCCAACTCGTCGAACCTGCCCACCTCGCCGCTGGTGAGTACGACCGGATTCTCCCCGCTCGTACAAAAAGGTGTCCAGTTGCTCACTGGCGCGAAGGCGATCACCCAGTTCTTCAACCGTGACTCCAGCGACGAGCTGCAGACCACCGCCGACACCGCGCTGACGAAATTCCTGGACTCTCCCCAGGATGTCTCGACGATCCTGGCCGGCTGGCAGTCGTCGGCGCAGAAGGTGCTCTCGTCGTGACGGTGGCGCTTTCGGCGGTCGTACGTCGGCGCGTTCGCCGTCGAGTGCCGTGGCCGGTCTGGGTTTTCCTGCTCATCCCGGCCGCGGTCGAGCTGGGCTGGGTTTTCTGGCCCGGTATCAACAGTTTCTACCTGTCGCTGACCAAATGGAACGGCCTCGGCGCGCCGCTGTCGGTCGGGACCAAGAACTACACCGATCTGTTCGCTGACGATGTTTTTCGGCAGGCGCTGGGAAACAACGTGATCTGGGCGATCGGCTTCGGTGGCCTCTCGGTGGCCGGCGGGCTGGCGCTCGCGGTGGCGCTGAACCGGCCACGCCGTGGCGTCGGCATCTACCGCAGCGCGATCTACCTGCCGATGGTGTTCTCGCTCGCCGTCACCGGACTGTTCTGGCGGGTCCTTTATCAGCCGGACGGCACCATCAACGCGGCTCTTGGCTTGGTGGGGCTGAAAAGCTGGGAACATCAGTGGCTCGCTGACCCGAACACCGCACTTTATGCCGTCCTGGTCGCCGCCGTCTGGAGGCAGGTCGGGTATGTCATGGTGCTCTACCTGGCCGGTCTGAAAGGCTGCGACCCATCCCTGGATGATGCGGCGGCGGTGGACGGAACCACGCCGTGGCAACGATTCCGGTACGTCGTGTGGCCGCAGCTGCGGGGCGTGAACACGGTCATCTTTGCGGTCACGGTGATCGATTCGTTGCGTACGTTCGACATTGTCTGGGCGATGACGCAGGGCGGCCCGTACCACTCGTCGGAGCTGCTCAGCACTTACATGTTCGAGCAGGGATTCACGTTCCTGAATCTCGGCTACGCGTCGGCGATCGCGGTGGTGATCTTCGCGCTGGCGATCCTTTTCATCATTACCTATCTCGTCCGCGCCACCCGGCAGGAGGACTGATGGCCGCGCAGATCGTGCTGGAAGCGCCACCAAAAGAGCCGCCCGTACGACCGGTGAAGATTGCCCGGAAACGGCGCCGCGGCTGGGTTTTCCACGCGGTGATGACACCGTTGACGCTGCTCTGGGTGGCGCCGATGCTTTTCGTGGTACTCATAGCGGTCCGGTCTTTCGACGATATTTCCGCGCGTGGCCTCGCGGCCCTGCCGGATTCGTTTGACCTGGGCGGTTTCGTCACCGCGGTGGGCGACGGCGGCATTGCCCTGGCGCTGGTGACCAGCGCCGAGGTGACCGTGCCAGCGGTGGTTTTGAGTCTCTGGCTGGCATCGATGGCCGCCTTTGCGCTCAGCCGCTACCGCATTCCGGGCCGGCGCGCGATTTTGCTGACCATGCTGGCCGGCAACCTGCTGCCGCCGCAGATCCTGCTTATCCCGGTGGCCCGGATCAGCGAGTCCTTGGGCATCTACGACAGCCTGGTCGGACTTGTTGCCATCCATGTTGGTTTTGGGCTTGGTTTTTACACTTTCGTGCTGCACGGTTTCATGCGCTCGATCCCGACCGAGATCACCGACGCGGCGAAGATCGACGGCGCCGGTACGGTCCAGATCTACGCGCGGATCATCATGCCACTGTGCCGCCCGTCGCTGGCCGCACTGGCTGCGCTCGCGACCACCTGGATCTTCAACGACCTGATCTGGTCGATCACGGTTCTGCGTACCCAGGCCAAATTCCCGGTCACCGCTGCCCTACTCAATTTGCAGGGCGGCTATGTCAGCAACTGGAACGTCGTCGCCGCCGGCTCCATCCTCGCCGCGATCCCCACCGCGATCGTCTTCTTCGCCTTCCAACGCCACTTCGTCTCCGGCCTCCTGGTCGGCTCCACCAAGTAGACACAAGCGGAAAAGCCTGCACGGCAGCACCGCTTGCGAGGAGATTTCGCGGTCCGCAAGGTGAATTCCGCTCTCCTTGAGCAGTGGCAGTACGAGGTGACCTCGGGAGGTCGCAGCTGGTACTGCCCCGATCCGGCCCGCCGGATCGGCTGGATCACCTGGGCCGGAACGGGGCACCCGAAGGCGACTGACTGAAACAGTCCGGGCCGTTCCGGTGGGACGGAACGGCCCGGACGTTGGTCGCTGGTCAGGCTCCGCCGCCCGGATGGTCGGTGGCCAGCGGAATCTGTGGCGACGGCGGCGCGTCGGTCCAGCCGATGCTCAGGTAGTCAGTGCCAGCGACGAGCCTGCTGGCCGCACCGTTGCCGGCGCCGACAGGGAGCGACTCCTCAGCCAGCAGCATGCCGGTCTGCGGACTGATGATCAGCCGGTCTTCGCGGCTGCCGCTAGGACTCGCGAAGGTGAAAGTCACCGTGTCGCCGCTGCGGCCCTGGTTGTCCTTGGTGGTCCCGAGGCTCTTGACACCGGTGACCGTCGCCAGCATCTTGTACGCGGCGGAGCGGGTTCCGGCCGTGACCGGGCTGGTGAGGATCTGGCTGGCAACCCTGAACAACCACTCGTCCTGAGACCAGGCCTCGTCCGAGGTGGGCTTGCGGTTCTTGAAAATGTCGACGAGATAGGCCTTCAGCGCGGCCGAGTTGGTAGGCAGTGCCTGAAGCTGGGTGACGGTGAAGCGTTTGTTGTCATCACCCAGCCAGTAGGTGTCGTCGCCCATGCCCTTGGTGTTCAGGCGGTCTGCCTTCCCCGGCGCCGCGCTCCGCGGATAGGGCTTCGCCCCCTTCTTCGCGGCCGGGGGAAGCACGTTGAATGTCGATGGCGCGCCGTCACGTTTCCAGGCAGCCGCGTCGGTGGCAGTGGCAGGTGCCGCACCGAGGTACTGATGGACCTGCCAGCTGTCGTCTGCGGCGGACTTGGCTGCCCACTCGTCATACCGCTCCTTGATGACGATCGCGTAGCGGTTGTCCGCCGGGCCGGCGATCTCGCCGTCCAGGGCAACGGTTTGGGCCAGCCAGAAGCGGCCCGAAGCGGGTTGACTGCTGGAGTTGTCAGCCGCGGCGAGCAGAATGTCCTGCGCGGACGACCGGGCGTTGGTGCCCGCCGGATGGGTGGTGGTTGGCAGGCTGCCGGAGATCGAACCGGTGGCCAGCACGGCGACCGCGACGGCGCCGGCGAGCCCCGTGGCCACGCCGAAGCCGATCCCGGCGCGTACGACGGTTCGCCGGGTGGTCGAGCGCCGTTCGATCGGCTGGGCGAAAGCAGCGTGGAGCTGGCGGTCCCGGCGGTTCGGGTCGGGGAGTGGGTCGAGCTGGTCGGGGCGGGACGCGGACAGCTGGTTCATGACGTCGTTCTTCATCGGGCTATCTCCTTGGCGAAAGCAGGTATCAGGGCTGGTGCGGGCTCCGCGGCGGAGTCGGCGAGTGCCGTCTCCAGGCGGCGGCGCGCGCGGTGCAGCCGTACGAAGTAGGTGGGTTGACTGCAGCCGACGACCTTGGCCGCGTCCCGCGAGCTGAGGCCGTGCCACGCGACCAGGGTGAGCAGCTCACGGTCCGCCTCCGGCAGCGACGCGAGGGCCCGCAGTACGGCAGCCCGCTCGGTGACGCCGTCCGCGATATCGTTCGCGGGATGCTCGACCGCCGCCCAGGTCACCATCTCGGCCTGCAGCGACTCGTCCCGCGCGGTGGCCCGGAACTGCTGCCGGACCACGTTGCGGGCGACGCCCAGCAACCACGGCAGTGTCGGTTCGGGTATGTCGTCAAGTCGCCGCCAGGCGACCATGAAGGTGTCGTTGACCGCTTCGTCCGCGAGTTGACGGCCGGCGCGACTCACTACGTACGCGTGCACATTCGGATGCCACGTGTCGTAAAGCGCGGTGAAGCGTTCGATTCTGGAAGGATCCATACGCTCTTCCCCGGCTCCTTTGCCCTTGACTGTGTTGTCACTGGGCAATGGCGGCGAGCCCGGCGGTTCTTACGCCCTATTCAAAATCACGGTGGCAAGTACGGGGAAGTGGTCGGATGCTTCCCGGCCAGGTTCGTAGCGGAGCGTACGAGTGGAGATCGTCGGCCGCGGCCGGCAGCCGTTCTCGTTCAGGTGCCCGACGTAGTCCAGGACGTTGCTGTAGTGCCGGTAGCGGCGCCCGGTCAGCGGGTTCGCGGTGCCGTCGAAGGTGGCCGCGTGGATGGGTCCGTCCGGCTGGATCCGGCCGCCGACCACGGCGTTCGCGTCCACATGATCGGTGCCCACTGGCCCCGGCCGGCCGTGCTGGTCGGCTGCGAAGTATTCGATGTTCAGGTCGCCGGCGAGCAGCATGGGGACCGTCTTGGGCGCGGTCTGGGACACGAAGGCGCGCAGCTCGGCCAGCTGCGCCATCCGGACGGCGTGCCGGTTGCCGCGCTCGTCGGCCTGCAGGTGGGTGGCCGCCAGCCAGAGCGGCCCGGCCGGCGCGTCCAGTGACACCAGTGCGACGCCCTTGTTCGACAGGGCGTCGGTGGTGGCCGGTTGGTACGAGCGAAACGTGTGATGGTGGCGGTCCAGGATCGGGAACCGGGACAGCACGCGTACGCCGCCACCGACCAGCCGGCTGACCGTGCCGCGCCGGCCCGATCCGGTCCGGCCAACCTGCGGGGTGACGTGGTAGCCGGCCGCCCGTAGCCTCGCCACCAGCGCGCCGGCCGGCCGGTTGAAGGCCTCGTTGAGCACGACGACATCCGGATCGGCCCGCTCGACGACTTCGGCGGCCAGCTCGGCACGCCGGCGCGAGCCGGTGACCGGCAGCTGCAGAACGTTGAAGACGAGCAGGCTGATCGCCATCTAGGCAGGGTGCTGGCCGGGTGACATCTTTGTCAAGTGTCTTGGACGTACGTACAAACCGTTACCGTGCGCCGGTGGGCTGGCGCTGCCGGGCCGAGGCCACCAGATAGTCGGTGAACTGGTCCAGCACCTGCCGGGCGCTGTCGCCGTCCCGGTCGACCACCCAGCTGAGGGTGGCGCCGTCGATGATCGTGTACGTGTAGCGGGCCAGCAGCGGCAGGTCCACGGTCCATTCCACGCCGGCCGCCGCCGCGACCGCCTCCAGGAACCCCGTGGCGGCCCGGAAGTAGTTCGCGTACTGCCGGCGGGTCAGCTCGATCAGCTCCGGCCGGCGCAGCGCGTACTGGGTCAGCTCGTACGTCAGCTGGTGGACGCCGGGGTTGGCCTCCACCTCCTCCCAGTACGCGCCGACGCTGGCCCGCAGCGTCTCGCGCAGGTCGGAGTGCGGTCGTACGACGCCGATCACGGCGTGCACGTTCCGCTCGTTGATCGTGTCGATGACTTGCAGCAACAGCTCTTCCTTGGAACGGAAGCAGTAGTGGAAGAAGCCCAGCTGCATGCCGGCCTCGGTCACGATGGCCCGAGTGGTCGCCTTGGCGACGCCATCTCGGGCCATCACCCGGATCGCCGCCTCGATCAGTTCGTGGCGGCGCTCCTGGGCGGACACCCTTGCCATACTCGTCGTATCCCTACTCCAGCACGATTCTTGTCGTTGACAGCCTGGACTTGTCGGTCCGTACAGGTCAAACCGGTCAGGACAGTACGGTGTTCACGGCCAGCGCGACGATCACTGCGCTGGAGACGTACGCGCTGATCAGCCGGCCTTTCGCGGTGGTCAGCAGGCGGCCGAGCAACGCCCCGCCGCCGGCCAGGGTGAGCTGCCAGCTGGCCGACGCGACGAACGCGGCGACCGCGAAGGCGAGCTCTTCGGGCAGTGTCAGCGCGCCGGACCTGCGGCCGATCACCAGCGCCGCGAAGTAGAGCACCGTGGTCGGGTTGAGCAGGGTCAGGCCCAGGACGACCGCGTACGCCCGAAAAGGCGTGCTCACCATGGCACCCGGTGGCGCTTCGGTCTGGTCGCGGAAATGCCTGGTCGCGGCCCATGTCGTACGGACGGCGAGGCCGATCAGTACGACCACCGAGACCCACCGCAGCGGTGCCGCGATTGGGGCGATGACGCCGGCCAGCGCGGCGCCGCCGAGGGTCGCGATCAGGGCGTACCCGCCGTCCGCGGTGGCTACCCCGAGACCGGCGGCGGCGCCGACCCGGAGCGAGACGCGCGCGCTGAGGGTGACAAGCAGAGTGCCGATGGCGCCGATCGGGATGGCGACGGCATAGCCGGCCACCAACCCCGCGACGATCGCCGCGATCACGGTCGGTGGCGGGGGACGTGACCGGCACCGGAGCAGCGCTGCTGTCGCGTCGTACGAGTGGTCGTACGAACGCGGATCTGCATCGACAGCTCGGAAATGGTCACCGACGAAGTGTGATTGGTGCCGTTCGGACCGGGCAACCGGATTTCTTCGGGCGAAAAACCTCTGAGACCGAGGGATAGGGTGGGACACATGCTGAAACTCATCGGCGCCGGGTTCGGCCGGACCGGCACCCTCTCCCTGAAGACCGCGCTGGAGCAGATCGGTTTCGGGCCGTGCTATCACATGGCCGAGCTGATCGACAATCCCGAGCGGATGGCGCACTGGACGCCGATCATCGAAGGCAAAAAGCCTGACTGGGAGCACATTTTCGCTGGATATCCGGCAACCGTGGACTGGCCGGCGGCCGCGTACTGGCGCGAGCTGGTGGCCGCCTATCCGGACGCGAAGGTGCTGCTCTCGGTCCGCGACCCGCAGAAGTGGTACGACAGCGTCGACAACACCATCTACTACGTCTACAAGCTGATGCGGGATCCGAGCCAGTTGCCGCCGGCCATGCAGGAGCGGTTCGCGAGCCAGTCGCCCGGCGAGCGCATGCGGCTGCTCCAGGAGCTGATCTGGGACGGCACCTTCCAGGGGCGCTTCGAGGACCGCGACTTCGCCGTCTCGGTCTTCGAAAAGCACAACCAGCAGGTGATCGACGCGGTGCCCGCGGACCGGCTACTGGTCTACCAGGTGGGGCAGGGATGGGGCCCGCTGTGCGACTTCCTCGGCGTACCGGTGCCCGATGGTGACTTCCCACGGGTCAACGAGGGCACCGAGTTCCGGGCCCGGATCACCGAGGGGCTGACGCCGGCCGATCCGCACTGACCTGTAGCGGTCAGATCACTGGCTGAAACCGGTCAGATTCTTGTACGGGCGACCGGGTGGCGGTTCTGTGTTTCTGTAACGTATAGCGTCTTGCCCAAAATTTTGGGCATTAGCGTATTTAGTCCGTTTTCTCGAGGAGGTTCGTAAATCGGGTCGCGATCGACGGCCGGCGGCAAATAAAAAACGTAGATCCTATACGGTTTGTCGGGCCGTAGGGGTGTGCCCGACATCACCCCGATCCATGGCTTTACCGGGGCTTTTACCACTTGCGACGGTCCGCGGGACACCGGCTTGACCGGTCACGCGGGTCTTCGTCGCTTCTTACCCATCATGAGCCGGTTGGGCGCCAACTATTGACATCGCGCCTTCCCAGGGCCAAGGCTACCTCTCAGCGCGGGATTGAAACGATTTACGAACGCGTGCCCGCAAACGCTGGAGGAGACTGCCGATGACCGAGCTCGACCCGGCCCGCCGCTCTGCGGTGGCGACGGCGCTGCGTAGTCAGCGGATCGAGACTCCCTCGTGGGCGTACGGTAATTCTGGCACCCGGTTCAAGGTCTTCGCGCAGGAGGGCGTGCCGCGCACGCCGTACGAGAAGATCGACGACGCGGCCATGGTGCACGCGCTGACCGGGGTGGCGCCCAGTGTTGCCATCCATATCCCCTGGGATAAAGCGGACAATTATTCCGAATTAGCGCAATATGCTGTGGATAAAGGCATCCGCATTGGCGCGATCAATCCGAATGTCTTCCAGGAAGACGATTATCGGCTCGGCAGTGTCTGCAACCCGAATCCCGGCATCCGTCGCAAGGCCACCGACCACCTGCTGGAATGCGTCGAGATCGGCGTCGCGACCGGCTCCACGCTGCTGTCGCTGTGGTTTGCCGATGGCACCAACTACGCCGGCCAGGACGACATCTCGGCCCGCCAGGAGCGGCTGCACGAGGCGCTGGCGCAGGCGTACGCGCGAATGCCCGACGGCATGCGAATGCTGCTGGAGTACAAGTTCTTCGAGCCGCACTTCTACACGATGGACGTTCCGGACTGGGGAACGTCGTTCGCGCACTGCGTACGGCTGGGCGAGAAAGCCCAGGTGCTGGTGGACACCGGGCATCACGCGCCGGGCACCAATATCGAGTTCCTGGTGGCGATCCTGCTCGGTCAGGGCAAGCTCGGCGGCTTCCATTTCAACAGCCGGAACTATGCCGACGACGACCTGATGGTCGGCGCGGCGGACCCGTTCCAGCTGTTCAGGATCATGAACGAGATCGTCGGGACGGATTCGCTGCGTCCCGAGGCCGGCGTCGCTTTCATGTTGGACCAGTGTCACAACCTGGAGCCCAAGATTCCGGCGATGATCCGGTCCGTGCTCAATGTGCAGGAATCGACGGCGAAAGCTCTATTGGTCGACCGAGAAGCGTTGACTCACGCCCAAGGTTCTGGTGATGTGCTTGGTGCACACGCCGTACTGATGGATGCGTTCTCGACCGACGTTCGCCCGTTGCTTGCCGACGTACGGCAGGAAATGGGGGTCGACCCGGATCCGATCGCGGCGTATCACCGGTCCGGCTACCAGAAGCGGATCGAGGCGGAGCGAGCCGGTGGCTCGGCTATGGGCTGGGGCGCATAGCGGTTCAGGCGGTTGTTCGGAGGTAGGCCAACGGCGGCCGCTAGACACCAAATCAATTTGAGAAAGTCTGCCCGGAACAGAAAGCGAGACATGCGTACGCATCCACAGGTCGCCGAGTTGCTGGCTCGCAGCCACCGGCTAGGCGCCGACCCGCGCAACACCAACTTCGCCGGTGGCAACACGTCGGCGAAGGCGAGCGCGGTCGACCCGGTCACCGGCGGCTCGGTGGACCTGATGTGGGTGAAGGGTTCCGGCGGTGACCTGGGCACTCTCACCGAACCGGGCCTCGCGGTCCTGCGGCTGGATCGGCTGCACGCGCTGGTCGGCGGTTATCCGGGCGTCGCGCGCGAGGACGAGATGGTCGCCGCTTTCGACTTCTGCCTGCACGGAAAGGGCGGTGCCGCGCCCTCGATCGACACCGCGATGCACGGCCTGGTCGACGCCGCACATGTAGACCACTTGCACCCCGACGCCGGCATCGCGCTGGCCACCGCGGCCGATGGCGAGCAGTTGGTGGCCGACTGTTTTGGCGACCGAGTGGTCTGGGTGCCGTGGCGGCGGCCGGGGTTCCAGCTGGGCCTGGACATCGCCGCGATCAAGCGCGACAACCCGCAGGCCGTCGGCGTGGTGCTGGGCGGCCACGGGATCACCGCCTGGGGCGATGACTCGGCCAGCTGCGAACAGCACTCGCTGGAGATTATCCGGGTGGCCACCGACTATCTTGCGACCAAGGGCCGCGCCGAGCCTTTCGGCCCGATGCTGGCTGGGCGAGAGCCGCTGCGCGCCGCTGCCCGCCGCGAGCGGGCCGCCGCGTTGGCGCCCTTGCTGCGCGGGATCGCCTCCACCGATCACCGTCAGGTCGGCCACTTCACCGACGCCGACGTGGTGCTGGATTTCGTGGCCAGGGAACGGATGCAGGAGCTGGCCGCGCTGGGTACGTCCTGCCCGGATCACTTCCTGCGCACCAAAGTCCGCCCGTTGGTGCTGGATGTGCCGGCCAACGCGCCGCTCGCGCAGGTGTCCGACCGACTGGCTGAGCTGCACGCCGCATACCGCGACGACTATCGCGCCTATTACCAGAAGTACGCCGACGCCGAGTCGCCCGCGATGCGCGGCGCGGACCCGGCGATCGTGCTCGTACCCGGCGTGGGGATGTTCTCTTTCGGCGCCGACAAACAGACCGCCCGAGTGGCCGGCGAGTTCTACGTCAACGCCATCAATGTCATGCGTGGCGCCGAAGCGGTGTCCTCGTACCATCCGATCGACGAGTCGGAGAAGTTCCGGATCGAGTACTGGGCGTTGGAGGAGGCCAAACTCGCTCGCCGGCCGGCGCCCAAGCCGCTGGCCGGGCGGGTCGCGCTGGTGACGGGCGGGGCTTCCGGGATTGGCCGCGCGACCGCGTCCCGGCTGGCCGCCGAGGGCGCATGTGTGGTGGTCGCGGACCGCGACGCGGACCGCGCCCACGAGGTGGCCACCCAGCTCGACACGGAACGAAAAGCGTTGCGGCCGGCCGATGTGGCGGTCGCGGCGGCCGCGGACATCTCGTCTGCGGCGGCGGTTGCCGAGATGTTCGCGGTGGCGAACCTGGCTTTTGGTGGGGTTGACCTGATCGTCAACAACGCCGGACTGTCGATTTCCAAGCCGTTGTTGGAAACGACGGACGAGGACTGGGACATCCAACACTCGGTGATGGCCCGCGGGTCGTTCCTGGTGTCCCGGGCCGCGGCGGGGGTGATGGTGGCGCAGGGCTTTGGCGGCGACATCATTTACATCTCCAGCAAGAACGGGGTCTTTGCCGGGCCTAACAACGTCGCGTACGGTGCGGCGAAGGCCGACCAGGCGCATCAGGTGCGGCTGCTGGCAGCCGAGCTTGGCGCGTACGGCATCAGAGTCAACGGCGTGAACCCGGACGGGGTGGTCCGGGGTTCGGGGATCTTCGCCGGGGGGTGGGGAGCGCAGCGGGCCGCGGTTTACGGGGTTCCTGAGGAAAAACTCGGGGAGTTCTACGCCCAGCGCACGCTCCTGAAAAGAGAGGTACTGCCGGAGACGGTCGCCGCCGCGGTGGCGGTCCTGGCCGGCAACGAACTGTCACACACCACCGGGTTGCACATACCTGTCGACGCCGGAGTCGCAGCCGCATTCCTGCGGTAGGGCCCGACAGGTGATCTCCAACGGCGTTAGGAGGCCGATGTGAGCGTTATGACCGAAGATGCAGCGGTGTTGCGGAGCTTCGAGCCGCTCACCGAAGACGACGTGGTGCTGCTGCGGCTGCTTGCCGACGGCCTGCCACTGGAGTCCGTCGCCCGCCGGCTGCAGTTGTCGGCCCGTACGGTCCGCCGCCGGACCAGGGCCATCTGCGACCACCTGGGCGTACGCGCACCAGTGCAGGCCATCGTGTGGGCGGCCCGCAGGGGTCTGCTTTAGAGAACGGCTGCCCGGGTGTAACGCTCAACGGGTTTCTGGGCGTGGATCAATCCACGAGCGTTACATTCGGCTCTGTCACACCTTTCCCCGCGGCCGCGAATGCGGGCGACGACCGCTTCAATTCCGCACTTGTCGATGGTCCTGAGGCCCTTGACGCTGACCCGCAACGTCACGTAGCGGTTCTGGCTGGGCAACCAGAACCGGCGGCGCTGCAGGTTAGGGTTCCAGCGGCGTGAGGTGCGGTGGTGCGAATGGGACACGGTCTTGCCGAAACCTGGTTGTCGACCGGTCACCTGGCATTTCGCGGACAACGGCGTTTCCTTCCTGGCATTGTTGGCGTAGTCTGCACTCCAGTCCATAATGAAAATGGTTTTCATGTCAAGTAAGGCGTGGGACCGGTGGGATGGAGTGCTGCATGTCGACGGCTTGGGTGAGTGGTCCTGATGAGCGGCGGGACGCCGAGGTGACGGCCGGCAGGCGACCCCGGGTGACGGTGCTGTCCGGGTTCAGCCCACGGGCGACGACCGCGGCGACCGAGGTGTTGCTGGCTGCGGACCGGGATCTGGTGGTCGTCCGGCACGACCTGTCCGCGCTGCTGGAGGGCCGGTTGCACCGGTTCGTCTGCACCGCCGACGAGGTGCTGGAGTCCGAGTCGATCGAGCTCGTACACGGCTGCGTTTCCTGTTCGCTGCGTGAGGACGTGCTGCCCACGCTCGTACGGCTGGCGCGTACCAGGCCGGCCTCGGACCAATTGCTGGTGCTTCCCGAAGTGGTCGAGCCGGAACACATCGCCTCCGCGTGCGTCGGCTGCGTGGTGGACGGCCGGCCGGTGCTGGATTGGGTCCGGTTGGGCACCTTCGCGGCGGCCATCGACGGCGAGACGTTCCTGGCCGACCTCACTTGCGACGACGACCTCGGCGATCGCGGCCGCAAAACCGCCGACGACGACGATCGCGCCGTGGCCGGCGTTATCCTGCGTCAGCTGGAGTTTTCCGATGTCGTGCTGGTCGCGCCGGCGCAGACTCCGGACGTACGGCTGCCGAGCCTGGTCACCGCATTGGCGCCGTGGGCCGAACTGCGGCCCGTACAGGAAGCCGCCGCCATCCTGCACCGCCCGGACCGCGATTTGGACCTGCCCAGCGCGGCCCTTCGTGGCCTCGAAGGACTCCCCGCTGCCGCCGACGGCACGATGGTTTTCGCGGCCCGGCGACCCTTCCACCCCGGCCGCTTCGACGCCGTGCTGCCCCGGCTGATCGAGCGTACGGTCCGCGGCCGGGGTCACCTGTGGCTCGCCAGCCAGCCGGACACGGTTGTCGCGTACGAGTCGCACGGGTGTGGGGTGAGCATGGGCGCCGCCGGGCTCTGGCTGGTGTCGGCCGAGCCCTCGGACTGGGACGACGTGTCGCCGAACCGGCGTACGGCGGCGTCATTGGGCTGGGATGACTATTTCGGGGATCGCGGGATCGAGCTGGTTTTCGTTGACCTGGATGGAGATCGTACGGATTTGCGGGGGCTGTTGACCGAGTGCTTGTTGACCGACGCGGAGTTGGCGCTGGGTGAGGACGGCTGGACCGCGTTCCCCGACCCGTTCGCCGGCTGTTTCTAGAAATCGAAGCCGCCGGGGCGGGAGTTGCGGTCGGCGATCAGGCCGGCGAGGGTGGAGATCGCGATTTCGGCTGGCGTACGGGAGCCGATGTTGAGGCCGACCGGGCGGTGCACGCGGGCGATGTCGGTGGCTGGTACGGCGCGGGACTGAAGAGCCGCGACGTGCGGGCCGGGATGGCGGGGGTTGCCCATCACGCCGATCCAGCGAGCCGGGTGTTTCAGTGCGTCAGCGAGCATCTGGCCGAGTTCCTCGCGGTGGTGGTCGGTGACGACCAGGTCCGCGTCGCAGGTCAGGGTCGGTACGGCGGCGACCGCGACCAGGCCGTCGGCGGCGGCTTTGGCGCGGCGATCAGGATCTGGCTCGACCAGGACGGTCTGGTAGCCGGCGTCGGTCGCGTAGCGAACGAGGTGCGCGGCCACCGGTGACGCGAAAACCGTGACCAGCATGCGGTCGGCGGCGAGGGTGGTCGGTGCGCCGTGGGCGACCGCGCACGCGGCGCCAACCTGCTCTTCAGTCATACATACCGGCCTACCATGTCCGGCTTGCCTTTACCAGGGCGCAAAGGGTGGGAAGGTGGTCGGCCGGCGACAAGCGGCAGACCGGCTGCGCTATCGTCCACATTGGACAGACCCGCCAGCGAGAAAGTAAACCGTTGTCGCTTTTTGGGGCGCTCAGCCGCCATCCGCTGCCCGTACTCGCGCATTTCGACCATTCACTGGTGGTCACCTTCGGGCTACCGCCAGAACAGGTGCGCCCGCTCCTGCCGGCCGGGCTGGACCTGGAAATATACCGGTCGCCGGAGGGGGATCGGTTCGCCCTGGTCGCGGTCGCCGCCGTCAGCCTGCGTCAACTGCGGCTTCCCTACCTGCCGCGCCTTCTGGGCCTGCGCACAATCATGACCGGTTACCGAATTTTCGCCCGATACCAAACACCGGGCGGCCGGATCCTGCGTGGCTTGCGGCACCTGCGAAATGATGCGGACAACGCATTGCTGACGCGTACCGGCAATCTGCTCACCGACTTCGACCACCAGCGGATCCACGCGTGGACCGAGCAGACTGACGGCCAGGTCCGGTTTGTCGCCCATTCGGCCGACGGCACCGCTGACGTCGACATCGTCGCGGACCTCGCTGAACCCGAACCGCACCAGGACGCGGTCTTCGAGACCCCCGACGACGCCCGCCGCTATGCCGGTCCTCGCGGCTATACGTTCTCGCCCGGCGGTGACGGCGGGATCGTGGTGGTGCGTACGTACCGCAGCGACTGGGAACCTCGCCAGGTTGCCGTCGACGTACGCCGCGCCTCGTTTTTCCAGCACGGACCTTTTGCTGGTACAAAGCCAATTCTGGCCAGCGCGTATTACATGTCAGACCTGAACTACGGCTGGCACCGCGGCCGCCTCCGGCCGGCCCGCGCAGGCTAGGCAGCAAAACTGGGTGGCGTACGGTCCGCTAAAGGGCGATAGTCGGTGGTATGTCGGAAAACGGCGAGCAGCGACCCGAACTCACCCGGACTTTTGGCTGGTGGGACATGTTTGTCGAGCCGGCGGACGATCCGCGCGCCGACGGTGGTTTCGAGAACAACGAGCGCGCCATGCTGGTCGGGTATCTGGCTGACCGCCGGCTGACGTTGCGTATGAAATGCGCCGGGCTCGACGCCGACGGCATGGCCCGCCGCTCGGCGTCGCGGGGTACGTACGGCACCTGGTCACGTACAACTTCACGGTTGCCGACACCCACACGTACTATGTACTGGCTGGTACGACGCTGATCCTCGTCCACGACTGTGCATCGCCCAACATTCGGATTTCTCCGGCCGCGTCTGACTGGGCTACGAAGGGGGCGAATATGCACGTCGGGGGTTCTGAGATCCGAGTCTTTCCCGACGGTGATGGCGGTGTTGGGTTCGAGGGAATTCGCCTGAGCAATGGAATGGCAAGTGCGCGTGATGTTGAGACGGTCAGGAGTGCCATCATGAATAATCCGGAGCTTCGAGTGGACCTCATCGACAAGGCCAGGTCTGCCATGTCGGATATGAATGATCACAACTGGGGTAACTCGCTTAACCGAGCCCAGAGATGAACTTCCTCGTCAAGGCGCTCGGGAAGATCGAATGACCGCAATTGACTACCTCGCGGCAGTTGTGGGCACGGGAACTGTCGCAGGCGTTGGCCTTGGAGCGTCTCCGGAGCAGATCCGCGACGCACTCGGAAGCGAGTGCGTCGCGGATCGGAGGAAGAAGTTCTTGCGTCTTGACTATGGGCTTCTTGAGTTCAACCTATTTGTGGGGTCTTGCGAGAACATCGCCATCCAGGCCATCGCCTTGCGGATGGAGTTGATGGACTGATCCCAGCTCCATTGCTGGGATCACTTGACGGAATTGCGGAGCGGATTGTATTTGATGATCTGCGAGGCAAGGTTGAGGGTTATTTCTCATGCCGCCTGGACGAAGTCCAAGGGCAGGGTGGATATCGTTGCTATCGCATAACTGAATCCCATGTACTGCTCTATGTCGTTGATGAGGGATTGTCTGATCTGGGGTCGCTAAGGGCCGGAGATCTTTGGTCAATCATGATCTCTGGGGCCGGTTGACGGCAGTAGTTGACGGCAACGTCAGCGGACGGGCGCTGCACAAAACGGTGGGTCGTTGCCGTCGTCGGGTCGGGTGGCGGGCTGGTCGGGCTCGCGGAGGGCGAGGTCGAGGAGGTCGATAGCGTCGCGCTGGAGGCGGCAGTAGTGACGGCAACAACCACGCACACCAGCGCACAACGGCGCACTCCGACGGATCGCCACATAGCCGCTGGCCAGGGAAAACGCAGGTAGCGAACGACCGCAAGCCACACGTACTATATCCTGGCTGGCACTACGCCAGTGCTTTGTTAATAACAGTTCCACCTGCGGAATTACGATGTCCTCGGCAATCGGTGACGACCGCTGCTGACCAAGGCGGCTCAGCAGGCTGGAAAGAGTCAGGCTGTGCAGCGCGACTTGGACAACCTCTTCGGTCAACTCTCCATGGAAATATGAAATCCAGGCATCGGATTGAAGGCACTTGCGGGAACGGACGTCACTTACGACCGAGGTACCAATGGTGGACGACTGTTCTTCCGGAACGTGGTCGGTGGAATACGAATCGTGGGTAAGGCGGACAAGGGAAACGAGCCCAAGGTGATCGGGAGATTGATGAAGCTCTATGACCAGTAGTCCATTTCATGTAGTGGAGACTCCGCAGTTCAAGGCCCTATTTATGCTCGGGACGGACGAGCGCGTGGACACCGTGGAGAATGTTGACGCCGAAGTCACGCTCCCTGACGGATGAAGGTGGAGTGCGACGCTCATGACGCTCTTGGAGATTGAGCGAATCATGATGCATTGGGCTGAGAGCGGGGAAAATCGAAGCGGAGCTTACTTTCAGTGCTCGGATTTGGTGATCGTTCGCACGGGAGGTATTCCCGGGATGGTCCGAGCGCTGGAGGCCGTTATTGAAAACGGAGGGTTACAAGGTATCTTGGGAGATCTGAACTAAAGGATCTTCCGAGGCTCGGTGAACCGCCCAATTACGACCATAGAGACCCCATCGGATTCGCTTCCGGTGGGGCTCTGGAGGGTCTAACGGCAGTAGTCGACGGCAACGTCAGCGGACGGGTGCTGCAGAAAAGGGGTGGTTCGTCGCCGTCGTCGGGTCGGGCGACGGTTGCGGGGGGCGTTGCCTCGGAGGTCGATGGCGTCGCGTTGGAGTCGGACGTGGGCGCACACCGTCGCGGTCACGCCGATGTGCGCATGGCTCGGCGCCTCTTCTTGACGACGAGCGCGACGCCTGTTCCAGGAGGAGGGTGGGCTCCCGTGAGATCATCCCGGGGGAAAGTCTTGGAAATAGTGCGCTACAGGCGAAATTTTCCGAAAGCGGAGGTGCGGGGCAGTGGGGAAAATATTCTACGTCCACCTACCAGAGTTCGTATGGCCCATTCCAGGTGCACTACTACCAAGCCGGTAGTGAGTTAAGGGACATTTGAGACGTGGCGCAGGGTGGATGGCGGAAGAGCATTTTGATGGTGTGGGAGGTTGCTTGACCTGGCTTGTCCAGCACCGGGGTCTGGTCTGGCCTGTCGGGCGCAGGTGGTGCCGCTGTGACAGTCCGATCGAATTGGCGCATCGTTGTCGAAGTGCATCACAGAACCCGCTTCTTCGCGGCCTTGACGATCGCCGGATGCTCCAACCAAGTCCATTCCGTCACACCATCGGAAAGCTCACCACGACATCCCCGTCTTGGTAGTAGACGTGCTTGACCCAGCGACTCTCGCTGGCCGTGGTGAACCCGGGATCACCGGTGCCCTTCCTACCGTTAGAACGGTGGTGGTGGGTATTGGTCGTTGGGTGTGACGTCGTAGGTGCGTCCGGTGGGGCTGGTCCAGAGGAATCGTCCTGGTGTTGGTTGGGTGACGGTCCAGCCGTGTTCTTTGATGTCGTTGTGGAATTTGCAGGCTGGTCCGGTGCTGTCGTACGCCGTTTTGCCTTCCGGGTCGCGGAAGGGGATGGTGTGGTCGAATTCGCAGGTCGCCGCGGGTCGGTTGCAGGCGGGGCCGCAGCATCGTTGGTCGCGTGCGTTGACCAGGTCCCGTAGCGCCTTGGTGGGGCGGTAGCGCGTGCGGCCGTGGTCGATCACCACTCCGCTGACGGGGTCGGTGAGGATTCGGTACCACTCACTGGTTTCATCTCCAGCCAGTTCGCGGGCGCGTTGCGCGGTCATCGGCCCGTAACCACTCAGGATGGCAGGGTTGTCGTCCAGGCCCATCAGGGTGGTGGCGTCGACGCGGAGTTCGATTTTGGTGCGTACGTTGCTCGGCACACCCAGGCACAGATCGGTCAACGCATCCGCTCGCAAAGCGTCCATCGTCCGAGTCTCGTCTTTGGTTTTGAGGCTGCGGGCGATGGTGTCGATGCGACGGTAGATCGCTTCGGCTGATTCGGCGGGCAGGAACGCGCCCAGCAGAGCCATGCCGTCTTCGCAGGGTTGTTTTTCTACTCGCCTCTCAGAGACCAGTTTCTTGCGGCGGGCTTCGGCGGCTGCCGGGTCGATTTTGATGACCTCCCGGCGGGCCCGGTCCCGGATCGATCGAGGCGTTTTCGAGTCGGCGCCGGGTAGGACCTTTTCTTCGACTTTCTGTGCGTCTTCGGGGCAGAGGTGGCTGACCTGGTCCGCGAACGTGAATGCCTTGCGCAAGTCGAGGTGACCGTGGGACATCCCGGCCATGGTGCCGGGGAGTTCGTGGACTAGTTGGTACGCCAAGTTCAGTCGTTTCTGGGCCGCGGACAGGCTCCAGGTTAGTGATGCGGCGATTTCACCGGCCGCGTATTTGGAGAATGGTGCGCCTACGGCGGGGCGGGCGTTGGTGAAGCGGTCCATGAACCGCATCTGCATCGCCTGGGTGTAGGAGATCACCTTATCCAAGGTTTCGATCGCGGCCAGTGCGGTGTCAGCGTCGGCTCGGCCGTACCGGTCGAGTTCTTCCAGCATTTGCAGGGGGACCCAGCTGGGTGGCATGGTGCGCCACGGCTGCTTGTTGGGGTCGGTGAATTCTGGTCGACTTCGTTTTCTGCTCATGACCCAATTTTACCGGCTGCCACCGACAGTCGGGCTGCCAGTTTTCGTTTCTGTGGATAAGAAAGGGACCACTTAACCCCCTGTGGAGAACTCGTATTTCAAAGCGCTCTGGCCCGATACTCAACTGCTTGTTTCCTACGAAGCGGTAGTGACGCCCATTCGTCCCGACGTGGTGCCACTGTGAAAATCGGACCTGATCCAGGGCCTCGTCGGGCGAAGTACACCACCGCACCGGTCTCTTCGCGGCCGCGACAGAGGAGGAATATTCGTCGCTCTTCCAGCTCCGCCCGCCACAAACGGTCGCCCCGGCGACGGGCCCATGTTTGCGCAGCAACCATCCGACTAACACTTGACCAGCCGTATCGCCAGCCCATCGGCCACGTCCGGGGAAAGTCCACTACAACACCCCGCCTTAGCAATACAATTCGACCTCGGGGGATGTGATGTATGATTTCAACTACAAAGTGGTCATGACCTGGAGGTAAGCGACTGATGAGGGTCACGTTCAAGGGAAGTGAGGTTGCTGACCAGCGCATCTTTCAGGGGTCAGGGTCTCTGCAGGTCGGGATGGATTACCTCGTCCTTGAGATCTTCGCTCAGGCGGACGGTGCCAACAAGTTCGCATTGTGTTCTCGGATGTTGAGCTTCCATCGCTCTTCGACTCAAGGTTGTTCGAGATTTCTTCGGATCGAATTCCACCGGCTTGGCGCGTCACCCGAAATCAGAGTGGATCCTTGACGTTTGGGCCCGAGGAATGGACCCGGCAAGGTTTTTGGGAGGCATTCATGGATCATGAAGATTGGGCAGTCCAGCTCTATAGAGCCGGGCATGTCAGGTCCCTTGGTGATGGAACCTCAAGACGAGTGAGGTCCGGTGTGGTTGAGGAAGAGCAGATTTTGCTGGCTCTATCTGTTGATGATGCGCGAAACCTTATGGATGCGATCCATTTGCTGGGGGAACATGTAGCGGCTGGTGCTCCGATCCCCGAACTCGATGAAGATTTTGATCGAAGTGTCGGAGGCATCTACCAGCATCTCATCTCTGAGCTTCAGAAGCTTGGGCGCCTTCGAAGATGATGAAGCCCTTGTCGCGCGATAGGTGGTCCCCGAAGAACCCGCCCAAGGTGATCGCCCAGGTTAGATCAATTCCTCGCGGATGCGACATGGATAGGTCGTGCGTGACGGTTTTGTAGATACGTGGTCGGGAGAGTCCTATCGTCCGCTGAGAGAATTTCGGACACATTCGGGAGAGTGCCATTCCTGGAGGTAGGTGATGAAGGCCGCAGCGGCGGGGGACGGGGCGTCTTGGGCTAGTACGGTGGCGAAAACCTGGCGGGGTGCGATTTCGTCGAGGACGGGGACGATGGCGATGTCGGCACGCATGGCGGCGACTGCGAGGCCTGGGAGCAGGCTGATGCCGAGGCCGGCGGCGACAAAACCAGGCTTGGCGATCCAACTGTGTACGTCGATGAACTTGGATGGCTGGAAACCGGCGCGGGCGCAGGCCGCGAGCAGCAGTGGTTGTGGGCTGGCTTGGATCCAGGTTTCCTCGGCCAGATCGCGAAGGTGCACCGCCGCCGCGTTGGCGAAGGGATGCGTACGAGGCAAGGCGACCAACAATGGGTCGTCGAGCAGGTGGATGAGCCGGACGGAGTCGGCGTCGAGGGCACCGCTGGGGTAGTCGCTGACGACCGCGACATCCAGAGTCCCGCCGCGCAGCGCATCGAGCAGTTCGGGGCTCACCGCCTCGTGGATGTTGGTTTCCACCAAAGGAAAGTCGTTGATGAATCGGCGGAGGGTGGCGGGCACGAGGGCGGCGTTGGCACTGTGGAACGAGCCGATCCGGAGCCGGCCGGCGGTGCCGCGGCTGACCGCGGACATCTCCGCGGCCGCGGCCTCCAACCGGCCGAGGATGTCCACGGCGTGCCGATGCAGCGCCTCGCCGACCGGGGTCAGTCGTACGCCACGGGCCTGTCGGGCGAAAAGTGGGCCGCCGACCGTACGCTCCAGGGCCGCGATCCGCCGGGAGACCCCCGGCTGGGTGTAACCGAGCGGCTCGGCCGCCGCGGTGAAGGAGCCGAGCCGGGCCACCTCGCAGAAGACCCGAAGGTCAGCCCAGGCGAAGTCATGCGCAGACGTCATGTCTCACATTCAAATCCGTCGCTGGTGTTATGGGAAGACCCTGCCTAACGTCGAATAAGAAACAGAGCTGAAGGAGCACGGGTGTATTTAGGGCTTTTCATGATCAACGGGTACGTCTGCGCCACTGACCCGTCGGTGGCGGTCGCGGCGGCCACTGCCGCCGAGGCGGCCGGGTGGGAGAGTGTGTGGACCGGCGAGCATTACGTCCTTCCGGAGCCGGGAGTCGGGCGTGGGCCCGAAGCGGACACCCCGATGTTGGATCCGTTTATCGCACTGGCGAATGTCGCTGCGCACACCCGGAAACTGCGGCTGGGCAGCGGTCTCACCGTCGTCCCGCTGCATCATCCGCTGATGCTGGCGAAACAGATTGTGTCGCTGGACCGGATCAGCGGTGGCCGCTTCATGTTCGGCGCTGGAGTCGGCTATTTGCAGCCGGAATTCGACGCGCTGGGCGCCTCGATGGCGGACCGCGGGGATCGTACGGCGGACTATCTCGACGCGATGCGGGCGATCTGGGCCGGAGACCGGAGTTTCTCCAGCAAACATGTGAGTTATGAGGGCGTACGAGCCGAGCCCGGACCGCTGCGCGCTGGCGGCCCGCCGCTGCATTTCGGTGGGCATGTTCAGCGTGTTTTCGACCGTACGGTCCGGCAGGCCGACGGCTGGTACGGCTGGGAGCTCAGTCCGGAGCGCACCCAGACAGCCCTGGACGGACTCCGCAAAGCCGCGGCGGACAACGAAAGGCCGGCGGGGATGGGCGAGATCGAGATCTCGGTGACTCCCCCCACTCAGGTGCCCCTCGATGACAAGCTCATCGACGCGTACGCGGAACTCGGAGTCGACCGGCTTATCGTTGTCCCGCCAAGAAAAGCCCACGACAACGCCGATGAGCTGGGGCGATTCGTGGAACGGATGGGGGACCGGATCGCCAGCCACCCCGCTCTTACCCCGGCCTAACGTCCGCCGCCAAAAGGATGGGTGCGACGATCGCCAGCGACTCCCGCAGTACAGCCTCGAACGGCCGAGTTTCCTCATCCTGGAGCCAGTTCTCGGTGGCCACCCGGGCCGCCGCGGACACCGCGGCGGCCACCACCGCCGGCATCGGCCCGGGTCCGGTCCGGGCTTGAATCGCGGCTGCCAGCGGATATTCCAGTGCCCCAACGGTTTTCGCGTACTCACTGGTCAAAGCCGGCGCCGACGTGATCAGTGCGACGGTTTCCTTGGTCGGCTCGGCGTCGCCGGCATATTGCTTGACGATGGCCTCGGTCACCACGGTGAGCAGGGGTTCGTCGGCCGGCCGGGTCCGCACCGCCTGGCCGACCCGCAGCGCGCGGTCGGCTGCGAGCGCGACGCAGATCGCGTGCAGCGTGCTGTGGAAATAGTTGTTGTACGTGCGTGGGGAGACGCCGACGGCATCGGCGATGTCGTTCACCCGTACGTTCTCCGGCCCGTTGGTAAGCGCGAGCCGCAATGCGGCGGCACCGAGCGCCTCTCGGGTCGCCGCCTTCTTGCGGTCACGTAATCCCAGGTCAGGGTTGTCCTCGGCGGTGACGAGGACGAGGTTGCCGTGTTTCTGGAACACCAGGCCGGCTTCGTTGTCAGCGGTCATGGCGACCACTCTAGCAAGAAAATGCGTGTACGCATTGATGCGTGCACGCAATTTTTGTGTATGGTGGGTGTTGGCACTCGACCGCGGCGAGTGCCAATGCGAAGCCGACCAACGAAGGGGACAGTTGATGACCGCCAAGAAGATCGCGTTCGACGAGGAGGCCCGGCGCGGCCTCGAACGCGGCATGAATATCCTCGCGGACGCGGTGAAGGTGACGCTTGGACCGCGTGGGCGCAACGTCGTACTGGAGAAGAAATGGGGCGCGCCGACCATCACCAACGACGGCGTAAGCATCGCGCGCGAGATCGAGCTTTCCGATCCGTACGAGAAAATCGGTGCCGAGTTGGTGAAGGAGGTGGCCAAGAAGACTGACGACGTGGCTGGCGACGGCACCACCACGGCGACAGTTTTGGCGCAGGCGCTCGTACGTGAAGGCCTGCGCAACGTGGCCGCCGGCGCGAACCCGCTGGGTCTCAAGCGAGGCATCGAAAAAGCCGTCGACGCGGTGACCGCTGAGCTGCTCGCGATGGCTCGGGAGGTCGAAACCCGCGACCAGATCGCCGCCACCGCCTCGATTTCGGCCGCCGACCCGGCCATTGGCGAGCTGATTGCCGAGGCGCTGGACAAAGTCGGCAAGGAGGGCGTCGTCACCGTCGAGGAGAGCAACACTTTCGGGCTGGAGCTGGAACTCACCGAGGGAATGCGCTTCGACAAGGGATATCTGGCCCCGCATTTCGTCACCGACTCCGAGCGGATGGAGGCCGCGCTCGATGACCCGTACGTGCTGGTCACCGACGCGAAGATCTCCACGGTCAAGGATCTGCTGCCACTGCTGGAGAAGGTGATGCAGGCCGGCAAGCCGCTGTTGATCGTGGCCGAGGACGTTGACGGCGAGGCGCTGCCGACCCTGATCGTGAACAAGCTGAAGGGCACTTTCCGTTCTGTCGCGGTGAAAGCCCCCGGTTTCGGCGACCGGCGCAAGGCCATGCTGGCCGATCTCGCGATCCTCACCGGTGGCCAGGTGATCAGCGAGGAAGTCGGGCTGAAGCTGGAGACCGCTGACCTGGCTTTGCTGGGCCGTGCTCGCAAAGCCGTGATCACCAAGGACGAGACCACCATCGTTGACGGCGCCGGCGACACCGCCCAGATTTCCGGTCGGGTGCAACAGATCCGGGCCGAGATCGACCGCAGCGACTCCGACTACGACCGGGAGAAACTCCAGGAAAGACTGGCCAAACTCGCCGGCGGGGTGGCCGTCATCAAGGTCGGCGCGGCCACCGAGGTGGAGTTGAAGGAACGCAAGCACCGCATTGAGGACGCCGTACGCAACGCCAAAGCCGCCGTCGAGGAGGGTGTCGTGGCTGGCGGCGGAGTGGCGCTTTTACAGGCAGCGCAGGCGATCCCGACGGGCCTGGAAGGCGACGAGGCGACCGGTGCGGCGATCGTACGGCTAGCCGTCGAAGCGCCGCTGCGGCAGATCGCGACCAACGCCGGCATGGAAGGTGGTGTCGTATCGGACCGGGTCAAGTCGCTGCCACCCGGCCACGGCCTCAACGCGGCGACCGGTGCGTACGAGGACCTCTTCGCCGCCGGAGTCATCGACCCGGCAAAGGTGACCCGGTCCGCGCTGCGTAACGCGGCATCGATCGCGGCCCTTTTCCTCACCACTGAGGTGGTCGTGGCCGAAATCCCGGACAAGGACGCCGCCGCCGCGGCACCGGAAATGGATTTCTGATGGTCTAGGCGTCGAAGAGGGCGGCCGTTGGCTCTACTCGCAGGTGGCGACCCTTCACCTCGGAAACGACGGTGGGGCCGACGATGTCGGGGGAGCCGGGGAACTGGCCGGCGCCGCCGTCGGGGCCGAGGGGCACGGCGATGCCGACGGGGGCTGGTTCGTACGTGGGCAGGTCGCCTTCGCCGGCGATGAGGGCTTGCAGGTGGGCCACCAGGAAAGTGGCTTGGTGGCCGGCGACCGAGGCCATGTTGCGGTCGGCGGCGCTGATGTCGCCGACGGCGAAGACGCGGTCGGTGAGGCGCAGGTATTCGTCGACTCGCAGGTAGCCGTCGGCGTCTCGGGCTTCGGCGAGCGGGCCGCGCAGGTAGTCCGACCGCGGGGTGACCCCGAAGGCGCGGAACCAGATGTCGGCGGTGAGCTTCTGGCCGTCTTCGGTGGCGACCGCGATGGGTGCGGCGGTGGCGGGTGGGGCGGCTGGCAGTTCGGTTAGTCGTACGCCCAAACGGAGGTCGATGCCGAGGGCGGTCACCTGGTCGCGGAGCTCGTCACGCAGTGCCTGATGGAACGGGCCGGGCAGGATGTCGTTGGCCCCGTCGGCGATGGTGAGGTGTTTGTCCGGAAAGTACGCCTTGATTTCGCCGGCCAGCTCCAGGCCGGTCGGCCCGGCGCCGATGATCAGCACCCGTCCGGCTTCTCGCAGCGCCTGGTGTGCATCGCGGAACTGCGCGTGCGCGGTGGTGGTGTCCGGCTCGTTGCTCTTGGCCGGGAACGGGTAGCCCGAACCGGTGGCCAGCACCAGGTAGTCCGGCTCCAACACCGCACCGGAACCGAGCGTCACCCGCCGACCCTCGACCGCGGTGGCGCGGTCCTGAATGAACCGACCCTGCTTCAGAAGTCGTTCGTACGGCAGGAAAATCTTGTCCAGCCATGGCGGGTCGACGAGCGCGCGCAATGCGGCGACATTGTGTACGAACGCGTCGGTCGGGTCGACGAGGGTCACGTCGGCGACCTCGTCGAGAGCCTTGGCCACCTTGATCCCGGCATAGCCGCCGCCCAACACGACGATGCTCGGCCTGTTCTCGGTCAACTGCTGCCTCCATACTCGTCATTCAAAAGTGCCAACGCCAAGACTAGCAGCTAGGAATTTCGAAGTGACAGCGATCGAGCTAGTATCTTTTCTGTGGACGTGGAACAGCCCGTGCATCCGCCGGTCGCGTGTACGCGCGCCGACATTGAGCTTTCGCGCGCGTTCAGTGTCCTCGGCAAGCGTTGGAGTGGGGTCGTTTTGGGCTGCCTTATGGCCGGCCCGGCCGGCTTTCGTGAGCTGTCGCGGGCCATCGACGGGGTCAGTGACTCGGTGCTGTCCGACCGGCTGTCGGACCTCGCGGGCATGGGGCTGATCACCCGCAAGGTCGCCGAGGGCCCGCCGGTGTCGGTGTCGTACGAGCTGACCGATCACGGCCTGGCGCTGATCCCGATCATGCGACAGCTCTCCATCTGGGCGTACGAGCACCTGCCGCCGGGTTAGAACATACGGTTCACGATCAGGGCGAGCACGGCGACCATCACCACGAGGTTGATCGCCTGCGGGACCCACAACCGGCGGGACAGCGCGACCGCGATCCAGTGCGGCTCGTGGATCGTGCCGTCGGCCAGCGGTGGTCGCCAGCGCGGCAGAACGGTGGCGGCCGCGAGCGGGGCCGCGAAGCCGATCCCGTACGCGACTCCGGTCCAGACCGGGGCGAGTTGCAGCAGCGCGAGGCCAAGGGTGGCCCAGGTGGCCGCCGAGATCCGGAAGGTCGTCACGGTCAGACCGGTGTCCAGGCCCCACAGCAGTGGGCCGCGTACCGGGCCGTACTTGTAAATCAGGTTTTTCGGGGTCTGCCGGCGCCAACTCAGCCGGCACACGGTCTTTCCCCGCAGTGCCGCGATTTCGAAGCCGCACAGCACCAGAACCAGCGCGACCGCACCGAGAAGCCGGAAGGTCGAGGGCACCAGGGGCACTCCGACAGCGGCGCCAATTCCCAGCGTCAGGGCGAAAATCACTGCGGCGGACAGCAGGAAACCTGTCGCCAGCGCACCGATCGGGCGCAGCCAGAAGCCGTGCCGCTGGGGTCCTCCCTGCCCGAGGGAGGTCGCCGGTCCGGCCACCGGGCGTACCAGTGGCCGGATCATTCCGACGAAAGAAGTGCCTCAGGGGCTGAAAAGCTGCGCGAATCCGGCGGTCATCGCCAGCACGGCGACGGCTGCGACCAGCGCGTCGTCAGCAGGCGTTGTCATCCCACCAGATCGAGCAGTAGAAGGTGCCGCTCCAGCACGTACTCGTGGACGTCGTGCATTCGCCGCACCAGATTGGCCGGCTGCCGGCCACGCAGCCCCAATACTGCCGGGTGTAGCCGCCGGGGCAGCCCCAGTTCCAGCAGCTGCCGGCACACTTGTTACATCTGGCGAGGTGGCAGCACGGCGAGCCCTGGCAGTCGGCGGCGGCCGGCTCGGCGGTCGCCAGTACGCCCGCGAGCCCGCCGACCAGGGCCATTCCGCCGGCGCCGAGCATGCCCAGTACCCCCCGCCGGCGCGCGTTCTCGCGGACCACCTTGGCGGGCGACTCGATGGTTTTGGTGATCGTCTGCTCGGTCATGGGTGGTCCTTCCTCGATGCCGCGGAAACCAACGGAAGTTCTGCTCCAGGTGGTGCTTCGACAGTCGGGTCGCCGCGCAGCGTGCGCAGCGTTTCGGTGAGCTGCCGGGTGGAGGGCACGGTGGCGGCTCGGACGATCCGGCCGTCCAGCACGACGATCGCGGCGGGGGTCAGTGTCACCCCGACCGAAGCGCTGATCTCTCGGCTGTGATCCACCGTGACTTTTTCTTGCTCCAGCGGATAGTTGACCTTGATTTCGGAGTCCTTGCGCGGGTTGGCCGGGTCGAGCACCACCCACAGGTCGGCCGGGAACTGGCTGCCGAGTGAGGTGGCGATGGTCCGGCAGGTCGCGCACTTGTCGGACAGGAACAGCACGAGGCCGGCGTCGACGGTGTCCAGTGCGGCGGGCAGCCCGTACGCGCTTGGCCGCGCACCTACTGCGGCGCTCACGTCAACCTTCAGCGGCCGGTCGATCAGGCCGCTCAGGTCACGAAGCTGGGCGATGTCGCGGTACATCTCGACCTGGGATCCCAGCAGCACGAACAGCAGGGCTCCGAGGATGACGACCGCGACGGACAGGGCAATGGTCATTCGGTGACTCCGTCCGTGGGGCTGGTGTCGAAAATCGGCCGCTGAACGACCGATGCCTCGGCGATGGCCGTGCGGTCTCCGGCCGCGGACCGCCACGCTCGTACGACCGCGGCGCCGCGGACCGCGCCGAGCACGACCACCACAGCGGCTAGGTATTGCACGCCGTCTTGCCAGGTCCAGGCCACTGGTTGCCATTGAAGCAAGGCAGCGGCGGCGAGCCACCCGGGCAACAGGGCGACCTGCCGCCAGCCGAGTGTGCCGCCGCCGGTCGCGCCGAGGCACGAGCAGGCGACCGGCCGTCCGAGCCGCAGCGCAAGACCGCCAGCGGCCGCGAAAATGATGCCCAGGGCCGCCAGCGCGACCCGCGGCCACGATTGGTCAGGCAGCAGCACGAGGCCGGCGGCCGTCGCCAGCTCGGCCGTCGGCATCGCGTACGCGGCCATCCACACTGCTGGGACCGGCAGGCCCAGAGCCGTGAGAGTGATCCGGAAATCCTCGTTCGTCCGTACCTTTTCCAAGCCTGCCCAGGTAAGAACGCCGGCGGTCGCGATCGTGACCAGGATCGACAGGAGTGCCACTAGAACGTCGTCGGCCGCAGGGCCACGCAAGCGAGCGTGGTGTCGCGGCTGTTCTCGATGACGTACGCCTCGTATTTCGGGCCGCGCACGTTCTGGTCGCCGACGGCGGCGCTCTGTTGGATGGTCTGCGGCCGGAGCTCGATCGCGGCGGAGGAAACCCGGACCTGCCCGGAACTCCTTTGTACGCTGCCGACAAGCCTGGTGACCAGCGGAAACGCCGTGTTGGGCGTGGTGCTCGCGGCGCCGCTGACGAGCACCAGGTCGCCGGGGCGCAGCTGCCACCCGGCCGGGAAGCCGTGGACAGCGACGGTTTCGGTGCTGCCATTGGCGGAAACCTGCGCCTTGTTTCCGGTGTGTTGGACGACGCTCATGATCTTGGCGTGACCGGGCACGGCCGCCGGGGTGGCGTGGGCCGATTCGGTGAAGACCAGGGTGCCGACGACGCCGGCCCCGAGTGCTGCTGATCCGGTGAGGAGATGGCGACGGGAGATCTTGGCCATGGTGGCTCCGATCGCGAGAAGGAAGGTGGGAAAAGCATTACCAGTGACGAAGATCACCTACAAGGCCCTGGTGGTTTATCGCTAAAAACGTTACCGAGCTGTGCCACCCGCGTTTCATTGTCCGGAACGCCCGGCACGTCCTGGGCACGCGTGCCGGTGAGGTGGGTGATTTCCCAGGTTAGGGTGCAGGGAGATGGTCCAAACGGAGGTGTGGGGTGGCTGGACGCCTGCTGGACGAGCGGTATTCGCGGACCGACGGGTTGGTCTACCTGACCGGAGTCCAGGCGTTGGTGCGGTTACCGCTGGACGTACGCCGAGCGGACGCGCGCGCTGACCGGAACACGGCGGCTTTCGTCTCCGGGTACGAAGGGTCCCCGCTCGCCGGCTATGACTTGGAGTTACAGCGGCAGGGCCGGTTGCTGGCCGAGCAGCAGGTGGTCTTCCAGCCGGGCGTCAACGAGGAGCTGGCGGCCACCGCGGTGCTGGGCAGCCAGGTCGCCGGCACCGTCGAAGGCCTGAAATTTGCCGGGGTCACCGGCTATTGGTACGGCAAGGCGCCGGGCCTGGACCGGGCCGGCGACGCGCTTCGGCACGCAAACCTGATCGGAGCGCACCCCGACGGCGGCGCGCTGGCGCTGGTCGGCGACGACGCGGTGGCGAAGTCGTCGACCGTGCCGAGCAGCTCGGAGATGGCGCTGGCCGACCTGGGCATGCCGGTGCTGTCGCCGGCCGATCCGCAGGGCGTGCTCGACCTCGGCCAGCACGCGGTCGCGATGTCCCGGGTCAGCGGCCTGTGGGTGGCGGTCAAGGTGGCCACCAACGTGGCCGACGGCTCGGCCACCGCGCAGGTCCACCCGGACCGGATCGTGCCGGTCATCCCGGACCTGGAGATCGACGGCAAGCCGTATAGGCACCAGCCGGACGGTCGCTTGGTCAGGCCGTTCCTGGATGGGTTGGAGGCGACTCTTTTCGGCGCCCGCCTGGAGTTGGCCCGCCGATACGCGGTGGCCAACGACCTCAACCGCATCACCGTTCGTACGGCCGATGACCGGGTCGGTCTGGTGGCCGCTGGCAAGACATATCTCGATCTGCGGCAGGCGCTGCGCCAACTCGGCCTGGACGACGCCGAGCTGGGCCGCCGGGGCGTCCGGCTGCTGGAACTGGGCATGGTGCACCCGCTCGAGCCGTCCATTGTGGACTCGTTCGCCGCCGGGCTGGCCGAGATCGTGGTGGTGGAAGAGAAACGGTCGTTCATCGAGGCCGCGGTCAAGGACCGGTTGTACGGTCGGGCCGGCGCGCCGCTGGTCACCGGGAAGGTCACCCCGGATGGTCAGGTCATGTTGGCGCGGTCCGGTGAACTGGACCCGGACATCATCGCCCAGGCGATCGCTGGCCGGCTGCTCGCGCACGGCGACTTTCCGTCCGTACGAGCGTGGCTCGACCGGGCGAAGCCGCGCCGGAAGCGGATTTCGTTGCCACTGCTGGCGCGTACGCCGTTCTACTGTTCTGGCTGCCCGCACAACACCTCCACCAGGGCGCCGGAGGGCTCCTTGGTCGGGGCCGGCATCGGCTGCCATGCGATGGTTTTGTTGATGGACCACGACGGCCCGGCCGGCTCCAGCCGTTTTGGCGAGATCGTTGGCGTCACCCAGATGGGCGGCGAGGGCGCGCAGTGGATCGGGATGGCGCCTTTCCTGGAGCGCCAACACCTTCTGCAGAATCTCGGCGACGGCACCTTCCACCACTCGGGCAGCCTCGCCCTGCGGGCCACCGTGGCCGCGCGGGTGAATGTCACGTACAAACTGCTCTACAACTCCGCGGTCGCGATGACCGGTGGCCAGCAGGCGATCGGCCTGCGGTCGGTGCCGGAGATCACCCGGATGTTGCTCGCCGAGGGTGTCAAACGGATCATTATCAGCACAGGGGAGCCAAAAGACTACCGACGAGTCGCGCTGCCGGACGGTGTCCAGGTGTGGCGCCGGGAGCGGATCGCGCAGGCGCAGGAGACTCTCGCCGCGGTGCCGGGCGTCACGGTTCTGATCCACGACCAGGAATGCGCGACCGAGCTGCGCCGCAAACGCAAACGCGGGTTGGCGCCGGAGCCGAGCACTCGGGTGATGATCAATGAGCGCGTTTGTGAGGGCTGTGGCGACTGCGGGGACAAGTCGAACTGCATGTCCGTGCAACCAGTGGAGACCGAGTTCGGCCGGAAAACCCAGATCCACCAACCGTCCTGCAACAAGGACTATTCGTGTCTGGCCGGCGACTGCCCGTCCTTCCTGACCGTGGAACCCGGTGCTCGTACGGCAAAACCGGTCGCACCTGACCTCGCCGACTCGCTCCCGGAGCCGGTTTTGCAGGTGCCCGAGGAAAACTTCAGCATGCGGATCACCGGGGTGGGCGGCACTGGTGTGGTCACCCTCTCCCAGGTGCTCGGTGCCGCCGCGGTGATCGCCGGCCGGCACGTCCGTGGCCTGGATCAGCTCGGGTTGGCGCAGAAGGGCGGCGCGGTCGTCTCGGACCTGAAAATCAGCCGCGAACCGGTCCAGGTCGCGCACAAACTGGCCGCCGGCGAATGCGATCTCTACCTCGGCGCGGACCTGCTGGTCGCCGCGGACGCGCGAAACCTGGCCGCCGCTGGTCCACAAAGGACGGTCGCGGTGGTGTCGACCACCCGCGTACCGACCGGAAAAATGATCCTCGACACGGCCACCTCCTTCCCCGATCCGGATGGCGTGCTGGCCCGGATCGGGGAGGCCAGCAGAGCCGGCAGTGGCGTTTTCGTGGACGCCCGTGGGCTCGCCGAGTCGCTGTTCGGCGACGACCAGTTCGCCAACATTCTGTTGATTGGCGCCGCTTTCCAGGCGGGTTGCCTGCCTCTTCCAGCGTCCGCGCTCGAAGAAGCGATCGCCCTCAATGGCGTTAAGGTGGAAGCCAACCTGCAGGCCTTCCGGCGCGGCCGGCAGGCGGTTGCCGACCCGGCCGCGTTGCGGGTCACAGTGGATTCGCTGAACCCAACGGAATCCGTTTCGGCCGCGGCGCTGACTTTGTCCGAGATCCTGGCGATCCGGGTACCAGAGCTGGCCTCGTATCAGAATGCGGCCTACGCACAGTCCTATGTGGACTTCGTGGAAAAGGTACGCAAGGCCGAGGAACCGACCGGCTCGACCGAGCTGACCGAGACGGTCGCCCGGCAACTTTTCAAGCTGATGGCGTACAAAGACGAGTACGAGGTGGCCCGCCTGTCGCTGGATCCGGCAGTGGACCGGGACGTGAAGGCACGTTTTGGTGCGGGCGCTCGGTACGTGTACAAACTGCACCCACCCATCCTGCGGGCCCTTGGCATGAAACGGAAAATCAGCCTCGGCGCCACCGCGAAGCCGGCTTTCACCGTGCTGCGGGCAATGCGCAGGCTTCGCGGCACCCCGCTCGACGTTTTCGGCTATGCACACGTACGAAAAGTGGAGCGCGAGCTGATCACCGAGTATCGCCAGGCCGTCCAGGAGTCGCTGCAGCACCTCGGCTCAGGCGGGCACCCGGTCGCGGTCGAGATCGCCGCCCTGCCGGACCTGATCCGCGGCTACGAACACATCAAGCTGGCCAACGTCGAGCGCTATCGCGCCCGGCTCGCCGAGCTGCGGACCCGGCTAGAGGCGAGTGAGGAGATGTCGTGGAAATAAAGGTTGTCGACAACCCTGCGAAGAGTCGTTTCGAGGCGTACGACGGAGATAGCCTCGCCGGCTTCGCGCAATATGTGCTGGCCGGCGACCGGATCACCTTCACCCACACTCAGGTGGAGTCGGCCTTCGGCGGCAAAGGCGTCGGAGGCCAACTCGCTCGTACGGCCCTGGACGCGGCCCGCGAGCGGGGCCTCGGGGTGCTGCCGGACTGCCCGTTCATCCGCGGCTGGATCGCCAAACACCCCGACTACGTCGACCTGGTGCCGGCCGGCGAGCGGGACGCTTACCAGCTCTGAGCGCCTTATTCGGTTGACGGGGCGCGTGTCGGGCAAGAGTGTGGTGCCGATGACTGACGAACCGCCTTCCGACGTACGCGCCGCTTTTGGGGTTTCCGGGGTGGCCCGGCGGCTGCCAGGCGGTGGCGGCAACTGCTGGCAGATCGGCGACGTGCTCCTCAAGCCCGGCCATCACCCAGTGGTCGGAGCGTGGCAGGCCAGCGTGTTCGCCAACCTGACTGGCCCCGGTTTTCGGGTGCCCCGGCCGATTCGGTCCGCCGACGGGTCGTGGATCGTGGACAGCTGGGCGGCCTGGACCAGGGTCGCCGGCGAGCCGGCGCCGCTGGCCCGATGGCCTGCGCTGGTCGCCACCAGCCGCGCCTTTCACGCTGCCCTGGACGGTGTCGCGGCACCGCGCTGGCTGGGCCGCGGGCGCAACCGGTGGGCCGTCGCCGACCGGGTGGCCTGGGGCGAGACGACCGTAGAGGTGGCACCGGAGCTCGCGGAGCTGGTGACCGCTCTGCAGGACGCGGAACACCCGATTGGTCTGCCCAGCCAGCTGGTGCACGGAGACATCGCCGGCAACGTCTTGTTCGCGGCCGAGCAGCCGCCGGCGGTGATCGATTTTTCGCCGTACTGGCGGCCGGCCGGCTTCGCGCTGGCAGTTGCGGCAGTGGACCTGCTGGTCTGGTCGCAGGCGCCGGCGGCGATTCTGGACGAGCTGGCCGACGAGCCCGGCATCGACCAGTTGTTGTTGCGTGCGCTGGTTTACCGGCTGGTCACCGAGTCGCTCGGCGGGCCGGATCCGGAGTCCCGGGAGGCGGTCCGGCGGGCCAACGAGCCTGTGGTCGACTTGTTGCTTTCCCGGCTGTCCGGCCGGCCGCCGACCACGGTTTTGCTGACCGACAAAGACCTCCGCGACCTCGCTGGAGGCGCGCTGGGTGCGGAACTCACCAGGCTGCGGCCGGTGACTGGCGGACACACCGGGGCGGTATGTCGCATCGCGGACCGTGCCGGGGGTGGCTCGGTGTTCGTCAAGGCAGCCAACCCGGCCGCCCGTACGGAGCTCAACGCTGAGCTGGACGTGTACGAATCGTTGGGAAGCAGGCCATATCTGCCGCGCGTGCTGGCGACCTCCCGCGAGCCGGTTCCGCTGCTCGCACTGGAAAGCCTGTCGCCGCAGGGATGGGTGCGTGCCTGGACTCCCGATCTGGTCGACGCGACGGAAAAACTGCTCGACCAGGTGCACAGCTCGCCGGCGTCAACGAAAATTCCGCGACTGCGCGCGGCGGTCAATCCGTGGGACGTGATCGCGGCGGACCCACAACGCTTGCTGCGCCTGGACATTTGCTCCTCCGGGTGGCTGGATGCCCATCTCGGCGCAGTGCGGGCCGCCGCGCAGGACGCGCCGGTCGAGGGTGACCAGCTGATCCACCGGGACGTACGCGCGGCCAACCTCTGGGCGGATGCTGGCCGTCTCGTGCTGGTCGACTGGGCGTCAGCGGCGATAGGGGATCCGTGGCTCGACCGCCATCTCTGGCTGGTCGCTCTGCATGCCGAGGGCGGCCCGCCGCCGGAGAGTCGCCAAGGGCCTCACGCGGCCGGCCACGCCGCATTGATTGCCGGCCAGCAGCCGCTGCTCACGCCGGCCCGGGAGAGCAATCCGGCATTGTTCGACCTGCGGCGGCAGCGGCTGGCGGTCGCACTGGCGTGGTCGGCGCGATTACTGTCCCTACCGAGTTTTTCCTGACGGAATCAGAGCGGCAGGGCGGCGATGGGTTCCAACTGTTCCCATTGCGCTTTCACGTCAAGCGCGCCGATCCGGCAGACCAGGTGGCGGGCGCCGGCGTCGACGTACGGCCGCAACTGTGCCACGATCTCGTCCGGTGATCCGGTCACCGCGAGCTGGATCGTCCCGATGACGGCCAGCGGCCTGCCGTAGTTTTTGAGGCAGTACTGGTCCAGTGTCCGCAGCCCACGTTCCCGGTCCTCGTCCACCAGGACAGTGACAAACAATGCGGGCGTGACGTCATCGGCGAGGCGCCCGGCCTCGCTGGCCGCTGTTCGTACGGCCGCGAGCCCGGTGCGGTAGTCGGCCGGATCGGGCGGATAGGGGAGCCACCCGTCATAAAGCCGTCCAGTCCGGCGTACCGCGGCCGGGGTCGCGCCACCGAGCCACAGCGGCGGCCCACCAGGGGTGGCCGAGGTGAGCCCGGCGGGCAGATCATCAAAATGCAGGACTCTGCCGGCAAAATCCGGGCGGCCGGCACCGGACCACAGCTGCCGCCAGAGCCGTACGGTGTCGTCCAGCTGGGAAAAACGGGTCCGCCACCTCACGTCGGAGACCGCGAACTCCGGTTCGGACCGGCCCGGAAAGCCGGCGCCGACCGCGAGCACCAGCCGGTCGCCGCCGGACAGTAGGTCGATGGACGCGATGGTCTGCGCTGCCTGGACTGGCCGCCGCAGCGCGGGAAGCAGCGCCGCGGTGCCGAGCGTCACCCGCTCGGTCGCTGGGGCCAGCGCCGCCAGCAACGTCAGCGCCTCGATGCCCGGATTGATCAGGGTGTCGTTGGACCAGACCGAGTCGAACCCGATTTTTTCCGCCTCCTGAGCGAAAGAGACCAGCTGGCGGGCGTCAGAAAGGTCGGTCCACTGGGCCTGCCGGGTCGGCAGCACGATACCTGTGCGCAAGTCGTTCGTCATGCCGGGAAGCCTGCCGCCGCGGCGGAATGCCGGCAATTCCCGGCAGGGAATGGTCAGCAGGCCCGGCCGGGGCTACAACTGGGGAATGGAATTTCCGCGGGCGCTCCGGTCACGGCGTACCGACCGCCGGGTGAGCCAGTTGGAGCTGGCCCTCCGGGCCGGCACGACCCAGCGGCATGTGAGCTTCATGGAAAGCGGCCGGTCGATGCCCGGCCGCGGCATGGTCGTACGGCTGGCCGAGTCGCTCCAGTTGCCGCTGCGGGACCGCAACGAGCTCCTGCTGGCCGCCGGTTTCGCACCCGTCTACCCGCAGACCGACCTCGACGACCCGCGCCTCGCCGCCGTACGGACCGCGCTCGACCACGTGCTGGCCGGCCACCTGCCCTATCCGGCGATCGTGGTGGACCGCTATGGCGGCATTGTCGCGACGAACAAAGCATTCAGCGTACTGACCGAAGGCGTCGCACCGGCATTGCTGGAAAAACCGGCGAACGCTTACCGAATCGCGTTGCACCCCAACGGAATGGCACCGCGGATCGTCAACTTCGCCGAGTGGGCCAGGCACGTCGTGGAACGCCTCGACCAGGCCAGCGTCCACGACCCGGACGGGCGAATGGCGGAGCTGGTTGCCGAACTTCGGCCGTACGTGCCGAGTCTGCCCATCACCGCGGACCATCTCGGTTTCGCGGTGCCGCTGCGGCTGCGATCCGGCGACCACGAGCTGCGGCTGATGACCACCGTCACGACCTTCGCCACCGCCGTGGATGTCACCATCGCGGAGCTGAAACTGGAGGCATTCCTGCCCGCCGACGAAACCACCGCCACTTTTCTGGCTGGCGTGAACAAGCCATAGCCATGGGTCAGAGTGGGTCTGGACCCACCCCCTTGGGGGTCCAGACGGATTCCGTGTCGACCTCGTTCTTCCTAGCGTTGTCACTACAACAACGACTTGAGGAGAAACGAAATGTTCAACACCACGATCGAGGTCGACGACTCCCGGACCCGTGAGACTTTTGACACCCGTCAAGAAGTCCATCACGCTGTACGGCGTGGTCAGCGCGATCGTCCTTGGCGCGGCCGCGGCGCTTACCTTCTTCGTGGACCAGCCAGCGAGCGCTTTCATGCGGATCCGCGGCGGCATTCTGCTCGCGGTCGCGCCGCTGCTGGTCCACTGGGCGAGCCAAGCCGCTCAGGACAACCAAAAGAGCTTTGAGCGACTGCGGACCGTGACCTCGATCATGCCGATCGCCGTCATCGGCGTCGATCTGATCCCCGGCATGTGCCCGACCGGGTACGCCGTCATGCAGGGCATCAGCGTCCTGCCGCTGATCGGGGTCGCCGTGATGGTCCGCGGTCCACAGCTGCGCGCTGCGTTCGGCAAGACCAAGAAGGCATAGGGCATCCACCCGAAATCTGCGGCTGTGACAGGACAGCCGCCCGCTCACCGAAGCCCGCTCCGTCAGCCGCTTTGGAGGGCGAGTTTGAGGCCGAGGCCGACCAGCACGCCGGCGGTCACTCGGTCCAGGATGCGGCGGAAACGGGCCTGGCGCAGGATCGTACGGGCACGGTCGCCGACCACCGCGAGCACCGGATACCAGGCGGCGCACAGACCGAGGTGAATGCCGACCAGCAGTGCCGCCCAGCCGGTGTTGTTTCCGGTGGTGGGCAGGAACTGCGGCAACAGGCTGATGAAAAAGACGCCAACCTTGGGGTTCAGCACGTTGGTGACGATGCCGCGGCGAAGCGCCCGCAGCGGGCGCAGCGGCTGATCGGCGGCATCGTCCACTGTGGACTTGCCGGCCCGGAAAGACTTGTAGAGAGCCGAGACGCCCATCCAGATCAAATAGCCGGCGCCGCCGATGCGGACCGCGTCGTACGCCACCGGGGAAGCGGTCAGCAGGGCGGTGAGACCAGCCACACTCGCGGCTGCCCACAGGGCCGTGCCGGCCAGCGTGCCGGCGATGGTGGCCAGGCCGGCGCGGATGCCGCCGGCCACGCTGTGCCGGATGACCAGCATCGAGTCCAGTCCCGGCGTGAGCACCAGCAGCAGGGTCGTACCAGCGAAAGCCAGCAGCGCGGCGAGGGTCATGAATCGCATCGTCGCACGACGGGAGTGGGAAGGGACACCGTATTCTGCGTGGCCAGCCGGCACGCCGTACGGTGGATTTATGCGCTATCGACAACTGGGAAACTCTGGCCTTCGCGTTTCCACCCTGACGATGGGGACGATGACCTTTGGTGGCAAGGGCGGGTTTTCCGCGATCGGGCAGACCGATGCTGCGGAAGCCAGCCGGCAGGTCGACCAGTATCTGGCCGCCGGCGGCAACCTGATCGACACCGCGAACATGTACTCCAGCGGTGTTTCCGAGGAATATGTAGGAAAAGCGATCGCCGGCAAGCGGGATGCGGTGTTGGTCGCCAGCAAAGTCCGGTTCGCGATGGGCCGTGGGGCCAATGACGTGGGGCTGTCCCGGCACCACATCATCAACCAGGCCGAGGCGAGCCTGACCCGGCTCGGCACCGACCACCTCGACCTTTACCAGCTGCACGAGTGGGACGGCGTCACGCCGCTGGAGGAGACGCTGGCCGCGCTCGACCATCTCGTCACCAGCGGCAAGGTGCGGTACGTGGGTGCCTCCAACTACTCCGGATGGCACCTGCTCAAGGCGTTGGGCGTCTCAGAGCGGCACGGTTGGGCGCGGTTTGTCAGCGAACAGATCCACTACACCCTGCAGTGCCGGGAGGCCGAGTACGAGCTGGTGCCGGCCGCCGTCGACCAGGGCCTGGGCATCCTGGTGTGGAGCCCGCTGGCCGGCGGGCTGCTGTCCGGCAAATACCGCCGCGACACCCAGCCGTCGCAGGGCCGTCACCTGGGCGACTGGGGTGAGCCGCCGGTGCCGGACGAGAACGCGCTCTACGACATCGTCGACGTGCTGGTCGAGGTCGGCGAGGCGCACCAGGTCTCGGCCGCCCAGGTGGCGATCGCCTGGCTGCTGACCCGGCCGGCGGTGTCGTCGGTGATCATCGGCGCGCGTACGGCCGAACAGCTCGCCGACAACCTCGCGGCCGCCGACCTCGACCTCAGCGCGGCCGAGGTGGACCGCTTGGAGCGGGTCAGCCGGCCGCGGCTGCTTTATCCGTACTGGCACCAGCTCGGCATCGCGCAGTCCGACCGGTCCGCCTCCCCGGACGGCTTCCACCGGCTTGGCCCGGCCGACCTGACCCTGATCGGCCCGCACTTGAGCTGACCCTGGGATGCTGACCCGATGACCTCAGACGAGTCGCCGAGGGACCGGTTCCTGACGGTGTACGGGCGCAAGCCGGTGATCGAGGCGCTTCGCGACCAGCGGCTGACGGTCGACAAGGTGCTGCTCGCGCAGCAGGCCCGCGGCGAGTCGGTGACCGACATCCTGGCCGCCGCCAAGGCCGCCAACGTGCCCGTACGCAGGGTGGACGCGGACCGGATCAAGCGGCTCGCGGGCAACGGCAAGCAGGATCAGGGCGTGCTGGCGGACGTGCTGGCACCAAAGATGCGGACGCTCGCGGCGGCGCTGAACGAGAGCTACCGCGAGCAGCCGCGCAAGCTGCTGCTGCTCGACGGGATCACCACGCCGGCCAACGTCGGCATGATCATCCGGGCCGCCACCGCGGCCGGCATCGACGGGATCATCATCCCGCGGCACGGGGTCGCGAGCCTGGGTCCCCTGGTGGTGAAGGCCTCCGCCGGCATCGTTTTCCGGGCACCTCTGCTGCGCTGCGGCAGCGCGGTGGAGGCCGCCGAAAGCCTGACCGAGGCCGGGTACGTGCTGGTCGGTCTGGACTCCGACGGCGCCGAGTCGCTGTTCCACGCCGAGTTCGGGGAGCGGATGGTTTTCGTGCTGGGCGGCGAAACGCACGGCCTCGGCGCGGAGGTTCGGCCGTACGTGGGCCGCTGGGTGCGGATCCCGATGGCCGGCGACGTTGAGTCGCTGAACGTGTCGACCGCCGCCGCGGTGGTCAGTTTCGAGCTGCTGCGCCGGGAAAAAGGTGCTGCGCCGCAGGTCAACGTGGGTTAGCGTCGACCGCGATGACTACCACTGACCTCTTCGTCGAGCTTGAGAATTTCTACGACGCGGTGCCCCGGCAGCAGGCGACTGTCGAGGTGCATGGTGGGCTGGCCCTGTTCGTGCAGCGGGACGAGGGCGCGTATCCGCTCTACGCCCGGCCGGTGCTCGGCGCGTCGCCGACCCGTGCGGACCTCGATGTCGTACGAGCGAGGCAGCGCGCGCTCGGTGTGCCGGAGGCTTTCGAGTGGGTGCACCAGACCACTCCGGGCCTGCTTGACCTCGCCGAGGCCGCTGGGCTGGCTGTCCTGCGGGCCCCGCTGATGGTCTGCGAGCCGGAGCGTTTGTCAGACCTGGCGCCGAAAAACGCGACCATCCGGTTGCTTGACGCGGCCGATCCAGCGGTCCAGGACGACCTCGTACAGCTGCGGGCCGCGCTTGGTGTCGCTTTTGGCAACCCCGGCACCGAAACCGGCGCGGCTGGTACGGCCGAGCGCGACGAAGCAGTGCCCGATGGTCGTCGTACGAGCCAGACCGACCTCGAGTTGATGGCCGCCGGCCTGCGCGTTCACGTGCTGGCCGAAAGTGCGACCGAGGGTGTGTTGGGCGGCGGTGCCACCCAACGAGCGGGGGAGGTTGCCGAGGTGGTCGGCGTCGGTACGCTGCCGGCCGCCCGTCGGCGCGGGCTGGCCGCCGCGGTCACCGCGGCACTGGCCCGGCAGGCGTACCAAACCGGTGCCCGGCTGGTGTTCCTGTCCGCCGGCAGCGAGGAAATCGCCCGCGTCTACGCGACCGTGGGATTCCGCCGGATCGGCACCGCCTGCATCGCCGAACCCGCCTGACGCAACAAAAACTGGGCACCTCCCATCGGGAGATGCCCAGTTCTCGTCTTGCTACCGACCCGGTTGCCGGGAGTTGTCCTGATAGAAATTGATCTCGTTCATGGCGATCGGTTTGTCATCGTTGGCCGAAATAGGATCGACGATGGTGAATCTGATACTCGCGATGTTGTTACCGGTGACCGAGAACTGTTGGATGATCTGGGTATCGGTCAAGTTGATCGTCTTGTCGGTTGAGTTTCCGCTTTGGTCCTTGACTGTCACCGTGAGGATGCCGATGCGGCCACCGGCCTTGTACGCGGCAATTTGCTGCGATTCTCCGTTGGCGATGGAGATCTGCAGCAGTCGCCCGATGGGCGGGTTGAAGTCCATCTGGACCCACTCGCCGCGACCGAGGTTCGCACTCTTCTGGGGTGCCCAGAAGGTGTTGGCGCCACCGTCGACCGCCATCTTCGGACCGTTCGTCGCCGAGTAGCTCGACGATGCTGTCCAAGTCACCGGGGACACCGTTGACTTGGTGGCGAAGCGGTCGCGGGCGAGGTTGACGCCCTCCACGATGGCCGGCCGGGCCGGTCCGAAGCCGACGATCAGCAGAGCGATGATGATCACCAGGATGACGATCGGCCGGATCAGGTGCAGGGGCTGGCGGACCCGGTTGTGCCGGGTGCCGGCCTCCACGGTCCGGTCGCCGCCGCCGAACAGCCGGCGCCAGAAACCGACCCGTTCCGGTGGCGGGGCCACGTTGTCCACTGTGGACGTGCCGCAGGTCCGGCAGAACTGGCGATCCGGCGGGTTGCCGGTGCCACACACCCGGCAGGGGATCTCACCAGGCGCGACGCCTGGCTGTGGGGTGCTCGAGGAAGCGGGCCGGCGGCGCCGCCGGGTCTGCTCGTCCGAGGGCTGCCGGCCGCCCGGCTGCTGGGCCTGCGGGCCGGCAGCGGGACGCGCCGCTGGCTGCGGATACGGCTGGTACGGCTGCGGCGGCGCTGGTGGCTGCTGCGGATACGGCTGATAGCCGCCAGCCGACGGGGCGGTCGGCGGAGGCGGATAACCGCCCGGAGGCGGCGGCGGTGGTGTGGGGGGCGGCGGTGGCATCGTCGGCGTGGTGCCGGACAGGCCACGGCTTGGCCGGTTCAGCATCTCCCGCGGCACGTTGATCACCGTGGTCGGCTGGATCGGCGGCCGCTCGCCCGGTGGCGCACCGGGAACGGCCGGCGCCCCAGCGCCCGGCGCGGTGCCCTGGTCAGGCTGCGTACGGTCCAGCAGGTGCACCGGGACCGGCCCGGTCGGCACCGCCTGGCCGTCCCATTCGAGGAAGGAGCTGCAGTTCGCGCAGAAGCGAGCTTCGTTCTCGTTCTGCTCTCCGCAGGTCTTGCATACGATCATCCAGAAGCACCCGTCTCAGTGCTCGTGCCGCCGCTCTGCGGCTGGCTTGACGACAACACCTCGACCCGGACCGCAACGTGCGCCGGGATCGTCTCGATAACCGCTGACTTTAGTCGGCGGAGGTCAATCTTGTCCGGATCCGGCACTTTTACCCGTACGATCGCCTGCGCCGGCGACGAGCCGGGCAAAGCCGAGCCGGCCGTCTCGGAGATCGACACCCCGCCGGAGTCGGCGATCTCCACCTGACCACCGGTCAGCAGCTTGGTAATCGTAGACAGGCCGTGTGCGGTGCCCCGCCACCGGTGTAGCTGGACCGCGTGGGTGACCAGGGTCCGGCGCTGGGCCGGGCTCCATCCCTCGTCCAGCCGCAGTGCCACCCACTCGGACAGCCAGTCCAGGAAGTCCGGCGGCGCGAGCCGCGGGTCGATGTACATGGCGAAACAGTCGAGCACCGAGAACACCGGCGCGAGAACCGCGTCCAGCGCGTCGGTGATCCGCTGGGTGAACTCGTCCTCCAGATAGACGGCCGGCAGCTGCGCCCCGATCGGGTACGCGCTGGGCAGTTCCTGGACCGCGTCACGCATCGCGTCACCGCACCCGGATCTGGTGCCGGTACGAGAAGACCAGCCCGTTCGCGGCCAGGTCGATACGCTGCTGCGGGTCGCCGCGGTCGCCGGTCACCGGATCGGCGGCGAACAGCTGGACGCCTTCCACCAGCTCCACCCCGCGCAGCCGCTGCAGCACCGCGAAGACCTCGCCGGCCTGGACGGGCCGACCGAACGGCCAGCCGCGGCCGTCGGCGCCGCCGGTGATCGGGTTGAAGTACGTGTCGAGCGTACGAATGGCGCGGGCCCGCAGCGCGTCCGCGGACGCTCGCGTGGTCGCCGTCAGCTGCGCCACCACCGTCACGCCCTGGTAGAACGGCGGCTCGACGGCCACTCGGGCGCCGACGCAGCGCCGGCCGGACAGGTGCGCGCCGATCCGGGTCAGCAGCTCGTTGCTGGGTTTGAGGTCGGCGAAGCGCAGGTCCGTGGTGTCCCCGACGGCTGGTACGACGAGCACCCGGACGGCGGTGCCGGCCTCCTCGACCGGTACACAGCGGATCCGGGCCGCGTCCGGCGCGGCCTCGATCGCCAGCGCCTCGTAGTCCTCGGCGGTGACGGCCCGGTCTTTCGTACGCAGCAACAAAGGTCCGCGAATGGCGGCGTCCTCGACGGACTCGGCGTCCACTCCGCCAATCGCCGGCCGCCGGTTGATGACACTGCTCACGAACGGGATCGGCTCACGCTGGACCTGCAGCATGCCGCGGGCCACGTTGCCGTCCCGGCCGCCACCCGTACGGTATTCGGGCACCCGGATGACCGAGCTCTTGGGCGGCACCGCGCCGTAATGCACCATGCCGCCGTCCGGCTGCCGGATCGCTGGCCCGAACATCAGCTCGCCGCCGACCGGGTCGAGGGTGAAGTGCCGGTCGGTGGCCTTGGACTCGGCGAAGGACGTGACCTGCACCCACTCCTGCCAGCCCTCCGGCCCGGAGACCTCGGCGGTCATCGGGCCCTCCGGGGCCACCAGTGGCTGCCGGCCAAAGGTGAACCGCTGGCCGGACGTGCCGTTGGACTCGCCGAGCACCTCGTTCACGATGATGTCCGCGTGCGCGGCGGCGGCCGTACCACCGATGGTGCTGACCGACGCGCTGAACAGCTTGGGCGGCTTGGAATAGAACCGCTGGCCTTCCTCGGCCTCCAGTACGCGACAGCGCAGCCAGCCGGCGCGGGCCCGGCCGACCACCGACGGGGTGTGCGTCGAAGGCACGTGCAGGACGATGTCGCCGGGCTTGTTGAACCCGCCAGTGGTGTCCCAGTCGATTTCGCAGACCGTCCAGCCCTGGCCGTTCCACGCCTCCCAGATCCACGGTGGGTCCCGCGGGTCGACGCCGACGCCCTCGGCCTGCGCCTCCACCCGGATCAGCACCGCGCAACTGGGCACCGCGTTGGACAGCCCGAACATCACCGTGTCGCCGACCTGCGGGACCGGTGAGAAGACCGGGATCGAGCCGGAGTCGGCGAGCTCGTCAGTGCGGTCCACTGGCGTGTTGCCGGGCGCGGCCAACGCCAACCGGACCAGGCTGCTGGGCACGATGTCCAGCTTCTTGGTCACGGTGAAGACGACGGAGTCCTCGATTTCGGTGCGTACGCTGGAAACCTGCGTACCGACCGGCACCCGGATGGGGTTCTCCTGGGCGGCTGAGAGCCAGAAGGTCACGTCGCCGACGGCCGCGGTCGGCGGGAAGGGCTGCACGCCAATCAGGTCCAGGAACTTCAGATAGTGCAGGTCCGGCACCCGGTTCAGCCGGTAGAGCAGCTGGTCGACCATGAAGGCGAAGGTCTCGATCAGCGTGACACCCGGGTCCGACACGTTGTGGTCGGTCCACTCCGGGCAGCGCTGCTGCACCATCCGCTTCGCTTCGTCGACAAGGTCCTGGAACCGGCGGTCATCCAGGTTGGGGGTGGGCAGCGCCATCACGCGTCTCCCTTGCTGAGCGCCACCGCGTCGGTGGCGGCGGCGATCTCGGCCGGGCGCTGCTCGGCCGCGATGCCGTCCGGTCCGTCGTGGGCGGGAATGGTGTAGAAGGGGAAAACCAGGTTGCGTGGGTCGTTGCTGTCCCGCAGCCGGTAGCGGATGTCGATCAGCAGCATGCCCTCGTCGACCCGGTCGAAGCTGACGACCACGTCGTCCAGCAGGATCCGCGGCTCCCACCGGTCGAGTGAGACCCGTACCTCGTACGCGATCTGCCCGGCGGTCGCCGCGTCCGCCGGGGCGAACACCAGGTCGTGGATGTTGCAGCCAAAAGCCGGCCGCATCGGGCGCTCGCCCGGCATCGTCGCGAGGATCAGCCGGATCGCCTCGGCCACCTCGCGGTCGCCGGCGACCAGCGCCATCGAACCGGTCGCGTCGGTGTGCAGCGGGAAGGCCCAGCCGGCGCCAATGAACTCGTGTCGCATGTCAGGCCCCTCAGCCGATCATCACGGTCGGGCAGCCTGGCGGCAGGATCGGCGCGCCACAGCCGGACATGTCGCCGACCCGTGCCGCCGGTTTGCCGCCGATGAGCACGGTCGGGCAGCACGGCGGAATGAGCGGGGTCGGCGGGTGCACCGCCGGTGGCGGGAACGCACACGTGTGCAGATCGCCCATGACGGACGCCGGCATACCGCCGATCAGCACCGTCGGCACCCCAGGTCCGGTGACGACGCCTGGATGCGGGGTGAGATCCCCGACTCGCGCCGCTGGTGGCATGGCTTTTTCTCTTTCTCGCTGGGAAATATGGGTTGACGGACCTAGTTGATCTTGACCATGGCGCCCTTGACGGTGAGCATCGCGCCGGCCGAGACCTCGCCGGTGGCGGTGCCAGCGACCTTCATGGTGGCGCCCTCCAGGCTGGCCGGGCCGGTGGCTTTCATCTTGATCGCGGCGTTGGCGTCCACCTGTACGTCGGTGGTCGACGTCACCGTGACCTTCTGGCCCTTCATCTCCAACGGACCGGTACCGGAGTCGATCTTGATGCCGTTCTTCGCGGTGATCGCGATCGACTTGCTGCTGGTGACCTCGATGTTCTGGTTCTTGTGGTCGAGCTTGATCAGCAGCTTGTCGTCGCCGGTGGACAGCAGGATCGCGTCCACGTCCGATTTGTCGATCAGCTCCAGCCGATGGTGCGTACGCGACACCAGGGCCCGGACGCCGACCTGCCCGGCCGCGCTGTCCACCGGGTCGGTCGCGAGCTTGGGCATCGCGTCCTTGCCGTTGTAGAGGCCGCCGAGCACGTACGGGTAGTCGAAGTCGCCGTTCTCGAAGTCCACCAGCACCTCGTCGCCGACCTCCGGCAGGAACACCGAGCCGTACGTGTTGCCGCCGGTGGCCTGGACCGTACGAGCCCAGCCACTGGTGTAGTCGTCGGACAGCCACGGATAGGTCACCTTGACCCGGCCGACCTTGTCCGGGTCCTTGATGTCGCTGACGATCGCCGGCACCGGCCCGGTGACGCCGTTCGCGCCGCCGCCAGCGCCCGAGGTCAGGCCGTAGAACGACCGGTCCTCGCGGTGCGACACGGTGAAGGCGGTGGTGTAGCCGACCTCCGGGCTGAACAGGTGCCTCGTACTCGTGAGGGTGTATTTGCCGGCGAACTGCGCCGCCACGTTGCCCAGTGACACGGCCTCGCCGGCCCGCAGCTTGGGGTTGCCCTTGGCGACGCCCTCCAGCTCGGCGCACGCGTTGCCGAACTGCGCGGCCATCGCGTCCGAGCTGGCCTTGACCAGGCCGTGGTTGCGCAGTGCCGGGTTGGCGGACAGCATCGGCGGGCTGCCGACCTTGCCGGCCAGCGCCACCGGATCCAGCCCGGAGACCTCGGTGCCGGCCAACTTGGGAGGCGCCTGCTGGGTGACCGCCTGCTTCGTCTTGGGGTCCCAGCCACGCGCCTCCACCTGGGGCACCTGCTCGGCGGCGGTGATGGTGGCCCGGATCGAGTCGAGGTTGCGGCCGAGCTCCAGCACCAGCGGGTTGGTGGTCGACTTCGCGGTCTTGTCGGGCGCGTCACTGGGCGGCTCGGGCAGCTTGAAGGTCAGCTTCCCGTCCGTCACGGTGTATTGCGCGCCGACCAGGTCGGCCAGTCGCTGCAGGAACTCGGCGTCGTTGATGTTGTCCTGGGTGACCTGTGAGTTCGGGTCGCCGCCGAACCCGCTCACCGGGTCGATCTTGCCGACCGGGATCTGGGCCCGGCTGGCGACCTTGTTGACGATGTCGCTGAGGGTCATGTTCGGGTACGCGACGACCCGGCGCCCTCGGGTCAGCCGGTGCGCTTTGTCGAAGCCGCGGACCTCGGTGAAGGTGCCGGTGACGTCCGCGTCCAGTTCGATCGCGGTGCACTCGCCGTCGAACAGCGGCAGCGGGCCGCTCGGGTCGGCGGTCTGCACCGAGAGCTTGATCGGCACGCCGATCTGGAACTTGCCCTTCTGCAGCACCAGTTGGTCCTGGTCGCGAAAGCGCAGCACGAACAGGTCCGGCACGTTGCGGCTGTCGTCCACGTACGCCATCACCATCATGCTGGCCACGTCGGCCGGCAGCTTGGCGCCGTTGACCTCGACGACCAGCGCGTTGGCGAAACTTTCGTTAGCCACGGCCACCCACGTTCAGGTCCTCAAGCGCGGGGATGAGCAGCCGGGTGCCCGGCCGCAACGCCATCGGGTTGTCGATGTTGTTGGCCTCGGCCAGGTCACGCCAGAGCTCGGGGTTCCCGTACGCCGAGTAGGCGACCGAGGCGAGCGTGTCGCCAATCGTGGTGGTGTGTACGTCCCGGCCGGCCAGCGACCCGGAGGTGGGGTTCTGGCCAGGCGTGGTGCCGGAGATCTCCTCCAGGGTCAGCGTGCACAGCGCCCGGATCGGGGTGCCGCTCGAGCTGAACAGGGTGTATTTCGCCGTCACCGTGGTGATCGCGCCCGGGAAGCTGTGCATCCCGCCCCAGACGAACTTCACCCACGGCGGCGAGGATTTGGTGTTGCTGTTGCTTTTCGCGGTCGGTACGCAGCACTGGAACAGCTTCTCGACGGTCTTGACCACCGAGTCGTCCATCTTCTCGGTGCCGTCCAGGAACATCTCCAGCTGCAGCTTGGCCGGGTCCGATCCGGTGAACTCCGGCGGCGCGCTCTTCTTCGCGTTGCGCTGGTCGCTGCGCTTCCACTTCGCCGTCTTGGTCAGCGACAGCTCTTTGGGGTTGAACTGGAACTTGATCTCGTCGATCTGGGCGCCCGGTTCGCCGGTTGTCGCGGACGCCGGCGGCTCCATCACGATGAGGCTGGCGTGCATCAGCTTGTCCGGCGGCGTCGAGCCGTACGTACTGGCCGCCGGCGTGCCGGGCGAGCTGAAGGTGACTGGTGAACTCATGATTTATCCCTGCCCGGTCAGGTGCCGAGGAAACCGTGGTGCGCGAGCTCCAGGGTCTCCATCGCGATCTTGTTGTTGTCCATGCCCAGCTGCGGGCCGCTCCACTTGACCGGGATCACCCCGGCCAGCGACCAGCTGGTGACCACTTCGCCGTGCAGCGTACGAGCCTCGATGACGGCCGTCTTGCGCTGGAAACCAGCGGCCATCGCGGCGAAGTACTTGGTCACCTTCTCGGTGTCCTTGCTCACCGGCCGGGTCAGCTTCACGTTCGACCACTTGATCCGGGTGGGCAGCTGCCACACCATGCCGTTCTGGCCACCCTCCTCGCGGGTCTCCATCACGAACTCCATGCCGAGGCCGTCGCAGCTGTCGAACGTACCCAGGCTCTGGTCGTCGATCTTCACCACGAAACAGACCGCTACCGGGGCCTCTACATCATCAGCCATCGTTCAGTCTCCTCGTGGTCAACGCTTGGTGTCGGTGATCAGGCCGCGACGCTCGCGGTCCAGCCGCAGCTCGGCCTTCAGCCGGCGCAACAGCGGATCGAAGAGCGTTTTCAGCAGCTCCTCCGGTGGCTGGGCGCCGGCGGCCGGATGCGCCGCTGGTGCGCCGCCGGCCGGAGTTGGTGCCGCCGCCGGGGCCGGGCCGGCGTCGGCGGCCTGCACCGTCATGGTCTCGGTCGGGTACGTCTGCACCACCGGCTCCGGCCCGGCCGCGAACCGCTGCACCATCTGCGCGGTCAGCTGCTCCTGGGTCGGCGGCAACACCAGCGGCTGGGCCCCGGCTGGCCGCCGTCCGGGCGTACCGGCTCCGGTTGCCGCACCGCCGTCCGACCCGGCCGACGCGAGTTGCGCCACCGGCGGCAGTGTCAGCTCCGGCAGGCCACTGGCCCGCTGCACCGCCGTACTCGCTGGCGCCTGCGCTGGACTGGCCGTGCCGCCGAAGGGTCCGCTGGGGGCCGAGATGGTGTCGGCGGGACCGGCGATCGGGGCGGTCGGGAGGTCGAAGGTGGCGGACCGCTGGACCGGAGCCGCGTTGGGGAGCCCCTCCTGCCGGTTGGTCGCCTGCCTTGCGCCGTTGCTCGCGGCACTCGGGGTCGCGGGTGGAGTGGGAACCGTGGAGGAGATGGCCCGGGAGACCACCGTCGGTGGTGCGCTGGCGCTCCAGCTGTTGGTGGCCGGTACGGCGACCGGGCCGGTCGCGCCGGCGCCGGCGGTGGTAGCCGCGGTCGGCAGCACCGGGATCGGCGAGCGGTCGCCGACCAGCTGAACCACCGGCAGGTTCTCCATCAGCGACCGCGCACCGGCGCCGGAAGGGCCGCCGGATGGGCTGCTGGTCAGCTCACCGGCGGCGAGCGGGAGGTCGCTGCTGCCGGAAGAGGCCGCACCACTGTCGGCGCTGAAGTCGGTGCTGGCGGTGAGGTCAGTGCTGGTGGCCAGGTCTATGCCGCCAGTACCGCTCGTTCCAGTCGAGCCGAGGGTCTGGGTGGCCGAGGTCGCGGCGGTGCTGCTGCTGGTGGCCGGGCGGTACGAGCCGTCCGCGGCGAGTTGGACGACCGGCAGCTCCGGCAGGCCGGCCAACGGATCGGGACCCGATGGCGTCGTACGAGCGGAGCCGCTGGCGTACGACAGCGTCGGGCCACTGTCCACTGTGGACATCGTGGACTCGGTGGCGCCGACCGTCGGGCGGTCCGCCGGTGGGCGGGTGACCAGCGGATCCGAGCCGGCGGCCGGAACGCGCTGGACCGGCATCGGCGCGAGGTCGCGGGCCGGTGCCGGATCCGAGAGCTGGCTGGAGTTGAGCGTCGGAGCCACCGGCAGCGCCGGCGGGGCGCCGACTTCCGGCGGGTGTTGGGCGCCTTCGTCGGTCGCGCTGTCCAAAGCCGCGCTGTCCAAAGCCGCGCTGTCCAAAGCCGCGTTGTCAAACGCCGGGTCGCCGGACTCGTCGGCGGCGGCCCGCTGGACGGCCGCGGCGGCGATTTCGGAGAAGGACTTCGGGCCGGCCACCGAGCCGACACCGTCCGCTGCCCGGGACACCGAGAGCGGCAGGTCAGGGGAGCCGCCCAGCGCCGGCCCCGGTCCAGCGGCGGCGTCGCCCACCTGGTTCAGTGGCGCACCGAGGCCGGGTCGGCGGCTGGTCGTACCCGCGGCGCTGGCCCGCTGGACCGAAGGCGCGACCGGAGTCGATCCGGCCGACTGGCCGGACACCGGTGGCTGATACCCGAGCGTGGGCTGAACGGTCGGCGCCTCGTCCGGTGCCGGCTGGGCAGCCAGCGGCAAGGAGGGGGAGTCGGCGGCGCGTTGCGCGGTCGGCCGGCTGCTCGCACTGGGTCCGCTCAACGCGGGGCCCAGCCCTACGCGCCTCCCGGCGGGTGTCGGGGGGTTGTCGTCGACGGCCCGCTGGACCGCTGGTACGACCGGCATGCCCGGCATCGATCCGGGCGCACTGGTGGTCGGCGCTGGCGCTGCCGGCTGGTCGGCCGGCGTGGAGTCGGTGTCGTACCCAAGCGTCGGCACGGCCGAGTCCTGGGCTGCTTCGGGGAGATTTTGGTTGTCCGCCAACGAAACCGGATCGCCGAGCAGGTCAGCTCCCGGGTCCGCGACGGCTCGCGAGACCACTGGCGCGGGGGTCGGGGCGGGCAGTACGGTCAGCGTCCGGGTGGGTGGCTGGTACGTCGAAGTGGTGAGCGACTCGGCCCGCTGGACCGGGGTGGCGAGCACCAGGTCGGGGTGGCTGGTCGGCTGCGCGGCTTGAGCCGGCGCCTGGTCCAGGACCGGCATCGCCTGCGGGCTCGCGCCGACGGTCGGCGCGGTGGAACCGGCCGACGCGGTGGGCGCGTCAGCGAAAACGGGGTCGGCCGGCGTCTGCACCGAGCGGGCGACGGTCGGACGAGTGGGTGCGGTGGCATCGCCACCGAAAATTCGCTGGATAGCGGTGAAAGCGCCGCCGCGACGAGCCTCCGGCTGGCTCGGCGCGGGCGTCGCCAACGGCATGTCCTGCGGCGAGGTGGGCAGCTGCGGCGGCGGGGTCAGGGACGCCGGGATGACCCCGGACGGGCCACCGGGGTCAATGCTGTGGCCCAGCGGCGCGAGGTACGTGGGATCGCGCCAGCTGGTCAGGTTGTCGGTCAACCGCTGGACCGGGTTGACCAGCGGGTGCGCCGAGAACGTACGCCCCATCGGCGCCATCGCCTGCCAGTCGCCGGCTTCGGCGGCCCGGAACGGCGCCGGCTCCGGTTGACTCGCTGGTGGCGCCGCCGGACCGCCCGGAGTTACCTCCTGGGCGGTCCGCTGGACGCGTGACGACCATGGCCACATGGTTGCTACCGACTCTCGCTCATCCTGGTGTTGATGCGGGCGATCTCCGCCACGAACCGCTGACGGTCAGGGTGTTCCATATCGAGGATTTCCTCCCACGACCAGTGGAAGTGGTACGCGACGTACGCGATCTCCTCGTGCAGCCGGTCGGTCGCGTACGTCACGATTCCCCCAGGCGCCCACCTGCCACGTCGACGGTGAACCGGTGTTCGCACTCCGGGCAGGTGACCGCGGCGCGGGTGTGGCCCTCGCTGTTGATCCGCCGGTAGAGATCCTGCAGAAAGGCCAGGTCGGAGGCGAACAGGTCCTCCATGATCATGGCGTGTACGTCGGTGATGTCGCCGAGCCGGGTGATCACCCGGGCCAGCAGCACCACGGTCAGGTAGGCCGGGTTCTCCCGAACCCGGTCGTCGCGCAACGGGAACAGCTCGTCCCGCGCGGTCGCCAGCCGCATGACGCCGTGCTTGTGCACCTTGCCGTCGTCGTCGACGTAGCCGCGAGGCAACTCGAACGCGAACTCGGTGCGCAGCGTCTGTGCGGCTGCCGGCGGAGCCGCCTCGGCGGCTGGGCCGGCGGGCGGGGCCCCGGACGCCGCCACCGCGGCGGCGTCCGGGAGGACCATGGTGCGGCGCATCGCGCTACTCCACTTCCATTGTTTCGTAGGTCAGCGTGAGCTTCTCGGTCAGCACGTCGGTTCCGCCGGCCTTCAGCGAGCCGATTTCCAGGCTCTTGGCCCACAGTGCGGTGATCTTGTAGCGCTTGATCGCCGCGCCCTGGTAGTCGTAGACCACGACTGCGCCGTTCTTACGAGCCGATCCCATGTTGCCCAGCCGGGCATCCTTGATCAGCTTCTCGAACGAGGAGTCGTCGGACAGGCCACGGGTGACGGTGAACTCGCCCGCCTTCGCCCGGCCCGGCATCTTCTTGTTGACGTACTTGCCGTCCGCCGACGAGTTGTGCTTCAGCTCGATGACGTCCTGCTCCATCTTCAGGCCGCTGATCTCCTGAATTTCCTTCACCTGGATGCCGTCGATTTCCAGGCCGAACGACCAACCGACCGCTCTGTCGAGATCGGGTAGTGCCATGGTGGATTCTCCTTACTCCAAAATCGGATGCGCGGTCGGTTACTCGTTCACCAGGCTGGTGCCACCGGAGAACTGGGCCAGCCGGAAGATCACGAACTCGGCGGGCTTGACCGGCGCGACGCCGATCTCACAGACGACCTGGCCGGCGTCGATGCCCTCGGCCGGGTTGGTCTCCCGGTCACACTTGACGTAGAAGGCCTCGTCCGGCGTCAGGCCGAACAGGGCGCCCTTGCGCCATTCGTTCACCAGGAAAGCGGCGATCGTACGACGGATCCGGGCCCACAGTGCGTCGTCGTTCGGCTCGAAGACGACGAACTGGGTGCCGCCCAGGATCGACTCTTCGAGGTAGTTGAAGAGGCGACGGACGTTCAGGTAGCGCCACGCCGGGTCGGACGAGAGCGTACGAGCACCCCAGATGCGTACCCCACGGCCCGGGAACGACCGGATCGCGTTGACGCCAATCGGGTTGAGCAGCTCCTGCTCGGTCCGGGTCATCGAGGTCTGCAGCGACACCGCGCCGCGAATGACCTCGTTCGCCGGCGCCTTGTGCACCCCGCGCTCGTCGTCGCTGCGGGCCCACACACCGGCCACGTGGCCGCTCGGCGGGATGAACTCGTTCTTGCCGTTGGCCGGGTTCAGCACCTTGGGCCAGGGGTAGTAGAGCGCGGCGTACTTGGAGTCGTAGCCGGCCTCGTTCACCCGCCAGTTACGCACTTCCTGGACGTTCAGGTTCGGCGGCGGGTCGATGATCGCGACCCGGTCGCCCATCAGCTCGCAGTGCGCGATCATGCCGAGCTGAACGGCCTTCAGCGTCTCGCCGTCGATGGCGCCACGCTCGTACGCGGTCATCAGGTCCGGCGCCGCGACCATGGTGATCTCTTCGATCGTCTCCAGGCCACCGAAACCGGTCCGCGCGGACACGTCACCGACGTAGTCCATGGCGTTCACCCGCTCGGGCACCGGCTCCGGGGTGGGCGGCGGCTTCAGGGTGGCGCTGCCGGCGGGCTTGGCGACCACACCGGGGCCGGTGTTCTGCTCGGTCAGGGTGATCAACTTCGACCGCTCGCGTACCGCGGTGACGACGTTGTCCTTGCCACGCTTGGTGGTGACGTTCTCGAAGGTCTCTTCGACCTTGTTGCCACGCTTGACGTTCAGCGTGAAGCGGTCGTCGGCCGGGTTCTCCCCGGTCGCCGGGCCGACCTCGACGCTGATGTCGCCGCCGCCACCGGCGGTCAGCTCCCTGCCGACCACCTGGTAGGCGCCGAGCTGAGCCTGCGGGCCGGCCGGCAGCGCGGCCTTGCCGTTCGCGGCCTCACCACCGATGCGGACCACGTAGCAGTTGCCGCCGCCGTTGAGGAAGTAGCCGTAGACGGACTGAGCGAGGTAGGTCCCCTCGACGAAGTCGCCGAAGTTCTGGACGTACTGCGTCCAGTTCGACACCAGCGTCGGGGTGTTGAAGGGACCCTGGGCGGCGAAGCCGACGAAGGCGGCGACTGCGGTTCCTACGCCCTCAATCGGGCGCGAACCAGAGTCGACCTCCTCCACGTACACGCCTGGGGACAGATAGGTGGGCATCGAGCCTCCCGGTCGAGGGTTTTTGTTCTCCGTAGGAATCCTCGTCTTCGTACGGGGCCGGTGACACGACCAACAGGATGGGTATCCGGGAACCACTTTGTGCCCCATAGGGCACCGCCATCGCCCCACCCGACGCCGCCCGGACCCGGCCGGGCACCCGCGGTCGCCGGCAAACACACGGGACGCTGCGGTTTCATAGCGTGATCTGTCAAGGATCGCGAGTTGACCCCTGTCAAGCCTTCCGTCACCCCTTCCCGGATGGCCCGGGAAGGCACCCGCACTCCACGTAGATCCACCTCGCCAGCCGCTACGGCGCTGTCGCAGTCCCCTGGTGAAGTGGGCCTCCACCCAGATCGGGTGGCGCTTGGTTAGTCGGCCCACCGATAGCGGACGCCGGTCCGGATTATCCGTTTCGTACGGACCGACCAACCAAGATCAATAAATCTCAGAAGGCGCTCTGACTGCGCCCGGACAGGACTCCGACGTATTTTCCGAATTCGCGTTCCAGCACCAGCCGCCCGAGCTTGCGGTATTCCCGGGCGACCGCGCCGGCGAGGTCGGCCATGCTCACCGAGCGGTCGGCCTCGGCGGCCAGGTACGCGGCGGTGACGGCGGCCGACCGGATGTGCCCGCCGGCCAGTTCGAAGGAAGCGGCGAGGAAGTCCAGGTCCACATCGGACGAACGGGGCAGAGTACGACCGAGACAGGCGTCCCAGAGCGCGCGGCGCAGCGGCTCGTCTGGGACCGGGAAATCGACCACGATGTCCAGTCGGCGAGTGAAGGCCTCGTCCAGGTTGGCCCGCAGGTTGGTGGCGAGGATGGCGAGGCCGTCGAAGGTTTCGATGCGCTGCAACAAATACGCGCTTTCCATGTTCGCGTAGCGGTCGTGCGCGTCCCGTACTTCCGAACGCTTGCCGAAAATCGCGTCGGCCTCGTCGAAAAGCAGTACGCCGTTGACGCCGGCCGCCTCGGTGAAGATCCGCTCCAGGTTCTTCTCGGTCTCACCGACATATTTGTCGACCACGGTCGCGAGGTTCACGGTGTAGAGGTCGAGCCCGAGGTCGCCAGCGATCACCTCCGCCGACATCGTCTTGCCGGTGCCGGAGTCGCCGGCGAACAGCGCGGTGACCCCGCGGCCGCGGCCGCCACCTGGCCGCATCCGCCAGTCGGTGAGCACACGCTCGCGGTGCCGGGCCCGAGCGGACAGCTCGCCGAGCTGGCCGGCCACCTGGTCCGGCAGCACCAGGTCGGCCCAGCCGACCGCCGGCTCGATCCGGCGGGCGAGCCGCTCCAGGCCGGCCGCGTTCTGGTCGCGGGCGCCCTGACGCAGGTGGGCCGCTTGTACGCCGCTGTCGCCGTCGGCGACCGCGAGCGTACGCGCCGCCGCGGCCGCCCGGCGGATCTGCACGGGAGAGAGGATGAACTGCGCGGTCACGTCGGTCGGCTCCACCCCGACGGCGAGGCTGCCGTCGAGGCCGCCGTGCCACAGCTCGTCCCGTAGGGCCGGACCGACCGGCGCGGCGTCCGCCCGCAGCGGCGCCCGGTCGGACCAGCGCGGATCCCACCGGCTCGGGCCGAACACGATCAGCGGCACGGCGGCTCGCACCATCAGCTCGACGGTGACCCGCAGGGCGCGGCCGCCGTCGGTGCCCAGCGGCCCGGCGATGATGCCGGCGCCGGTGAGCAGCGCCTCGACCAGCAGGCCGCGCAGGGTGGAGCCGTCCGACTCACCGCTCTCCAGCACCTCGAGGTTGATCGGCAGCGGCGGCCGACCGGCCAGCGCCAGCGCGGCCGCGGCCAGCGCCAGCCCGCTGCCGCCGGCGAGTTCTCGCAGGTACGTCAACGAAGTTCCGGCCCGCAGCGCCCGCGCGAGTTCGGTGGCACCGGGCAGCGCCGGCAGGTCGGCCAAGTCGTCCGGCCAGCACACCGAGGTCAGGGTGGCGTCGGGCCGGTCGTCGCCAAGCAGGTAAGCGGCGACCCGATCGGGCACCCGCAGCTGCCGGCTCAGCAGCGGCCGGTCGGTGTCCTCGACGGCGACCAGACCAGTACGCATCAGCGGCGCGTCGCCGGTCAGCCGGGTACGGCCAATGGCCGAGTTCTCCGGCAGCCCGCAGAGCCGCAGCGCGAGGCCGACGGTGGCCCGGCGGCGGGTCACATCATCGTTGAGATAACCGAAAAACTGTTCGAACCGGCTGTCCACGTCCGGCGCCACCGCGATCAGCAACAGCTCGGTGTCCAGCTCGGACAGCTGGGCTCCGGCGGCCAGCCGGCCAAGCCGGCTGGGATCGGCGGTGGCTGGCGGGCCGGTCGGCTCACCGCCGGTCAGCGGGCCGCGCGGCTCCTCCAGCAGCGTCTCGATCATCTCGTCCGACAGATACAGACCGCGAAAAGCGTCATCGGCGCGCGGATCGGCGGCCTGTCGGGCCGCCAGCACCTGCCGGACCCGGCCTTCCAGGACCGCCAACCGGTCCAGGACGGACTGTGCCGTCGTCACTTCTTCTCAGTTCCCTTGTCTCTAGAGGTGCCGTCTTTAGAAGTGCTGTCTTTGGAAGCGCTGCCCTTGGAGGTGCCGCCCCTGGAGATGCCACCGGCCGGGTTCGCCGCCGTTTGACCGATCCGCATCCGCCGTCGGATCGCGATCCGCGGTGTGGGTGCGCCACCGGGGCCGGGCTCGCCATAGCTGGGCTCGCCGGGCACCCCGGGAATCCCGGCCGGATGGCCACTGCCCGTACGCGCACCGGCACCGCCCAGCCCACTGAGTCCACCAGCCCCACCAGTGCCGTCGGTCGTACCGGAGTCGCCATCCCCAGCGGAACCACCGCCGCCCTTACCGCCGCCGTCCCTACCGCCGCCGGTCGCGCCTGCGCCGGTCGTACGACCACCGCCGCGGCCGGACCGGACCACGGTGCCGGCGATGGTGCTGCCGGCGGCCGCCGCGATCTCCTCCTCGGTGGGGTATTCCACCAGGTGGCGCAGCGGGTCGTCGGACTCGCCGGTCTCGGTGTCGGTGCTGACGAGCGACATACCGGCGGTCGCGGTCTGGGCGGCCTGGAAGACCCGGCCGGCCATCACCGGCGCGCTGATCACCACGTCGAGCGAGGGCTTCAGCTCACCTCCAAGGGCCGTCCACACGTCGGCGAAAGAGCGGTCCTCGGGCGGCGGTAGGGCCACCGTCACCGCGACCGGCCGGCCGATCTGGGCGAGCGATCCGGTCAGCAGCTCGCGAGGCATCTCCTCGTAACTGAGCAGGCTGGTCAGCAGTGCGGACAGCAGCCGGTGCTCGTCCTCCGGCCGCTGGGTCCAGGCGGTCAGCAGATACGACAGCTTGATGTGCCGGGGCGGCATATGCCGGGACTCGATCTTGCCGAGGTCGTCGTACGCGTTGATCATGCCGCGGGACCGTTTGCGCATGTCCTCGCGGATGTCGTACAGGTAGATGTTGACGGTCGGCGCGTTCCGCCGGGCCGCCCAGTCCTTGGTCGGCGCCTCGAACGCCACCTCCACCTCGTTGCCCGGCAACGCCCTGCTGCGTACCAGCTCACGCAGAGCCTCATCGACCTCGTGAATCATCGCGTTGTCTCCTGAGGGTTAGTCGACACCGGGGAAGTTCGGCACGCCGCCGACCATGTAGCCGGCCTGTGTCGGTGTGATGGTCTGGCCGGTCTTGACGAAGGTGACGGTGACCTTCCGCTTGCCCGGCCAGTCGTGGTACGGGACCAGGACCGGGATCCGGAACGTGCCCTTGGCGTCCGTGGTGACCTTCGACGGCGGCATCTTGACTCCGCTGTCCCAGGTCACCAGCAACTGCGTGTTGGGCGGGAAGCCGCTGCCGGTGGCCACCGGGTCCAGCCCGGGTGGGCCGACCGACGGGACGGTCTTCAGGTTCGGGCCGATCACCACCAGCGGCACGGTCTTGCTCGTGCTGGCCGTCGGGCTGCCCGTGAAGTTGTACGACAGCTTGCCCGTCACCTGCGCGTTCACCGCGGCCGCCGGGGTCAGGTTGACTGTGAAGGTGGACTTGCCGAAGGCCGGGATGGTCGGCAGCGTGCAGGTTGTCGCGGTCGCGTTACAAACCGTCGACGGCTTCACCGAGGCAACTGGCAGCGTGGTGGGCAGGCCGGTGGCGACGACCGGGTTCAGCACCGGAGCGTCGGTGTTGTTGGTGACCGTGTACGTCACCGCGACGACCGGCCCTCCCACGTACCCCGGCTGCGGCGTGGCCGAGACGCCCAGCCCGACGGTGTTCGGCGGGACGACGTCATCGGGTGCCTTCGGCTCGAACGCCGGCTCGGCGGCGCCACCGGGCGTACCGAGAACCTGGACGCCCGGCCCACCCGTGGCGTTCACCAGCATGATCGTGTCGTTACCGGAAACCTGACTCGCCTGCGCGGCGGCTGGCTTGGCGGCGCCCGGGGCGGCGGCCGGCTTGGCCGCGGCCCGCCTGGTGGTACGTGACTTGGTCGTGGCCGGCTTGGCGGCGGCGGCGAGGTCCGACCCCTGGATGAACGATCCGAAGGCGATGTAATTGCCGTCCGGTGACCACGCCGGGTCGGCGACGGAGATCGTGGTGCCGTTGCTGTTGTCGTCAAGCACCTTGCGGTCGTTAGACCCGGAGGCGCCGATCGCGCAGAGCTGGGTGAAGCTGCCCTCGCCCGCCGAGACGAAAGCGACGTACGCGAGCTGCTTGCCGTCCGGTGACCACGCCGGCGTGTAGTTCCGGGCGGTGCCGCACTGGGTGTCCGAGGTGGTCAGCCTGTGCTGGCTGGTGACGGTGGCGGTGGTGTTGGTGATGGCCAGCGTCGCCAACCAGACGTCCGCGCTGCTCCCGAACTGGTTGGGATTGGCGTACCGGGCCAGTGCGAGCTGGTTGGGGTTGGTCGAGGACCAGGCTGGATCGGCGTCGAAGCCGGTGGTCCCAGCCGGCAGCGGCAGCCGGTCCAGGAGCACCACCGGAGTCGTGTCGACTCGCATGATCACGATCCAGGAATCCGCGGTCGTGTACTCGCCGGTGGACGAGACGGTGTAGCGGGTCCGGGTGAAGGCAAGCATCTTGCCGTCCGGCGACCAGGTCGGTGAGCTGTCGCTGAGCAGCGTGTCGCCGAAGTCGGCCAGCGGTTTCGCGCCGCTGCCGTCGGCGGCGGCGAGCACGATCCGGCTGTCTCCCGTCGAGTCGAACTCGGTGTACGCGAGCTTCCTGCCGTCCTTGCTGTACGCCGGCTCGTTCTCGTCCAGGCCGGGCCGGGCCGAGTGGTCGATCCGGCCGGCGCCGTTGAGCGCGCTGCTCCAGATGTCACTGTCGTTGCCGTTGGTCAGGGCGGAGTAAAGCACGGCCGGCTGGGCGCCACTGGTGGGAGTCCACCAGGTGGGGCTCGTCTCGGCGGTGTCCGACCGGGTGGCGACCTTGGCCGGGGTGGTGGTGCCGAGCTTGAGCGCGTAGATGTCGCCGGCGCCGTCGTCGTGGGTGGTCACGTACGCGATCTGGGTCCCGTCCGGCGACCACGCCGGCCGGCTGGAGTCCGTCGCGCTGGTCATTCGGGTGGCCACCCCGCCCACGACCGGCATGATCGCGACATCGGTCGGCCCGCTGGTGGCGCCGCCGCGGAACCGGGTGGTGGCGAAGGCGATCCGGGTGCCGTCGGGGGAGTACGCCGGCTGGATGTCGATGCCGGCCGACGAGGTGAGCCGGGTGGTCGCGCCGCCGGCGGCCGGCGTGACATAGATGTCGCCGGCCGCATCCGTACGCGTACTGCTGAAGGCGATGTTCTGGCCGTTCGGCGACCAGGCCGGCCAGTCGTCGTTGGAGCCGGTGGTGATCCGCATCAGCCCGCTGCCGTCGATGTTGACGACCCAGATGTTGAACTGGCCGCTGCGGTTGGACGAGAAGGCGATCCGCTTGCCGTCCGGCGACAGCACGGGATGGCGGTACGACGACGTGTCGGTGCTCAGTTTGACCGGGGCCGACCCCGCGTCGGCGGCGTACGTGAGCGAGCCGCCGACGTTCGCGCTGCCGCTCGCGGCGGCCCTGCTCACCCACGTCAGCGCGGTGCCGTTGGCGCTGACGTCGGTGCCGTACAGCCCGGCCGTACCAGTCAGCGCGGGCGTCCTGGTTGGGGTGCCGGGTGTCGCGTAGAAGAGGTTCGCCGCGTCATTGCTGGCGTACGAGAGGCGATAGTCGGTCGACGGCGTCACCAGGATGTCCGCGGTCTGGGTCTCGGCGCTGACGCCGTCCGGATACTGCGCTTGTACGGTGCCGCTGGCCCGGCCGGCCGTCGCCTGTGCCGCGGTCACTGTCACCTGCGCCGTGAAGGAGCCCTTGGCGGCCAGGTTGGTGATCACGCAGGCGGTGCCGTCGGTCTGGCAGGCCGGTTGCGGGGTGACCGACCGTACTGGCAGACCGGGCGGCAGGTCCATCCGCAACCAGGTGTGCGGGACCGGCAGGGCCGAGTTGTTGGTGACCTTGTACGTGAGCTGCACCTGGTCACCGGGGTTGGCAGGCTCCGGCGAGGAGCTGACCGAGAGCGACACGTCGCCGCTCATCGACTGGAAGCTCGCGTGGTCGACCCCACCCGGCGCGGACAGCAGCTGCGTCGGCGTGTGGTTGCGCTCGGCGCCGAAAACGATCCACAGCGACGAGTCGGCGTTCACCTGCTCGGCCTTCGGCTTGGCCGCTGCGGCCATCCGGGCGGCCAGGGTGTTGATCGAGGGCGTCAGAGTGAAGGCGAGCAGGCTGCCGGTCCACGCCGGCTCGGACAGGTTGCCGTCCGCCGTTGGGCGGCCCATGGTGGTGATCCGCGCTCCGCTGGGCAGGCTCGGGTCGTACGCGCAGATGCGGTGCCCACTCTCGGCGACGAAAGCGATCAGCGTCTGGAACGTGCTGCGCTGGTATTGCGGGTCGGAGTCGCCGATCGGCCCTTGGCCGCCGCAGTCCTCGTGCGAATCGTCGGACAGCAACAGCTGCGGCTCGGCGATGTCGACTGAGCCGTCCGAGTTGTGCGTGAGAGCGGCCGTATAGATCCGGGACTGGCCGTTCAGGTAGCGGCGGAACGCGATCGTGGTGCCGTCCGGCGAGAGCGTCGGGTGGTCGTCGTAGAAGTTCCCGGTGCCGGTCTGCGGGACCTGCCACTGCCGGCCGGACCCGCCGACCTCGGCGATCCGTATGAAGGTGTGGCTGCCGTCCCCGTTGCCGGTCCGGCGGGTGAAGGCGACCAGCTTGCCGTCCGCCGACCACTCCGGCTGCGAGTCGTACTGGTCGAACGTGAACGCGGTCAGGGCCCGGATGCCGGTCCCGTCGCTGTTGGCCAGCACGATGCGGCTCTGGCCGCCGCTGTTGGTCTGGGTGAAGGCGAGCTGGGTGCCGTCGTACGAGAAAGACGGATCGGACTCGGCGGTGCCCGGGGTGGCGGTCAGGTTCCGCCGCTGGCTGCCGGCCGGGTCCTGGCTGTACTGGTCCACGGTCCAGATGTCCGAGTCGGTGCTGGTGTGCATGCTGCCGTAGACGACAGAGGCGGCGCCGCCGGCGGTGAACCAGGTCGGCCGGGAGTCCGGTTCCGGGCCGACCGCGAGCGCGGTGGCGCTCTGCTGGCCCGGCTTCATGGTGTAGATGTCCCCGCCGGTGTCCGCCGTACGGCTGACGAAGGCCAGCGTGCCGTCCGTCGACCACGCTGGCTCGCCGGAGTCGATGCTGGTGGTCAACCGGGTCTCGGGGCCACCGGCCGCCGGGACCAGCATGACGTCCGAATGCGCCTTGTCGCTGAAGCTGCTGCGGAAGCGGTCGGTGCTGAAGGCGATCGTGCGGCCGTCCGGTGACCATGCCGGCTCGCCTTCGGAGGTCGGCTCGGTGGTGACACGGTGCACGGCTCCGCCCGCGGTGGACACCGTGTAGATGTCGCCGTACGGGTCGTCCCGGGTGCTGGCGAACGCGATCCGGTCGCTGTTGGGGCCGAAGCTCGGCCAGTCGTCGTTGCCCTGGCTGGTGGTCAGTCGGCGCAGGTTGGTGCCGTTGGTGTCGACCAGCCAGATGTCGAACTGGCCGTCCCGGTTGGAGGCGAAGGCGACGGTCTTGTGGTCCGGGGAGAGCGCGGGGTGCTCGTCGACGTACGAGTCGTTGGTCAGCCGTACGGGCGCGGCGGTGCCGCCGGCCCAGTACATGACGTCGCCGTCGGTCTCGCTTGAGCCGCCGGTGGCCGGGGTGTGGGTGATCCAGACCAGCGCCGAGCCGGCCGCGCTCGGGTCGTCGGCGCTGCTGTCGGCGAGGGCCGCGGGCAGCACGCTCGCGTGGGTGGACCCGCTGGCCAGCGTCGGGCTGCCGCCGCCGGCGTACGCGAGCAGGTCGCCGTAGGCGTTGTGCTGCGGACCTCCGGGACGCGACTGCGCCTGTGCGACGGACGCGGGCGTCAGCGCGGCCACCATCGCCAGGACCAGCACTGCCGCCACTCTCGTTCGAGTACGAACGGCAGTGTCCTTCTTCGCCACAGTCGGAACCCATCTCCTCGTCGTCGGCAACCCCGGACGGCACCGGTGTCCACCGTTGCGTGGCCAGCGGTCCAGGGACACCGGACGCTGGCCAGAGAATCGGGCAGGGAGCGGTGCCCGATCGGGCACCGCTCCCTGCCTTAATGAACGTTCAGATCAAGCCGTGCTTCAGCGCGTACGCCACCGCGTGCGAGCGGTTCCGAAGGTGCAACCGGCTGGTCACGTCGTGGAGCACGTTCTTGACGGTCCGCTGGGAGTACGACAGTTTCTGCGCGATCTCCTCGGTGTCGAGTCCGTCCGCCACCAGCCGCAGCACCAGGACCTCCCGCTCGGCGAGGCCGGAGAAGGTGAGTCCGCGCGGGCCGAGCACCTGTCGCTGCAGCTGCCCGACCTGGTTGAGCAGCCTACCGAGCAGGTCCGGCGGCACCGCGCCGTCACCGGCGGCGGCCGACTTGAGCACCTTGACCAGGTGGTCGGCGGTGGCGTCGGTGCGTCGTACCAGCCCGGCGACGCCGATCTCCACCACCGCTACCAGCTCGGACTCGTCGATCTGGGTGGCCACGATGACCAGCCGGTTGATGCCCCGGCACCGCAGCCCACGCAGCGCCCGGATGGCCGCCTCGTCGATCCGGTCGGTGACCACCAGCGCGACCGTCGCGGACTCCCACTCGTCGTTGCTGACGATCCGGACCTCCGGGCGGGGTGCCAGCTGCCCCCTGATGCCCGCGTACGAGATCGGATCACGCGCGTGGAGGAGGACCGCGAGCCGTTCCATCATCTAAACCACCTGCCAGAAGGGGGTCACACGGGTGACACCAACGTTGTGCCGTCAGCATCCTCGTGACGGTTAAGGTGCCCTTAAAGTGCGGTTGTTGTTGCCCGAAGGTGTTCCCACTTGAGACGTGCCCGGGCGGCGGTTACCCCCTACGGTGCCCTTCGTGAGCACCCACGCGACCCTAGACGCGCCGACTCTGGACATCGAGCCGGGCGCCACCGCCTCATGCGGTGTGACCATCCGAAACAGCAGCCCGATCATCGAGCAATACAGGTTCGAAGTGGTGGGGCCGGCGGCCGGCTGGGCCACGATCGAACCCGCGGTGGTCAACATCTACCCGGACAACGACGCCGAGGTCTCGGTGACGTTCTCCCCGCCCCGCTCGTCCCGGGTGCCGGCCGGTGAGGTCCCCTACGCCGTACGGGTGCTGCCGGCCGAGAACCCGGCGGCGGCCACCGCGGTGGAGGGCCTGGTCCGGATCCGCCCGTTCTTCCAGACGACCGCGGAGATCAGTCCGCGTACGTCGAGGGGACGCCGGCGGGCCCGGCACGAGGTGGCGGTGGACAACACCGGCAACGTGCCCGTCCATGTCGAGCTTTCCGGCGGCGACCCGGACGGGCAGTTGACCGTACGGCCGCGCCCATCGATGTTGACCGTGCAGCCCGGGCAGGCATTGTTCTCCGCGATCGACGTACGGGCCCGCCGCGCGTACTGGCGGGGACAGCCGATCACCCGGCCGTTCCAGGTGATGGTGTCGCCGGGCGACGGCGCGCCGATCGTGCTCGACGCGAACATGCTCCAGGTGGCGATCCTGCCGCGGAACATCCTCAAGTGGGTGGCCGCGATCCTGGCGCTGATCATCCTCGCGGCGGCGGCCTGGTTCCTGCTGGCCAAACCGGCGATCGACAGTGCCGCGCAGAAGGCGGCCGAGGACGCCGCCGGCCAGTCGGCGGCGGCCGTACAGGCCGCCCAGTCGGCGGCAGCGGCGGCCAACCGGCGGCTCGACAAGGCCGGCATACCCCCCGACGGGGCCGCGCCCGCGCCCAGCGCCACGCCCAGCGGCAAGGCGCCCGTCGTCGCGAACGCGTCCACCCAGCTGGCTGCCCACGCCAACAACGGCCAGCAGAGCGCCGTCACCACCGACCCCCGCGACCTGGCCACCCTGGTGCCGGTCAAGGGCGGTGTCTACACCGTGCCCCAGATCGACATCACGAATCCGCAGAAGGACACTGGCACCATCGAGATCCTCGTCGATGGTGTCCCGAAGTGGACGCAGGCGTTGGACAACCTGTTCGAGCTCCCGTTCAAGTTCGACCCGGCGCTGGTTCTCACCACGGCGAAGGCCGGTGGGCAGGACGGGACCAAGCCGCACGTGCTGGCCATCCGGATCAACTGCACCAAGGCAGGCGACCCGATCCCCCTCAATGGCAAGGTCCAGGGCGGAGGCACCTGCCGGGAGTACGGGTCCGTGACGTACACCAGCGTCACGCCGCCGGCCACCAACTAACCGCTCTCGTACGAAACAGGTGCACAGCCAAGCCCTGGCTGTGCACCTGTTCGCTGTCCAAGGCCACTCAGGTCAATTGATTCCGTCGGTTGCGGGGAGTAATTCAACGGAATCACTTGTCGACAGGCATCGAGTCTGTCAAAGTCGACACTCTCCAGGCGGTGACAGGAGAGGGGTGGATGGGTGCGTCAGCTGCAGAACTTCGTCGGTGGGGCGTACGTGAACGCCGCCGACGGCCGGACGGACGAGCTGGTTGATCCGTGTACGGGCGAGGTGTTCGCGGTGGCGCCGCGGTCCGGGCCGGCCGACGTGGACGCGGCCTTCCAGGCCGCCGCGAAGGCCGCGCCAGGGTGGGCGGACGCCACGCCGGCCGAACGCAGCCTCGCGCTGTTCCGGTTCGCCGACGCGATCGAGGCGCGCGCCGATGAGCTCGTCGAGCTGGAGTGCCAGAACACCGGTAAGCCGCGCGGGCTCACCAAATCCGAGGAGATCTGGCAGATCCTGGACTCGCTGCGGTTCTTCGCCGGCGCCGCCCGGGTGCTGGAGGGACGGGCCGCCGGCGAGTATTTGGCTGACCACACCTCGTGGATCCGGCGTGAGCCGATCGGGGTGGTGGGCCAGGTGACGCCGTGGAACTACCCGATGGTGATGGCGACCTGGAAGTTCGCGCCAGCACTCGCGGCCGGCAACACCACGGTCCTCAAGCCGTCGGACACCACGCCGGTCAGCACCCTGCTGCTCGCCGAGATCGGCGCCGAATTCCTGCCACCGGGCGTTTTCAACGTCGTCACCGGTGACCGGGACACCGGCCGGGCGTTGGTGGAACACCGCATCCCGCAGTTGGTGTCGGTGACTGGGAGCGTACGAGCCGGCACCGAAGTCGCTGTGGCCGCCTCGAAAGATCTCAAGCGGCTGCACCTGGAATTGGGCGGCAAGGCGCCAGTCATCGTTTTCGACGACGCGGACGTGGAAAAAGCGGCCGCCGGCATCGCCGCCGCCGGATATTTCAACGCCGGCCAGGACTGTACGGCCGCGACCCGGGTGTTGGCCGGTGCTGGCGTACACGATGATTTCGTGGCCGCGCTGACCGAAGCCGCCGCTCGTACCATCACCGGCGGGTTGGACAACCCGGACGCCGATTTCGGGCCGCTCAACAATGCCAACCAACTGGCGCGAGTGAGTGCGTTCGTGTCCAACGCGCCGTCGCACGCCGAGGTACGGACCGGTGGTCGCGCGGTCGGCGGCCGCGGCTTTTTCTACGAGCCCACCGTCATCTCCGGGCTGCGGCAGGACGACGACCTCATCCAGCAGGAGGTTTTCGGCCCGGTGGTGACCGTCCAGCGTTTCACTGACGAGGAACAGGCGGTCGCCTGGGCGAACGGGGTGGAATACGGCCTCGCGTCCAGCGTCTGGACGCGTGATCACGCCCGCGCGATGCGGGTCTCCCGCCGACTGGATTTTGGCTGCGTGTGGATCAACACGCATATCCCGATTGTCGCCGAAATGCCGCACGGCGGATTCAAGCACTCCGGCTACGGAAAGGATCTCTCCCTCTACTCCCTGGAGGAATACACCAGGGTCAAGCACGTCATGAGCTATTTCGGCGCCTGACCGCGAGCAGTGGAGCGACCAGAATGGGTGATACCGCAACGAAATCCGGCGGCCACGTGAAAACCGTGGTGGCCGCTGGGGAACCGCCGGCGATCGGCTTGGTGGGCCTCAGCAAGACGTACGGCTCGGTGCACGGCGAGGTGCCGGCCGTCCGGCGGCTTGACCTGGAAGTCGGGCAGGGCGAGTTCTTCTCGCTGTTAGGGCCGTCCGGCTGCGGGAAAACCACCACGATGCGGATGGTGGCCGGGTTCGAGGTGCCCACCACCGGTTCGGTGCACCTGCTCGGCGAGGACGTCACGTCCATCCCGGCGCACCGCCGGGACGTCAACATGGTTTTCCAGTCGTACGCACTGTTTCCGCACATGACGATTTTCGAGAACGTCGCTTTCGGCTTGCGCCGCAAGGCGGTCAGCCGCTCCGAGGTCACCAGCCGGGTGGGCCAGATGCTGGAGCTGGTGGAGCTCGGCGGCATGGAGAAACGCCGGCCCGGCCAGCTTTCCGGTGGCCAACAGCAGCGGGTCGCTTTGGCGCGGGCGCTGGTGAACAAGCCGCGCGCGTTGCTTTTGGACGAGCCGCTTGGTGCGTTGGACCTCAAGCTCCGCCAGTCCATGCAGATTGAGCTCAAGCGCATTCAGCGGGAGGTCGGCATCACGTTCGTTTACGTGACACACGACCAAAGCGAGGCGCTGACGATGTCCGACCGGATCGCCGTGATGAACGCCGGCGTGGTCGAACAGCTGGGCGGCCCGCGGGAGATCTACGAACGGCCGGCCAGCCGTTTCGTCGCCGGTTTCATCGGCACGTCCAACCTTTTGTCCGGCGCGGTGGCCAAAGTCGTCGACGGGCACGCGGTGATCGAGCCGGGTGACGGCCAACGGGTGCTGGTCGAGACCACCGCCGCGGTTGTCGGCGAAGAGCTCGAACTGACCGTACGCCCAGAGAAAGTGCGGCTGTCGGCGACCAAGCCGGACGGCGACTGCTGCCGGATTCTCGGTGATGTCACCGAAGTTGTCTACCTCGGCACCTCGACGAGCTATGCGGTGCGTACGGACACCGGCGCGGACATGACGGTTTTCCTGCAGAACGGCTCGGATGCCTCCGATGTGGCCGAGCGCGGCGACCGGGTGTGGCTTTACTGGCAGGCCCGGCATTCGTACCCGCTGACCCCGGTGCGTCCGGCCGAGGCGGCGGCGTGAATCGGGCCGCCTTGCACCGAGGCCTGACCATGTCCCGGCGGTCGTTGCTGTTGGCCGGCGGGGTGTCGCTCGGGTTGGCCGCGTGTGGAGTAAAAGGACAGCAGAAGCCGCCGCCGACGCAACAGGAAATCACCTCGTACTGGGCCGGCCAGAGCCGGCACGGCAAGCTGAACTTCGCCAACTGGCCGCTTTACATGGATGACAAGCGTACGCAGCTGAAACAGTTCACCCAGGCCACCGGCACCACGGTGAAATACCAGGAGGTCATCCAGGACGACCCGTCGTGGTTCGGCCGGATCCAGCCGCAGCTCGCGGCCGGCCAGTCGATTGGTTACGACCTGATGGTGATGACCAACGGCATCGAGCTGACCAAGATGCAGCTGCTCGGATATCTGGTGCCGTTGGATCACAGCCGGCTGCCGAATTTCGCCCAGTACGCGGGGCCGACGTACAAGAAAGAGATCTTCGATCCAGGGAATCTCTACACGATCCCCTGGACGTCCGGGATAACTGGTATTGGCTACAATCCGAAATACGTCAAGAAAGAAATCACCAGCATCGCCGACCTGTGGGATCCGGCTTACGCCGGCAAGGTGGGGATGTTCTCGGCGACCGACGAACTCGGCTATTTCGGCATGTACAAGTTGGGCATCAATCCGGCCAGCGCCGGCCCGGCGGACTGGAAAAAGTCCGCCGCGACCCTGAAACAACAGCGGGACAAGGGCATTGTCCGCGCGTACTACGACCAGACCTACATCAAGTCCCTGGCCAACGGCGACATCTGGATCACCATGGCATGGTCCGGCGACATCTTCCAACAGAACGTCTCCGAAGGCACCGGACTCAAGTTCGTCATTCCGAAAGAGGGCGGCTCGCTGTGGACCGACAACATGTGCATCCCGCTGACGGCCGAGAACCCGGTCGACGCGCTGCAGCTGATGGACTTCTTCTATCAGCCCAAAATAGCCGCTGGGCTGGCCGAGTACATCAACTACGTGACCCCGGTGCCGGCCACCCAGGCGGTGATCCGGGCGCAGGCGGCGGCGGCCACCGGTGACGACCAGGACTCACTGACGGAGATCGCGGACAGCCCGTTGGTCTATCCATCCGCGACCGACTACGCGCGGCTGCACAGTTTCCGGCCGCTGACGCCGACCGAAGACCGTACTTTCCAGGACATCTTCCAGCCCATCATCCAGGGGTGAGCGATGAACAGGCTGCGCGCGACGCTTTCACCGTACTTCCTGGTCCTGCCCGGCGGACTCTGGCTGGCCATTTTCTTCGTCATCCCAGCGGTCTTCATGCTGTCGCTCTCGCTGCAGACCGGTGACGTGGTCAGCGGCTTCAGCCCGACGTGGAGTTTCTCCAACTACACCAACGCGATCGGGCTCTATCACACCCAGCTCCTGCGGTCGCTGGCCTACGGGCTGGCGGCGACCATCCTCGCGATCGTGCTCGCCTACCCGATGGCGTACTGGATCGCTTTCCACGGTGGCACCCGCAAATCCACGTACCTGCTGCTCATGTTGTTGCCGTTCTTCGTCTCCTTTGTGTTGCGTACGACGGCGTGGAGCTTTCTCCTGTCAGACAACGGCATCTTGTTGGCGCCGCTGAAGTCCTGGGGGCTGCTGCCCGCGGACTTCCATGTCCTCGCGACCGCTCCGGCGGTGGTGTTGGGCCTCACGTACAACTGGTTGCCGTTCATGGTGTTGCCGATCTACCTGGCGCTGGACCGGGTCGACCACCGGATAGTGGAGGCCGGTCGTGACCTTTACGCGGGCCGAACAGCGATCTTCACCAAGATCATCCTGCCGCTGTCGCTGCCTGGAGTTTTCGCCGGTGTCATCATGACTTTCGTGCCGGCCAGTTCCGACTTCGTGAACTCCCAGGTGCTCGGTGGCACCGCGAACACCATGATCGGCAACGTCATCCAGTCGCAGTATTTCGTGGCCAGCAACTACCCGATCGCCTCGGTGCTCTCCTTCACTCTGATGGCACTGCTGTTGATCGGTATTTTCGCGTACGCGCGAGCGTTGGGCACCAAGGACATCATGGAGGCGGCGGCCCGATGAGCGTACTCACGCAAGAGCCACCGACCGCCGTCGCTGACGTGCCGGCGCGGGCCGCACGGGCGCGCCGGTCCGGTGGATATCTGCGGGTCTGGACCTGGGCGGTGCTGGCCTGGCTGTTCGTACCGGTCGCCGGCATGATCGTGTTTGGCTTCAACGACACCAAAGGTCGGTTCAACAACACCTGGCAGGGCTTCACCCTGCACTGGTATCGCGACCTCTTCGCCATTCCGGACCTGACTGTGGCGCTGCTGAACTCGGTCACGATCGCGTTGCTCACCGCGGTCATCGCCGGCGCTCTGGGCACTCTGATCGGGCTCGCGCTGGCCCGCTACCGGTTCCGCGGCGCCGGCATTCTGGACACCATCATGTTCGCCGCCATCGCCGCGCCCGAGGTGGTGATGGGTGCCGCGCTGCTGTCCATGTTCCTGAACCTGGACATTCCGCGGGGATATCTGACCATTCTCATCTCGCACGTGATGTTCTCGCTGTCCTTCGTGGCGATCACCGTACGGGCCAGGGCCGCGACTTTGGACCCCTCACTGGAAGAGGCCGCCCGCGACCTCGGCGCCGGGCCGTGGGACACCTTCCGGTTGGTCACCCTGCCGATGATCCTGCCCGGCATTCTTTCCGGCGCATTGCTGGCTTTCGCGCTGTCCATCGACGACTTCATCATCACCAGCTTCAATGCCGGGTCGACCGAGACCTTCCCGCTGTGGATCTGGGGCGCCACCAGGGTCGGCCTGCCGCCCCAGGTCAACGTGATGGGCACGCTGATCTTCGCCTTCGGCGTGCTGCTCGCGGCCGGTGGCGCGCTCGCCGCTCGTCGCCGCAAAGTCTAGATTTTCGACCTCCAGCCGGGCATCTTTCCTCGATGCCCGGCTGTTGTGCGCCTTCCCGAGTGATTCACGGTTGTGCGCGTATCGCTGCCCTTAGGGGAAACTTGGCGGCGCTGACCTCGAAAGACTTCAGGTGTTCCCGTCGATACCGGGAACCTTTCCTGGATCTTCCCGGTCGCCGCCCATCGCCAACGGCTCCGGCAGGCCGCAACCTGGACAGTGCTTGCCTGTTCTTCTTCTCTCGAAAGGAAAATGACATGCCCAACGGCTTGGACGAATTCGACCTGGATATTCGGCTGGAGGAGCCGAACTACCAGTCGCCGTGGTCCGGACCGGCACACACCTCCGGTCCGGTTGGTTGCGACGACTCGCACGACGCGACCTGTGGACTCTGCAACACCCACGGTTGGGACTGCCGGTAATTCCATGACAAGCCTGAAACCTGCGCCGGCGCCGTCCGGTCCGATGGCGCCGTGGCGTACGCCGCTGCCCGTGCCGTTGGCGGCGATCGCGGTCTCGACCGCGACCGAGGTGGCTGAGCGCCTGCGCGCGATGGGCAGCGCGCAGGCCCTCGGAACGCCGGTCGCGCCAACGCAGGCCGGGCTGGAATCGTCGGCGGGCGCCGCTGTGCTGCATGGGCAGTTGGACCGGCTGCGGCCGGGGCACGGCTGGGACCATGCCGCCCACGCGGCGCTCGCCGATGCCACCCGGGCCATCGAAGGGCCCTGGAGCGCCCACCCTGGACTCTTCGGCGGACTGGGCGGAATCGCTTTCACCGCCCACTGGCTCTCGCAGGGCGGCAGCCGATACCAGCAGTTGCTGGCAAAAGCGGACGACGCGATCGTACCGATCGCACGGGCTCGCGGCGAACAGTTGGCGAAGACCCCAACGGGCCTGCCGTCCCGGGCGTACGACGCCGTCGCCGGGCTGGCCGGGACGGCCGGCTATCTCCTTCGCAGGACCGAAAATCCGGCAGCTGTCCAGTCGTTGCGAGCCGTACTGGCCGGGTTGGTGGTGCTCACCGGCGAAGGGCCGGACGGGCCCAACTGGTTCACTCCGTTCGACGCGCTCGTACCGGAAAGCCCGATGGCCAAGGAATTCCGGGAAGGCGCCTACAACCTGGGCTTGTCGCATGGCATTCCCGGGCCGGTAGCAGTGCTGTCGTTGGCCGCGACCGCTGGCATTTCGGTGCCAGGACAGGAAGTGGCGATTGAGCAGGCCGTGCAATGGATCCTGAATCACCGCCTTGACGACGAATGGGGTCCGAACTGGCCGGCCGCCGTCCCGCCGTCCCAGCAAACTCGGGATCTGCCCTATCCGGCGCAGAGTGGATGGTGCTATGGCACTCCCGGAATAGCCAGGGTGCTGTGGTTGGCTGGCGCGGCCCTGGACGATGACAAGCTTCGATCGATGGCCCTGCAGGCGATGGCCGCCGTCTATCGCCGGCCATGGAAAGTCAGGATTGTCGGCCGTTCCCCAGGGTTGTGCCACGGCGTCGGCGGTCTGCTGCAGATCACCCTGCGGTTCTGGAATGACACCGGCGACGACCTGTTCGCGGCCGAGGCAATCGATCTTACTGAGAGACTTTTGGCCCTGTACCAACCAGAACGTCCGCTCGGCTATTTCGCATCGGAGGCCGGTGGTGAGCTGGTGGACCGGCCGGGGCTGCTGGACGGCGCGGCCGGTGCCGCCCTTGCCCTGCTGGCCGCGGGCAGCGACCGGGAGCCCGGCTGGGACCGGCTGTTGTTACTAGCGTGAAGGAGAAAAAGGTGGGTCGAGCGAGCCGACAGCCGCTGTATCGGCCGCTGGACTGGCTGATGGTGCGTACGCCGGTGCTCCCAGTTGAGCAGTATCTGGCGCTGGCCGGCCAACCGGAGCGTCAGTGGCCAACCGAAACCGCTCCGGGCTCGGCGGTGCCGGCCGACCCCCGAATGCAGCGCGCCCTCGCGGTCGGTGCCGGCGATCTCGTACGAGCGCTGGAAAACCCGCCAACGAGTGCGGCCGCGCAGCGGCGTTTGGCCGGGAAACTGTTGCGCTATCTCATCCGGATGTCCATTCGGCCGACGCCTTTCGGGGCCTTCGCTGGCGTCGGGCTGGCTGAATGGGGCGATCGTACTGACCTCTCCCTGAGCGCCGACCACCCGCGTACCCATACCAGGCCGGACATGGGCTGGCTGATGGATTTCGTCGCCACCGTGGAAAGACGTGCCGAAGTGCGGTCCGGTCTGAACTGGTACGCGAATCCGGCCGCGTTTGTCCGCGCCGATCGGCTCTTCCTCACCGAAAGAGCGACCATCGGCGATCCGGCTGAGGCCGGCCGCGCGGTTAACCTGCGAGCGACCGGGGCCGTACGCACGGCGTTGGAATGCGCTCGTACGCCTATCCCGTACGAAGAACTGATTGGCCACCTGTCGGCCAGCGGTGCGTCGCGTTCCAAGGTCGAACCGTTTGTCCAGCAACTGTGGGAACAAACGGTGTTGCTGACCGATCTGCGACCGCCGCTGACGATCGCCCATCCGGCCCGGTATGTGGCCGAGAAGCTGGCGAGCATCCCGACCGCCGCCGCCGAGGCCGGCGCGCTGGCTGACCTGTTGACCGAGATAGCCGACTGGGACCGGCTCGATCTCGATCAAGCCGCACCCGGCTATGCCAAGCTGGCAGCCAAAGCGCAGGCCGCTCACGAAGTCGTACCGAGCAAGGACGGCCCGGCCGGGAAAGGGCCGCTGCAGACGGACTTGGCGCTTTCACTGGAAAATCGCCAGGTCAGTGCTGCGGTGGCAAGCGAGGTGGCCACCCTTGCCGAGACCTTGCTCCGGTTGTCGCCGCGGCCCAATGGCTCCATCCATCTCGACGAGTATCGGTCTGAATTCGAGACAAAATACGGATCCGAGCGGGAGGTGCCGATCCTGGAGCTGCTCGATCCCAAGCTGGGCCTCGGCGCGCCCGGTCATTCGCACCGGCCGGCCCGTGCTTCGCATAGTGAGCAACCGTCCGTACGAGAGCGGACTCTGGTCGATCTCGCGTTGAATGCCATCAAAGACGGCCAACAGGTCGTCGAGTTGGACGCGGCGACAATGGACAAGCTCCAGGTCGAGGAGCTGAAACCAGCGAACGCGCCGACTTCGCTGGATATTTCGGCTTTCGTGCTGGCGAGGTCGGCCGCGGCGGTGGATGCCGGCGATTTTCAAGTGGTGATTGGACCGAATCTCGGTGCCGGCTCGGCCGGCCGGGTGCTCGGCCGGTTCGCGGACCAACTCGGCGCTTCGGCGGTGGCCGCGCTGCAGGCGGTGGCGGACGCGGAGACAGCCCGGGACAGCGAAAAGATCCGCGCCGAGGTGACCTACTTGCCACGCAGCTGCAGGCTCGCCAACGTCACCATCCGCCCACTGGTCCGCGACCGGGAGCTGGCGCTGGGCACCACGCCCGGCGCCGCACTGGACCGGCAGTTGCCGGTGAACGAGCTGACGGTGGGCATTCGGGACGGTCGATTCGTGATCCGTTGGCCGGCCGCGGATCGGGAGGTGGTGCCAACGGCCGGGCATATGCTGAACACTTCGAATGCGCCGGCCATCGTACGGTTTCTGGAAGAGGTCAGCCGTGACCACCGGACAACCTTCAGCTCGTTCGACTGGGGACCCGCGGCCGGATTTCCCTTCCTCCCACGTGTACAACTGGGCCGTGCCGTGCTCACCCCGGCCCGCTGGCAGATTCCCGCCGGCACCCTGGACTGCTCGGCGCCGCAGGCTTTCGCCGCCTCTTTCGGAAAATGGCGGGAGCGCTGGCAACCGCCGCGGTATTCGTATCTCGCCCTCGCCGACAACCGGCTGCTGCTCGACCTGGATGAGCCAGACCATCTCGAGCAACTTCGGGCGGAGAGCAGGAAAGCCGGCGGCGACGGTCCCGCGGTCCTGCTGCACGAGGCGTTGCCGGCGCCGGATCACGCCTGGGTGCCGGGCGCGGATGGCACGTACCTGAGCGAGCTGGTGGTCCCCGTTGTGTTGAACAGCGAAGAAAAACCGCGTGCCGCGCGAGCGCGGGCCGCGGCCGTACCACCGGTCGCCCCACCGCTCCCGCAGGCGAGGCTGTGGCCACCGGGCAGCGACTGGCTGTTCGCCAAGCTCTACCACCTGCCGCCGTACGAGCAGGACCTGCTGGCTGGTCCGATTCGTGATCTCGCCAGCGAGGCGACCGCCAATGGGCTCGCCGACTCGTGGTTTTTCATGCGTTACGAGGATCCGGAGCCGCATATCCGGGTGCGTTGGCACGGCAATCCCGACAAGTTGAATGACCGGCTCGCGCCCACCCTGTTGCGCTGGGGAGCCGATCTGGTGGCGCACGGCTATGTGCAACGGTTCTGCCTCGACACGTACGACCAGGAGGTGGAGCGCTACGGCGGTCCCGCCGCGATGGTGGTGTCCGAGCGACTCTTCGCGGCCGACAGCGTCGCCGTGGTGGATTTGCTGAGCCTGCTCGAACAACAAAAGTCGGACATCGACCGTACCGAGCTTGCCATCTACTCGGTTGACCGGCTGTTGGCCGCACTGGGCCTCGACACGGCCGAGCGTGAGCGCCTCTACGCCGCTGGATTGGTGGAACGCAAGGACACCTCGGAGGAGTTCCGGGCGCAGCAGCCCGCTCTGCGGTCGGTGCTCGGAGAGCCGGACTGGCTGCTCAACCAACCCGATGGTCCGGCCGCGCGGGAAATCCTCGCCGCGAGGGACACTGTTGTCGGGGCGGTGGCGGATGATCTGGACCAGCTAGCGGAGAATGCCGAACTTCTGCGGCCCAAGATTCACCTCGCCCGCAGTTTTGTGCATATGCACTGCAATCGGCTACTGGGCTGCGGCCACCCGCCGGAGCAGCGAGTCCTCGGTCTGGCTTTGCGTACCAGGGAAAGCCTCGTGCGCGCACCCTGGCGCCCGCGAGCGACTTGATGACGGCCGACGCGGGTCGGCCGCTGGTCGGGGTCGATGACCTGTCGCTGCCGAAATGGACGCTCATCGAGCAGCAAGTGGCCTCCACCAGTTTGTGGCGCACCTTACGGGCGCTGCCCGCGGGCGTACGACTGGTGGTCGGGTTGGCATGGCGGTCGTCCCGGTGGCTCACGGCGGCGGCCGGCGTGTTGGCGATAGTCAGCGGATGCGTAACGGCGTTTGGCTTGCTGGCGACCGCGGATGTGCTGACCTCGTTGTTGGCGAAGGGCCCGACGCCGGCGCTCGTGGTAGCGTCGCTCCCGGCCGTTGTCCAGGTGGTGGCGGCGTTTTCGGCGCGGGCCTTGCTGGAAGCCCTCAGCGGCGCGGCGCAGGCGGTGTTGAAACCTCAGGTTGAGCAGGCCGCGCAGGTCCAAGTGCATACGGCGGTATCGAAGGTGCCGCTGATTGCCTTTGAGGACAGCGATTACGCCGATTTGCTGCGGCAGAGTCTGCTGCATGGGGTCAACAGCATTGGGTCCAGTATCAAGGCGATCGCGGACATCAGCGGATCGGTGATCTACTTGTGCGCCGCGGTGGTCGCCGCCGGGCTGCTGCATCCATTGCTGGCACCACTGGTTTTGCTGGCCGTCGTACCGAATGTCTGGGCGTCCGCGCGGGCAGCCAAGCTCTCTTATCGTTCTTTCCTGCGGATGGTTTCCCGGCACCGGCGACAGAGCCTTGCGAGCGACCTGCTGACCGACCGCGACAACGCCGCCGAAATGCGCGCATGCACTGCTGGATCGGCGCTGCTGGGCGAATATCGCCGGATCAGCGACCAGTTGACCGCCGAATCGCGGCGGGTTGAGCTGGCGAAAACCCGTGTCCACTTGGTAGGACGCGCGATCGCTGGGGTCGGCAGCGGGGTTGCCTTCGGGGCGTTGGGGATGCTGCTCTATTCCGGCACGCTTGCGTTGGCGCTGGCAGGTGCCGCCATGGTGGCGATGCGGATGGCGGCATCGGCACTTGCCAACACAATGTTCGGCGTCAATACACTCTACGAGAACACGTTGTATCTGGAGCTCTATACAACTCTGCTGGAAGAGACCGCAAAACGTACGGCCACACCATCCGACCTCGCCGCGCCAGCCGATCCGCAGCGGATCAGCACCGAAGCGATGTCATTCACCTATCCTGGCCAGGACGCGCCGGCGGTGCGCGACATCGACCTGACGATCCACAAAGGACAGACGATCGCGCTGGTGGGCGAGAACGGATCGGGCAAAAGCACGCTCGCGAAACTGCTCACCGGGCTCTATCAGCCGACAACCGGGACCGTCCGCTGGGACGACGTCGACCTGACCACCGTCGACGAACTCTCGATCCACCAGCGCATCACCATGGTCCTGCAAGATCCAGCGCGTTGGCCGATGACCGCGGACGACAACATCCGCATCGGCCGCCTCGACCGCCTCGACCCGACCGGTGAAGCGCTGTCCCGGGCGAGGCGCGATTCCGGCGCCCATGCGGTGATCGAAGAACTGCCGCACGGTGGAAAAACCGTACTGTCCCGGAGCTTCAGCAACGGCCGCGACCTGTCCGGCGGTCAATGGCAGCGGATCAGCGTCGCCCGCGGCCTCTACCGGGACGCCCCGATCCTGGTGGCGGACGAGCCAACCGCGGCGATGGACGCCCGGGCCGAACATGCGGTTTTCCAGTCCTTGCAGCGATTGAGTGAGTCAGATGGCGACGCGCGTACGACTATTCTTATTACTCATCGGCTGGCCAACGTGCGGCACGCTGATGTGATCGTCGTGTTGGAAAAGGGCAGGATTGTGGAGCAGGGGACGCATGAATATTTGATGGCGTCCGAGGGGGTGTACGCGACTCTTTTCTCTTTGCAGGCGTCTGCTTACCAGGCCGAAGGGGTTGTTTGAGCCGCGCGGTTACATGGTGGAAGAGCGGACGACGAGTTCGGGGGCGAAGACTACCTGCTGGTGTTCATGTGTGGAGCCATCTCGTGCTTCGGAGAGGAGGAGCTCCGCGGCCGTACGGCCCAAAAGTTCTCGTGGTTGGCTGACTGAGCTCAGTGGTACGGCGGCGGCGCTGGCGAATTCGATGTCGTCGTAGCCGACGATGGCGAGGTCGTCGGGGACGCGGCGGCCCAGTCGTACCATTTGTTGCAGGAGGCCCAGGGCCAGCAGATCGTTGGCGCAGAAGGCAGCGGTGGGGCGGCGGGAGGCGGGTAGGCCGGCGAGGCGTTCGCCGGCGCGGCGGCCTTCGGCGACGTTGAGGGCGGTGGTTTCCAGCACGACGAGGTCGCCCTTTCCGGATTGTGCCAGGGTTTCCCGGGCGCCGCGGAGTCGGTCGGCGACTTGGCCGATGCCGATGGGGCCACCGACAAAGGCGATTCGGCGGTGACCGCCGTCCACCAGGTGGGTGACCGCGAGTTCGCCGCCGAGCAGGTCGTTGACGGTAACCGAGCAGCTGCCGGGACCGCCGGCGCGGTCGACCACGATGACTGGCATGCCGCGTTGGCGCAGGAGGTCGATGCGTTCCTCGTCGCCGGCCAAGGGGGTGATGAGCATGCCGCCGACCCGTTGTTCTTCCAGCAGGTCAACGTAAGCGGCCTGACGGCTCGGATCATCGCCGCTGTTGCAGAGAAAGACCGCCATGCCGGCCGCGTCGGCGACCTGCTGGACACCGCGGGCAACGTCGGTGAAGAACGGGTTTCCGCCGTCCAGCACGACAAAGGCGATCGTACGACTGCGGCCGGAGCGCAGTTGCCGGGCCGATTCGTTGCGGACGAAGCCGAGGGACGCAATTGCTGCCTCGACGCGGGCGCGAGTCCGCTGGCTGACCTGTTCCGGCCGATTCAGCACGTTGGAGACGGTGCCGAGCGAAACGCCCGCCGCCGCGGCTACATCCTTGATGCTGGGTGCCCCGGCGCCCGTCATGTGCGTCTCCGCTTCGGCCATCGTCAGGCGTATTTGAAACGTATTAGGCGGCGATGCTAACCAGCGGGCCTGGTAGACGCAAGGGTGTCGATCACTGGCCACCTTTGGACATGAATCATTTCACCGCGGGTGGGATGTGCGGAGAGCGCCTTGACGAGGCTGTACGCGCACCCTAGCGTGCTGCTGAAAGGTTTCACCCGAGGGCCCGGATTCGCGGAGGTTTGGATGACTTCAGTGCCTGAGACACTGCCGCGGGTGCGGCCACGCAAGGCCAAAATTGGCCTGGTGGCCGGCGGCCTCGGCGCGTACTGGCCACAGTTTCCCGATCTGCTTCCCCAGCTTCAGCGCTCAGCGACGCGAGTGGGAGAACGACTGCGGGCGCTGGGCGAGGACGACTTCGAGGTGGTCGATGTCGGATTCATCTCCGATCCGTACGAAGGCGCGGCGGCGGCCGAGCGGCTGCGGGTCGCCGGGTGTGACCTGATTGTCGGTTTTCTGACGACGTACATGACGGCGTCGATGCTTGCTCCGGTAGCGCAGCGAAGCGGTGCGCCGGTGCTGCTGATCAACCTGCAACCAACCGAAAAGATGGACCACGACACCTTCGATACCGGCGCCTGGCTGGCCTACTGCGGCTCTTGTCCGTTGCCGGAAATGGCCAACACCTTTCGCCGGGCCGGCATCGACTTTCGGAGTGTGTCGGGCTTTCTGGAGGACGAGCGGGCGTGGACCCGGATCGGTCGGTGGGTACGGGCAGCGGCTGTGCGTGGCGCGCTCCGGCACGCCCGGCATGGGCTGATGGGCCATCTTTACCCTGGCATGCTGGATGTCTCCACCGACCTCACCTCGGTTTCCGCGCAGCTTGGCGGACATGTCGAGGTGTTGGAACTGGATGACCTTCGAGTACGGGTCGAGAAAGTGTCAGATGCCGAAGCGGTCGCCCGAATGGACTTGGCGCGTTCGGTTTTCGACCTCGATGACACCGTCGATGAGACCGATTTCGCTTGGGGCGCTCGGGTCTCGGTCGGCCTCGACCGGCTGGTCGAGGATTTCGGTCTGGATTCGTTGGCCTACTATCACCGAGGTTTGGCCGGCGAGCAGCATGAGCGCCTGGGCGCCGGCCTGATTTTGGGCGCATCGCTGCTGACCGCGCGCGGAGTCCCGGCAGCTGGCGAGTACGAACTGCGGAATTCGCTGGCCATGCTGATCATGGACCGCCTCGGCGCCGGTGGGTCGTTCACCGAGCTGCAGGCGCTGAACTTCCTCGACAACGTCGTGGAAATGGGCCACGATGGCCCGGCTCACCTGGCCATCAGTGGTCGCCGCCCGCTGCTGCGCGGGCTGGGTGTCTATCACGGAAAACGTGGCTGGGGTGTCTCGGTGGAATTCGACGTACGGCAGGGGCCGGTGACAGCTTTCGGCCTCGGGCAGGCGAAAGACGGCAGTTACCTGATGGTCGCCTCCGAGGGCACGGTGGTGCCTGGCCCGCTGCTGAGGATCGGCAACACCACCTCACGGGTGGATTTCGGCTGCGATCCAGGAGAATGGACTGATTCCTGGAGCGCTTCCGGTGTTGACCACCACTGGTCGCTGGGCACCGGCCACCGCGCCGCCGAACTGGCCGCGGTGGCCGATCTCCTCGGCCTGGACTTTCGCGAAGTGCGAGTTTAGGCCACGATCCTACGAAATCAGGTCGGGTTCGCGGTCGGCTTTGCGCAGCTGGTACGAGCCGACCACGAAGAAGATCACGCCCACCAGGATGATGGCGAGCAAGGGCAGCACCTGGCTGAGAGTGTAACCGAGCCGCTGCCCAGCGAAACTCGCCGGCAGCGAGTCGTCCGGACTGCCGGACGTGCCGAACCAGCCGACGCCGAAACCGGGCCACAGCAAGACAACCACGGTGAACAGCACGATCAGTCCGGTGACCGACGAAACCACCCACGCGCCGATGCGGCCGCCGGGCACCTGGTACGGCCGGGGGAGGTCGGGCAGTTTGCGGCGCAGCACGGTCAGTGCCGGGAACATCGCGATGTACGTGAAGAAAGTCGTCGAGATCGCGAGGCCGAGGGCGGCGGAGAAGTATTTCTGACCGTCGCCGGAGGTGAGTACGCGCGCCAACACCATCATAATCGTCGACAGGATGCCGGACAGCACGTTGATGCGGACCGGCGTGCCGAATCGCGGTGAGATTTTTCCCAGCCAGGCCGGGCCGGCGCCGTCCGTGCAGGCCACCGCCTGGGCCCGATCGCCGCCCATCGACCAGGTGACGCCACTGGTGAGCAGGCCAATGATGAAGCCGGCAGCGCAGATGCCGGCGAACACCGCGCCGGCGCCGGACAACTCAACCGTGCCGTCGGAGTGGACACTTCCGCCGTAGACGGTGAAAACCGCCTTCACCGCGTCCAGGAATCCACCTAGCCCGTTGATTTGTTTGGCCGGCAGCACCAGCAGAATGCACAGGATCGGTCCGCCGTACAAGATGAACGCGCCAAAGCCGGTGCGCAGCACGGCGAAGGGGATGTCCCGCTGCGGGTTGGTCATCTCCTCTGCCGCGTTGCTGGGGAGTTCGAAGCCGACGTAGTTGAAGATCAGCACCGGTACGAGCGCGATGAATCCGAGATAGCTGGGCGCGAAAGCGCTGCCGGTCAATGGCTGGATGCCGTGTTGTACGCCGTAGACAATCGCAGTGACAACAAAGAAGCCGAGCATCAGGATGCGTACGAACGCGCCGGCGGTGGGGATCCATTTGCCGATGTTGAGGGCGGCCAGCACGCCCAGCACGGTCGCCCAAATGAAGACCAGACCGCCCAGGTAACCCCAGAATCCGGGCAGCGGGAAGAAAAACGTCTGGAAAGTGGTCACCGCGAGAATGCACAGCGTGCCGCCCACCCAGACCGGGTTGGAAAACCAGTACATGACCTGGTTGATCGCCGCCACGAACTTGCCGAAGGCGAGCTTGGTCCACACGTACGGCCCGCCCTCGACCGGGATCGCGGTGCTCAGCTCGGACACCAGCATTCCGTACGGCAGCAGGAAAACCGCGGCGAGGATCACCATCCACACCAAGCCCTGCGGGCCGTGTGCGGCGACCGAACCAATGGTGTCCAGGCCGACCATCGTGCACACCAGGAAGGCCAGCACATCGAAGCGCCGAAAGGTCTTGCGCAGGTTTTTGCGCTGGTTGTCCCATTGCCGGCTCAGGGTTGGGCTCGTCGACATCGCCACACCTCGTACTGACTACTCGATCAGTAAACTGTTGGAGTCACTGTGTGGGCAGGGTCGCCGGTTGTCAAGGTCGCCGGTACTGTTCCGGAGGTGGAACGGGAGCGGAAAGCGGTGGCGGTCCGGCGGGACGAGATCCTTGCCGCGACGCTGGACCAGGTGCGCGAGCGCGGCATCGCGGGCACCAGAGCGGCCGAGATCGCCAAGGCGCTGGGCGTGAGTACGGCACTTATTTTCTACCACTTCGGCACCATCGAGAACCTGGTCGCCCAGGCTTTCGCGGCGGCCGCTGAGCAAGATCTCGCGGCCCTGGATCGGACCCTCAAGAAGACCAGTGGTGGCGCCGAAAAACGGCTCCGGGCGGTGCTGCGGCAGTACGGTCCGACCGGCGACGCGGCCGGTTGGACGCTGTGGATCGAAGCTATCGCGGCCGGCCTGCGTGACCCGATTCTGGGTGACGTGGCGCAGCGGCTGGACCTGCGGTGGCGGGAGACGGTGGCCGACCTGATCGTCGAGGGGGTGGCCAGCGGGGAGTTCCGCTGCGCCGATCCGCGGGCCGCCGCATGGCGGCTGACCTCGCTGCTGGACGGCCTCGCGGTGCAGTTGGTGGCCCGTCCCGGCGCGATCACCCGGCGCGAGGTGACCAGTTGGCTGCAGGACTGCCTCAAGGCCGAGCTGGGCATTTAGGAGTCCTTGACGGATCGGCCCATACTCTCGATACTGACTAATCAATCAGTCAGTAGCGAGAGGTGTCCATGGCCGCGTATCTGGAGGTCACCTGGGTCGATCCAGTGACCGGTACGACCGGTTTCCTGGTCATCGACCGGTTGGTGCGCGGAGTTTCCAGCGGTGGGCTGCGGATGCGCGCGGGCTGCACGCTCGACGAGGTGCGTGGGCTGGCCGCCGGCATGACGTTGAAAGAAGCGCTGCATTACGACTCGACGGGCCGGTACGTGCCGCTCGGTGGCGCCAAAGGGGGCATCGACTTCGACCCGTACGATCGCAACGCCCGTGAGATTCTGGGTCGTTATCTCACCGCGATGCGGGCGCTGATCGAGCGGCATTGGACGATGGGCGAGGATTTCGGGCTACGCCAGGACACCATCGACGACGTGCTCGGCGAGATGGGCATGGGTAGTTCGATCCAGGCGGTCTATCCGTTGCTGGACAACGAAAAGCAAGCTCGCGACCGGCTCGCGGCGGCGTTCGGGGTGAAGGTCGACGGCGTGCCGCTGGATGAACTCGTTGGCGGGTACGGCGTGGCCGAAGCGACTTTGGCTGCGCTGCCAGCAAAAGACGGGCCGGTACGGGCGGTGGTGCAGGGTTTCGGGTCGATGGGTGGGGCCACCGCGCGATATCTGGCCGCTGCCGGAGTTCTCGTGGTGGGCATCGCCGACCGGCACGGCGTGGTGGCGAATCCGGCCGGCCTGGACGTGGAAAACCTGTTGCGGCACCGCGATCCGCTTGGCGGCATCGACCGGATGGGACTGCGTCCCGGGGACACCACGCTGCCGCTGGACGATTGGCTCGCGGTGCCGGCCGAGGTGCTGGTGCCTGCGGCCGTTTCCTATTGCGTGGACGAAACGAACTGCGATCGGGTCGCGGCCCAGGTGATCGTCGAGGCGGCGAACCTGCCGGTGACCGCCGCCGCGGAGCGGTCGCTGGCCGCTCGCGGGGTCACCATCATCCCGGATTTTCTCGCGAATTCAGCCACAAACGCCTGGTGGTGGTGGACTTTGTTCGGAGACATCGAGCCGACCGCGGAATCCGCCTTTGGCAAGATCCGGCAGCGGATGCGCGCTCTCGTCGCGGCCACGCTGGCCCGGCCTGGCACACCACGCGCCGCCGCGCTGGCGCTGGCCGCGCAAAATCTGGACCGGATCGCCGTACGATTCCCGTCGTGAGCAGACAAATGACCGGCGGCGAGGCCCTGGTGGCCGGGTTGGCCACCCACGGCGTGGACACCGTTTTCGGGATTCCCGGCACTCACAGCCTGCCGATCTACCCGTATTTCCAGCAGTACGGCATCCGGCATGTGCTGACCCGGCACGAGCAGGGTGCCGGCTATGCCGCTGACGGCTATGCCAGGGTGAGCGGCCGGCCGGGCGTGGTAGTGACGACCACCGGTCCGGCGATCCTCAACGCGGCGACCGCCGCCGCACAGTCCTATTCGGACTCGGTGCCGGTGCTTTTCCTTTCGCCAGCGGTGCCGGTCGACCATCCCGGCCGCGGAAACGGGCTGTTGCATGAGGTCAAGGATCAGCGGGCCGCGATGGACGCGGTCACCGCCGGCAGCCATCGGGTGCACAGCGTCCAGGAGATCCCGGTCGCGGTGGCGCAGGCTTTCGCCGATATGCGTACGGGCCGGCCGCGACCTCGGCATATCGATGTGCCGCTGGATCTTCTCGACCGGGTCGCGAGCGTACGGCTGCCGGCGCCCATCCGGGTGGCCACCGCGATCGCGGACCCGGCGGCGATCTCCGAGGCCGCGCACATGCTGGCTGACGCTCAGTTTCCGGGCATCATCGCCGGCGGGGGCGTACGAGCCGCGGCCGCGGAATTGGCGAGGGTGGCCGAGTCGCTGGGCGCGCCGGTGATCGCGAGCACCAACGGCAAGGGAATCCTGCCGGCTGATCATCCGCTGTCGCTCGGCGCCGGCCTGCACCATCGCGCGGTTTTCGACTTTGTCGCCGAATGCGATGTGCTGCTGGCGATCGGCACCGAGTTGGCGCCTTCCGATCTTTTCGCCGGTGGCCTGGAGTTTCGTGGCAAGCTCGTACGAGTGGATATCGACCCGGCGCAGTTGCTGACGAACGCCGAGCCGGACCTGGCGATCGTTGGCGATGCCCGGCAGGCGTTGACCGAGCTGGCTTTGGCTTTGCCAGCAAGGGAATCGACGCAGCGGCCAGCGCAGTGGCGGGAACGGGTCAGTGCGCAGGCCGCCATCGAAGGCGCCCCATGGAGGTCCATTGTGGACAGCCTGGCGGCGGCCCTTGGGCGGGACGGCGTGGTCGCCGCCGACAATGCGATGGTCAGCTATTACGGCGCACTGTCGAACCTGCCCGGCTATCGGCCCGGGTGCTTTCTTTTCCCCACTGGGCTGGGAACCCTCGGCTACGGCCTGCCAGCCGCGATTGGCGCGAAGCTGGCCGAGCCGGACACTCCAGTGGTGGCCCTGGAAGGCGACGGTGGCCTGATGTTCACCGTCGCGGAACTCGCCACCGCCGCCCAGCTGGGGTTGCCCTTGCCCGTACTGATAGTGGACAACGGCGGCTATGGCGAGATACGCAACGAGATGGCCGAGCGTGGCGACCCGGTCCACGCGGTCGACCTCGGCCATCCCGATTTCGTTGCGCTAGGCCAGTCTTTGGGGTGCCACGCGATGACGGCCGGCGACCTCACCGAGGACATCACGAACGCCCTGGCCGCCGATCGTCCCACCTTGATTCATATTCAGAGTGCGCGGCGGTAATACTCGATGGTGTCGGCGGCCATCCGCTTGCTGATCGTGGCGTCGACGATCATCCCGGAGCCGTGGAAAGTGCCCGGGTAGAGATGCAGCTCGGTGGCGACCCCGGCTTGTACGAGCCGTTGCGCGTAAATCATGCCTTCGTCGCGCAGCGGATCGAATTCGCAGACGCTGACGTAAGCCGGAGGCAGCCCGGAAAGATCCTTGGCGCGGGCGGGCGCCGCGTATTCGGACACCGCGTCGCCGCCCGGCTCGACCTCTTCAGGAAGGTAGAAGCGCCAGCTCGCGGTCGCGTTCGGGCGGTTCCACAGAGGAGTGTCGGTGTAAGCGACCATCGACGGCGTCGTGAGCCGGTCGTCCAGTTCCGGTACGCCGAGGATCTGCGCCTTGATCGCCGGGCCGCCGCGGTCCCGCGCGAGCAGCGCGGTCGCCGCCGCGAGGCCACCGCCGGCGCTGTCGCCGCCGACTCCCAGCCGGGTCGGGTCTATGCCCAGGTCAGCGGCCTTGGCGGCGGTCCACAGCAGGGCCGCGTAGCAGTCTTCCAGGCCGGCCGGGAACCGGTTTTCCGGAGCCAGCCGGTAGTCGACCGACACCACGACCATGGACAGCTGGTCCGCGAGTCGCTGGCCCAGCGGATCGACCTGGTCGAGGCTGCCCAGGATGAAGCCGCCGCCGTGGATGTAGACCAGGCCCGGCAGGTCGCCGCCGTGCTCGGCCGGCGCGTACACCCGTACCGGCACGTCCGGGCCACCGTCCGGGCCCGGGATCGTCAGGTTCCGGATCTCCAGCGGCTGCGTCGGCTCGTACGTGTGCTGGGTGAACAGCTGCGGGATGCCGCCCGAGCGCAGAGCGGCGAGGTCGAGGTTGGCTATGTCGATCTTGGGCAGCATCTCCACCCAGGGCCGCAACTCCGGATCAAATGCATACGTCATGGTGTCCTCCTTCTCGGCTATCTAAAGCAAGGATGGTCCCTTCCGCTACCGGAAAGCAGCCGCCAGCTGGCGGGCATCGCGGCCATCCGCGAGCCAACTGGCGGGTTCACGGCGTAGGGTCCGGCCTATGGAAGGGTTGATCCTGCGGCTGTCCGCCTTGGACGCCGACGCGGAGAACGCGCTGCGAGTGATCGGCTTCTTCGACCAGATGATCACCGGGCCGACCGATGTGGACACGCTGGTACGCAATGCCGCGCGGCTCGCGGAGTGCCCCGCGGGCGTACGGGTGGACGGCGGTTTGTTCGTACGAGCGGACCCCAGCGGCCGGCTCAGCACGGCCGGCAAGGTGCCGGCGTCGGCCATCCGCCGCAAGTTCGCTGGTGGGATGACGATCTGGCTGGAGCGGGCCAGCGATCCGTTGCCGCTGGACGCGATGGTGCTGGAGCGTTTCGCGATCACCGCGGCCGCGCTGCTCGACCACTCCCGGGTGCCGGCGCCCGAGCTGGGCGATCCGGCGCTGGTGGAGCTGGCTTTGTCTGACAGCGCTGGCATCGCTGAGCGCTCGCGGGCACTGCAGTTGCTTGGGCTCGCGCCGACCACACCGGTTTTCGTGCTGGCGGTGCGAAGTTCGACGACGTCCGGGTTCGACGAGGTGGTTGCCGCGCTCGGCGGCCGACCCGCCGGCGTACGGACGGCTGATCTCGGGCAGCAGCGGGCGGCTCTGGTGAGTTGGCTTTTCCCAGACACTGAACCGCACATCCGGCCGCCGGCCGGGACGATCGTCGGAATCGCCGAGCGGACGCCGGCCATCGAGGCGCCGCGGGCCTGGCGGTCCGCGCGTACGGCGGTGCGTTTGGGCACGGCAGTACAGCCGGTCGTACGAGCCGCCGAGCTCGGCGGTTTCGCGCTGCTAGCCGAAAGGCTCACTGCCGCGGACATCGCGACGGTGGCCGATGTGACAGCTCTGGACCAGCTCGCAAGGGGCGCGAGCGGCGCGGAAACCCTGGATATCCTGATCGCGGTGGAGGCAACGGACTCGGTTCGCAAGGCGGCGGCCGCCGTGTTTCGGCACCACAGCACGGTGGCCGCGCGGCTCGCGCTTGCCGAGTCCGTGCTGGGTTTTCGCGTGGACACCCCGGCCGGCCGTGCTCGGCTGCAACTCGCGCTCGTCCTGCGTCGAATCCGGGACACCGCGGGCCCGACGTAAGGTCCAGGAGGTAACTTCCGGTCCGAAGGGATATTAGGGTGTGTCTCCTAACCCCAGCCGGCGCTTGGATCTCGACCCTCATCCACCTGGAATTAGGAGACACGCCCTAGGTGAGCCGACCTTTTCGTTTTTCCGTCAATCTGCTGGCGGCCTGCGGCCGCGATGAGTGGGTAGGCAAGGCGCGTACGGCCGAATCAGCTGGCTACGACGTGATCATGGTGCCCGATCACCTCGGCATGCCGGCGCCCTTTACCAGTCTTTTGCTGGCGGCAGAGGCGACCGAGCGGCCGCGGGTGGCGCCTTTCGTTTTGAACGTGGCTTTTTACAACCCCACGCTGCTGGCCCGTGAGGTCGCCGGCCTCGACCAGCTCACCGGTGGCCGGCTGGATCTTGGCCTGGGCACCGGATATGTGAAAGCGGAGTTCGACACCGCCGGGCTGCCCTTCGAAAGCGGCGGCCAGCGGGTGGACCGGCTGGAGCACACGATCCTTGAGCTGGACCGGATTCTGGCCGACCCTGACCATCAGCCACGACCAGTCCAGGCACCGCGACCGCCGCTGTTGATCGGCGGCGCCGGGGACCGGGTGTTGCGGCTGGCCGCGAAGCACGCCGAAATCATCGGTTTCACTGGGGTGGCCAAGGCCGGTTCCCTCGTCGCCGGCGACACCGCGACGCTCGTCGAGCGGGCGGCTTTCACCCGTACGGCGGCCGGAGAGCGCGCCGACGACGTCGAGTTCAACCTGTTAATCCAGCGGGTCGCGGTCACGGACAACCCGAAGGCCACCCTGGAGCGGGCGCGGATGATGAGCCCCGATCGAACCGACGCGGACTTGCTTGACGACACACCGATTCTGCAGATCGGTACGGTCAAGGAAATCGCGGACCGGCTGCGCGAGATCCGAGCGGACACCGGCATCTCGCATTTCACCGTCCTGGAAACCTCGATGAAGGATTTCGCCGCGGTGATGGAGGAGTTGCGTTAGCCCACCCGCATCCAGCCCAGGACCGGGGTGGACTGCAGGAAGACGATCACGCACATCGCCAGCAGAAAGAGCGCGCTCCAGCCGAAAACTCGACGGAACAGCACGCCTTCGGCGCCGACTTCGCCGACCGCGGCGGTACCGATCGCCAGGTTCTGCGGCGAGATCATCTTCGCCATCACGCCGCCGGAGGTGTTCGCGGCGCCGAACAGGATCGGGCTGGCGTGCAGCTGTTGGGCCGCGGTCACCTGCAGTTTCCCGAAAAGCGCGTTCGAGCCGGCGTCCGTACCGGTGACCGCGACGCCGAACCAACCGACCAGCGGCGAGAGGAAGGCGAAGAACACGCCGGCGCCGGCGAGCCAGAGGCCGAGCGTGGAGATCTGGCCGGACAGGTTCATCACGTACGACAGCGCGAAAACGAGCAAGATCGTCACGATCGCCCAGCCGAACTGCCGGAGCGTCTGCCCGTACGTTTTGAGGGCCGCCAACGGTTTCACGCCGAGCAGCAGCGCGGTGATCACGCCGGACAGGAAAAGGAGGGTGCCGGTGGCGGACAGCCAGTTCAGCTTGTACGCCACTGAGACCGCTTTTCCCGCCTGCGAAAGGATGCTCAGGCCCGGCCAGCTGAAAGTGATGGTCGGTGCGTTGAGGACGGTCGCGATGGCCGGCACCTGGGCGAGGGAGAAAAGCACCACAACCACCGCGTAGGGCGCGAAAGCCAGCACCACATCCTTGCGGGAGTCGCCGCCGGGGTCGCCCACTCGCCGGGTGAAAGTCGGGTCGTCGGCGGCGCCACCGGCGATCACCGGCACCGCGACGACGGCTGGCCGCGGCTTCCATACCCGGTTCAGCAGGATGACGGCGAGCGCGGACACCAGCGAGGCGAAGATGTCGCAGAGTTTGTAGTTGACGAAGTTGGAAAACGCGAACTGCGCGATCCCGAAGGACAGCCCGCAGGTGAGCGCGGCCGGCCACACCTCGCGTACGCCCTTCCAGCCGTCCACGATGCCGACCAGGACGAAGGGCACGAAAACCGCGAGAATGGCGACTTGGCGGCCGGCCATGGCACCGAAGGAGCCGGCGGACAGCTCGGTGACCTGGCCCATGATGGTGATCGGGTTGCCCAGGCCGCCGAACGCCACCGGAGCGGTGTTCGCGACAAGTGCTACGGTGGCGGCTTTGAGCGGGTGGAAGCCGATCGCGATCAGCATGACGGCACAGATCGCGATCGGCGAGCCACCGCCGGCCAGCGATTCCAGCAATGCGCCGAACGAGAACGCGATGACGATCGCCTGGATCCGCCGATCGTCACTGATAGCCGCGAAAGCCCGCCGCAGCACCGCGAAATGCCCGGTTCGTACGGTCAAGTTGTAGATCCAGATCGCGTTGAAGGTGATCCACAGAACCGCGAGAATGCTCAGCGCGGCACCGAAAACGCCCGCGTTCAGGGTCTGTCCAATCGGCATGTGATAAACGGCGATGGCGACCACCAGCGAGATCAGCAGCGCCGCCGTACCAGCCCAATGGGCGCGCCACTTGAAAACGCCGAGCGCGATCAGCAATGCCAACAACGGCAGCGAAGCGAGCAAAGCAGACAACGTCAGCGAACCGGTCGGATTCAGGTTCTGCGTGTACACCGGCGCCTCCATGACCATCGGCCAGGTCGTTCATGTATGTGACATGAAACACATATCTGAAAGGCCTATGATGGCACTGTGTCGCGGCGGGTGGAAGGGGCGACCAGGATGGACTTGTGCCAGCCCGCCGGCATGGGCAGGAGAGTGAACCATTGCCCGAGAAGTCTGAGCTGCGCGCCGACTGCGCCAGCTGTTTCGGCCTGTGCTGTGTCGCGCTGACGTTCGCGAAGTCGGCGGACTTCGGGATAGACAAACGCGCCGGCGAACCTTGTCCGAACCTGGCCGATGACTTTCGCTGCGGCATTCACCAAGACCTGCGACCGCGCGGGTTTGCCGGTTGTACGGTCTATGACTGTTTTGGTGCTGGCCAGAAAATCTCCCAGGAGACTTTCGGTGGTAAGGATTGGCGACAGGCGCCGGAGACCGCCGGTCACATGTTCGCCTTGCTTCCGGTGATGCGCCAGTTACACGAACTGCTCTGGTATTTGGCCGAGGCCCGGGAGCTGGAGCCGGCGCGCTCGCTGCGAGACGAGATCGTTCGCGGGTACGACGAAACCGAGCGACTGACTCACGAAAACGCCGATGTCCTCATGAAATTCGACGTGGCCGAACACCGGCAGGGTGTCAACGTGTTGTTGGTGAAGACCAGTGAACTCGTACGAGCTAACGCCGGGCGTAAGAAAAAAGACCGTAGCGGAGCGGACCTGATCGGCGCACGGCTGAGGAATGCCGACTTGCGCGGCGCGAATCTGCGCGGTGCCTACTTGATCGGCGCCGATCTTGGTGCGGCGGACCTGCGGTTGGCTGATCTGATCGGCGCCGACGTGCGGGACGCAGACCTGCGCGGGGCCGACCTCACTGGCAGCATTTTCCTTACCCAGTCTCAGGTCAACGCGGCGCGCGGCGACGCTCGTACGAGACTTCCGGGCTCAGTCAGCCGACCCGGGCACTGGAGCCGATGACCAGCGGTCCTCTATTCGGGCGAACCGCCAGACCGCGAGCGCGACGATCCAGGTGAGGACGAACAACCCGACGATGACGAATCCCACGTAATTCAGGTCCAGGCCGGCGATCCAGCCCAGCGGGCCGGAGTCTATGCCGAGTTTGTCCGCCAGTAGGCCGATCAGCTCGACGCCGCCGATCACCACCGCGACCAGCACGGACAGCCCGGTGATGGTGATGTTGTAGTAGACCTTGCGGACCGGCTTGGCGAAGGCCCATCCGTACGCGAAATTCATGAAGGATCCGTCGATGGTGTCCAGCAGTGACATGCCGGCGGCGAAAAGTACCGGCAGGGTCAGGATCGCGTACCAAGGCAGTGACGAAGCGGCCGCGCCGCCGGCCAGCACCAGCAGGCCGATTTCGGTGGCGGTGTCGAAACCGAGGCCGAACAGCAGGCCCACCGGATACATCTGCCACGGTTTGGTGACGGCTTTGGTGACCCCGCGCAGAATCCGGTTCATGAAGCCGCGGTTGTTGAGGTGGTGCTCCAATTCGGCTTCGTCGTAGTCGCCGTGCCGCATCCGCTGGAACACCTTGACGATCCCGACCAGGATCACCAGGTTGATGATGCCCAGGATCATCAGGAAAACGCCCGAAACCAGCGTGCCGATCAGGCTGGTGACCTGGTGCAGGGTGGAACTGTCATCACCCAGTTGGCCGGCCACGTGAATGCCGAGCGCCAGCAGAACGCACAGCAGGAACACGATGCTGGAATGGCCGAGTGAGAACCAGAATCCGACCGACATCGGCCGTTTGCCGTCGGCCATTAGTTTTCGCGTGGTGTTGTCGATCGCGGCGATGTGGTCGGCGTCGAACGCGTGTCGCATGCCCAGCGTGTACGCGGTGACACCGAGCGCGATGCCGAAAATGCCGCTGCCGACCTTGTACCCGGCCGGAATGACCAGCAGGACGAGAGTGCCCCAGCCCAGGAGGTGCAGGACGGCGATCATGGTCACCATGCCGCCGGCGCTGCGCCACTCGCCAGGCGAGAGGCTGAACCGGCGAGTGCGAACCGCGGCAGCGGTGGGAGCGGCCATGGCCAGCCTTTCTTTACGTCCTCAGTCTTCTTCCCCCATTATCTGGTATCTGCAAATGACTTGCATCAGGTGGGCCAGGGTCGATGGCAATTTCGCGCCGGTTTGATGCTCAATAGGGCAAAGGTCCGCCCGTTCGAGCGTCCTGTAGACCAGTGGTGGCGTTCGGACGCGCGTACGCGCAGCGTGTGACGCGGCGACGGAGCGCACTGGTCTCCGGCAAGTGGCGGTTCCCCTTCTCATCGGCCGGCCTGGCTCCTAGCGTCAGGCCGAGGTGACGGCGACATGGAGGCGATGTGACCTATCCGACGGTGCGGTGGACGGCGGCGGCCGAGCAGGCCAGGGCGGTGGTCGACCGGATCATCGAGACCCAGGGTGGGCCGGTCACCGAGGCCGCCGAGCTGATCGCGGCGGCCATCGCCGACGGGGCTGTGGTGCAGGCTTTTGGCACTGGCCACTCCCGGTCACTCGCGCAGGAATTCACCGGCCGGGCCGGCGGCCTGCTGCCCGTCAACATGCTCGCGGTCAAGGATCTGGTGCTGTTCGGTGACACTGACCCGAAGGAGATCCTGGATCCGCTCTGTGAACGCGATCCCGGCCTCGCGGAGCGGATTTTGCGGCTCGCTGAAGTGGATCCGCGCGATGTCTTCGTGATCGCCTCGCAGTCCGGCGGCAACGGCGTCATCGTGGAAATGGCCCAGTTGGCCCGCGCCCGCGGTCACAAGATCGTCGCGATCACGTCGTTGGAGCACAGTCGGCGGATCACTTCGCGGCATCCAAGCGGGTTGCGGCTCTTCGAGGTCGCCGATGTGGTTATTGACAATTGCGGGCGCTACGGAGATGCTTCGGTGCCGCTGCCGGACGGTGCTGCGACCGGGCCGATGTCCACGGTTGCCGGCGCTCTGATCGTGCAGTTGGTCGTCACGCAGGTGTGCGGCCGGCTGCTGGAGCGCGGCATCCGTCCACCGGTCATGGTTTCCAACAACGTGCCCGAAGGCGACGCCCACAACGAGGAACTGTGGGCGCGGTTCGGCGCGCGGATCCGACCGGTGGAGCCGTGAGCCGACGGCTGCCGCACCGGTTCGGAGGCGTACGTGCGATGGGGAAGAGCTGCCGTCACCGTTATGTTGGGCGCCGCCACGGCGGTGGCCGTGTCGTACGCACCGGCTGAAGCGGCCGCACCGGCGCCCTCGATTTATCCCAGGCCACACCAGATTTCGGTGTCACGGGGCGCCGTTGTGTTGCCACCGACGGTCACCGTCGTACGCGGTGCGGCCACCGATCCCGCTGCGTTGACCGCGTTGACAGTGGCACTGCAAGGCGCCGGCGTACGGGTGCAGGTCACCGACCGGCCGGAGTCCGGGCCGCTGACCGTCTATCTCGGTGGTGCAACGGAAAATCCGGCGACCGCCGACGTGTTGGCGACTTTGTCGGCCGGCAACACCGAAGGTTTGCCCGCGGAGGGCTATGTGCTGGCCACCGGGAGCAGCCACGGCCGCCAGTTGGTCGCGCTCGCCGGGGTCGACCCGACCGGCACTTTCTATGCGGTGCAGTCTTTCCGCCAGCTGCTCAGCGCGGCCGCGCGGTCCCGGCTGCTGCCGGTGGTGCACGTACGCGACTGGCCCGCCGCGCAGGTGCGCGGCACCATCGAGGGTTTTTACGGCACTCCCTGGTCGCACGCCTCCCGGCTGGACCAGCTCGATTTTTACGGCCAGCACAAGATGAACACCTACGAATACTCCCCGAAAGACGACCCGTACCTGCGCGAGAGGTGGCGTGACCTCTACCCGGCGGACAAGCTCGCCGATCTGAAAGAGCTGGTGGATCGGGCCAATGCCAACCATGTCCGGCTGACGTATGCGCTCTCGCCGGGCCTGTCGGTCTGCTATTCGTCCGAGACGGACATCGCCACCCTGATCGCGAAGTTCGAGCAGGTGTACGCGATTGGTGTCCGGGCCTTCGACATTCCGCTGGACGACATCAGCTACACCAACTGGAACTGTCCCGCGGACGCCACGAAATTCGGCACCGGAGGTGCCGCGGCCGGCGCGGCGCAGTCGTACCTGCTGAACCGGATCAACCAGGATTTCATCGCCAAACACAGCGATGTCCGCCGGCTGGAGACGGTCGCCACCGAGTACTACTCGATCACGGATTCGCCATACAAGACGGCTTTGCGTGAGCAGCTGGACAAGAACGTGATCGTCATGTGGACCGGCACCGCGGTGATCCCGACCACGATCACGGTGGCGCAGACCAAAACCGCCGAGCAGGTGTTCGGGCACGACATGCTGCTGTGGGACAACTATCCGGTCAACGACTACATGCGTGGCCGTACGCCGATGTCGCCCTATCTTGGCCGGCAGGACGGCGTCGCGAGTGCCCAGGTCGGCATCGTGGCGAACCCGATGAACCAGGCCGCCGCGAGTAAGGTCGACCTGTTCGGGGTCGCCGACTTCGCCTGGAACGACACCGGTTTCGACCCGCGGGTGTCCTGGCTGGCCGGCGCATACGAGTACGCGCACGGAAACCAGCGGGTCGTCGACGCGTTGCGCTGGTACGCCGATGCCGAGAACTGGATGCAAACCATCGATCCGGTGGAGGCACCGCGGTTGGCGGCCGCGGTCAGCGCTTTCTGGTCGGCGTGGCAACACGATGACCAGCACGGAATCGCGGTTTTCCAGCAGCAGGTACGGGACTTCGCGCAAGCGCCGACGATCCTGCGGGCCGGTCTTGAACCGGCTTTCGCGACCGAGACCGGCCCATGGCTGGACGCGATGACATCGTGGGGCCAGGCGATGAAACTGTCGCTGGACATGCTGCGAGCGCAGCGGTCCGGAGACGGGGCGCGGGCCTGGGCTGACCGGCAGCAGATCCCGGCTTTGGTGGCAGCGGCCGCACATCAGGTCGATCCTATTGACGGAACCACGCATGTGAAGGTCGCCAACACGGTCGCAGACGCGTTCGTACGGGACGCGTTGGCGACGAACGATCGCTGGTTTGGGCTCAGCAGCACCGCTTCTTGGTCGGTGACTGGTGGCCCGGCCGCAGCATCGGGATCGTCGTTGACAAACGTGACCGACCGGAACCTCGACACTTCTTATGTGGCAGCCGCCGCGCCGGTTTCGGGCGACGCGTTGGTCATCAGCGCGGCGAGTGCCGCGCCGCTGTCCGCGGTCCTGGTGGCGGTGCCGGCCGGCCGGCGAACGGCGGCCGAGGTTGACGTGCGTACGTCCGGCCAGTGGCAGCCGATCGGCCGGATTTCCAGCGGCTACGCCGAACTCCCGGTCAAGGGACTCAGCGTCGACGCCGTACGGCTGCGGTGGCTGGAAAACTCCACAGCACCGGCAGTGGCCGAGGTCGTTCCGGTGCCGTCCGGCGTACCAGCAGCGCTGACGGTCGACCCGGCCGCACTGGTGGCCGACGCGGGCGCTCAGGTGTCCGCGACCCTCACGGTGGCGAGTACGGCGTTGGCCGCGGTCCGCGGCCGGCTGCAGGTCACTGCCCCAGCGAGTGTGACCGTCACTCCCGCGTCGGTCGACGTGTCCGTACGCAGGGGAGACCAGACCCAGATTCCGTTGGCTGTCACCGTTTCCGCGTCCGCGCCAACCGGTGCGAAGCAGCTTACGGTGACGCTCGCCGGTCGTATTTTCCAGGTGCCGCTGCACATTTATCCGCACACGCTCGGCACCAACGTGGCTTTGGCCTCAGCGGGCGCATCGGCCACCGCGTCGTGCGTGGAGATCGATGATCCGAGCCGGTTCGGCGCACCTTTCGGAAACGATGGCGACCCGCAGACCCGGTGGTCGTCCTGCTATGACGACAACGCCTGGTGGACAGTCAAGCTGGCCGGCTCGTACCCACTGTCCAAAGTGGTCATTCAGTGGGAGGCGTCTTACGCTTCGGCGTACAAACTCCAGGTCTCGTCCGACGGTACGACCTGGACAACGGTCGCCGACCAATCGCACGGCAGTGGCGGGGTGGAGACAGTCCGCTTCGATCCGGTCAACGCCAGCTACCTCCGTATGCAGGGGGCAAAACGCGCCCTGCAATGGGGCTACTCGTTCTACGAACTCCAGGCCTACCCGGCCGGGTGATGGTGGCGTCAACTACGGAACTGTGACGCCAAAGTCGAGGAAAGGCGGATGCCCTCAGCGACCGCGAGTTCACCAGCGCCGGCTGCCACCGGAGAAATGTTTACTTCGTAGACGTCGGTGTCGTAGGCGGCTTTCGTTGGCAGGTAGCCAAGATATCCGTGCGTGTAGCCGACAAGGGCGCTGACGTCCGGTGCGCCGGCGATGACCTGGGCCTGCAGGTCCAAGTACGGCTCGGCGCCGAAGGCCACCAGGCGCAGCGAGCCGACCTGGATGGCGCTGACGGTGAGCCGTGGATCGGCAGGGCGCGAAACGGCGGACAGTTCGGCGCCCTGCAAGGCGGTTTCAGCTTCCCGTACGGCCACTGGGTCACCAGTGGCCTGAGCCGCGGCCAGTCGTGACCGAATGCCGGCGAGTGCGGGAGCGCCTTCGTTCGTACGAGCCGGCAGCCCGAATCCGAGCGTACGAGCGCCGGCCAACCCAGCACCGTCCACCGCGGACCCGGGATTTTCCAGCAGCGCCATCAGTTGCGCGGCCGCTAGGGTGCCGAGCCGGGCCAGCTCGGTCGGCGTCTGCTCGCGGCGATGCGGGCGCGTACTGATGTCGCCGGCGGCGCCGGTGGCGACCATGGTCCAGGGCACGTCGATGAGGCCCTGCCGGACCGCGCCCGCGAGGTCCGCGCTGACCAGTTGGTTGTCGGCTCCAAGGATCGTCGGATGGATCGGCAGGATCGCGATCATGCCGAGCAAATCTCCGGCAGGGGAACGGAAAGCGAGCGCGGTGATCGGGACGGTGCCCAGCGGCGCGGGACCGCTGCGCTGTCCGGCCACCGCCTCCAACTCTCCACTATGGACAGTCAGGAAACCCGGCACCTCGGCACGTACCGCAGCAGCGGCGGCTTCCTGTGCCGCGTTTGTCAGCTGAGTCAACAAAGCGGGCGGGGTGGTGCCGCCGCCAGCGTGGCAGCCGGTGTCCGGCCCGGAGTGGGTGTGGGTGGCACCGACCCACACCAATTCGGGGGAGGCGGACGAAAGCCGGGCAGTGATCGCGTCGGCGAGATCGGTGTTGATGGCGGGCAAGTCGCCAACCAGCCAGAGAAATCGGCGCCCTGCGGCGCTCATGCTGACCGCGTGCATTTCCAGCCCGTCCAAGGTGCCGGTGCTGGGGCCTACCCGGGCGGCATATCCGCCCATCGGGGTGCCCAGCGGCACGTCCAGCGACACCACCCCATGCCCAACGGAAATCATTGCATCGCCTTCAAAAGTCGAGTGGTGATGGCCATCGGGTTGGTCACCGCGGTGCCGACGATCACCGCGTACGCGCCGGCCGTGATCGCGGCTCGCACCTGATCCGGTGTCCAGTATCGTCCTTCGGCCAACACCGGGCAGTCCAGCCGGTCCACGAGTGCGGCCACCAGTTCCACGTCCGGGTCGTCCGGCACCGGGCCGCCGGTGTAGCCGGACAGGGTGGTGGCGATCAGGTCGGCGCCGGCCTGCCGGGCCGCGATGCCGGCCGCCAGCGAGTCCACATCGGCCATCACCTGGACGCCAAGTTCGTTATGGATCCCGGAAATCTGATCGGCGAGGGTGCTGCCGTCGGGTCGCGGACGGTCGGTGCCGTCAATCGCGACCATGCTGGCGCCGGCCCGCACCACTTCGGCCGCCGCCGCCACGGTCGGGGTGATGTAAACCCCGCCGGGGTCGCCGAGCTTGTTTATCCCGATGATCGGCAAGTCCACAGTGGACCGGATGGCGGCCACGTCGGACGGCCCGTTCGCTCGTACGCCCAAGGCACCACCAGCGGCGGCCGCGGCGGCCATCAGCGCCATCGACTCCGGCCCGTGCAGAGGATTTCCGTACCAGGCCTGACAAGAGACCACCAGCGAACCGGCCGGAAACGGCAGGCTGTCCATAGTGGACACGATGGGCAGCGGTTCGGGCCGATAAACCCGGACCAGTCGCGCGTACGGCCCGAGGGAGCCTTGCGCGAGGAGTTTCGCGCCGTCCAAAGGGGTTCCGGCGGCTGGTACGAAGGTGGCCGTGGGCACCACCTCGGCCAGCCGGCTACGGATCGGCCCGAGGAAGATCTCACCGGCCTGGAAGAGGGATCCGGTGTAGGCGACAGTGACCGGTTCGGTACGCGACAATCGCCGAACGGTCACCACGATGCTGTGCGCGAGGCCGGCGGCAGCGTCCGCGACGATGGCCGCGGCGACCGGGTCATGGGCGGCGGCGGCGAAAACGTCGATCGCGAAGCCGGCCACCTCGGCCACCAGGGCGTCGGAGCTGGCCAGCCTGACCGCGAGATTCCTTACCCCGCCATAGAAATTCTCGGCCCGAGCGGTCAGCGTGGTCGGCCTGCCGCGACCGTCCCGAGCGGCCAGCACCGCTCGCACACCGGCCCGGCCGATCGCGAAGCCGCTGCCCACGTCACCGAAAAGATACCCACCGCCGTCGACTTTGTGGATCGCCGCATCCGCGCCGACGCCCAGGCACACCACCCCGCTGCCAGCTGCCACCACGACTCCCTGCCGCGAGGGCAGCGCGCCCGCGTGGGCGGTCACCATGTCCTCGCAGAGCCGCACCTCGGTGGCGTCCAACGCCCCGCCCACCGCCGCGGCCAGCCGCTGGGAGTCGTCAGGATCGGTGGGATTTCCGGTCAGGCCAAGGCAAGCAACGTCCACCGGGCCGGTCAGCCCGGCATCGGCGGCGGCTGCCCGTACGGCCCGGGCGACGGCACCCACCGGATCGCCGCCGCGGTAGCTGAACCCCGGACCAGCGCCGCTGGCCGGCTCCGGCCCGGCGACCAGCCGCAGGCCCGACTGGCCGCCGTCGATGGCCACCCAGCGCGGCGCTGCCATCATCGAGCACCTGCGGACATCGTTACGCCTCCACGGAACGTTGGTGCAGTGTAAGGAAAAGAGCTCAGCCGAGGGCTCCGCGAGGCACCGACGGGCGCGGCGGGCGCAGCTCCGCGGTGATCGAGTAGCGATCGCCCCGATACATCGAGACGCAGCTCTCCATCACCCGGCCACGGATGTCCAGGCTCATCCCGCGGATCGCGAGGCAGGGCTGGGTGACCGGGATCTGTAGCCGGTCGGCGGTCTTCGGATCGGGCATCGCCGGCTCCAGGTGGCAGGTGCCACTGGCGATTTCCACGCCATAGCGGCTGGCCAGCAGCTCGTACCAGGACCCGTCCAGGTCGTCGGCGGTCAGCCCCGGCACATACCGCTCCGGCACGGTCGTACGCTCCACGGCCATCGGCAGGTCGTCCGCGAGCCGCAGCCGGACGAACTCCACCACCGGGTCGCCGATGGGGATCCGCAACTGCCGGCTGCGGGCCCGGTCGGCGCGGTGTCGGCGCAGTTCGAGCGTACGGCTGGCCGGCCGCATCCCGCGCCGGGACATCTCCTCGGAGAAGGAGGTCATCGCCAGTCGGCGACTGATCTTCGGGCGAGACGTGAAGGTGCCGCTGCCCTGCCGGCGTACCAGCAGGTCCTGCAGGACGAGCTCGTCCATCGCCCGGCGCAGGGTCATCCGGGCCACTTGCCAGCGGGCCGCCAGCTCCCGCTCGGACGGCAGGATGGTGCCCTCCGGCTGTTGGTCGATCAGGTCCAACAGCCGAGCCCGGATCTCGGCGATCTTGCCGGGTGCCGCGTTGGGCATCGCTGGACCTCCTCGCCGACCACGGAACCGTACCGATGACGTTCACACACTTTCCGTGACCCGCCATCGGGTTCACCAGGGGTCTGTCCATTCTCGTTAGACCACTTGTCTAGCGGTCCGCCGATCGGCAGGCAACCTGGCTGGCTGTACGGCTACCCGAATCGTGCCACTGGTCTAAAACGATATGTGGGCGCTCCCACTTCAAGATGCGCGACCGGTAGGTAAGGCTTACCTTGCTGTATGGTGTCCTTAGTCGCGTAGTGGCGTGCTGTACGCGACTGGGTGGAAACAGAACCGTGGGGGAGTTGCTCATGGCCGACAGCAGTGTTGCTGCGCCGAGCCCGCCGGCCGCACCGGTCCGGCAAAACGACAGTGCCTACCGGATGTTCGGTGCCGAAGTGGTGAGCCGCGAGGTCCTCACCCCGCATATGGCCCGGATCACGTTCGGTGGCGAGCTCGACGGATTCACCACCGTCGGGATTGACCATCGCATCAAGCTCTTCTTCCCGTTGCCCGGCCAAACCGAGCCGCAGGTGCCGGACGGGGTGGACTGGTATCAGCGCTATCGCGAGATGCCCGACGCCGTGCGCCCGCCGATGCGTACGTACACGATCCGCAATCACCGACCGGCCGCCGGCGAGGTGGATGTCGATTTCGTGCTGCATGGCGACAGCGGGCCGGCCTCCAGTTGGGCGACCCGCGCCAAGACCGGTGACCGAGTGGTGATCTGCGGCCCGAACGCGGCCGTGGTGCCCACTGTCGGGTACGAATACCGGCCGGTCGCGGACAGCGACTGGCGGCTGATCGTCGGCGACGAAACCGCCCTGCCGGCCATTTCCGGCATCCTGGAATCCTTTGGCCCGGACGAAAAAGCGATGGTCTTCGTCGAGGTGCCGGACGAGGCGGACGTGCAGCCGATGGCCACCCAAGGCAATGTCGACGTCACCTGGCTGCCGCGCTCTGGCGCCGGCGACGGGATCGGCCTGTCGCTGCGCCGCGCGGTCACCGAAGCCCAGTTTCTCGCCGGTCGGCCGTACGCGTGGCTGGCTGGTGAGTCGAGCACGGTGACCGCGCTGCGCCGGCATTTGGTCAAGGAACGCAAGGTGGACCGCGAGTCGGTCACCTTCCTCGGCTACTGGCGGCGCGGCGGCTCGATCGAATAACGGTGTGACAACTGGCCTTGCCGGGCGTTTGTGTCTGCAGTCGCTCGTTTCGCCCTGGAGGCCGGGTCATGCGTGTTGCCGTACGGAAGCTGCTCCTTGTCCTGGTTCTCCTGTTGGCCGGCACGGTGGCCTTCACCGCCAGCCCGGCGCAGGCCGCCACCGGCCAGGACATTGCCAACCTCGCCCATGCCCAGCTGGGAAAGGGCTGCTCGGGCAATGGGTGGGTGTGTGACGCCGGGGAATGGTGCTCGGACTTCGCCCGCTGGGTGTGGGGCCAGACTCCCGGTGTCAGGACTGCCGGCCTGACCGCGGATTCGGGGAGTTTCACCAGCTACGGCAGGGCGAACAACATCATCACCACCACCCCGCATGTCGGTGACGCGATTGTCTATTACCAGGGCAGTTTCGCCGCGCACGTGAACATCGTGGTGGCCGTACGTGGAGATGGTTTCGTTCAGACTATTGGCGGAAACCAAGGCAGCCCCGGGCTCGTACGATTCGATGACTGGCACGCGCCGGGCGCCTATATGTCCGGAACCATTGTCATCGTCACGCCGGTTGGCCTGACCGGGGGTGGCACTCCGACCGCTGGGCCTGGCTCGGCGCAGGTCGTCATTGCCGGCATGGATGGCTTGGTCTACCACGAAATCCGGTTCCCGGACGGAAACTGGACCGGCTTTGGCAGCTTGCCCACGCACGCCCAAGATGTCGCGGTGGCCGGCCTGCATGACGGATCCGCCCAGGTGGTGATCGTCGGCAACGACCGGGTCTATCACGAGATCCGTTACCCGGATGGAAACTGGCGCGGTTTCCAGGGTCTGCCAGGCATCGGTACCACCGAGACGGCCGGTGCGAAAGCGGCCGGCGTCGCCGGCCTGCCAAACGGCTCGTCGCAGGTGGTCATCATCGGTACGGACAACCGCGTCTACCACGAAGTTCGTTTCCCAGACGGAAACTGGAGCGGCTTCAACGGTCTGCCGGGCATCGGTACGACCGAGCCGGCCGGCGCGAAAGCGGTCGCCATCACCGGAATGTCGGACGGTTCGGCGCAGGTGCTGATCGTCGGCCTCGACAATCAGGTCTATCACGAGATCCGTTTCCCGGATGGAAACTGGAGTGGGTTCGCGCCGCTGGGTGCCACCGCGAAGGCGGTCAGCATCGCTGGTCTGCCAGGAAACTCCGCCCAGGTCGCGATCATCGACATGAACGACCGGGTCTATCACGAGATCCGTTACGCGAACGGAAACTGGAGCGGTCTGCGGCCGGTGCCCGGCATCGGCACGACCGAGGCAGCTGGCGCGAAATCCGTCGGCATCGCCGGCGAACCGGACGGGTCGTCCCAGGTGGTGATCGTCGGCCTGGACAACCGGGTGTATCACGAAGTCCGCTTCAGCAACGGAAACTGGAGCGGCTTCAACGGCCTGCCCGGGATCGGTACGACCGACGCCGCCCAAGCCACCAGCGCCGCCATCGCCGGAATGCCGTAAACACCCCGCCGCGAGGGTGCCGTTTCGGGGGTCTTGTCACCCTAGAACGCCACTCTCGCGGAGGTTCAGGTGCGGGCGTCGCGGAACCGGGAAAGGCCCAAGGCCAGGGCCACCACCAGAAATCCGCCGGCGCCCGCCCAGAGCATCGGCCGGTAGCCGATCGTGTCACCGAGGAATCCGCCCACCGGGGCGCCGATGACGATCATCGCGCGGTTGATCGAGCGCATGGTGGCGTTCATCCGGCCTTGCAGCCGGTCGGGAGTGACGGCCTGTCGGTAGCCCATCTCGTTCGCGTTTTCGGCGCCGAGTGAGAAACCAAAGAGGAGTTGCCCGGCACCGAAAACAAGCCAGCCATACCAGTGTGGCGTGCTGAGAGCGACAAAAGACCAGGACACCGCGCTCAGCGCACGACATGCGACGATCACCCGCCCGCTGCCCCACCGCGCTCCCAACCGGGTGGCCGCGAGGCTGCCGGCGAGTCCGCCAACGCCGCCGCCGGCGAGAGCGAGTCCGAGGCCGAACGGGCTGAGATCGAGCGTACGCAACGCAAACGCCGGCATGACCGCGCCGACCACGGCCGAGCAGAGAAACCAGCCGTGGGTGTTCAGGGCGATGAGCCGCAGAGTGGGGTGTTTGTAGACCCACCGCAGGCCTTCCACCGCGTCCTGCCGTACGCCGCGGATCGACAGCGGTTGACCTGGCGGCTCCGCGACCGAAATGCGCATCAACAAAATGCCCGAGACGAGATAGCTCGCGGCGTCCACGAGAATTGCCCACGGCGCGGTCAGCAGCGACACCAGCCCACCGGCGAGCGCCGGCCCGGAGGTCTGCGAAACGGCGTCGCTCTGGTCGAGTCGGGCATGGGCCGCGGTGAGCAGATTCGTGGGTACCAGCCGGGGCACGTACGACTGGAAAGCCGCGTCGTTCAGCAACGACATCAGCCCGAAGACGGCCATGAATGCCATCAGTACACTCAAAGTAAGCTGGTGAGTCACTGCCAGCAAGGGAATGCCGACCAGTAGGACGCCCCGGCCGAGATCGGTCGCCACCAACAACGGCCGGCGCCGCGTACGGTCAATCAGAACGCCGGCGACCAAGCCGAACAGCAGATAGGGCAACCAGCGGGCCGCGCTGACCAGCCCGACGGCCACCGATCCTTGGTGCAGGGACAGCACAATCAGCACCTGGATGGCGAGAGTCGTCACGTACGTGCCGAACCCAGAAACCGTTGACGCTGTCCAGAACCGAAGGAATCCAGGCGAGTCCCACGGACTTACGGGTTTGGTCACCATGTGTTCCCGTCTTCTGACTCAATCTTGTCACTGACAAGATTCGCCGAAAAGGCCGATCTTGTCAATGCCAAGATCTCGGCTAGGGTGTGATCGTGACCGGAGTGCAGCCGTACCACCACGGCGACTTACGTCGCGTGCTCATAGACCACGCGGTCGCCGCCATCGCAGAGAACGGGTTCGAGCGGCTCAGTCTGCGCGATCTCGCCCGTCGGGCCAACGTCTCGCATGCCGCGCCGGCTTATCACTTCACCGATCGGACCGGGCTGCTCACCGCCGTCGCGGCCCAGGGCTACCGGTTGCTCGGAGACGAGCTGGACGAGATTCTTCGGGAAACCAACAGTTTCCTGGAAGTCGGCGTGGGATATGTGCGGTTCGCGGTGGCGCATCCCGCGCATTTCGACGTGATGTTCCGCCCGGCCCTGTATCGCGACGATCCGGACCTGGCCGAGCAACGCGATCGTACGATGGCGATTCTGCGGGCCGGCGCCGGCACGGTCGACCTGGCCGCGGCAACTGGACAGTCCACAAAGGACTCAGAGGCGGCTGGCCTGGCCGGCTGGTTCTTCTGCCACGGCCTGGTCACCCTCTACCGCAGCGAGGTCCTCGCCGCGAACAGCCCGGCAGAACTGGAAACCCTGGCCCGCCGGGCCGCGAACGTGCTGTTTTCCTAGGCCCCTAGGGAATCATTGCGGGAACGATGGCTTCGATCAGGTGCGGGCCGGGCTCGGCGAACGCGGCTTTCAGTGCTTCGGCCAGTTCTTCGGCGGTGGTCGCTTTCGACGCTGGCACGCCCATTCCCTGAGCGATGGACACGAAATCCAGGTCCGGCCGAGACAGGTCCAGCAGGTCCTTGGCCCGCGGCCCACCAGCTTGCGCGCCGACCCGCTGCAGCTCCAACCGCAGGATCGCGTACGCGGAGTTGTTCAGCAGCACGGTGGTGATGTTCAGGTTTTCCCTGGCGTGGGTCCACAGCGCGGAGATCGTGTACATCGCGCTGCCGTCCGCCTGCAGGCACAACACCGGCCGGTCCGGGCAGGCGAGCGCGGCGCCGGTGGCGACCGGCAGGCCGTAGCCAATGGCCCCACCGGTGAGGGTCAGCACGTCGTGTTTCGGGGAACCGGCGGTGGCGCTGGGAATGAGTACGCCCGAGGTGTTGGCCTCATCCGCGACAATCGCGTTTTCCGGCAGCAGCGCGCCAATCACGTCCGGCCAGTTCTGCGCGGTCAGCGGGCCGGTCGGCAGCTCCGGCCGGTGCGCGGCGGCGAGCACCGGCTCGGCGTCCTTGCCGATCACCTCGGCGAGCCGCTCCAGCGCGCCGGCGGCGTCCTCGCTGGCACCGGCGAGAGTGTGCACGGCACAGCCGTCCGGCACCAGGTCGCTGGCTTTTCCGGGATAGGCGAAGAAAGAAACCGGTGAGCGGGCGCCAGCCAGGATCAGGTGCTGGACGCCTTCGAGTTGGTACGCGACTTGCTCGGCAAGGTAACCGAGGCGGTCGAAAGTGGGCACTCCGGCACCCCGGGTGATCCGGGCCGGGAAGGTCTCGGCGAGCACGATCGCGCCGCTGGCCGCGCTGATCCGGCTGGCCGCGACCAGCGCGGGTTCGCGGGTGGCGGCGCCGCCGAGCAGGATGACCGTACGCTCGCCGGAAGTCAACGCGTTGACGGCGTCGATGACAGCTTCCTCGGCGACTGGCGTCCGCTCCTGCGGGCGTACCGGATCAGCCGCCTGTCCGCCTTCTGACCAGGAAACATCGGCCGGCAGGATGAGTGTTGCCACCCCGCCGGGCGGCGAGCAGGCGGCGGCCACCGCGTCGGCCGCGTCGCGACCGACATCGGTGGTTTTCTCGCTGCGCCGCTGCCAGTTGGACACCGCGCTCGCGATCGCGTCGATGTCCGACTCCAGCGGCGCGTCATAACGTTTGTGGTCAAGCGCGTGATCGCCAACGATGTTCACGACGGGGGTCGCCGCGCGCCGCGCGTTGTGCAGGTTGGCGAGCCCGTTTCCCAGACCTGGGCCCAAATGCAGCAGAACGCCGGCCGGCTTGTCGGCCATTCGCGCGTACCCGTCGGCGGCACCGGTCGCGACGCCTTCGAAAAGCGCCAGCACGCCGTGCATTTCGGGGACGGAGTCCAGAGCGGCCACGAAATGCATCTCCGAGGTGCCCGGATTGGAGAAGCACACGTCGACGCCGGAGTCGACGAGCGTACGGATCAGAGCCTGTGCGCCGTTCATGCGTTGCCTTCCGGGGAAACCAGCAGAATATCCGGATTGAGAATGCCGTTGGGATCGAAGGCCGATTTTATCCGCCGCATCAGGGCGATCTTGGTGGGGTCCTCCAGCTCCAGGAAGTATTTCTTCTTCTCCTGGCCAATGCCGTGCTCGCCGGAGATCATCCCGCCCAGCGCCATCCCGGCCGCGAACATTGCCTTCAGCGTCTGATCGCGGGCTTCCGGGTCTTTCTGGAAGAGCGCGAAATGCACGTTGCCGTCGCCGGCGTGCCCGCAGCCGATCACGTACGAGCCGTGTTCGGTGGCGATCTTGCTCGCCTGGGCGACGAAATCCGGGATGGCGCCACGCGGTACGACGGTGTCGATGATGCAGTCCGCGCCGGCCGCTTTAGCGGTCCAAAATGCCTTTTCGCGGGCTTCGATGAGCTTGCGTGCGGCCGGTCCGGGCAACACGTACACGTCGATCGCGCCGAGTTCGCCGAGCTGCTCGCCGGCCGTCTCGATGTCCGTCTCCAGCCGATCGGCGTCCCGGTTTTCCAGCGATACCACCAGGTACGCCTGTGCGGTGTCGCGTACGGAATCCGGGATGCCCAGTGACAGGTTGGCGTTGTGGCTGATCGCGGCCATCGTCAGCATGTCGATGTATTCCAGGATCGTCGGTCCGATCCCGCTCGCCACGATCTTCGGGACCGCCCGGGTCACCTCGTCCAGCGTGCTGAAGGGCGCCAGCAGCGTGGTCTGGTGTTCCAGCCGCGGCGCGAGCCGCAGCACCGCCTCGGTGACCAGCGCCAACGTGCCTTCTGATCCGACGATCAGCTGGGTCAGGTCGTACCCGCTGCTGACCTTGGAGACCTTCCCGCCGGTACGCAGGATCTCGCCGGTCGCCAGCACCACTTCCAGCCCGAGCACGTGTTGCCTGGTCACGCCGTACCGGATCGCGCTCATGCCGCCGGCGTTGGTGTTCACGTTGCCGCCGAGGCTGCCGGACAGCTCGCCCGGATGCACCTGGTACGCGAGGCCCACCTTCGCGGTGGCCTCGTCCAGTTGCGCGAGCGTGACGCCTGGCTGGACAGTCGCGGTGTGGTTGACCGTGTCGATCTCGGCGATCGACGCCATCCGCTCGAACGAGACGACGACGCCGTCGGCGCGCGGGACGGCGCCGCCGGACAGTCCGCTGCCGGAACCGCGGGCGGTGACCGGTACGCGCGAGTCGTTCGCCAGCTTCAGCACGCTGGCGACCTCCTGCGCGGTGCCGGGCTTCACGACGTACGCAGGCGTGACGGGCGCCACACCGAGTGCCTCGTCGTGCCTGTAGTCGTCGGAGATCGCCTCGCCGATCAGCAGATTCGCCTCGCCGACGAGGGCGGCCAACCGCCCAGCCAGCCCGTCACCAGTCATCCGGTCCTCCGTGCTCGGCGTGATGATGCTGCCGATCACCATGTCAGATCCCACTAAGTGGCGCGTGAGCTAATGCGTTTCCGGTGGTCAATCCCACGTCGGTAGCATTGCGTTGTGACTCCCGAAGCCGTCTCCGCCGCCGTACTCGATGCCGTGAGGGCCACTTTCGCCGCCCACGGCCTGGACACCTCCGCCCTGCCGGAGACTACGACGGTCGAGCGACCCCGGAATCGGGACCACGGCGACTATGCGACGACGATCGCGCTGCAACTGGCCAAGAAACTCGGCGCCAAGCCGCGGGACCTCGCGACCTGGATCGGCGAGCAGTTGGCGCAGGCCGCCGGCATCGCGTCCGCCGAGGTCGCCGGGCCGGGGTTCCTGAACATCCGGCTGGAGGCCGCCGCCGCTGGCGAGCTGGCTCGTACGATCGTCGCGGCCGGCGCCGCGTACGGGCGCGGTGAGCTGCTCAAAGGCAGCAGGATCAACCTGGAGTTCGTGTCCGCGAACCCGACCGGCCCGGTGCACCTCGGGCACACCCGGTGGGCCGCCGTCGGCGACGTGCTGGCCCGGGTCTTCGAGGCCGCTGGCGCCGAGGTCGCGCGCGAGTTCTACATCAACGACCGTGGCAACCAGCTGCAGAACTTCGCTCTGTCGCTGGTCGCCGGCGCGCTCGGTGAGCCGGTGCCGGAAAATGGCTACAAAGGCGAATATGTCACCGACCTGGCGAACGCGATCGTCAAGGACCGTCCGGACATCATGGCGCTGCCCGAAGACGAGCGGCTGACCGCCTTCCGCGAAGAGGGTTACCAGCGCCAGCTCGACGAGCAGAAGGCCGTGCTGGCCGAGTTCCGTACGAACTTCGACGTGTGGTTCTCCGAGCGCTCGCTGCACTCGTCCGGCGCGATCGACGAGGCGATGGCCAAGCTGCGCGGTCAGGGGCATGTGTACGAAAAAGAGGGCGCCGTCTGGATGCGGACCAGCGACTTCGGCGACGACAAGGACCGTCCGCTGATCAAGTCGGACGGCGAGTACACGTATTTTGGCTCTGATGCTGCCTATTACGTGAACAAGCGGAGCCGTGGTTTCGACCGCTGTCTCTATCTGCTCGGCGCCGACCACCACGGCTATATCAACCGGATCAAGGCGATCGCGTCGTGTGCGGGCGACAATCCGGACGAGTCGGTGGATGTCCTGATTGGACAGTTGGTCAAGGTCATTCAGAACGGCGCCGAGATGAAGCTGTCCAAGCGCGCCGGCACCATCATCACCCTCCGGGACGTGATCGACCTGGTCGGCGTGGATGCCGCGCGTTATCAGCTGACCCGGTTCTCGACCGACTCGTCGATGGTGCTCGATGTCGACCTGTTGACCAAGAAAACCAACGACAACCCGGTCTTTTACGTTCAGTACGCGTACGCGCGGATCTCGTCGGTGCTGCGCAACGCGGCCGACCTTGGGGTCGATCGCGGCGAGCTCGATCCTTCGCTGCTGTCGGAGGAAAAGACGAACGCGCTGCTGGGTGCGCTCGCCGAATATCCAGCGGTGATCGCGACCGCGGCCGAGCTGCGTGAACCGCACCGGATCGCCCGCTATCTGGAAAGCCTCGCCGGGCTCTATCACCGTTTTTACGACTCACATCGGGTGTTACCGCAAGGAGACGAGGAAGCCACGGACACGAACAGGGCGAGGCTTTGGCTCTGTGAGGCCACTCGTACGGTGCTGGCCAACGGCCTCGGGCTGCTCGGCGTGACCGCTCCGGAGCGGATGTGAGGGCGCATCCCGCCGGGCCGGCGCACGGCGACCTGATTCACCCGGCCGCCGCTGCCGCACCGCCCGACGACCTGAGCGAGCTGCATCCGGCCGTTTGGCCGGCCACCGCCGAGCGGATCGACGGCGTCGTGCATCTGGGCGGCATGGACGTACGAGATCTCGTTGCTGAGCATGGAAGTCCGCTCTACCTGCTCGACCAGGCTGATCTCGCGGCCCGTGCTCGTACGTTCCGGGAGGCCTTCGCCGGCGCCGATGTCTACTACGCCGGCAAGGCATTTCTGTCCGTTGGTTTCGCGCGCTGGGTCGCCAGCGAGGGCCTCGGACTGGACGTGTGCAGCGGAGGAGAGCTGGGCATTGCGCTGCGAGCCGACTTCCCGACCGACCGCATTGCCATGCATGGCAACAACAAAAGCGACGCCGAGCTGCGCCGGGCGGTTGCCGAGCGGGTCGGCTGCGTGGTCCTGGACTCGTACGTGGAGATTGTCCGGCTCGCCGATATCGCCGCCGCGGCTGGGATTCGGCAGAAGGTGATGATTCGTACGACTGTGGGTGTCGAGGCGCACACGCACGAATTCATCGCTACCGCGCACGAGGACCAGAAATTCGGATTCTCGCTGAGTTCTGGCGGCGCGGCCGAAGCAGTGCGTCGCGTTTTGGCACTGCCTTCGCTGGAACTGGTCGGGCTGCACAGCCACATTGGCTCGCAGATCTTCGACACCGCCGGTTTTGAGGTGGCCGCGAAACGTGTCGTCCAGCTGCTCGCCGACATCAGGGCCGAGCATGACGTGGAGCTGACCGAGCTGGACCTCGGCGGTGGGCTCGGCGTCGCGTACACAGTGGACGATGACCCGGCGCAACTGCATCGGTTTGCCGCTGATCTGCGGACCATCGTGGCGTACGAATGCGGCCGGCACGGGCTGCGGTTGCCGCGGCTGGTCGTCGAGCCGGGACGCGCGCTGGTCGGTCCGGCGGGCATCACGATTTATGAGGTGGGCACGGTCAAACCGGTCCAGTTGGACGCGGGTGCCGTGCGCCATTTCGTTTCCGTCGACGGTGGCATGAGCGACAACATCCGGACCGCTCTTTACGACGCCGCGTACACGTGCGTCTTGGCTTCCCGCGGTTCGGACGCCGAGCCGATGCTGGCCCGTGTCGTTGGCAAACACTGCGAATCCGGTGACATCGTGGTGAAAGACGCCTGGCTGCCGTCCGACCTGGAGCCGGGGGACCTGCTCGCGATCGCCGGCACCGGGGCGTATTGCCGCAGCATGGCGAGCAATTACAATCAGGTGCCCCGACCGCCGGTGGTCTCGGTCGGCGGCGGGCAGTCGAAAGTGTTGCTGCGCCGGGAAACCGAGGACGACCTGCTCCGGTTGGATGCCGGATGACCGGCCAAAAGCGGGTGTTGAGGCTCGCGCTTCTGGGCTGTGGCACGGTCGGCTCAGAAGTTATCCGGCTGTTGCACCGCAATGGTGACGAGCTGGCCGCGCGAGTGGGGGCGCGGCTGGAAATCGCTGGCATCGCGGTCCGGCGACTCACCGTCGACCGCTCGGATCTGCCGGTGCCGGCCGAGCTTTTCACCGACGACCCGATGTCGTTGATCGAGCGCGACGATGTCGACGTGGTGATCGAGGTCGTCGGCGGCCTCGAGCCGGCTCGTGACTGGCTGCTCGCCGCGCTGAAATCCGGAAAGTCCGTGGTGACCGCCAACAAGGCCCTGCTGGCCGAGGACGGCGCTGCCCTGCAGGCCGCCGCGGCCGAGGGTGGCGCCGATCTTTATTACGAGGCCAGCGTGGCCGGCGGCATCCCGTTGCTCGGTCCGCTGCGCGAATCGCTGCACGGCGACCGGATCACCAGGGTGATGGGAATCGTCAACGGGACGACCAACTTCATCCTGTCCGCGATGGACTCGACCGGCGCCGGTTTTGGTGAGGCGCTTGAGGAAGCGACCGCGCTCGGCTATGCGGAGGCCGATCCGACCGCTGATGTCGAGGGCTATGACGCGGCCGCCAAAGCCGCCATTCTGGCTTCTCTTGCCTTCCACACACCGGTCACCGCGGCGGACGTTTATCGTGAAGGCATAACGGAAATCACCGCCGCCGATGTGGCGAGCGCCCGTACGATCGGCTGCACCGTGAAGCTGCTGTGCATCGCTCAGCGCCAGGTGGACGCCGATGGCACCGAAAGTGTCGGCGTACGCGTACACCCCGCGATGATTCCGCGCAGCCATCCACTCGCCGGCGTCACCGGCGCGTTCAACGCTGTTTTCGTTGAGGCGGATGCGGCCGGCGAGTTGATGTTCTACGGCCGCGGTGCCGGCGGTTCGCCGACCGCGAGCGCGGTGCTGGGTGACGTGGTGGCGGTCGCTCGGCACAAGCTCACCGGCGTGCGGTCCGCCAGCGACACATCGTACGCGCTGCTGCCGGTGCGCCCGATCGGCGAGGCGATCACCCGCTATCACCTGAGCCTGGAAGTCGCCGACCGAGCCGGCGTGCTGGCCGCGGTCGCCTCGGAATTCGCCACCAGCGGGGTGTCTATCCGTACGGTCAAACAAGAAGGGCACGGGGACGACGCCACTCTCGTGGTGGTCACCCACGCGGCCCCAGATGCCGCGCTGTCGTCCACAGTGGACAGGTTGCGCCGGCTCGACTCGGTGCGAAAAGTGCTCTCGGTGATGAGGGTTGAGGGGGAAACGTGAGGGACGGCGCTGATCTTTCCAGGGTCCGCTGGCGCGGGCTCATCGACGAATACGCGGACCGACTGCCCGTCACCGACGCGACCCCCCGCATCACGTTGCTGGAGGGCGGCACCCCGCTGCTTCCCGCGCCAGTATTGTCAGAAATGACTGGCTGCGATGTCTTTCTCAAGGTTGAGGGCGCGAATCCCACCGGTTCCTTCAAGGACCGCGGCATGACGATGGCGATCTCCAAGGCCGTCGAACAAGGCGCCAAGGCCGTTATCTGTGCCTCCACCGGAAACACTTCCGCCTCAGCAGCCGCCTACGCGGCACGTGCCGGCATTGTCTGCGCCGTTCTGGTGCCTCGCGGGAAAATCGCGATGGGCAAGCTGGCGCAGGCATTGGTGCACGGGGCACGGCTGCTGCAGGTCGACGGCAACTTCGACGACTGCCTGGCGCTGGCTTCCAAACTGGCCATCGAATATCCGGTCAGCCTGGTCAACTCGGTGAACGAGTTCCGTATCCAGGGCCAGAAAACCGCCTCCTTCGAGATCATCGACGTGCTCGGTGACGCCCCCGACGTGCACTGCCTGCCGGTCGGCAATGCCGGCAACATCACCGCGTACTGGCGTGGATATGTCGAATACGCGGACGACAAGATCTCCACCCACCGGCCAGTCATGCGCGGCTTCCAAGCCGCCGGTGCCGCCCCGATCGTCCTCGGTCACGTCGTGGAACACCCGACGACGATCGCCACCGCCATCCGGATCGGAAATCCCGCCTCCTGGACCAAGGCGTTGGCCGCTCGGGACGAGTCCGGCGGGGCCATCGAATCGGTGACTGACCGGCAGATTTTGGCCGCGTACAAACTGTTGGCCCGACGAGAGGCCGTTTTCGTGGAGCCCGCCAGTGCGTCCAGCGTCGCTGGGCTGTTGGCCGCGCGCGAAGCCGGCACTCTCGAGGCTGGTCTGCGGGTTGTGTGCACGGTGACGGGGAATGGCCTGAAGGATCCTGACTGGGCCATCGATGGCGCCCCCAAGCCGATCACCATCGCCACCGATCCGCAGGCCGCCGCGAAGGCCCTGCAACTCGTCGACTGATTTTAGGGCGATCCGCCCCCACAACGTCACCCTCGCTGTGGTGAGGGCTGGGTTTTCGTCGAGTGCGGGACTTTATCCCGCACTCGACGTCGAGTGCGGGGTTTTGTCCCGCACTCGATGAGGGACCTGTTGCCGGCGAGACTGGTGGGACTACTGATGCGGGACAAAGCAGAACCGCAACAGACGGGGAAGCTACCCGATCAAACCGGTGACGAAGGACCGGGCGGAGCCGGGGACGCCCCAGCCGGTCTTGTTGTCGAAGCCGTCCGTCGCATGCAGCGTCTGGTTCAGCAGTGATTCGGCGTTGAATGCCTCAGCTGCGCGGGGGCCTTCGAAGGAGACCTGCTCGGTGCCGTATTTCACTGGTCCGGCCTTGATATCGGTCAAGCCGGCGTGGGATTTGGCGTAGATCAAGGGGTTCAGGAAGCCGAGGCGGGTGCCCTTGTTGGATTCCAGCGCAAGCGCGACCATGCCGGCGGTGTACGGGGAGGCGAGGCTGGTGCCGCCGTTTTCCTGCATTTCGAAGTTGCCGGACTGGTCGAAGTCGTCGTGAGTGCCGATGCGGTAGCCGGCGTACCAGTCGGCGATGTTGGCGAGGTCGGGGTAGACGCGGTGCGGGGTGGCACCGGCGAGGGCGGCCGGGACGCGGCCCTTTTGGTAGAACGGCTGGGCAAAGGTCTTGCTGGTGCCGCCACCGCCGGCGGAGCGGCCAGAGGACCAGGGGCTCCACTTGTCGTTGGTCTCGTCGCTTTCGGCGGTGGTCCAGCCCTGTTCGAAGCCGACCGCGGAGCCGCTGGCGTTGGTCAGCCCGAGTGACGTGCCGCCGACCGCGGTGGCCAGCGGGTCGGACGCAGGGTAGTCGTTCAGGGTGCCGTTTTTCGGGGCGTTGCCGTTGCTGTTGTCGCCGGCGTCGCCGGAGGAGAACAGGATGGAGACGCCTTGGGCGGCGGCCTGCATGAAGACGTTTTCGTACGCGGTGGAGCTGGCGGGGTCCACATCGGACACCACCTCACCCCACGAGTTGGTGATGATGTCGACCTTGTTGGCGTCCAGGAACTGGTGGAACATCGAGATCAACGCGTCGTCCTGTGGGGCGGAAGCGTTGCCGTAGACGATGTTCGCGTTTGGTGCGGCGCCGTGGATCGCTTGTACGTCCAGATCCTGCTCGCCGTCCGGGCCGGTGCACTGCGGGCCGTCTTTTGGCTGCAGGGAAGTGTATTGGCCGGCTTTGAGGCCGGGCCAGTGCTGAATGCTCGCCCAGCGGTTGGTGTCCGCCTCGGTCATCAGGTCGTTGCACCACAGGCCGATGCCCACGGTGATGCCCTTTCCGGTCAGCCCGGTGCTGGTGATGCCCCGTGCGGTGGCGAGTTGTTGAGGCGTGTAGCCACAGTTCGCGCCCGGAAGGCGAGCGCCAAAGGGCGCCGGGGCGGCGTCCCATTCGGCCGAGACGGTGTGCTGACCATAGAAATTCGAGCAGCCGTCATCGGTTCCGGCGGAACGAGCGGCGGTGGCTGTCGGTTTCCGGTTGGTGGTCTGGATCTGGTGCGAGGTGTCCAGCCCGACCACGCCCTGAATGGCACCGCCGAGGTCGGCCGGTACGCTCAGGCCGCCGCTCGGCGCGGTCACGGTCCGACCGCTCTTGCTGTACTTGTCCAGTGGGGCACCAAAAGCCTGGTGGATCTGCGCCGCGGACCCGGACACCGCGATATATGTACGGTCAGTGGAGGAATAGCGGACCTGCAGGCCCTGCGACGACAACCAGTTGCTTACTTTACGTTGAGTGTCTGCTGTCGGAGCGTACGCGTCGGCAAACTGTTGCGGGGTAAGGAACTTCCGGAAGTTCGAGCTGCCCGGAGTGGAGACTTGCTGGACATACTGCTGGAGACCAGCGGAATCCCGGAGGCTCACGTTGACGCCGAAGGTCACCGGTGTGCTGTCCGGCACCGCACCAGCGGTTTTCGCCTGCGTGGTCCAGTTGCTGGCACCGGCGATGCCGACCCGTGCGGGCGCGGCCGAGGCCGCGGTGCCGGCCGCTGGCACCACCGCGAGGGCCATCGCCCCTATCACGCTAACCCGGAAAATGGCGCGCTTATTCACATGCGTCTCCTGTCGATCGAAGGAACAGCTCAACCAGGCCGAAAAACGACACAGGGCAGCGGCGCGTGAACGCGCGACAAAGATGCTGGTGAGCCGGAGGTGCAAGATCGACAGTAGGCGGGCGCGGGTCAAGGGGACCTGAAGGCGAAATTAAGTCGTTGCCCCGATGCCTTAAATTTCCAGTTTTCCTACGTCATGTCGGTCAGGAGACCTTTGCCAACCACGGTTTGTACGCGGTGGCGAACGGTTCGGCGCCAGACCGAACGATTTCGGCCAACTCGTCGGCAGCTTTACGTGCCGAAGCGATCACTTCGGGTGAATATCCGTATGTCACCTGGTGAATTTCGAACTCGTCCTCGTCCAGAATCTCGACGACCCCGTCCCAGCGCCGGACCACGTCCAAATCCAGGTCGACCATCGTGACCTGGTTGTCCGTACGCACCGGGACAGTGCAGATGTCGCAGTAGACCTCGAGGTATGTCTCCTGCGGTCCGTTGAACACGACCGTCCACCAGTGCGGCTCGGCCGGAATCAGGATGACGTGCGGCTGCGGGAGCGTGATGGGCGGCTCGTCGCCGCGCTGGATGACGCTGCCGCTGGAGGCGCCGATCCACAGACCGTGCTGGTCCTCGCCCAGCAGTTCGAGAGTCTCGTGCCAGTGCCGAGAGCCGTCGTACTTGGTGAAAACCATCCGGAAGTCAGTCACTCTCACGACCGTACAAGCAAAAGGCGGTGCCCTCCGAAGAGGACACCGCCCAGTGTTGCCAAAGATCCAGTGCGGCCAAAGATCAGCCGGCGGCGCCGTAAACCGCTACCTCACTGGAATCCAGGAAGGAGCAGCCGCTCAGCCCGGGGTTCGCCGCGCATGCGGTCGCGTAGACGCCTGGGACCTGCGGGTTCACCATCGTGAAGCGGACGTACGACACGTTCTGTGTGCCGGCGGTCAACGTCACCTTGTTGAGGCGGCCGCGATCGCCGGTGGCGAAGGAACCGGCCGCGGCCGGCACCCACACCTGCCCGTCGGTCGAGGTCTCGATCGTGTAGTCCTTGGTCGCCGCGGTCGGGTCGTCGCCGCAGGTGTTGCTCGGGTCGATCGACAACTCGGTGATCGACACCGGTTTGGGCAGCTTGATAACGATGTTCTTGGCCGTCGGCACGCCGGCGACCGGGTTCGTCTCGCTGCCCCAGCCGGTGCTCAACGACTGGTCGATGTCGCCGGGCGGGCCACAGCCGAAGCTGCTGTAGTCGACACCGGTGAAGCTGTTGATCGCGGCCCCACCGGAGGCAGCCGCCCAGTCCCGGCGAATCTGCCAGTTGACGGTGATCGCGTGTGATGGCACCGAAACTCCGGTCTTGACCTGTCGGTCGTAGCCAGCGCCACCAGCGATGAGCGCCGGGTACGTACCGGCGTAGATGCCACTGATCGTGTATTTGCCGTTGGCGTCGGTCACGGCCTGGTAGTCACCGGGGAAACCGGAGTTGTGGCCGCCGAAGCCGACCAGGACGCCGGGAGCGCCGTGGCCACTGTCCACGTCGTTCGCGGTGCCGCTGACGGAGCCGGTCGGGGTGCCCGGCGCCGGCGGCAACGAGAAGTCCTCGACCGGGTGGGTGTCGCCGGCGTCGGTGACGCTGGCGAACCAACCCATGCCGCGGTGCGCGAAGACCTGCCAGATCTTGCTGTTCAGCTTGCCGCCGTTGACGACGGTGTCGGCTTGCAGGATGGAGTTACGCATGTCGAGGTACGACGGCTCCATCGGGGACAGCTCCATCCCCCGGGTGACCAGCGTCTCGGCCATCTTCGAGCCGATCGCGGCCCGCAGGTCCCAGAGCGTCTCGCCCCAGATCTCGCCGTCCGCGTGCACCTCGGCGGTGCCGCGCTTGCTGATCAGGCCGAAGTCGCCGAAGGTGTAGCCGCCGGGACCGGCGCCGAAGGCGCTGCCGGGGCAGGCCGGCGAGGTGGATCCCACCGGGCAGTCCAGCGGCTGCGTACGGATGCCGTCCTTGCCGGCGCCGACGTACTGGCCGACCCGGACCTCGCCGGGAGCGGCGGTGTCCTTGACCAACTTGTCGTTGACCAGGTAATCCATCGCGTACCAGTCGCTCCAGGCCTCACCCATCGAGCCGCCCTCCTGGGCGCCGATGTGGGACAGGCCGTTGGCGTCCACGACCAGCCGGTGCGACAGGCCGTGGGTGTATTCGTGGTAGACGATGTCCGACTCGTTGCCACCGAAGGACGCCAGCCACGGGTCGTTCGGGTTGCCCGGCTGGCGGAACAGGTACATCTGCATGGTCGGCTTCTGGCCGTCCGGCGGCGTACCGAAGTTCGCGTTGTTGATGTGCGCGCCGTCCGGCAGGCTGCCGCTCGCGGCGGTGGCCGCGCCGTCGAAGACCTGCGCCTGTACGGCGTCGTCGTCAACTGCCTCGAAGTTGCCAGCCGCCCGGGTGAAGCCGATCGGGGCGGCTTCCAGGTGGTCGTGGTATTTCCCGAGGAAGTACATGACCTGCGCGGCGCCCTGTGACACGTTCGTACGCCACGAGTTCGGCACCGACGGGTCCCACGTGCACGGGAAGGCCGCAGAGCACGGCTGACCAGCCACATTGAAGGTTTTCAGCGGGAACTGGAACTTCCCTGGCGCGCTCGGCGCGATTTCCTCGTTCGGGTTCGCGATGTTGTCGTCGTTGATGTCCGCGTACACGTGACCGACGTTGCCGGCCAGCTTCGGCGAGCCGTTGGGCAGCCAGCTCTGCTTGTACGTGTGCGTGGTGGCCTTGCCGCCGGCCGGCGCGCCCGGGTAGTTGTCGAACGTGTCGGCGCTGTCGTTGTCGGTCAGGCTCTGCCGATAAAGAACGGCACCGGTCTGCGCGTCGACGACGTGTACGAACATCCGGCCGGACGCGGTGGTGACGACCGTCTGCCAGCCCCGCCTGGGACCGGACGCGGTCTGGAAGACCACCTGGCTGACCTGGTCACCATTGCTGTATTTGGTGACTTGCGCGGCCCCGGTCGGGGCGGCCGCGGTGGCCTTGAGCGGAGCGGATTTCACGCTGCTCGCGGACAGCGAACGGGCCTTGTCGGCGGTCACCGAGGCGGCCGGTAGCGACGCGGTGGTGATCCCGGAGACGGGCGCACCGACGAGGTTGATCAGCTGGCCGTTCTTCGCCACGTTGGCCTGCAGGCCGTTGTCGAAGACCGGCACGCCGCCCACCGACTGCACGAAGCTGAGGTGGTGCGTACCGCTGATGTCGACGTAGTCGCGCCGCAGCGTCAGCGCGGACAGGTCCGCGGCGGTCAGACCGAAGACGTTCTGGTGCGCGGTCACGTAGTTCAGCGCGACCGTCTTCGCCGGCTGTTTGCTGGGCTGCGTGAGGAAACCGTCGAGCTTGGCGATTGAGCGCGGGGTGTTCGTCAACGGGTCTATCTGCACGACGCCCTGCGGCCCGAGCTGCGAGCGAAGCGCTGGTACGCCGCTGGACGGCGTCGCGGCCTTGACGGCTGCTCGCTTCTGCAGCGCGGGCTGGGCCGCGGAAACCTGGCGGGAGTCGTAGAAGTCGTACTTCTCCTGGTCGGACGAGCCCTGACTGCTGGCCGGAGCCGGCTTCGCGGCCGGCGCGGGCGCCGCCGCGACCGCGGCCGGGGTCATGCCGGCGGCGACCAGCGTCGCCGCGCTGACCGCTATCAGGCCGCGTTTGAGTCCGTGGCGGGGTCTGTGGGGCAGACCCCGAAACGGTGCTTCTGACATCGTGTCCCTTTCCTGTGCAGATATAGTTTTTTGCACCGGGTGCCTGCGGAAATTGGGTAAACAAACCCGCAGGAGCAGGCCAATCATGATTGATCGGTAGCCTGCTCAGGAGCGGTTTGCCGGCATTGGGGAAGACCTCGCCGATGGGCCGCCTGCTGGATCGTTCTGGCCGAAGATCTTCCTGGGGGAGTGCGAATGGGGCGTGCCTACCGGCCGTCGGGCGTACGCGTACGAGTGCCGGCCTCGAGTGCGAATCTGGGCCCGGGCTTTGACGCCCTGGGTCTCGCGCTGGGTTTGTACGACGACGTCGAGCTGAGCATCGTGTCGGACGGCTTGCTGGTCGAGGTGACTGGCGAGGGCGCCCGGGACGTGCCGACCGACGAGTCGCATCTGCTCGTACGCGCCGCCCGGGCCGCTTTCGACCGGCTCGGTGGCCAGCCAGCTGGCCTGCGGCTGAGCTGCACCAACAGGATCCCGCACGGGCGTGGGCTGGGGTCCTCGGCGGCCGCGATCGTGGCCGGCGTGGTGGCGGCCAGCGTCCTCGCCGACCCGGATGCGGGCCCGCGCGGCGCGCTGTCCGACGACGAACTGCTGAGCCTGGCCACCGAGCTGGAGGGCCACCCCGACAACGTGGCCGCGTGCCTGCTCGGCGCCGGCACGATCGCGTGGATGGAAGGGCCGAAAGCGCAGGCCGTACGGTTTCACCCGGCGGCGGATCTCGTGCCGGTCGCCTTCGTCCCCACCCAGCCGCTGTCCACCGAGGTCGCGCGCGGATTGCTGCCCGCGCGGGTCCCGCACGCCGACGCGGCCGCGAACGCGGGTCGCGCGGCTTTGCTCGTACACGCTCTGACCACCGACCTGTCGGTGTTGCTCGCGGCCACCGAGGACCGCCTCCACCAGGCCTATCGAGCTGCCGCGATGCCGGTGTCAGCGATGTTGGTCGAGAAGCTGCGAGCCGCCGACATTCCCGCTGTCATCAGCGGCGCGGGCGCGACCGTACTGGCGCTGACCAGCGGCGACGGTCCTTCGGTCGAGGTGCTGGCCGGGTACGCGCCGGCCGGAACAGCTGTCCTGCCACTGACTGTTGACTACTGTGGAGCGGTGGCGCGGCCGTCCTGAAAGCGTTCTCACGGGCGCTGGGCGGCGCAAACGCGGCAAGGTGATTACGGACACGCCGGTGGGGTGTTGTTGCCGTCGTTGACCGGGCAGTCTACGCTCTGGAAGCAGTACAGCCGCCCTTTTGGCGCGTGAGCGCTACCGGGCCAGTGTCTTGAGGCCATTTTCTCGTTCCGGGGGTTCCTCCGCCGCAATACGTCGCTTCGATGACGTTTTGTGACCGGGTTCCCTGGGCGGGCTGAGGCACGGACACTTCTTTCGATCGCAGCGGTCCATATCGCCGGTGCGTTTCGGGGCTGTCCGCATTCCGTGAGTACGCGGGTCTCCGATGCTGGGGCGTGGGCCCTGGCGTCGGTCGCAGTGCAACCGACGCCGGGTTCGTGTCCCGGGCGTCGTCGTAGGGAAGGAATCCCCATTGAGCGACACCACTGACCTCCTGACCGAGTCGGCCTCCGCCGCGAAGCCGCGGCGCCGCTCGACCGGGGGGATCACCGGCATGAAGCTGCCGGAATTGCAGACGCTGGCCAGCGAGCTCGGTATCACCGGCACGGCCAGGATGCGCAAGAGCGACCTCATCACCGCGATCAAGGCCAAGCAGGGCGGCTCTTCCGGGCAGGACACCCTGCTCCCGGTCGAGGAACCGGCTGCGCCGGTGGCGAGCGAGGCACCCCGTCGGCGTGGCCGTCGGGTAGCCACCCGGGCGGCTGGTACGGCTGCCCCGGCCGACACCCTGACCAGCGCGGACACCGCACCGGCCAGCGAGGCGCCGACGGGCCGTACGCCCGCGCCCCGGTCCGCGCCGGCACCGCGCTCGGCCGCCAAGCAGGCCGCCAAGGCCGCCAGCAACGAGGCCCGCGAGACCGTCGAGGCGCCAGTCGTCGAGACCGCCGCGCCGGCTCGTACGGACCGGCGTCGGGGCCGCCAGGAGCGAGTGCGCGAGGAGGCCGTCGAGGCGCCCGCCGAAGAGGCTCCCCAGCAGCGCGAACCGGCTCGGGCCGCGGCGCACACCGACCAGCAGCCGGGTCGTACCGAGAACCAGCGCGACGGTCAGGGCGGCCGCAACCGCAACGACAGTCGAGCGGACAACCGTACCGATAGTCGGGCCGAGAACCGGACCGACAATCGGAGCGAGAACCGCACCGACAACCGGAACGACCGGGCCGACCGCGGCAACCAGCAGAACCGCAACCAGGGCCGGCAGAACCCGCAGAACAACCAGCAGGACGACGAGGAAGACGCGGACGGCCGGCGCCGGCCGCGCCGGTTCCGCGACCGCAACCGCCGCGGCGGCAACACCGGTGGTGGCGGTGGCGGCGGTGCTCGGGAGCGTGGTGGCAACGAGCGTTTCGACAACACCGAGCCCGAAGTTCGTGACGACGACGTACTTATTCCGGTCGCCGGCATTGTTGACGTTCTCGACAACTACGCCTTTGTTCGTACGTCCGGATATCTGACCGGCCCGACCGACGTTTACGTGTCGATGTCGCAGGTTCGCCGCAACGGCCTGCGTCGCGGCGACCACGTGATCGGTGCGGTTCGGCAGCCCCGTGAGGGCGAGCGGCGCGACAAGTACAACGCGCTCGTACGGCTGGACACGGTCAACGGCGTGCCCCCGGAGGAGGCCCGCAACCGGCCGGAGTTCACCAAGCTCACGCCGCTCTACCCGCAGACGCGGCTGCGGCTGGAGACCGAGGCCAACGTGCTCACCACGCGGGTGATCGACCTGGTGATGCCGATCGGCAAGGGCCAGCGCGCGTTGATCGTGTCGCCGCCCAAGGCCGGTAAGACGATGGTCCTGCAGGCCATCGCCAACGCGATCACCACCAACAACCCCGAATGCCACCTGATGGTCGTGCTGGTCGACGAGCGTCCGGAAGAGGTCACCGACATGCAGCGCTCGGTGAAGGGCGAGGTCATCGCCTCTACCTTCGACCGGCCGCCGGCAGACCACACCACGGTCGCCGAGCTCTCCATCGAACGGGCGAAACGGCTGGTGGAGCTGGGCCACGACGTGGTCGTGCTGCTCGACTCGATCACCCGGCTGGGTCGCGCGTACAACCTGGCGGCGCCGGCCTCGGGCCGGATCCTGTCCGGTGGTGTGGACTCGACCGCGCTTTACCCGCCGAAGCGTTTCCTTGGTGCGGCTCGGAACATCGAGAACGGCGGCTCGCTGACCATTCTCGCCACCGCGCTGGTGGAGACCGGGTCCACGATGGACACGGTGATTTTCGAGGAGTTCAAGGGCACCGGCAACGCCGAGCTGAAGCTGGACCGCAAGCTGTCCGACAAGCGGATCTTCCCGGCTGTCGACGTGGATGCTTCGAGTACCCGTAAGGAAGAAATCCTGCTGGCGCCGGACGAGCTGGGCATCGTGATCAAGCTTCGCCGGGTGCTGTCCGCGCTCGACTCGCAGCAGGCGCTGGAGCTTTTGCTGGCTCAGCTGCGGAAGACCCAAACGAACGCTGAATTCCTGATGCAGATTCAGAAGACCACGCCGGGAACTTTTGGTTCCGACTAGTTTGTTCGTACGCGCAAGCAAAAATCCGGCCCCGCGGGATGGGGTCGGATTCTTGTTTTATTACCCATCGGTAGCTCGCTGGTTTCGGCCGGTTTGCCCGGGCAGCTGAATAACGACCGCGTGACGGCGCTCATAAATGACTCGATTGTCGGGGCCTGTCCTTCATAGGGTGAGAGCAAGGGGCGAGGCGGGCGGTCGGGAGGACAATGCGGTGACGGCGTTCGATGCGCAGCGCTCGGCGGATGGCGCTCGACGCGCACACAACGCCCGAGTCCGCTCGCTGTCCGTGCTGGATCCGCTTTCTGGTCGCTGCGAACGAATGCTGCGATGGGTCACGCTCGCCGCCGCGACGGTCGCCCTGCTGATGATGAGCCTGTTGGTCAGCCCGACCATCGCCTTGCTGGCCACCGTGCCGGCCCTGATCGCGGGTTTTCGCCGCACTTCCTTCGCCGCCTTGGTGGCCCTCGCGTTGCTGGCCGTGACCGTACCGGCGGCAGCTCTGCAGCCGACCGTGACGCACGGCGTGCTGCCCGAGCTGCCCGGCATGAACGGCGCCCCGGCCCGCGCCCAGGACCAGTTGGTGCTGGTTCTCGCCCTGCTGGCGGCGGCCCTGGGCGCATTGGTCGTCCAGCGCCGGCAGGCCGAGATGGGCCCGATGACGGTCCTGCGCGCGCTCGGCGTGGTCGCCGCCGGTGCCGGCCTGGGCATCGTCGTGGTGCTCGCCGCCGTGCCAGTCGGCGACTCGGCCCAACCGCCGATGCCGTGGTGGGTGCTGCCCATGTTGGTCCTGTGCGCCGCGAACCCCTTCGATCTTTCCCGAAGCTGGCGCATGGCCGTACCAGCCGCGGCCGCCGCCCTGGTCGCTCTGGTGGCCCTGGTCGTACGCGCCGACGCCACCACCGGCTTCGCCTGGACAGTCGCCAGCGCCGTGATCGTCGTCGGCCTGCTGTTTTTCGGCGCCGGCACCACTGTTTTCGCCGCCTTCGGCGCCCGCCTCCCGCGCGGCGTCGACTGATGACGCGGTTCTGGACCCCGGAATACCGCGGGGGAGCATGCGGTTTAGCACTACGTGAGGCCGTCTGTCACACTGGTGGGCGGTTCGCAGGTTCCGGTTCACGGCTGGCAAGAGTCCTGAGCGTCACGGCCGACCCGGCGACCACGTCAGAATGAGGAGATCATGAAGGCCGACATCCACCCGAAGTATGCCGAGACCACGGTGAGCTGTTCGTGCGGTGCCACTTTCACCACACGCAGCACCGCCAAGGGCGGCGAGATTCACGCCGAGGTGTGCTCCCAGTGCCACCCGTTCTACACCGGTAAGCAGAAGATTCTGGACTCCGGTGGCCGGGTTGCCCGGTTCGAGCGTCGTTTCGGCAAGCGCGCACGCTAGCTACATCAAGGCGCGTCCGGAGACTTGGGTCTCCGGGCGCGCCTTTGTCTATGCCTTCACATCCGTACCACCCGAAGGGCCTGACATGTCCGATCCGCTGACCTCGCTGCCGGCGATCCGCACTGAGTACGCGGACCTGGAGAAGCAGATGTCCGATCCAGGGCTGCACAGCGACGCGGCCAAGGCGCGTCAGGTCGGTCGCCGGTACGCCGAACTGGGCCCGATCGTGGCCGCCGCGACCGCGTTGGAGTCGGCTCGTGACGACCTCGCCACCGCGAAGGAGCTGGCCACCGAAGACGCGTCTTTCGCCGCCGAGGCGGACGAGATCTCGGCCCGCATCCCGCAGTTGACCGGCCGGCTCACCGAGCTGCTGATGCCGCGCGACCCGTCCGACGGCAAGGACGTGATCCTGGAGGTCAAGGCGGGGGAGGGCGGCGAGGAGTCGGCGCTGTTCGCCGGCGATCTGCTCCGGATGTACATGCGGTATGCGGAGCGTCGCGGCTGGAAGACCGAGCTGATGGAAGCGACCGAATCCGCGCTCGGTGGCTACAAAGATGTTGCGTTGGCGGTAAAAGCCAAGGGCATCCCGGCGCCCGGTGAGGGTGTCTGGGCGCGCCTCAAGTACGAGGGTGGCGTGCATCGCGTGCAGCGCGTGCCGGTCACCGAGTCGCAGGGCCGCGTACACACTTCCGCCGCCGGCGTCCTGGTGCTGCCCGAGGCGGAGGACATCGACGTGCAGATCGACCCCAACGACCTGCGGATCGACGTGTTCCGGTCGTCCGGACCCGGTGGGCAGAGCGTCAACACCACGGACTCCGCGGTCCGCATCACGCACGTACCGACCGGCATCGTGGTGTCCTGCCAGAACGAGAAATCCCAGCTGCAGAACAAAGAACAGGCGATGCGGATCCTGCGGTCGCGGATGCTCGCGGCCGCCCAGGAGGAAGCCGACGCGGCGGCCAGCGCCGAGCGCCGGTCGCAGGTGCGTACGGTCGACCGCTCGGAGCGGGTACGGACGTACAACTTCCCGGAGAACCGCATCTCCGACCACCGCGTCGGCTACAAGGCGTACAACCTGGACGCCGTGCTCGACGGTGAGCTGGACGGCGTCATCGACGCGCTGGTGAACCAGGACGGCCAGGACCGGCTGGCCGCCGCCACCGCCGGCAGCAGCTGAGCCGTGCTCGCTGGCATGCTTTCGGTGGCGGTCCAGCGGCTCGCTGAAGCCGGCGTCGACTCGCCGCAGGTGGACGCGGAATGGCTGGCCGCGCACGTGTTGGGTACGACGCGGTCCGGGCTGCTTTTGGTTGAGGGTTTCGATTCCGACCAACAAAGGCACTTCGACGACCTGGTCGAGGACCGAGCGAACCGGATCCCGCTGCAGCACCTGACCGGCCTCGCGGGCTTTCGCTATCTGGAGCTCGCGGTCGGCCCGGGCGTCTTCATTCCCCGCCCAGAGACCGAAATGCTGGCCCAGTGGGCAATCGACCGGGCTGGTTCGCTGGACAGCCCGGTGGTGGTGGAACTCTGTGCCGGTTCCGCCGCGATCTCACTGTCCATTGTGGACGAATGTGCGGCCGCGGTCGTACACGCCGTGGAGTTCTCGCCGCTCGCGGTCGCCTGGGCACAGCGAAACATCGACAAGTACGGACAAAACCGGGTTCACCTGGTCAGCGGCGACGCCACCGACCCGGCCGTCCTGTCCGATGTGGACGGACAGGCCGACCTCCTGGTCTGCAATCCGCCGTACGTGCCGGACGACTCCGCGCCGCCCCCGGAGGTCGCCGACCACGACCCGGCGATGGCCCTGTGGGGCGGCGGCGCCGACGGCCTCGACACCGTACGTAAACTCGTGCCGCGCATGCACGCCCTGCTCAAACCCGGCGGCTGGGTCGGCATCGAACACGCGGACGTACAAGGCGAATCGGTGCCGGCCATCCTGGCCGCCGCGGGGGGCTGGACGGACATCTCGGATCACCCCGACCTGTCCGCCCGTCCCCGCTACACCACCGCCCGCCGCCGCTAGCGGCGTTCCCTACTCGGGAACGACTACGTGTAGGCCGAGCGAACGCGCCGCGTCAGCGAGCCGTTTGTCGTACGCGATGAAATGGGTCAGTGCTGGCTTGAGGTCTTCAGCGGTCGCGAGGTGAATGGCGTCCAGACTTCTCAGGGTCGTTCCCGGTAGCTGACCCGCGGCGTCAAGGATGGCACCGGTTATCGGGCGCTGAAGTAGCAATGCGAGAACGTTGGGCAATATCTTGAGTGCGGCCTGGTCGTTTCGGCGCAGCGCCCGAGCTGTCTCAGTGCGCGCCAAGGCCGAACACACCAGCGGATGTGGGTTCGCGGCGAGCCAGGAACGCAGTGCCGCCGTTTCGTTCTCCTGCCGCGCGAGCTTGACCACGGCCGAGCTGTCCAAGTAGATCACTCGCGGTCTTCGCGCTGCTCTGAAATGACCTCGGTGGTGTCGATGTCGTTGCTCGCCGGTGTTGGTGTGATGGCGAGCAGTGCGGCAATCCCGCCTGGATTGCTTGCGGGAGTCAGCTTTCCCTCGCGGATGAGTTGATCGACGGCTGGATTGCCGGTGCGCGGCAGCGGAACAAGCATGGCGATGGGCTCGTCGTGCTCCGTTACGAGGATTGTTTCGCCGTCTGCGGCTTGGTGAATCACCCTGGACGTGTGCCGGGTGAGCTCCCTGATTCCCACCGTCATTGTCATGACAAAATGTTAGCACATTCTCCGATGGAGATCGTCGCATCTTGATGCGGAGATGCTATGATGTGTTCTATGCGGACGACCATTGACCTCCCCGAGGACCTTCATCGGCAAGCGGTGTCGATCGCGCGGGATACGGCGCGGACCTTGAGCGAGACGGTCGTCGATCTGATGCGGCGAGCCTTGGGGCAGGGCGGGACGCCGGAGGTTACCCGGAGTGCGCGCACCGGTTTGCCGGTGGTCCATCTTGCTACCACCATCACGACCGAGGACGTCCGTTCACTGGAAGACGACCAGTGACGGTTCTCCTGGATGCGAACGTGCTCATCGCCCTTCTCGTCGCCAGTCATGTGCATCATGACGCCGCCGAGAACTGGCTGGTGGAGGGAGAAGATCGGTTCGCCACGTGTCCGATATCCGAGGGCAGTCTGGTGCGGCTGCTCCTACGTGAAGGACAAACCGCCGCGACGGCCAAAGCGGTTCTCAAGGCCGTGACCGACAGTCCTCGGCACGAATTCTGGCCAGCCGACATCTCATATCTTGACGTGTCCATGGATGGAGTCATTGGCCATCGCCAGGTGACCGACGCCTACCTCGCGGAGCTGGTCAGGGTGCGAGGCGGTCGACTGGCAACCTTTGATCAAGGGCTGGCCAAACTTCACAGTGACGTTGTTGATCTCGTCCCGACGCGCTGAACGGTCCAACCCGTCATCTGGGCGGACAGCTCGGAAACATCCGGTCTGTCCGCCCGCCGCGGCTGACCGCGACTCAGCAGAAGCCGATGGCGTCCGCGCGGTCGTTGGTGCCGGCTGGTACGACGCCGACCTGCTGGCCGGCGTTGACGACCTGCAGGGTGACGAGGGCGCCGTTGACGTGGTCATAGACGCATTCACGCTGGCTGGCGTTGGCGTTCTTCCACGAGCTGGCGTGGTCGTGCAGCGTCGAGTTCACGTCCTGATAGCTCGCGTACCCGCTGATGATTTGCTTGGTTCCGGTGAAATGCCCGTCGGTCCACAGGCAGAAGTTGTGCGCTGGACAGGTGGTGTCGGCGTACGCCGGTGTCGCGGCGATGACGGCACCGCCGCCGGCCAGTAACAGGGACACTCCGAAAGCAGCGATCCTCTTCATGACTGAACTCTCCCTCGACCTTGGCTGGCTACGGTTCGAGTCAGTTCGTAGTGCGCTCGCACTGATCGACTCAATCTCCTTTGGTTGAGGCCAAAACACCGGGTTTCCTTTAAGGAGCGATCGATCAGGGCCGCTCTCCCTGAGAGGGCCTGATCAGGAAGTGGGAAACTGCCGGTGTGAGGAAAACCGCATGAGCCTGACGTACGACACCCGCGACGAATCCACCCGCCAGCTGGGCCTGGACGCGGCCGCCGAGGCGGCTGGCCGGGGCGACCTGGTGGTGATCCCGACCGACACCGTTTACGGCGTCGGCGCCGACGCGTTCAACCGGGCGGCGGTCGGCAAGCTGCTGGCCGCCAAGGGCCGCGGCCGCTCGATGCCGCCGCCGGTGCTGGTGCCGTCGTGGCGGACGCTGGACGGCCTGGTCATGACCATGCCGGCGGTCGCCCGTGACCTGGTCGAGGCCTTCTGGCCGGGCGGCCTGACGATCATCGTCGAGCACATCGCGTCGCTGGACTGGGACCTCGGTGACACGTACGGCACGGTGGCCGTACGGATGCCGCTGCACCCAGTCGCGTTGGAGCTGCTGGCCAAGGTCGGCCCGATGGCGGTGTCCAGCGCGAACACTACCGGCAACCCGGCCGCGCTGACCGCCGCGGACGCCGAGCTGATGCTGGGCGACTCCGTCGACGTCTACCTGGAGGCCGGCCCGTCCGAGCTGGCCGTCGCGTCCACGATCGTGGACGTGACCGAGTGCGCGACCGGCGGACCGCCACGGCTGCGCCGGGCCGGCGCGCTCAGCATCGAGCAGCTCCGCGAGGTCGCCCCCGACCTGGCCACCGACGAGCCGGCGGCTTGATGCCGCCGTTCACCGTCCTGCACGTCTGCATGGGCAACATCTGCCGCTCGCCGATGGCCGAACGGCTGCTGGCGGCCCGTTTCGGGGACGCCGACCTGCTGCACTCGCACAGCGCAGGCGTCGGGCCCTGGCACGCCGGCGACCCGATGGAGCGCAACGCCGCCCGGGAGTTGCGGCACCGGGACGCTGATCCGAGCGACTTCCACGCCCGGCACCTGCGCCCTGACCTCATCGAGGGCAGCGATCTCGTACTGACCGCCACCATCGAGCAGTCGCAGTACGTCGGTCACGCCGTCCCCGGCTCCGCCAGCCGTACGTTCGTCCTCGGTGAGCTCACCCGCCTGCTCCCGCTGGTCGAGGAGTCCGCGCTGCCTGCCTTCCACCAGGACCCGGAGTCGGTGCTGAAGCGTGGCGTCGCCCTGGTCGCCGCCCTCAACGCCGTCCGCGCGGACGCCGCGCCGCTGCCGGCCGACGAGATCGACGACCCGTATGCCCGGCCCCAGGTCGTCTTCTCGGCGACCGCCGACAGCATCGAGGCGCCGCTGCGTGCTCTCGTACGCGCCCTCACGCAGTCCCGCTAGCAGGCTGAGAACCGCATCCGCGTTTACACTCACGGGACACCTGCCGCCCTTGACTCGGAGCGTCACATGTCTGACAGCACGCCGTTCTGGGGTCCCGATTTCGACGCGCTGCGGGCCGCCGATCCACAGATCGCGGACGTGATCCTGGCGGAGTTGGACCGGCTGCGCGACGGGTTGCAGTTGATCGCGAGCGAAAACCTGACCTCGCCGGCGGTGTTGGCCGCGCTCGGGTCGACGTTGTCCAACAAATATGCCGAAGGCTATCCGGGCAAGCGTTATTACGGCGGCTGCTCGGAGGTCGACCAAGCCGAGGAAATCGGCATTTCCCGGGCCAAAGACCTTTTCGACGCGGAGCACGCGAATCTGCAGCCACATTCGGGTGCTTCTGCGAATCTCGCGGCGTACGCGGCGTTGTTGAAGCCCGGCGACACCGTGCTGGCGATGTCGTTGCCGCACGGCGGCCACCTGACGCACGGCAGCAAAGTGAACTTTTCCGGGAAATGGTTCAACACCATCGGCTATTCGGTCCGCCGCGACACCGAGCTGATCGACTACGACGAGGTCCGCGACCTGGCCCGCGAGCACCAACCGAAGATGATCATTTGCGGCGCGACCGCATACTCACGACTGATCGACTTCGAGAAGTTCCGGCAGGTCGCCGACGAGGTCGGGGCGTATTTGATGGTCGACGCCGCGCATTTCATCGGATTGGTCGCCGGCAAGGCAATTCCGTCGCCGGTGCCGTACGCCGACGTCGTCACGATGACGACACACAAGGTCCTGCGCGGCCCGCGCGGCGGGATGATCCTGTGTACGCAGGAGCTGGCGCCGCGCATCGACAAGGCGGTTTTCCCGTTCAGCCAGGGCGGACCGCTGATGCACGCGGTGGCGGCCAAGGCGGTCGCGCTGGCCGAGGCCGCCCGGCCGGACTTCCAGGCGTACGCACGCCAGGTCATCGCCAACGCCCAGGCGCTCGCCGACGGCCTCGCCGCCGAGGGAATGCGGCCGGTCTCCGGTGGCACGGACACCCATCTGTGCCTCATCGACCTGCGGGAAATCGGGGTCACCGGTGCGCAGGCGGAGGCCCGCTGCGACGCCGCCGGGATCACCCTCAACAAGAACGCGATCCCGTACGACCCGCAGAAGCCGATGATCGGGTCCGGCATCCGGGTCGGCACCCCGTCCGTCACCACCCAGGGCATGACCGAGGCGCAGATGAAGTCGGTCGCGTCGCTGATCAGCCAGGCGGTACGCGACGAGGACGGCACCGCCGCTCCGCAGCTGCGCGACCAGGTCCGCGCCCTGGTCGCCCGCCACCCCGCCTACCCCCGCTAAACCCTCCCCACACACCGTTTGTCGCACGGTCTTCGCGGGTGGGGCCGGATTTTCGTCGAGTGCGGGACTTTGTGCCGCACTCGACGTNNNNGTCCTGCACTCGACGTCGGGCCTGTCGCTGGCGGGGCGCAGGCAACGGGGCGTTGCGGCGAACTGGAGTAGTCACTGAGGGTGATGAACGGGGTGTTCGCCGAGGGCGAACAGGGCCGGTTTGCGGGATAAGTAACGTACGGCGTAATTTGTCCAGCGCCAACGGGTGGCAAGAAGGCCCGCAAGACCACCTCATGCTGCGGTTTTGACCATCCCGTGAACAGTGCTCAAAGGACTTTGTGATAGCGTTCTCAAAGTCCCCACAGAGCGGGGGCGCAGCGGCGCGGCCGAGGTGATAACCGCAGGTCAGCCACTGTGATAGAGGAGCGAAGTGTGATCTGCGCCCGGCCCGGAGAGAGAGTCTGGACGGCGCCGCGGAACGACGCGAGGGAGCGACGACATGGAAGAGCCGCCTTTCCCCCGGTGAGCTGAAGATTGAGGCGCGGTGAGTGGAGCCAGCCCGCAAGGGCCCGGACTCTGGCAGTTGGTTACGCTGGGGTCGACTCTGCTCGGGTTCGTCGTGGGTGGCCTGGTGATAGGGCTGCTTCTCGACAACATGACGCACGCTAGCCCGTTGTGCACTCTCATCGGGCTTGGCATCGGCATCGTGGGCGGTCTGCTCACAGCCGGACTTCAGATCCGCCGTTTCTTGAAAGGCTAGTACGGGCAGCGACGACTATGACCGCCACTGACAGTGACAGGCCTATGGATAACAAGACCCCTATCGAACCCCCGCCGGACGCCGCCGAGGCATTGGCCCTCGCCGTCCCCGCCATTCCCCACCACACCGCCCGCAACCTGCGGATCGGCGCGATCGTGGCGATCCCGATCGGTGGCATCGCGCTCGCGGTGCTGTCCGTGGTGGGCCACCCGGTCGCCGGCCTGCTGGTGATGCTCGGGCTCGCCCTGGGCGCCCTCAACACCCACCTGACCCAGCGTGCGGTCGTGCAGTACGCCAAGGGCGGTGAGCTGGTCGCCAAGAAGCAGTTCATGGTCAGCGCGCTGACCCGGATCGGACTCATCACGGTGCTGGGCATCGGGCCGGTGCTGCTGCTGCGACCGGACGGTCTGGGCGTGATCTGTGGCCTCGCCGTCTTCCAGGTCATCATGCTCATCGTCGCGTCCATGCCACTGATCAAGGAGTACCGGAGGGCATGATCACCACCCCCCTTGCGGCCGCTGGAGACGGTATCCAGGTCGGCCACCACATCCAGGCGACCATCGGTGGATGGACCTTCAACCTGGACACCATCTGGACCACGGTGCTGGCCGGCGCGATCGTGGTCGCGATGGGCCTGCTGATCGCCCGCAAGGCGACCGGCGGAGTGCCGTCCAAGCCACAGATCCTCTGGGAGACCGTGATCGGTCAGATCGAAGACCAGGTCGAGGAAAACGTCGGACTGAAGGTGGCGCCCTTCGTGGTGCCGCTCGCCGTCTCGATTTTCTTCTTCATCCTGATCTGCAACTGGCTGGAACTGTTGCCGACCCAGTGGAACGAGAATTTCCACCTGCTGCCGGCCCCGACGGCGGACGTGAACCTGACGTACGCGCTGGGCCTGTTCACCATCATCCTGATGCACGTGATGACGATCCGGCGCAAGGGTTTCGGCCGCTGGATCAAGGACACCGTCAAGGGGCACGCGGCGTTTTTGGCCCCAATCAACATCATCGAAGAGCTGGTGAAGCCGTTCACGCTGGCTTTGCGGTTGTTCGGCAACATTTTCGCCGGCGGCATCATGCTCAGCATCATCGCGCTGATTCCCTGGTGGGGCACCTGGCTGCCGAACATCGCCTGGAAGCTGTTCGACATGTTCATCGGTGTCCTGCAGGCGGTTATTTTCGCCCTGTTGACCATCCTCTACTTCGGATTCCAGATGGCCGAGGAGGAGCACTGACCGACCGCGGATACCCGTTTTCCCGTCAGTACTGGCAGTCCCCTTTGTTTTTTCGTTGCAGTGCAAGCAAATGCGAGAGGATCCAAAATGGCATCGATTGATCACGCGATCGCCGTCGCCGGCGCCCTGGTCGGCGGTGGCGTGGCCCTGGCTGGTGGCGCGATCGGCGCCGCGGTCGGTGACGGCCTGGCCGGCAGCGCGACCATCTCCGGCATCGCCCGGCAGCCCGAGGCCCGCGGCCAGCTCTTCCCGATCCTGTTCCTGACCATCGGTCTGGTCGAGGCGATGTACTTCATCAACCTGGCCTTCATGATCGTCTTCGTGTACGTCGTAGCCAACGGCGTGGTCTGACCTAAGCGAGCGGAGGTAGTCCCATGGCTTTTCTTGCCGCACCAGTCACCTCGGTGCTGGCCGAGGAAGTGAACAACCCGATCCTTCCGAACGGGACCTTCTTCGTCGAGCTGATCGCCTTCATCATCATCCTGGTCATCCTGTGGAAGTACGTCGTGCCACCGCTGGCCAAGGCGATGAACGACCGGCAGGAGATGATCCGCAAGCAGGTCGAGCAGGCCAAGGAAACCGAGGAAAGCCTCGCCAAGGCCCAATCGAAGTACGAAGAGGCCATCGAGGAGGCTCGCGTCAACGCGGCCAAGATCCGCGACGACGCACGCGCCCAGGGCGCGCAGATCCTCGAGGAGCTGCGGACCAAGGCGCAGGCCGAGTCGGACCGGATTGTGGAGCGCGGTCGCGAGCAGCTGTCGGCTGAGCGGGACGCACTCGTACGCGAGCTGCGCGACGACATCGGTCGTCTCTCGGTCGACCTGGCGGCCCGCATCGTCGGTGAGTCGCTGGCCGACGAGGCCCGCCAGAGTGGCACGATCGACCGCTTCCTGGCCCAGGTCGACACCGTCGACGGGCGGCTGCAGGCCGGTGCCAAGCTGCCGGCTGGGCAGAGCTGATGCGGGCAGCGAGCCGGGACGCCCTGGCGACCAGCCACGAGCGGCTCGAACAGCTGGTCGCCGACGCCGACGACGCCGTCACCGAGAGGGTGGCGGACGAACTCGGCGCGGTGGCCGACCTGCTCGCCGGTCAGGTCGGCCTGCGCCGTGCGCTGGCCGACTCGTCCCGTACCCACGAGGCCCGTGAAGGCCTGGTGAACGACCTGTTCGGCAGCCAGCTGGCCGAGCCCACGCTGAAGCTGCTGCGCGGGCTGGCCACTTCCCGGTGGTCCGCGCCGCACGACCTCATCGACGCCGCCGAGCTCGCCTCGGTGGAGGCCACCCTGGCCGCCGCCGAGCGGGCCGGCAAGCTGGCCGATGTCGAGGACGAGCTGTTCCGGTTCGCCCGGATCGCCGAGGCGAACAGCAAGCTGACCTCCGAGCTGGAGGACGGCATGCGGCCGGTCCGCAAGCGGATCGAGCTGGCCGAGGGCCTGCTGCGCGACAAGGTCGCGCCACAGACCCTCAAGCTGGTCGCCCGTGCGGTCACCGGCCTCGGTGGTCGGCCGTTCTCGGCCGGGCTGGATCGGCTGGTCGAACTGGCCGCCGAGCGGCGGAACCGGTCGGTCGCCCGAGTACGGGTGGCCACCGCGATGACCGACGAGCAGGAGAGCCGGCTGGCCGGTTCGCTGCGGCGGATCTACGGTCGGGACATCTCGGTGCTGGTCGAGATCGACGAGTCGATCATCGGCGGCGCGGTCGTGGCGGTCGGGGACGACCTCTACGACGGCAGCATTCTGCGGCGGATCACCGAGGCCCGCAACGGGCTCACCCGATAAAGCGCATTCCATCACCCGAGCGAGAAGATAGTAGAGGGAAACGATGGCCGAACTGACCATCTCGGCGGACGAGATCCGTGGGGCGATCGACCGGTACGTCTCGTCGTACGCGCCCGACGTCTCCCGCGAGGAAGTCGGCGTAGTAACCGACACCGGCGACGGCATTGCCCACATTGAGGGCCTGCCGTCCACCATGACCAACGAGCTGCTGGACTTCGGAAACGGCATCCGTGGCCTGGCCCTGAACCTTGAGCAGCGGCAGATCGGTGCCGTCATCCTCGGTGACTACAGCCACATCGAGGAGGGCCAGCAGGTCCGCCGTACCGGTGAGGTGCTGTCCGTTCCCGTCGGTGACGAGTTCCTGGGCCGGGTCGTCGACCCGCTGGGCGCCCCACTGGACGGCCGGGGCGAGATCGAGGCCACCCGCCGCCGCCCGCTGGAGGTGCAGGCCCCGTCCGTCGTGCAGCGGCAGCCGGTGTCCGAGCCGCTGCAGACCGGCATCAAGGCGGTCGACACGATGACCCCGGTCGGCCGTGGTCAGCGCCAGCTGATCATCGGTGACCGCAAGACCGGCAAGACCGCGGTCGCGATCGACACGATCATCAACCAGAAGGACAACTGGGCCTCCGGCGACGAGAAGAAGCAGGTCCGCTGCATCTACGTCGCGATCGGCCAGAAGGCCTCCACCATCGCCAGCATCAAGCTGGCGCTGGAAGAGGCCGGCGCGATGGAGTACACCACCATCGTCGCGTCGCCGGCGTCCGACCCGGCCGGCTTCAAGTACCTCGCCCCGTACACCGGCTCGGCCATCGGCCAGGAGTGGATGTACGAGGGCAAGCACGTCCTGATCGTGTTCGACGACCTGTCCAAGCAGGCCGAGGCGTACCGCGCGGTGTCGCTGCTGCTGCGCCGCCCGCCGGGCCGCGAGGCCTACCCGGGTGACGTTTTCTACCTGCACTCGCGGCTGCTGGAGCGTTGCGCGAAGCTGTCCGACGACCTCGGCGGTGGTTCGATGACGGGTCTGCCGATCGTCGAGACCAAGGCCAACGACATCTCGGCGTACATCCCGACCAACGTCATCTCCATCACCGACGGCCAGATCTTCCTGGAGTCGGACCTGTTCAACCAGGGCCAGCGGCCGGCCATCAACGTGGGCCTGTCGGTTTCCCGGGTGGGTGGCGACGCGCAGACCCGGGCGATGAAGGATGTCATCAAGACCCTGAAGCTGGATCTGGCGCAGTACCGCGACCTGGAGGCTTTCGCCCAGTTCGGTACGGAGAACCTGGACAAGGTCTCGCGGCAGCAGTTGGCTCGCGGTGAGCGTCTGCTGGAGCTGCTCAAACAGGGCCAGTACGCGCCGTTCTCGGTGCCGGACCAGATCATCTCGCTGTGGGCGGGCACCTCGGGCAACATCGACGAGGTCCCGGTCGAGGACGTGAAGAACTTCGAGCAGGAGTTCATCTCGTACGTACACAGCAAGTTCCCCGGCTTCGTCTCGACGGTCGACGAGACCGGCAAGCTGCCCTCCGATGGCCTGGAGACGCTCAAGACCGCGATCGACGACTTCAAGAACGGCTTCAGCGGCGGTGCCAGTGGCACCAGGGCCGGCACCGAGGCCAAGGCCGACGCGCTGGCCAAGGGCTCGGAGAAGTCGGAGTCGGTCAAGGTCAACAAGCCGAAGCCGGAAGACGACTAGGCCATGCCAGCCAACGTACGGATCATCCGTGACCGGGTCCGATCTGTTCAGTCGATCAAGAAGATCACCCGGGCCCAGGAGCTGATCGCCGCTTCCCGGATCGTCAAGTCCCGGCAGCGGGTGGACGCGGCTCGGCCGTACACCGAGGAGATCACTCGGGTGCTGACCGCGCTGGCGACCAATGCCAGCAACCTCACGCACCCGCTGCTGGTGCCTCGCGAGCAGGTTCGGCGGGCCGGCGTACTGGTGGTCACCAGTGACCGCGGGTTCGCCGGCGGCTACAACGCGAACGTGCTGCGCAAGGCCGAGCAGCTGTTCTCCCGGTTGCGGGAGGACAACGTCGAGCCGGTGTTGTTCGTGATGGGCCGCAAGGGCATCGCGTACTTCCGGTTCCGGGAACGGCCGATCGCGGCGCAGTGGGCCGGGTTCAGCGAGCAGCCTCGGTTCGAGAACGCGCGGATCGCCGGGGAAACCCTGATCGCCGCGTTCACCGCCGGCGGCGAGTCCACTGTGGACGCCAGCGAGCTGGCGAACGTGCCGAACGGTGTGCCGGGCATCGACCAGCTGCACATCGTGTCGACCGAATTCCACTCGATGGTCAGCCAGACCCCGGCGGCCAAGATCGTCGCCCCACTTCAGGTGGAGTACGTCGAAGAGGGCGCCGAGCACAAGCTGCTGCCGGAGTACGAGTTCGAGCCGGAAGCGGACGAGCTGCTGTCGGCGATCCTGCCGAAGTACGTCAACACCCGGATTTTCGCCGCGCTGTTGGAGGCGGCGGCTTCGGAGTCGGCTGCCCGACAGCAGGCGATGAAGTCGGCGACCGACAACGCCGAGGATCTGATCAAGAACCTCTCCCGCGAGGCGAACCAGGCGCGGCAGGCGCAAATCACCCAGGAGATCAGCGAAATCGTCGGTGGCGCGAACGCGCTCGCGGCGGCAGGGAGTGAAGACTAGTGACATCGACTCTTGACCAGACTTCGGCCGCGGCCGAGGGCGAACTGGCCAGCGGCCGGGTCGTCCAGGTGATCGGCTCCGTGGTGGACGTGGAGTTCCCGCGCAACGCCATGCCGGACCTGTTCCACGCCCTCAAGGTGGACGTGACCCTGGGTGAGCAGACGCAGGTGCTCACCCTCGAGGTCGAACAGCACCTGGGCGACAACGTGGTGCGTACGATTTCCATGCAGCAGACCGACGGCCTGGTCCGCGGCTCCGAGGTGCGCAACACCGGCAACGCGATCACCGTGCCGGTCGGCGACGTGACCAAGGGCCACGTCTTCAACGTGCTGGGCGAGCCGCTGGACATCGAGCCGGCCAAGCTGGAGATCAAGGACCGCTGGCCGATCCACCGCGACCCGCCGCCGTTTGACCAGCTTGAGCCCAAGACCGAGATGCTGGAGACCGGCATCAAGGTGCTCGACCTGCTGACCCCGTACGTGGTCGGCGGCAAGATCGGCCTGTTCGGTGGTGCCGGTGTCGGCAAGACCGTGCTCATCCAGGAGATGATTTACCGGGTCGCCGAGAACTTCGGTGGCGTGTCGGTGTTCGCCGGTGTCGGCGAGCGTACTCGTGAGGGCAACGGCCTGATCGAGGAAATGACCGAGACCGGTGTCATCGACAAGACCGCGCTGGTCTTCGGCCAGATGGACGAGCCGCCGGGCACTCGTCTTCGGGTCGCGCTGTCCGCCCTCACGATGGCGGAGTATTTCCGCGACGTGAAGAAGCAGGACGTGCTGCTCTTCATCGACAACATCTTCCGGTTCACCCAGGCCGGTTCCGAGGTCTCCACGCTGCTCGGCCGGATGCCGTCCGCGGTGGGTTACCAGCCCACCCTGGCCGATGAGATGGGTCAGCTGCAGGAGCGGATCACCTCGACGCGAGGCAACTCGATCACGTCGATGCAGGCGATCTACGTACCGGCGGACGACTACACCGACCCGGCGCCGGCGACCACCTTCGCCCACCTGGACGCCACCACCGAGCTGTCCCGGCCGATTTCGGCCAAGGGCATCTACCCGGCGGTGGACCCGCTGACCTCCACCTCGCGGATCCTGGATCCGCAGTACATCGGGCAGGCCCACTTCGACGTGGCCTCCCGGGTGAAGGTCATCCTGCAGCGCTACAAGGACCTGCAGGACATCATCGCGATCCTCGGCATCGACGAGCTGTCCGAAGAGGACAAGGTGCTGGTCGGCCGGGCTCGTCGGATCGAGCGCTTCCTGTCCCAGAACACGTTCGTGGCCAAGGCCTTCACCGGCCTGGACGGCTCGTTCGTGTCCCGGGACGAGACCGTGGACGCCTTCAAGCGGCTGTGCGAGGGCGACTACGACCACGTGCCAGAGCAGGCCTTCTTCATGTGCGGTGGCCTGGAGGACGTGGAGCGCAAAGCCAAGGAACTGCAGGGCTAAATGTTCTCGTACGCGTTGACGGCCCGGCAGTCGTGGTTCGACTGCCGGGCTGTCACGTGCCAGGGCAACAAACCGACCATTCGCCAAATAGCAGCCATTAGTCGACTTCCAGCATGTCTGGTGACAATCATTCCTGTCACACATAACTTGCTGAATCGCCGATAGACTCACGCTAAATCGCGGTAAAGGAGCTCAAGTGGCGGAACTGCACGTGGAACTCGTCGCGGTGGAGGAGATGATCTTCTCCGGCGAGGCTGAGATGGTTCGCGCGCGTACCACCGAGGGAGAGCTCGGAGTGCTGCCTGGGCACATTCCGCTGCTCGGCCAACTGGTCGACCCCGGTGAGGTGCGAATCAAGACCCGTGACGGTGAGAAGGTCTTCACCGTGCACGGAGGTTTCCTGTCGGTCGACTCCGACGGGGTGTCCATCCTCGCCGAGACGGCGGAGCCGGCGGAAGTTCCCGCCAGCTCGGCGAGCTAGCAGCCGAGAAGCCGGCGGCCGGGAGATGCAGTTCATCGAGGTAGCCGCCCTGGTGGTGATTGCCGCGGTCGCGCTGCTCGCTGCCATCTACACCCGCCGGCACCTGCTTCGTCGCTCCGGCGGAACCGTCGAGATGAGCGTCCGGCTGACCACCCGCGGCCGCGGGTGGGGCTGGGCGTTCGGCGTCGGACGGTTCTCCGGCGACGAGCTGCAGTGGTTCCGGATCTTCAGCCTGTGGCCGCGGCCCAAGCGGCTGTTTCTGCGGCCCAGCATGGAAATTCTGCGCCGCCGGTCACCGTCCGGCCCGGAAACGCTGGCTCTGCCGCCCGGCGCGATCGTGCTGGTCTGTTCCGATCGTGGTTCCCGGATCGAGGTGGCGCTCGCGGATGGTGCGTTGACCGGGTTTCTTTCGTGGCTTGAGGCTGCCGCGCCGGGGGCGCCGTTTTTGTCCGATCGCGCGGCCAGTTAGGTATTTTTGTTTGTACGAGGCTCTCTCCCGGTAACGAGGAGGGGGCCATTTTTTGTTGTGCTGACTCGACAACGGGGATGCCGGTTGGGTAGCGGGCCGGATTTTCGTCGAGTGCGGGACTTTGTGCCGCGGTCGACGTCGAGTGTGGGGTTTTGTCCCGCACTCGACGTCGAGCCTGTTGTTGGCGGGCACGTAAGAGTGAGGGGTGAAAGGGGGCAGGGGGCGGGTCCGCCTACCATGGGCCGGGTGGAAATCATCAGGGTGCGGGGCGGGGCGCGGCTGGAGGGCGAGGTTTTTGTCGCCGGTGCCAAGAACAGTGTTCTGAAGTTGATGGCGGCGGCGCTGTTGGCCGAAGGTCGTACGGTCATCGAGAACGTGCCGCGCATCCTGGATGTCACGATCATGGCGGAGCTGCTCAGGAGGCTGGGCTGCGAGGTCGAGTGGGTCGAGGACGAGCTGACCATCGACGTGCCGGCGGAGCCCGGCACCGAGGCCGACTATGACCTGGTTCGTCGGCTGCGGGCCTCGATTTGCGTGCTCGGTCCGCTGTTGACCCGGCGTGGTCGGGTCAAGGTGGCCTATCCGGGCGGTGACGCGATCGGGTCGCGTGGGCTGGATATGCACATCGACGGGCTGGAGCGGATGGGCGCGAAGGTGTCCAGCGAGCACGGCTTCGTGATCGCCGAGGCCGACCGGCTGCACGGCGCGTCGATCTGGCTCGACTTCCCGAGCGTGGGCGCCACCGAGAACCTGGTGAGCGCGGCGGCGCTGGCGGACGGTACGACGGTGATTGACAACGCCGCCCGAGAACCGGAGATCGTGGACATTTGCGGCATGCTGATCGCGATGGGCGCGAAGATCTCCGGCGCCGGCGAGTCGACCGTGCTCATCGAGGGTGTGCCGGAGCTGAAGCCGGTCCGCCACCGTACGGTCGGCGACCGGATGGTGGCTGGCACGTGGGCTGTCGCGGCCACCATGACCCGCGGCGACGTGCTCGTACGCGGCGCCGATCCGCGGAATCTGGAGATCGCTCTCGACAAGATCTGCACCGCCGGCGCGCAGGTGAGCGCTGAGCAGGACGGCTTCCGGGTGAAGATGGACCACCGCCCGAAGGCCGTCGATGTCGTCACGCTGCCTTATCCGGGTTTCCCGACCGACCTGATGCCGATGGCGATCGCGCTGGCCGCCGTCAGCGACGGCCCGTCGATGGTCACCGAGAACGTGTTCGACGCCCGGTTCATGTTCGTCAACGAGATGGCCCGGCTCGGCGCGGACGTACGCACCGACGGCCACCACGCGGTCGTACGCGGCCGCGACCAGCTCTCCGGGGCCCCGGTGACCGCGCACGACATCCGGGCCGGTGCGGGCCTGCTGCTGGCCGGCCTGTGTGCCGACGGCGTCACCGAGGTGTCCGACATCCGCCACATCGACCGGGGTTACCCGGCTTTCGTCCCGCAGCTGCAGGGGTTGGGCGCGGACGTGCAGCGGGTCGACGTGCCGGACGACGAACTCGCGCTGGAATTCTGAAAGAACGACCGATGAGTTTTGCCGCGCCCGCTGGTCTGTAATGGTGGAGACAAACAGACGGTGAGGGAGAGCGATGTCGGACAACGAGGAGTTCGTACGCCTGGCGGACCCGTTCCGGCGTGAGCTGCTGGCGCACTGCTATCGGATGCTCGGTTCGGTGCACGAGGCCGAGGACCTGGTGCAGGAGACCTATATCCGGGCCTGGCGGGCGTACGACAACTTTGAGGGTCGATCGTCTTTGCGTACGTGGCTCTATCGGATCGCCACGCGTACGTGCCTGACCGAGCTCGACACCCGCAAGCGCCGGCCGCTGCCGGCGGACCTTGGCGCGGCCTCCGACAATCCCACCGGTGAGCTGGCGTCCTCGGAGGAGGTCAGCTGGTTGCAGCCGATGCCGGACGCGATGGTCGAGACACCGGCGGACCCTGCCGCGGTCGTCGCTTCCCGGGACAGCATCCGGTTGGCGCTGATCGCCGCGCTGCAGCACCTGCCCCCGAAGCAGCGGGCCGTGTTGATTCTGCGGGACGTGCTGGCCTGGCGTGCCGCGGAGGTGGCTGAGCTGCTGGAGACGAGTACGGCCGCTGTCAACAGCGCCCTGCAGCGCGCGCGTGCGCAGCTGGAAGAGGTGTCGCCGGCGCAGGACAGCATCACTGAGCCGGACAACCCGCAGGACAAGGCGTTGCTCAAGGAGTGGGTGTCGGCGTTCGAGCGCTATGACACGGTGGCGATCAAGGAGCTGTTGACCCAGGACGCCACCTGGCAGATGCCGCCCTACCTGTCGTGGTTCAGCGGCCGGGAAGCGATCGTCAGCCTCATCGAGACGCACTGCCCCGCGCATGGTGCCGGCGCGATCAAGATCATCCCGACCCAGGCCAACGGCCAGACCGCGCTCGCGCTCTACATCCTGGACGACGAAGGTGTGCATCGCGCGCACTCGCTGCAGGTGCCGACGATCGTGGACGGCCTGGTGGCCAAGATGGTGGCCTTCTTCGACACCGACCTGTTCGCCAGGTTCGGTCTGCCGGACGTGCATCCGGACTCGGCCGCTTTACCAGTGTCAGCCGCGCCGAGATGACCAGCTTGCCGGCCACCGCCCAGTTCACCGAGGGAGTCGGGTTGCTGGAGCGGGCGGTGAGCTATGCCCTCGGTGCCGTACGGATGGTGACCGACGAGTCACTGTCCTGGCCGACGCCCTGTCGGCCGTGGGATCTGCGGACGCTCGTACGACATCTGAACGACTCGCTCAGCGCTCTCACCACCGGCATCGACGAAGGCCGGATCGACGGTGAGCCCGACGAAGGGTCGGTCGCCGACCCGCTGGCGGCTTTCCGTTGGCGGGCGTCCCGGCTGATGGGTGGGTGGGCGACGACCCCCGGAGACGGTGGTGTGATCGAGATCTCAAGCGTCGGCCTGACCGCTTGCGTCGTCGCGGTGGCCGGGTCCGTCGAGATCGCCGTACACGGTTGGGACATCGCCCAGGCCACCGGCCGGCCGCGGCCGATCCCGCGGGCGCTCGCGACCGAACTGCTGGAGGTCGCGCCGCTGCTGGTCGCCGACGGTGACCGCCCGGGCCTGTTCGGTCCGCGGGTCTGGGTGACTGGCCCGGCCGCCGCCAGCGACCGGCTGGTCGCCTACCTCGGCCGCCAGCCCTGACGCTAGCGCTGGCTGACCAGGCGGCGGGCGCGCGGTGCGTCGACGGGGAAGACCAGCACCACCGTGCTGTCGTCCTCCTGGCTGGTGGTGGCGCGGATCTTCGCCTCCGCCAGCACCGCCTTCAGAGCCAGCCCGTCGGCCTCGGTGGCGACCCGGGCGACCGCGACCAGCAGCCCGTAGCGGCCCGCTGGCGGGCCGTCTGGCACCGCCGCCTCATGCGGCTCAGGGTCACCGGACAGGGGGTGGGAAGTGGGGTCCTGCGACCGCTGCTGCTCCATGAACTCGGCCAGCTCGGCGTCTTTGGGCCGCGGCGAACCGTACGCCCACCTCAGAATGAGGGCCAGGACGGCCACCACGACGAGCGCCACCAGCAGGTCCATCCAGACAGTGTGACATCGCGCGGCCGCAAACGCGCGTACTAGTCATGGATTGGTGCCTCATCGGTCAAACGGATGACCTACCGGGGGAACCCTCACCCCACAGGTGGACACCCTTAGGGGAGAGGTTCCCTCTGTAGGTCGATGGAATTGTCGGTGGCAGTTGGCAAGCTATGGATGTCGACGCAACCAGATCAGGTTCCAGAGCGTCGTATAGGTAGAAGAGATTGTTGAACAGATTGTCGAACACGGTGTCATCGATCCGGAGTTGGTGCGTCAAGGCAGATGACGGGCTAACCAGGCGCGATGGATGAGGACACCGGCGCATGCAGGACTCGAACGACGAGGATCGGGGGATCAGGGTGGACGGGACGTTGACCTTGGCCCGCATAACGGGGGCCGTTCCCCGTCAGCGGTATGACGGCGGTCTGACTGTCGTCTGCGTTGACGGTCGCCTGGACGCATCCACGGCGACCGAGGTTCGTGAGCGGCTGCACGCCGCGGTCGGGGTCGGCAGCGGAACTTTCGTTGTGGACCTGAGCGATGTGCAGTTGGTCGACGCCACCGGGCTCGGAGTGCTGGCTGGGACCCAGCGCCTGGCCGCCCGCCGTGGTCGCACCATGGTCCTTCGCGGCACACCGCCGCGGGTGGCCCGGCTGCTCCGCATTATCGGGTTGGACCGCGTGCTGCGGTCGGAGACCGTCCGACCGGCGGCCTGACCAGATTTTTCATAGAGCTTCATCTGAAAACGCACCACTTCCTTATGGAAAGCACCACCACATAGAGCCCCACGGGGGCAACCGAAGAAAAGAAGGCTGTTGGTGTCTCGGGCCCGAGACACCAACGGTCATTTTCTTTCGGTCACGGCTTGACCTTCCCTCAGGTGCGGTGGCGAATCAGTCGGATCTCGCAGCCGGCGGCTTCGCTTCGCGCGAGTTTCCCGTCCGCGGTCACCAGCGCACAGCGAAGAGCCTCGGCGGCGGCCACGTATGCCGCGTCGTAACCTGACACGTTCGCGCGCAGCTCCCACATGGTGGAGAGCAGGGCGGTGGTGTCCATCAGGTCGATGGTCAGCTCGCCCAGTGCCGCGACGGCGTGTTTGGCGCGCTCTTCACTAATCTTGCCGCCAAGCAAACGTCCGCGAATGGCCGAGAACGTCTCGACAAAAAGATGTTCCGGCGCCGTCCAATGGTCATCGCGCATCATTTCGAGCCTGCTCAACCGGCCGATGTGGCCGTCATCGGTCAGAGCTGAGCACAACACCGACGCGTCAATGACGATCACTGGTCTGACTCGGATCCTGGCGCCGCCTCAAAACGCCGGTCGCGTTCACTGCGCTCGGCCGTACGGATTTCAGCGTGCTCCTGGGCGGTCAGCCGTGACCCGCCCGATTGCTTGTCGATCTGCAGCAGGATCTCCATGTTGCGCATTCTGCGTGCCTCCCGTTCGACCAACGCGAGCAGAAACGCCTGCAGCGACTGGCCGCGGGCCTGGGCCTGCTCGGCGAGCGCATCGCGGACCTCGATCGGAACATCTCGGATCTGCAACGCCACCATGCATGCATTGTACATGCGTTCCTGCTCGGGTTACGTAGCGAGGGGCCGTGTGCGAAACCTCACGGGGTGATGTGGCAGCTCTTGCCACGGTTCTGAATCGTTACCCGCCAGTAGACTCCGGCCATCCGAGCACCACGGAAGGTGGCCTCCCGTGCCGTATCCGAGCAGTCCTGACGAGCGCGACCGCCCCTGGGTCATGCGTACGTACGCAGGGCACTCCACCGCCAAGGAGTCCAACGCGCTTTATCGGCGGAACCTGGAAAAGGGCCAGACCGGTCTGTCGGTGGCTTTCGACCTGCCGACCCAGACCGGCTACGACCCGGACGACGAACTGTCCCGCGGCGAGGTCGGCAAGGTCGGCGTGCCGGTGACGCATGTCGGGGACATGCGCCAGCTTTTCGACCAGATTCCGCTCGCCGACGCGAACACGTCGATGACGATCAACGCCACCGCGATGTGGCTTTTGGCTCTCTACCAAGTGGTCGCTGAAGAGCAGGGCGCCGATCCGCGGCAGCTGGCCGGCACGACGCAGAACGACATCATCAAGGAATACCTGTCCCGCGGCACGTATGTCTTTCCGCCCGGGCCGAGCCTGCGGCTGATCACCGACACCGTTGCGTACACGGTGAACGCGGTGCCGAAATGGAACCCCATCAACATTTGCTCGTACCATCTGCAGGAAGCCGGCGCGACACCCGTGCAGGAGGTCGCGTACGCGCTGTGCACGGCGATCGCGGTCCTGGACGCCGTACGCGACTCCGGCCAGATCAACGCGGACGACATCGGCCGGGTGGTGGCGCGGGTTTCCTTCTTCGTCAACGCAGGCGTGCGTTTCATTGAGGAGATGTGCAAGATGCGGGCGTTCGTCCAGCTGTGGGACGAGCTGACCGCGGAACGCTATGGCGTGACCGATGCCAAGCAGCGGCGTTTTCGGTACGGCGTACAGGTGAACTCGCTGGGCCTGACCGAGGCGCAGCCGGAGAACAACGTGCAGCGGATCGTGCTGGAAATGCTCGCGGTGACGCTGTCCAGGGACGCCCGCGCCCGCGCTGTCCAGCTGCCGGCCTGGAACGAGGCGCTGGGATTGCCCCGGCCGTGGGACCAGCAGTGGTCGCTACGGTTCCAGCAGGTCCTCGCGTACGAGACGGATTTGCTGGAATACGACGATCTTTTTGCTGGCTCCACCGTGGTCGAGGCGAAGGTGTCGGCCATTGTGGACGGTGCGCGCGCGGAAATGCGGCGGGTGCGGGAGATGGGCGGCGCGGTGGCCGCGGTCGAGTCCGGCTATATGAAGTCCGAGCTGGTCCGGTCGCTGACCGCCCGGCGCGGCCGGATGGAGTCCGGCGAGGACGTGGTGGTCGGCGTCAACAAATTCACCACCACAGAGCCCAACCCGCTGCTCGCGGACCTGGACACCGCGATCCAGACGGTCGACAAAGCAGTCGAACAGCAGGGAATCGACGCCGTACGAGCGTGGCGTGCGGCGCGCGACAGAACCGCGGCTGAGGACGCGCTCGCCGCGCTCACTGAGGCCGCGAAAGGCACGTCGAACCTGATGGACCCGACCCTCGCGTGCGCCCGCGCCGGCGTCACGACGGGGGAGTGGGCCGGTGCTCTGCGTGAGGTTTTCGGGGAATACCGGGCCCCCACCGGCGTCAGCGGCTCGGCCGGCGTGGCCGGTGTCGGCGCCGATATCGAGGCGGTACGAGAGAAAGTTCGCAAGACCGGCGAAGAACTGGGTGTCCATCTGAAGATGCTGGTGGGCAAGCCGGGCCTGGACGGTCATTCCAACGGCGCCGAGCAAGTGGCCGTACGCGCCAGAGACTGCGGTTTTGAGGTTGTCTACCAAGGGATCCGGTTGACGCCTGCGCAGATTGTCTCGGCCGCCGTACAGGAAGACGTACATGTCGTCGGACTTTCGGTGCTGTCCGGTTCACACCTGTCAGTCGTCCCCGATGTCTTGAAGGGCTTGCGTGACGCTGGCCTGGACGATGTGCCGGTGGTGGTCGGCGGCATCATTCCAGACGCCGATGCCGTCCGGCTGCGCGAACTCGGGGTGGCCGAGGTCTTCACGCCCAAGGATTTCGACCTGACGGGCATCCTCTCGAGAGTCGTCACCCAAATCCGCAAAGCCCGCGGCCTGCCGGTGGACGCCTGAGTGTCCGGGCGAGCATGAGTGCGGCGGCGCCCACGCCGGTAATGCCGAGCGCGATCAGCCGCGGGTCCGACCGGTGCAGACCGTAGGCCGTCCAGCACGAGAGCTCGCCGAATACCAATGTCCAGGTGCCGCGCGAAATGCCGGTGGGATGCGCTGTCCGGTAGGCGGTCCAGATCGAGGGCGTGACCTGGACGATGGACGCCGCGGCTAGTACGGTGCCGAGGCCAATGAGCCCGCCGACGGCGTACGACGTGACTAAAACTGTTGCCCAGCAACAAATCGCGAGGACCGCGCGGACGGTGACCAGGCCGCGGGCGGCGAGCATGACCGCGAGCGTGCCGGCAAGCACCGATGCGGCCGACGACGGCACCAGTGCCGTCCAGTAGGCGGACAGCGCGAAGTAGCCGAACCACGCGGCATTGTTAACGCTCGTCAGCGTCGCCCATGGCCAGGACACGCCTGCGATGTCGCGCGTACGCCGGAGTTTGACGATTTGGGGCAGATACTGCGGGATTCCGAACGCTGCGGCGGCGAACGGGAGGTAGTCGAGAAACTGTTCCATATGCAGCAAGAATACGCCGATTTGACCGGCAGAACCTTGCTAATCTATGCGGTGGGAGGCAATTTTGAGCTAGTATCCGACGTATGGATGCCATCGACCGCAAGATTCTTGCTCTGCTGGAAGCGGAAGCACGGTTAACCGTGACCGAGCTGGCCCAGCGGGTCGGGCTCAGCGTGGCACCCTGTCACCGCCGGCTGCGCGAGTTGGAACGAGCGGGCGTCATCCGCGGCTATCGAGCTGTCGTCGACCCGGCCTCGCTGGGCCTGGGTTTCGAGGTCCTGGTGTCCGTGACGATGGACCGCGAGGACGCCGGAACGATCGAGCGGTTCGAGAGCAGCCTCGCGACGGTCGCAGAGGTGCGCCATGCCGAACGGCTCTTCGGCGACCCCGACTACCTGGTACGGGTCGCAACCGCCGACATCGCCGCGTATCAGCAGCTGCGGGACGAAAAGCTTGCTGTGCTTCCGGGCGTAAGACGACTAACGTCCACGATCGTGATGAAACGGATCGTCGACGAGCGCCCCTTCTCCTCGCCGGGTTCCGGCAACTAGCCAGCCGGCGGCGATGATCGGCAGCAGGACGGGTACGAAAAAGTAGCCGCTGCCGAAATGGGACCAGACCGTGGCGTCTGGGAAAGCGGCGGGCCAGGCCAGGCTGGTGATGCCGACCGCGACGACGCCGGCCACCTCGAAAACGCACCAGCCGGTCGCCAGGCCGCGACTGCGGGTCGGGTGCTTTTCGGCCTGGTACAACAGAATCAGCCCGACCAGGTAGATGGCCGCGGCCACCGCTGACAGGGTGTACGCGATCGGGGCGCGGCTCGCGTGGGTGAGGAGTTGGACGGCACTGCGTGAACCGGCGGCGACCACGAAAAGCGCGTAGAAACCCAGCAAAACCCGGCCCGGTCCGACCCGCCGCTCAGTCACCGGCCGGCCGCCAAGTCGTTTGCAGCCGTACGACGATAACCGCGAGCGCGAGCAGCGCGACTGCCAGCAGGGTGGCGGCCCAGCGGCCGTTGTCGCGGGCCACCTGGCTGCCGGCGACCGGCAGGACGGCGAGCGATGTCACCAAATACGCGAGATGCGTGGCCGGCTCGGCGGGGTGGTGGCCGCCGAGCAGGCCCGCGAGGTCGAGGATCGCCTGGATCAGCAGGGCGGCCTCGACGATGATCACCGTGGGCAGTACGGCCCGCCAGCGATAGCGTTTGAGCAGCGCGGCGCCCAGGATGATGATCCCGGCCAACGCGCAGGTGACGGTGAGCGCAAGGGAAAGTGCGTCGATCATGTCGCGGCGGCGGCCTTTTTCGCGTGCCTGCGGCGCTTTTTGTTGCCGTGCCGGAAAAGCCAGGTCGACAGCGCGGTCACCGCCAGCGCGAGTGGCGCGAGCCCGAGGACGAACCAGATGATCCGCCACCACGGATTCACCAGCCACCCGAAATGGCGCGCCTCGAAAACCTTGTCGTAGAAGACATTCGACAGCGGCTCGCCCTTGGTGTCGACCACTTTGACATTCTTCGGGTCGTGGCTGTCCACCATGACCGTGGTGTCACCGCTGTAGAAGGCGCGATATTCGTACGCCGAATACGAGGATCCGGCGATCGAGACCGAATAGTAGCCGGGCGTCAGTTTTTCCGGTGTTGTCAGGTAAGCCAGCCGGCCCGGGTAGTGCTGCAGGGCGACCCGTACGGCTGCGTCCACCCCGATGTCCGGCGTGCCTTTCGGGACTTTGTGTGGGGCGAAGTCGAAACGGCTCTCATCGATGGCGTGGCCGCCGGTGATCGTGAGCCAGACATTGGCCACCGGCTGGACATAGATCGCGGCACCGGTCAGGCCCCACATGAACAGGAACGGCAACGCGATCATGCCGATGATGTTGTGCAGGTCGTAATCCCGTGCGAAGCGACCTTTTTTGGTGCGTACCCGCCAGCCCTGCCAGAACCGCCGAAAGCCTGGCCACCACGTGATCAGACCGGAGATCGCGAGCAGCACCATCAGCAGGCCGAGCACGAAAAGAATGAACTCGCCCCAGGTGACGGTGGCCAGCCAGTTGATGCCCAGCCCTTCCATGGTGGCGCCGAGGAAGGGCACATATCCCGGATATCCCTTGCAGCCGAGCCCGCAGTCATGCAGGTTCACCAGGAATCCCATCGGGCCGCCGTTGAGGTCGGCGAGCCCGGTGATCCGGCCACTGCCTGGATCCACCCCATAAACGTGTTCGTACGCCTCGTCGCCGATCGCGAACACGCCGTTGTCCGAGCTGACCCAGGCCGCGCCGAATTCCGGATGCGCCTTTCGCACTGTCTCAAGGGCCGTTTGCGCGGTGATCGGATGCGCAGAGGTGGTGTGCTGGTAGAAACTTCCGTGAGTGGCGTGGAAAAACTCGGCGTTGTAGAGCACGATCGCGCCGGAGGTCGTCTCGGCGATCAGGAAAAGCCCCAACACCAACGAAGTCCAGCGGTGGGTTAGGACCAGCGACCGACGCATCGGCCGGCGCCGCCACCACCGGCGAAACTTGCTGCCGCTGCGAACTTTGCGCGCAGCGGCTTCGGTCCGGGTCAGCGCCGCCGACTCCTCGACTTCGGCCACCGGCTGCGTCTCGACGTCGGCGCTCACGGCTCGCCCCCTCCGTACGTACGTGTGGCACGGCCAGTCGGGATGGGGGCCCGCGGCCGCGGTCACGCAACGCGGACCGTGAGTAGGTTAGCCTTACTTTACCTGCTGGTCTAGAGGTGGCGGCAGCCTGACCGGTGGCGAAGGACATCCCCCACCGGACAGGCCGATTTGTCGGGTCAACTGGTAAATGGGTTCAGAATGCGAACTCCAGTAGTGTGGAAGTCCTTTGTGTTGCGGGTTATGACAGTCAGGCCATGGACTTTGGCGGTCGCCGCTATGAGCCCATCGGTTGTCGCGAGTGGATGTTGCGCATCAATGTCGCCCCACGTCTCGGCGACCCGTATGTCCACCGGAATCAGCCGCTCGCTATACAGGTCCTGGGTTTCAGCCAGCCATTGCTCATAGCGGCGAGCTTGCGGGTGATCATTCCGGGCACGAAGGCGCTCCACGCCACGACGTATCTCACCTATCGTCACGACGCTGAGCATGAGCCTGCCGACTGAGGCCTGCCGCATCCAGCTCACAACGCCCGCGTTTGGACGCGGCTTGCTGGACTCGCACAATATGTTGGTGTCAAGAAGGTAGCTCATTCCCATTCACCCAAATCGATGTCACGTGGGAAGTCCTTCTTGCGCTCCCGCTCAATCTCGTCGAACACGTCTGGCTCGCCGTCGGCAGCGTCCATCTTGGGAAACGAGAGCAGGTGTTCGGCGAAGCTCTTTCTGGCACCGGCGAGGCGACGGTATTCGTTGATGTCGATGACGACCGCGACCTCCTCGCCGTGGCGGGTGATCGTCTGCGGGCCGTTGTTCTCAACGGCGCGTAGAACCTCGCTGAACCGTTGCTTGGCCTCTTGGACCTGCCAATGATCTCCGAGATGGTCGTTCATTGGCTCGCTCCCTAGTCTGTCCTGTCTAGACAGACTAGCAGTGTCGACCGGGTTCGCACTTCCCATGTGATGCTCCTTCCGATGCTCTTACGTGCACCGTAGGAGCCGGGTCGGACGAAACCGCGCCCCTCAGCGTTCGTGTGGCAGGACCAGGTCGTCGACGGTGATGGTGACCGGCCATGGGTGGTCCAGGGTGAGCTTTTCGCCGCGAGATGCCTTCGCCACCGGCACGTACGCCCCGTCGATCAGTTCGAAGCAGTGCATGGTGAGGTCGCGGTCGACTCGCCAGTACGAAGGGATGCCGCATTCGGCGTAGACGGCCGGTTTCGCTGCCCGGTCCATCGTGACCGATGACGGGGACACGACTTCTGCGACGAGCAGGACGCCACTGGCGTCGTACGCGTTGTCGTGGAACGGGGTGTTGGCCTTAACGACCATCGCGTCCGGCACATACAAGCGGTTGGCGCCGGTGTGCACTCCGCACCCGCGAAAGACGTAGGCGTCCTCCGGGCAGCGCCGAAGCAGCGCACGTTCGAGAGCGCTTTCCGCCCATTGGTGTTTGTTGGATGGTGGTGGGACCACGTAGATCACCCCGTCGTGCAGCTCGCGGCCGAGCCCGTCCTCTGGCTCGTGGGACAGATCGGCCGCCGTGTGCCCGTCAATGGTGAAAGGGTCCATGTCTTCATCCGTCAGTGTCGTCATCATCTCGTACTCCTCCCGGCTCGATCATCTCGAACCGTACGAAGAGGGTCCGACAGAAACGCGCCGGCCGTCAAACGCGGTCTAAGGAAGCCGGAGGTGGTCGACGGCGAAGGAGATGGGCCAGGGGAAGTCGACGGTGAGGTGTTCGCCGAGGCCGGCCGCGGTGGCCAGCTCGTACGAGCCGTCCCGCAGGTGGAAGCAGGACAAGGTGAGGTCGGGGTCGATCCGCCAGTACGACGGGACGCCACTGTCCGCGTAAACGGCACTGCTGGCCTGGCCGACCTCCACCACCAGGAGCACCCCGCCGGCGTCGTACGCATCGCCGTGGAACGGTGTTTCCTCTTGTACGACGAGCAAATCCGGAATGACCGTGGTGTCCGCGAGGTGGACTGCGGTGCTTTGGAAGACATAAGCGTCGCTGGGCCGATGGAGCTGCAGGGCGTCTTCGATGGCGGTGACGGCCCAGCGATGCGTTAACGGTAGATCCACAGCACCTATTCTACTGCTCGTAGAACGCCGAGGAGATGGGCGACTTGGTCGGCGATCGCGTCGCGGCCGGGGCCGAGGTATTTCCGTGGGTCGACCAGGGCTGTATCGGCGTCGAGTTTTTCGCGTACCGCGGCGGTAAGTGCCTTGTTGAGATGCGTCGCGATGTTGATTTTGGTCATGCCGGCCGAAACCGCTTCGGTCATGCCCGCGTCCGGCACTCCGGACGAACCGTGCAGAACCAGCGGAACTGGCACAGTTGCGTGGATTTTCCGGATCAGGTCGATGTCCAGGACCGCGTCGCGGGTCAGCATGGCGTGCGAGCTGCCAACGGCAACGGCGAGTGCCTGGACTTTGGTGTACGAGACATAGCGTGCCGCGTCATCGGGGTCGGTACGGGCGCCGGGCGCGTGGACGCCATCTTTTCCACCGACTTCGCCCAATTCCGCCTCCAGCCACGCGCCGTAGTCACCGCACCAGCGGACAATCGCGGCGGTCGCGGCGACGTTTTCTTCGTACGTAAGGGCGGACGCGTCATACATCACCGATCGGATGCCCAGTCGTACGGCCTCATGCACCAAATCCTCGCGGGTGGCGTGGTCGAGATGCACAGCCACCGGCACCGTGGCCGCTTCGGCGATCGCGAGACACGCCCGCCCGATCGGTGCCAACAATCCCCGATGGAAAGCGACCGTGTTTTCGCTGATCTGCAAAACAACTGGCGCGCCGACTCGCTCGGCGCCGGTGACGATCGCCTCCGCGTGCTCCAGTTGGATCACATTGAAAGCGCCGACACCGCGACCTCGGGTGGCGGCCGGGGTGATCAGGTCGCCGATCTCAGCGAGCGGCATGCGGAGCTCCTTCGATGGGCCGGACCCACGAACCGGCGCGCAGGACACCGGCGACGGTCAGGTCGTCGTTCCAGGCGACCAGGTCCGCGCGCAGGCCGGGAGCGATCGCACCGACGGATTTGTCCAGGGAATGCAGGCGTGCCGGGGTGAGGCTGGCGGCGCGTACGGCATCGGGGAATGCGACTCCCATGCCGGTGGTACGAGCGACAACTTGCGCCAAAGTGGCTGTGCTGCTGGCGATCGAACCGTTTTCCAGTCGGGCGACGCCGTCGATGACGTGCACTTTCAAGTGGCCGAGCTGAAACTCGCCGTCGCCGACGCCGGCGGCGGACATCGCGTCGGTGACAAGAGCGATTCGACTGGAGCCGAGTACGCCAAAAAGCATCTCGACCGTTCCATCGGCCAAATGCACGCCGTCGGCGATGACCTCACAGATCGCGCCGGCTTGGGCCATCGAGGCGGCAATTGGTCCGGGGTCGCGGTGGTGCAGCGGCCGCATGCCGTTGAAAAGGTGCGTCGCCATCAGTGCGCCCGCGTCAAAACCGGCCCTGACCTGTTCGTACGAGCCGTCCGTATGGCCGACGGCCGTGATGACGCCATGATCGGCGCAGCGCTTGATCAAATCCAGCGCGCCGGGCAGTTCGGGCGCGATCGTGACCTGTTTGACGTGCCCGCGGCCGGCTTCCAGCACGGATTCCATCAGTGCGACATCAGGCATCCGCAAAAGTTCGGGATCGTGCGCGCCTTTGCGTGCGACGTTGAGAAACGGGCCTTCGAGATAAATGCCGCCGATTTCGCCGGCGTCGCAGCTGTCGGCCAGCACGGCGGTGGCCGTACGCATGTCGTCGGGTTTCCCGGTGACCAGACCGCCGAGCATCGTGGTGGTGCCGTACGAGCGATGAAAATCGGTGACTGTCTGGATGGCGCCGGGCTCGGCCGCATTGTAGGAGGCGCCGTTTCCGCCGTGTACGTGAATGTCGATCAGCCCGGGCGTGAGCCAGCGGCCCCCGAGATCGGTGCCATCAACGTCACCTTCGCCGACCTCCGCGATGGTGTCGCCATCAACGCGAACCCAGCCGTTTTCGAGGACCCGGTCGGCCAGCACCAAGCGGGCGTGGGAAAAGACAGTCATTCAGTCGCTTCCTCGTTGAGTTTGTCCCAGGCCAGCAGGCCGGCGCCGATCACGGTGGCGCGGGCGCCGAGTTTGGCCGGCACCAGGGTGGGCAGGGACTGGAAGGTCACCCGCGCGGCCATCGCGGCCCGCAGCGGCTCAAAAAGTGCCGGGCCGGACTCCGCCAGCCCGCCGCCGATCACGATGATGCTCGGCGCGAGCAGGCTCACGTATGAGACCAGAGCGCGCGACAGGGCTTGTACGGCTTGCGCCCAAACCTCGTCGGCGATCGGGTCTTTCCCCAGCCGAGTGGCAATTTCGGCGGTCGAACGCTTGGTGCCGGAGCGATCGGCGTAATGCCGGGAAATGGCGGCGGCCGACGAAATTGCTTCCAGGCAGCCGTACGCACCGCAACCGCAGAGCGGGCCGCCTTCTTCGACAATGACGTGCCCGATTTCGCCAGCCTGGCCGTGCCCGACGGTGATCGGTATTCCGCCGGCGGTGATGGCGCCGGCGATGCCCGTACCGATCGCGATGAACAACTGGTCCGCGACACCCGCTCCGGCGCCGATCCGGGCCTCCGCGAAGCCGCCGACCGCGAGGTCGTGAACGACCGTCGCGGTGATGCCGAGGCGTTGCTCGACGAGCTTGCGCAGCGGCACGTCCCGCCAGCCGATGTTCGCCGACCAGAGCGCGATGCCCTGTTCCGCGTCGACCAGGCCCGGCACGGCCAGCGAGGCCGCCGCGACCGGAATCGGCGCGGTCGCGGTCAGGTCGGCGCAGAGCCGCAGGATCGTCTCCACCACCGCGTCCGGCCCGCGGTCAGCGTCGGTGGGCGTCGTGTGCGTACGCAGGGGCGCCAGGTCTGGGCCGAGGAGCTCGGCCTTCAGTCCGGTGCCGCCGACATCCACGGCGAGCACGCAACGATCGTCAGGCATGCCCTGATTTTGCCTGCTCATGACGGTTGTCTCTCGCTCAGGTCAGGATGACCGAGCGGGTCAGGTGCCGCGGGTGGTCGGCGTCCAGGCCGGCCGCGGTCGCCTTGGCCAGGCAAACCCGTTGTATCCGGACAAGCTCGGCGAGCGGGTCCAGCTCCGATGTCTCGAACCGGCCTCCGGTCGCGGCCACCTGCTCGGCGAGTCCCTCCGGCGGCGTACCCAGCATCCAGGCGACCCGGCCGGTGGTGGTGATCGCGATCGGGCCGTGCCGGTATTCCATCGCCGGATACGACTCGGTCCACGACTGGGTCGACTCGCGCATCTTCAGCGCGGCCTCGGTGGCCAGCCCGACGGTCGAGCCGTGGCCGAGGAAGGTGTACTGCTCGGCGTTGACCAGCTCCGCGTCCGGCCCGGTGTCGAGAGCCTTGCGGCAGTCGGCGATCGCGTCGGTCAGGTCCTCACCGAGGTGGGCACGGAAGAGGGCGACCGCGGTGGTCGCGAAGCGGGTCTGGACGACCGACTGCTCGTCCGCCCAGTCCAGCGCGATCACGTCGTCGGTCAGGCCGGCCAGCGGCATTGAGGCGTTGCCGACAATGGCGGTCGTACGAGGGCCCTTGAGCTGCTCAGCGACTTCCAGCACCTCGGTCGTGGTGCCCGAACGGCTGAGCAGAACCACCCGGTCGTAGCCGCGACCGAGCCGGTGCTCGCTCGCCGCGTAAGCGTCGGTGAGTCCCTGACCTGCGTCTTCACGCAGGTACGCGTACACCTGCGCCATGAAGTAGGAGGTGCCGCAGCCGACCACGGCCACCCGCTCGCCGGCCGCCGGCAGGGCGCCGCCGCAGTCGAGCCCGGCGCTGCTGATCTTGTCGACTGCTTTCGCCCAGGCCACCGGCTGGTCGGCGATCTCGGCGGCGAGATGCCGGTTGGCTGTTTCCGTCACTAGAACTCCCTCTCCTTGCGCGTTTCTGCTCGATAAGCCTGTCGTACGAACATGTCTGCGCGCAATTATTACTCTCATCACAGTGCCGGATGCACGGGTATCTTCGAGTCCATGGCGTACGAACGGGTACTGGTCGAGCGCGACGGTCCGGTCGCGACCATCACGATGAACCGCCCGGAGCGCCGCAACGCGCTCTCACTGGCCCACCTGCGCGAGCTGCAGGAGGCGTTCGACGAGGTCGGCCGCTCGGCGGCGACCGGGATCGTGCTGGCCGGCGCCGGCAAGGTCTTCTCCGCCGGCCATGATTTCGCCGATGTCGCGTCCGCCGACCTTCATGACGTACGCACGCTCCTGACGACGTGTACGCGGCTGTGCGAGACGATCCAGTCGGTGCCGCAAGTGGTCATCGCGCGCGTACACGGCCTCGCGACCGCCGCCGGCTGCCAGCTGGTCGCCACCTGTGACCTCGCGGTCGCCGCCGAGTCCGCCGCTTTCGCCGCGCCTGGCGGCAAAGGCGGCTGGTTCTGCCACACCCCGATGGTGTCGATCGCCCGCAATATCGGTCGCAAGCGGGCAATGGAGCTGGCGCTCACCGGCGACATGATCGACGCGCGCACGGCGTACGACTGGGGGCTGGTCAACCGCGTCGTACCGGACGGGGAGCTCGACAAGGCCGTCGGCGAACTGTTGGCCGCCGCGACGCGGGGCAGCCGGCGAAGCAAGGAGCTGGGGAAACAGACTCTGTACGGGCAACTTGACCGGCCGGAGGCCGACGCGTACGCACTGGCCCTGGAGGTGATGGCGGCGGCTTCGCAGACTCCCGAGGCCCGCGAGGGGATGGCGTCCTTCATGGAGAAGCGGCCGCCTGTCTGGCCTGGCTAACACCGAAAGTCTGACCCGCGGAGTGCATCAGTGAGCGCCGCTGGCGACCAGGATTTTGGCGAGGCCGGCCCGGGTGGCGACCACGAAAAGCACCTGCCCGGCTACCAACCGACTCTCCCCGGGAGGCTGCCAGACCGGCTCGGCATTGCCCGTACGCAAGCCAAAAATCCGCACCCGTCCACTGTCTACAGTGGATAGAGAGGCGCCGTCGAGGGAGCTGCGGGCGCCGATGGGGACGGCGGCTACGAGCAGGACTCGGCGGCCGGCGGGGATGGCGGCCAGGACCTGGCGGCCCATCATGGCGGCGGCGAAGACCGGGGCGGCGGCGTACGAGACGGAGCGGGAGACGGACAGGCCGAGGCGACGGTCGACGCGGTCGGCCAGGTCGGGGTCGAAGAGGCGCAGGACGACGCGGGTGTCTGGCTGGAGCGCGCGGGCGGTGAGGCCGGCTTCGAGGTTGACGACGTCGTCGTCGGTGACCGCGACGACGCAGCGGGCCTTGCCGGCGCCGGCCGAGGCGAGGGTGCTGGCGTCGCTCGCGTCGCCGGCGACCAACGGCACTTCGAGGCGGCGGGCGGCGGCCATAAGTGCGGGTGACGGGTCCTGTTCGATGCCCACGACCTCCGCACCGGCGGCGCGGAGCTGTTCGCAGACGCGCAGCCCGACAGTGCCCATCCCGCACACCACGATGTGGTCGTGCGGCTTGCCGACCGGCGGGCCGAGGGCGCGTACGAGCCGGGCGCCGACCAGATTGTCGACCACCGCGGCGGTCAGCAGCGCGACGACCAGCACGCCCATGATCATCACGACCACGCCGGCCAGCTGCACCCAGGGCGGCGCCGCCGCCAGGTTGATGTCGCCGTAGCCGGTGGTGGTGACCGTGGTGACGGTGAAATACAGCGCCTGCACCCACTCCAGCCGCAGCGCGAACTTGAAGAGCGCGGTCGCGAGAACCACCACCAGCGTCAGGCTCGCCAGCGCGAGCCGCAGCCGCTGGTCGGTCAGCTGGCCGAGAAATCGAGCCCATTCGCGCAGTCGCCGGCGCACCGGTCCGCGGTGCGACGTGGCGGCGGCCACCACCGTACGCAGGATGGACTCCGAAGGCGTGCCCAGCACCAAAAACGCGTCATTGGCGGACTTGGGCAGCAGGCTGATCTCGCCGTCGTCCCGATACCTCGCCAACGGCACCACCACGTCGTCCACTGTGGACGGAGCGCCGGCGGCGAAGGTACGCCCGCCGGCCGGGATCGAACGGCCGTGGCCGTCGCCCAGGGCCGCCTCCACGAAGGAGGGTGCGGCGATCGCGGACGCGGACAACACGGTGCAGTCGTCGAAGAGGTCGTCTATCCGCTGTCCGAGCCGGAGGTTGAACATTCGTACGACCAACCGAAGTTTCGGGTTCAGCTCGGCCGCGACCAGCGCCGCGTGCACGTTTTTCTCGTCGCCCTCACCGACCAGCGCGAGCGCTCGTGCGCGCTCGATGCCGGCGGACAGCAGCGTGCCGGCGTCCGTCGGCGATCCGATCACCACCTCGACACCCAACTCGGTCACCAGCCGAACGACTTCGGGATTGCCGTCCGGCACCACCGCGATGGCCCGCTCGTCGAGCATCGCGAGCTCTTCCAGCAGCCGTACGAGCAGCGTGTCGTCGCCACACACCACCATCCGCGGTGGCTGCGGGCGGCTGCTGGTCACGGCCGGATCGTAGCGTCCGCCGCCGACGCCTCAGGCCTTTAAAGGCCTTTAAAGGCCTTTAAAGGCCGAGGTGTTCGGGAGCTTTCGCGTACTGGCGCCAGTGTGCGGCCGGGTTCGCGACGAGCCGGCGAGTGGTCCGGTCGAGCAGTCCGCTGACGCTGGTCACCTCGGCGACGAGAGTGCCGTCGAGGCGGTGCATTTCCTGTCGTACGCGACTGGTCTTCCCTTCTCCATAAAGGAATTCGGTGGTGATCAGCACCTCGTCGCCGGGCCGCAGCTCGCGGTGGAACTTGATAGTCGTCTCCAGGTTGACCGGCCCGAACCCGGCGGCCGCGAGGTCGTCGAGGGAGATGCCGGCGGCGCGTACGCACTCCCAGCGCGCGTGATCGGCGAACTCCAGGTAGATCGGTCCCCGGACGTGCCCGTTGGTGTCGAGGTCGAAGACCCGAACGGCCATTCGGACCGGATTTCCCGTTGGCTGCATGGCCTCAGCCTGCCGGGCGGATCCTTCGCCGGTCTGGAAGATTTCGGCCGACTTCACGCTGTGCGGCCCACCGTCGGACCAGCGATCGCGGCGACGACCCGGACAGCTCCAGGCACTCGCGGCCCAGGTGCGACTGGTCGGCATAGCCGGCCTCGACGGCGACGGCCGCCAGCGATCCGCCGGCGGCCAGCTCCGGCAGCCGCCGGACGAACCGCTGGAAGCGCAGCACCCGCTGCAGTGTCTTGGGTCCGAAGCCGACCTGTTCACTGAACCTGCGCCGGAGCTGGCGCTCGCTCAGCCCGACCTGATCCGCCACCTCCGCGGACGATCCGACCAGCGCCGCCGCGGCCATCGTGGTGCGATCCGGCTCCCGGTCGGCCAGCCGGCCTACGACGATGTCTTCCAGGACTTGCCGGCGGGCGTCCGCGGTCGCGCAACTGGCCAGCCGTTCCTCGAGTCGTACGGCGGCAGCACCCCAGAGCGTCTCCAACGGCGTGAGCCGGCCGGGCAGTTGGTCCGCCGGGAGGTCCAGGATCGTGCCGGCCACGCCCGGCCGCAGCCGCAGACCCACGCTCTCGACCTCCGGGCTGACCGGCTCGCGTACCGCCGCGCTGATCGCCCCCACCACCCACAACCGGCCGTTCCACACCAGCTCGGTGCAGCCCATCGGGCAGCACCCGCAGCTCCCGCCGCCAGCCGGCCCGGCCATGCCAGGTGCCGGCGACGACGGCCGCCAGACGGGCCTGTGGAGGCTTCTCGACATAGAAAGTCGACCGTCCATAAGGCCCGGCGAGCACGCCCGTACGCAATGGCGACGGCATGCGGTCTCAGACTCCGGCGGACGCGGCGAAGACGGTCACAACCCAAACCGTAGCGTGGCGACACGGCCGTGGGCTGTGGGTTTTTCCCTGGACAGGCCGCGTGCACTAGCGTGGCGTCTCGTGCGCCTGGTGATAGCTCGTTGTTCCGTCGACTACGTCGGCCGGTTGACCGCCCACTTGCCGATGGCCGAGCGGCTGCTGATGGTCAAGGCCGACGGCTCCGTGCTGGTGCATTCGGACGGTGGCTCGTACAAGCCCCTGAACTGGATGTCCCCGCCCTGCCGGCTCGAAGAGGACCCGCAGGCCGGCGTCTGGCGGGTGGTGAACAAGGCCGACGAGAAGCTGATCATCACCTTCGACGAGGTGCTGCATGAATGGGCGTATGACCTCGGTGTCGATCCGGGCCTGCAGAAGGACGGCGTCGAGGCGCACCTGCAGGAACTGCTCGCCGAACACGTGGAAACCTTCGGCACCGGCTGGCGGCTGGTCCGCCGCGAATACCCGACGCCGATCGGCCCGGTCGACCTGATGTGCCGCGACGCCGACGGCGTACACGTGGCCGTCGAGGTCAAGCGGCGCGGCGAGATCGACGGCGTCGAGCAGCTCACCCGATATCTTGAGCTGCTCAACCGGGACACCCTGCTGGCCCCCGTACGAGGCGTCTTCGCGGCCCAGGTCATCAAGCCCCAGGCGCGTACGCTCGCCGTCGACCGCGGCATCGACTGCGTCACCGTCGACTACGACGCCCTCCGCGGCGCCGACGACCCTTCGGCCCGCCTCTTTTGACGTCTCACCTCGTGGGTGCGGCGGGCGTGGGGAATGCCACCCGCAGAGTTCCCGGCCACATGACAGACTCACGGTCAGTCAGTTGGCGAGTGCGGGAGGCGTGATGACGCGGGAGTTCTCCACGGTCGGTGTGGTGGGCCTGGGCACGATGGGGGCCGGCATCGCCGAGGTCTTCGCCCGGGCCGGGTTGTCGGTGATCGGGGTCGAGGCCAGCGAGGACGCCAAGGAGCACGGTCGGCAGATCCTGGCCGCCTCGACGCAGCGCGCGGTCGACCGCGGCAAGTTGGAGACCGCCGAGCAGACCGCGCTGCTCGGCCGGGTTTCGTTCAGCACCAGCCTGTCCGACCTCGCCGATGTCGACCTGGTGATCGAGGCGGTGCCCGAGCACCTGGAGCTCAAGCAGCAGATTTTCGCGCAGTTGGACAAGGTCTGCAACGACGACGTCATCATGGCGACCAATACCTCTTCGTTGTCGGTGACCGAGATCTCGGTGGCCACTTCGCGCCCCAGCCGGGTCATCGGCATGCATTTCTTCAACCCCGCGCCGGTGATGAAGCTGATCGAGGTCGTTCGTACGGTCGTCACCGACCAGCAGGTCGTCGACGACATCGAGGGCCTCGCCCGGCAGCTCGGCAAGGTCGACGTGACGATTGGCGACAAGGCCGGGTTCATCGCCAACGCCTTGCTTTTCGGCTATCTGAACCACGCGGTGAGCTTCTACGAGTCCCGCTATGCGTCCCGTGAGGACATCGACGCGGCGATGAAGCTCGGCTGTGGGCTGCCGATGGGGCCGCTCGCGCTGATGGACCTGATTGGTGTCGACACCGCGTACGAAATCCTTGACACGATGTACAAACAGGGCCGCGACCGGTTGCACGCGCCCGCTCCGCTGATCAAGCAGATGGTCACCGCCGGCCAGCTCGGCCGCAAGACCGGCCGTGGCTTTTATACGTACGACAAGCCTGGTTCGCCCAGGCTGGTCGCCGATCACGAGACGCCGGACGACACGAAAGTCAACGGCGCGGCCAAAAACGTCCAGACCGTCGGCGTGGTCGGGTCCGGCACGATGGCCTGCGGGATCATCGAGGTCTTCGCCAAGGCTGGCTATGACGTCACTTTTGTGACCAGGGCTGCGGAAAAGGTGGCGAAAGTACAGGCCACCATCGAGCGGTCACTGGAAAAGGCCGTGCAGCGCGGGAAACTGGAAGACGCCGACCGGGTCGCCACCCTGCGGCGGTTGCGCGGCTCGACCAAGCTGGACGATCTGTCCACAGTGGACCTGGTGGTCGAGGCGGTGGTCGAGGAGCTGGCCGTCAAACAGGCGCTTTTCGAGAACTTCGACGAGATCTGCAAGCCCGGCGCGATCCTTGCGACGACCACTTCCTCGTTGCCGGTCATCGAATGTGCGCAGGCGACCAGCCGTCCGTCCGATGTGGTCGGTCTGCATTTCTTCAACCCGGCGCCGGTGATGAAGCTGGTTGAGGTCGTGCACACTGTGTCCACGTCACCGCAGACACTGGCCACCGCGCGGGCGGTCACCTCGAAGCTGGACAAGCACCCGGTGGTCTGCCGGGATCGCTCCGGATTCATCGTCAACGCGCTGCTTTTCCCCTATCTCAACGATGCCGTCAAGATGCTGGAGGCCAACTACGCCTCCGCCGACGACATCGACGCGGCCATGAAGGTCGGCTGTGGCTATCCGATGGGGCCATTCGAGCTGCTGGACGTGGTCGGCCTCGACGTGTCGTTGGCCATCGAGCGGGAGCTCTACCTGGAGTTCCGGGAGCCCGGCTTCGCGCCCACCCCGCTGCTGGAACACCTCGTCACCGCCGGCTATGTCGGCCGCAAGGCTGGCCGGGGCTTTCGGACGTACGCACCGCGCGCGTGAGATTCGTTGTTGATCTTGTTCACTTTGCCTACCCAAAACGGACATAGGACTGAATTGTCCTTTTCGGGTAGGCAAAGTGAACAAGATCAACAACTTCGACACCTAGCGGCGGCCGTAGAGGAGCCGGGCCATCCGAACGAGCTGGCGGTCGTCGGAGGGGCGGCGGGTGAAGGTGGTCGTACGCACCGGACTGGTGAAACGTTGCTGGGTGATCGCCTTCGGGCGGGCGAACTCGCGCATGCCGTCCGGGCCGTGGATGCGGCCGAAGCCGGATTCACCGATGCCGCCGAACGGCAGCGACGGCACGCCGGCGAAGGTGATGACACCGTTCACCGAGGTCATCCCGGAGCGCAGCCGGCGGGCCAGTTCCAGGCCGCGGGCCCGGGAGAAGACCGCGCCGCCGAGGCCGTAGTTGGTGGCGTTCGCCCGGCGTAGGGCGTCCTCCATGTCGGGCACCTTCGCGATGGTCAGCGTGGGCCCGAAGGTCTCTTCGCGGACGGCCGCGGATTCCTCCGGCACGTCGACCAGCACGGTGGGTTGGACGTACCGGTCGCCGACCGCGTCGAGGCCGCCGACCACCGCGCGGCCGCCGTGCTCGATGGCGTCCGCGATGTGCCGGCGGATGACCTTGAGCTGGGACGGCATGGTGATGGGGCCGATCGGCTCGCCCTCGCCGGCCTTCAGGTCCTTGGCGAGCGTGACGACCTTGTCCAGGAACTGGTCGTAGACCCGCTCATGCACGTACACCCGCTCGACGCCGACGCAGGTCTGGCCGGCGTTGCTCATGCCGCCCCAGACCGCCGCGTCGGCGGCCGCGTCGAGGTTGGCGTCCTCGTCGACCAGCAGCGCATCCTTGCCGCCGGCCTCGATGACCACCGGCGTGAGGTTCTCGGCGCACGCGGCCATCACCTTCTTGCCGGTCGCGGCCGAGCCGGTGAAGGCGAGTTTGTCCACGCCGGACCGGCAGAGCGCGTTGCCGGTCGCGCCAAGGCCGGTGATGACCTGGAAAAGCGGCAGGTCGCCGGCCACCTCGCGGAAGCTGTCAGCGAGCCACTGACCGATGCCGGGGGTGTATTCGCTGGGCTTGAAGACGACCGCGTTGCCGGCGGCGAGCGCGTACACAATCGAGCCGGCCGGCGTGAACACCGGGTAGTTCCACGGGCCGATCACGCCGACCACGCCCAGTGGCTGGTATTCCACCGAGGCGGTCTGGTTGATCATGAGCATCCCGGACGAGACTCGGCGCCGGCCGAGCACCTTGCGGGCGTGCTTGCTGGCCCAGTCGAGGTGGTCGGCGGCGAGCACGATCTCGATCATCGCGTCGGCGTGCGGCTTGCCGTTTTCCTGATGCATCAGGTCGGCCAGCTCGGCGGACCGCCGCACGAGTGCGGACCGCCAGCCGCGCAGGATCTTGCCGCGATCGGCGAAACCGAGCTCGGCCCACCAGGCGGCGGCTTTACGGCCGCGTTGGACGGTCTCGTTGACCTCGGCGTCGGTGAAGATCCGGTGCGTACCGACGACCTCGCCGGTTGCCGGGTTGAGCGAGTCGAAGGTCTCGGCAATGGCCGCGGCGGGCTCGGTGACTGTCATGTCAGCAGCTTATTACTCGTGGGTACGGATTGCCGAGGGTCGACGGCGAGATGACCTGTACGCATCGATTCAGTACGTCCAAACCGCACCGGCTTTCGCGGACGTTGGATACTGGGAACATGGGAAGGCGGAGGCAGCGTACGGCGCCGCCGGTCCGGCCGTTGCGGACGGATCCGGTGGAGGACGCCGACGATGGCGCGTGGGTGGTCCGGCCAATCGACGGTGGCCGGTCCACGAAGGCGTACCGCTGCCCCGGCTGCAACCAGGAGATCCGCCCCGGCCAAGGGCACCTGGTGACGTGGCCGGCGGACGGCGGCCACACCGCGGTGGACGGCCCCGAGGACCGACATCACTGGCATCGGCCCTGCTGGCAACACCGGACGACCCGGCAGCCGCCGGTCGACCGGACCCGCAACGCCCCCCGCTATGGCTGAGCCAAGGCTGGCAGGATGGGGGAGTGGTGAGCATCAGGGCGAACACGATTCTGCCGGCGACCCGTACGGACATCGAGCTGCAGACGGCCGACGGGCTGACGCTGGTCGGGGAGATCGCGGTGCCGGTGGACCGGCCGCCGGTGGCGACGATGGTCTGCCTGCACCAGCTGCCCACGCATGGCGGCATGATGGACGGCCATCTCTACCGGAAGGCGGCCTGGCGGCTGCCGGCGCTGGCCGGGCTGGCGGTGCTGCGGTTCAACACCCGCGGCACGTGGTCCTTGAGAGGTACGAGCGAGGGCAGCTTTGACGGCGATCCGACCGGCGACGGCATGGCCGAGCGGTTCGATGTGGCCGCCGCCCTGGAATATGTGGACTTCCACGAGCTGCCAGCGCCGTGGCTGGTCGGCTGGTCGTTCGGCACGGACCTGGCCCTGCTCTACGGCTGTGACCCGGCGGTGGTCGGCGCGATCCTGATCTCGCCGCCGCTTCGGTTCGCTGGTGACGCGGATCTGTTGCGCTGGGCCGATTCCGGCAAGCCGGTGACCGCGCTGGTGCCGGAGTTCGACGACTACCTGCGGCCCGCGGAGGCGGTGCGGCGGTTCGCGGCGATACCGCAGGCCGAGGTGGTGCCGGTGGCCAAGGCGCGGCACCTGATGGTCGGTCACGCCGAGCGGGTCCTGGACGAGATCGTCCAGCGGATCGCTCCGGGAGTCGGGCCGCTGCCAACCGAATGGGACGGCCCGTACGAGATGGGCGACGCGCGGGCGTACGCCGACCGGACGGTCGCCGCGTTCGCGGACATACCGGTGCTCGGTCAGTCCACAGAGGACAGGTCGTAGGCCTGCCGCCAGTCGTGGACCGGTAGATTTGCGGGCATGACGGTCGCGCTGCATTTTCAGGACAGCGGCGAGGGAATCCCCCTCGTACTGCTGCACGCCTTCCCGCTTTCTGGGCGGATGTGGGCGAACCAGCGGGCCACGCTGTCCGATTCGTGCCGGGTCATCACCCCGGACCTGCGCGGCTTCGGTCGCTCGCCGGCCGGCGCGGACGAGCCGGCGCTGGAGGCGATGGCCGACGACGTTTTCGCGTTGCTGGACCGGCTCGATCTCGGCTCGGTGGTGCTGGGTGGGCTGTCGATGGGCGGCTATGTGGCGATGGCCATGCTGCGCAAATACCCGCAGCGGATCGCCGCCCTGGTGCTCGCCGACACCAAGGCCACCGCGGACACCGCGCAGGCCCGCGCGAACCGGGAACGGCTCGCGTCCACGGTGGTCGAGTCCGGCACCGTGGAGGCCTTGTACGACCAGGTGCTGCCGACTTTGTTGGGCCGTTCCACCAAAGACCATCGGCCCGAGGTGGTGGCCGAGGTGCGGGGCCTGATCGGCGACGCCACCCCGTCCGGGGTGGCCTGGGCAGCGCGCGCGATGGCGGCCCGGCCTGACTCCATCGAGTTGCTGGAGTCGGCGCGGGTGCCGGCACTGGTCATCGTCGGCGACGAGGACCAGATCGCTTCGGTCGCGGACGCCGAGGCGATGGCGGACGCGCTGCCGAAGGTGACGATGGCGCGGCTGATGGCCGCTGGTCACCTGTCGGCGATGGAGGACCCGCGCGCGTTCAACGCGGCCGTACGAGACTTCGTCGCCGGCCTGACGTGAGTTTTTGTTGGTGGGGTTAGAAAGTACGTCACGATGATTTCTGGTTCAGGCGGGCCGCCGCAATGCCGGCCGGCGGCGCGTCGGAAGCGGCCGGTGCGTTGGCGGGCGGCGGCTCTGGGGCGGCGGCTGGGGCGGCGGCTGGGGCCGCAGGCGCCGAGGCCGTGCTGGCGGGGGCGGCGGCCGGCGGGTCCGCGGTGGCCTCGGTGAGGTCGAGGAGGTCCTGCGGGATGCTGGCGCCCAACACGTTCATGGATGCGGTCATCTCGGCGAGCTCACGGGTGACGGCGTCGCGGCGGGCGGTGAGGGTGTCGACCTCGGCCCGGGCGACGGTGGTGAGGCGGTTGGCTTCGGTGCGGGCCGTTTCCACGAGGCGGTTGGCTTCCTGGCGGGCGGTCGTACGGTATTGCTCGCCGTCGACAGCGGCGGCCGTACGGAGCTTGTCGGCAGCGGTCTGAGCTTCGGCGGCGGCGCGTTCGCCGTCCCGGCGGCCGGCGGAGATGAGGGTGGCGGCGTGCGCTTCGGCGTCGCGGCGAAGACGGTTGGCGTAGACCTCGGCCTCGTGCCGGATCTTCGCCGCATATTCCTCGGTGTCCTTGCGCAGGGCTGTCGCGCTCTGCTCGGTCTCGCTGGTCAGAGCGGCGGCCCGGGCCTCGGCTTCGGAGACGGTGGCCTTGGCCTGCCCGGCGGCATCGGACTCCGCTTTGCGGGCCCGCTCCAGGGCATCACGGCATTCCTGCTCGACGGCCCGCTGCCGTTCGGCCAGCTCCCGCTCGGCCTCGGTGCGCTTGGCGGCAAGAGTGGCCTGGTAGTCCTGCTCGGCCGCGTCGGCACGCCGCTGAGCGGCGCCGATAACCTCATCGGCGCGGGCCTGGGAACCATCCTCGATCCGCTGTGCGTGGGCGATCTTCTCGGCCGCGTCGTCCGCGGCCAGCTGCAGGATCTGTTCGACCCTCACCCCGAGGCTCGCGTACGACACTTCGCCACTGCCGGCGGCCGCGTGCCGGCGCCAGTTCAGCGCCTCGACCTTGGCCTGCTGGGTTTGCGCCGCGAGTCTTTCCATCTGTGCCAGGGCGTTGTCGCGCTCGGCCGCGAGGGCCGCGACGCCGCGATCCAGGTCAGCTATGAACGCGTTGACCTGCCGGGGGTCGTATCCGCGCAGCACCCGCTCGAAATCGACCGGGGCGGCGCCGGAAAGGCGAAATACATCGCCAGTGCCATGGCTCTGCGTGGACATGCCCCCATACTCACATGAACCCGGGCCCGATGCCGCCCGCCCTCCGTTGTGTTAGCGGATTTCCGTACTCAGCAAGGAAAAAAAATGAATAAAAAAATCCGGGTGACCGCGCGTCGCGGCCACCCGGATTTATCGTACGGCGGTGATTAGCTCGGCGACGGGGACGGCCGGCCGCCCTTGGCGTCGGAGATCACCGAGTCGACCGCGGCGAGCTTGGGGGCCGCCGCCGCGCCGCCGCCGACCAGGCCGGCGAGCATCTCGCGGAGCTGACCCAGCTGACCGGTGATCGCGTCCCGCTGCTTGATCAGGTCCTCGACCTGCCGTTTGGTGTCGCTGGTCAGCTGCTCGGCCTGCGACCGGGAGTCGGCCAGCAGCCGGTCCGCTTCCGAGCGGGCCTCGGAGGTGGTCTTGGACGCGAACGCCTTGGCCTTCTCCACGGTGGCCCGGGCCTGCTGCTCGGAGTCCTTGCGGCGGGCCTCGGCGGCCACCTCGATCTCGCGGGCGCGGGCGTCGGCCGCCTGAGCGCGCTCTTCGGCCTCGCTGATCAGCTTCTGGTTGCCCGCGACCGAGGCCGCGTGCCGCTCGGACTGCTGCTGCTCGGCCCGCTCGCGCCGCTCGGCGAGGTCCAGCTCCAGGCTGCGCAGGTCGGTGTCGCGCTTCTGGCTGGCCTCGGCCAGCAGCCGCTCGGCGATGGACCGTTTCTCAGCCGACTCGCGCTCGGCCTCGGCGCGCAGGTTGGCGGCCGCGGCCTGGGCGGCGGCGCGAAGCTGGTCGATCTCCTTGCGAGCGGCGTTGCGCAGCTGCTCGGTCTCCTGGGTGGCCTTGCCGCGCAGCTGGGTGACCTCGCGCTCGACGGTGGCCCGCAGCTGGGACACCTCGCGCTCGATGGTGCCCTTCTGCTCGGCGACCTGGTGGTCGGTGGTCTTGCGCAGCTGGGTGGTCTCGCGCTCGGCGTTGGCGCGCAGCAGCGCCGCCTCCCGCTCGGCCCGGGCGGTCAGCTCGGCGGCCTCCCGCTCGGCGACCTCACGCGTACCGGAGACCTCGCGCTCGGCGCCCTCCTTGACCGCTTTGGCCTCCTGGCGGGCCTTCTCGGTCATCTCACGGGCGGAGGCCCGCGCGTTGGAGAGCGTCTCGGCGGCGACCTTCTTCGCCTCTTCGGTGTGCTCGGTGGCCTGTTCCTCGGCCAGCCGGAGCATCTGCTCGACCCGGGTGCCAAGGCCGGACAGCGACGGCTTGGCGTTCTCCTTGAGCTGCTGCTCCTGGTCGGCGACCCGGCGCTGCAGCGTGCCGAGCTTGTCTTCCAGGCCGCGGATGCGGTTGCCGGCGTCGTTGAGCCGCGACTCGGCTTCGGCCCGGGCGGCCGAATGCTGACCGAGTTCGACGGAGGCCCGCCGCATGTACTCGGTGACCTGCTGGCGGTCGTACCCGCGCAGCGTGATCGCGAACTCGGGCTCGTTCTGGATGTTGTCGAAGAACTGCACGTCGGTGTCGGAGGCCATGTCGCTCACTATCGCAGAGGCGGTGGACGGGTCCTGAGCTGCTTCCCACGCGGCATGCTCCGCCGGGCCTTCTCTTACGGGTCCCAGGGATCATGAACAGGTGAGGAAGCACACCCTAGACCCGTAGTATTCACCCCTCAAAGTCGCCCTGTGGCGGTGGGCCGCGAAAAGGGTCAAATATTCTGGAAGCGCATGATTTCCTGTAAGTGTTTCGAACGTAGTTCGTTATTACGTATGCCCAGGCCAGGCTCTGGAGCGAGGGTCAATACGCCCACTTTGCCATGATGTACGTTCTTGTGAACGTCATAGGTAGCTTGTCCCGTTTCGCGCATTTCATAAGTACGCGAAAGCGTCGGATGCACGATCCCGCGCTGGATCAGCCGGTTCGCCGCCCACGCCTCCCGGTAGTTGGCGAAATGCGATCCGACAATTCTTTTCAGATTCATCCACAGATAGCGATTGTCGAATTCGTGCAGGTAGCCCGAGGTTGAGGCGCACGTCACGATGGTGCCGCCGCGGCGGGCCACGTACACACTGGCGCCAAAGGTCTCCCGGCCTGGATGTTCGAAGACGATGTCCGGGTCGTCGCCGCCGGTCAGCTCGCGGATCTGCGAGCCGAACCGCTTCCACTCCTTGGGATTCTGGGTGTGCTCGTCCGACCAGAACTCGTATTTCTCGGCGCTCCGGTCGATGATCAGCTCGGCGCCCATCCGGCGGCAGATCTCCGCCTTCTCCGGGCTGGACACCACGCACACCGGGGTCGTACCGGCCTGCAACGCCATCTGGGTCGCGTACGAACCGAGGCCGCCGGAGGCGCCCCAGATCAGCACCACGTCGCCGAGCTTGGTGTTCGCGCCGTTGGTCGAGATGAGCTGCCGGTACGCGGTCGAGTTGACCAACCCCGGAGCGGCGGCCTCTTCCCAGCTCAGGTGGTCCGGCTTGGGCATCAGCTGGTTCGCCTTGACCAGCGCGATCTCGGCGAGCCCGCCGAAGTTGGTCTCAAAGCCCCAGATCCGCTGCTCCGGGTCGAGCATCGTGTCGTTGTGGCCGTCCGGATGCTCCAACTCCACCGACAGGCAGTGCGCGACCACCTCGTCGCCGGGCTTCCAGACGTGTACGCCGGGACCGGTGCGCAGCACCACGCCGGCGAGGTCCGATCCGACCACCTGGTAGGGCAGGTCGTGTCGGGCGGTCAGCGGCGACAGCTTCCCGTATCGCTTGAGGAACGAGAACGTCGATACCGGCTCGAAAATCGAGGTCCAGACGGTGTTGTAGTTGATCGCGCTAGCCATCACCGCCACCAGTGCCTCGCCCGGCCCGAGCTCGGGCGTCGGCACGTCCTGGACGTGCAGCGACTTGCGCGGGTCCTTGTCTTTGGTGGGCTGGTCGGCGAACATGTCCGCCTCATCCGCCCGTACGACCACGCCTTTGTACGACTCCGGCACCGCTAGGTTCGCGAGCGCCTGGTTCTCGCCGGCCATGATCGCGTCGAGGATCTGCTTCACCGCTTGACCTCCCGAATCAGCAGGTGATGCCGGACCCTACCGGCGAGTAACGATCCAGTGCAGCACGGTGTGAAAAGCCGCACTCTGCTTACTGTGGCACGGTCTGGTGGTCCGTGGCGGGTTGGACGAGCTCGACGAGGATGCCGCCGGCGTCCTTGGGGTGAATGAAGTTGACCAGGCTCCCGGCCGTGCCCCGCTTGGGCGCGTCATAGAGCAGTCGCAACCCACGTTCGCGCAGGGTGGCGGCGGTCGCGGCGACATCGGTGACGCGGTAGGCGATCTGCTGTATGCCGGGGCCGTTGCGGTCCAGGAACTTCGCGATGGTTGACTCCAGCGTCAGCGGCGCGAGCAGCTGGATCTGCGTACCGGAGGCATCCGAACCGGGCGCGAGCATCGCCTCGCGTACGCCCTGCTCCTCATTGACTTCCTCGTGCAGCACGGTCATCCCGAACGTGCCGGTGTAGAAGTCGATGCCGTTCTGGTAGTCGGCGACCGCGATACCAACATGATCTATGGCGGTGAACATTACTCAACAGTAAGTGATGTGGATCCAGTCACGACCGCATGTTGTGAGCCATGCCATCTCATAAGGTGGGCCACCTAACGACCGTTCGGGAGGACGCGATGGCGGGATCTGTGATCGTGGCGGGTGCGCGTACGCCAATGGGCCGGTTGCTCGGCTCGCTGAAGGACTTCTCCGGCGCGGAGCTCGGCGGGATCGCGATCAAGGCGGCACTGGAACGGTCCGGGATCGGGCCGGAGGCCGTGCAGTACGTGATCATGGGTCAGGTGCTGCAGGCCGGCGCCGGGCAGATCCCGTCCCGGCAGGCCGCGGTCGCCGCCGGCATCCCGATGACGGTGCCGTCGCTGACCATCAACAAGGTCTGCCTGTCCGGGCTGGACGCGATCGCGTTGGCCGACCAGCTGATCCGGGCCGGCGAGTTCGACATCGTGGTGGCCGGCGGCATGGAGTCGATGACGAACGCGCCGCACCTGCTGCCCAAGTCGCGCTCGGGCTACAAGTACGGCGCGATCGAGATGGTCGACGCGATGGCGTACGACGGCCTCACCGACGCTTTCGACCACATCCCGATGGGCGAGTCGACCGACCGCTACAACGAAAAACTCGGCATCAAGCGGGAAGACCAGGACGCTTTTGCCGCGCGGTCGCACCAACGGGCCGCGCGTGCGCAGAAAGACGGCCTCTTCGAAGCGGAAATCACCCCGGTCAGCATTCCGCAACGCAAGGGCGACCCGATCGTTTTCGCCGTTGACGAAGGAATCCGCGCGGACACGACCGTCGACGGACTCGCGAGACTGCGGCCAGCCTTTGGCAAGGAAGGCACCATCACGGCTGGTACGGCATCCCAGATCTCCGATGGCGCCTGTGCGGTTGTCGTTGTCAGCAAAGCGAAAGCCCAAGAGCTGGGGCTGGAGTGGATCGCCGAGATCGGTGCCCACGGAAATGTCGCCGGCCCGGACAACTCGCTGCAGTCGCAGCCGTCGAACGCCATCAAGCACGCCCTGTCCAAAGAGGGCCTCTCGGTGTGTGACCTCGACCTGATCGAGATCAACGAGGCTTTCGCGGCCGTCGGGCTGCAGTCCATGGCGGACCTGGAAGTCGACGAGGAGAAGGTCAACGTGAACGGCGGCGCGATCGCGCTCGGTCACCCAATCGGGATGTCCGGCGCTCGGCTCGCGTTGCACCTCGCCCTGGAACTGCGTCGCCGCGGCGGCGGAGTCGGCGCGGCCGCGCTGTGCGGTGGCGGCGGCCAGGGTGACGCTTTGATTCTGCGCGTACCAAGCAAGAAGTAAATGGCCACAGCTCAAAAGCCGCTCCGCCGGGACGCGCCACTCGCGGAGGTCCTGGAGCGGGCTCAGAACGCCGATCCGCGGGCGGTCGCGCGGCTGATCAGCCTGGTCGAGGACGACAGTCCGGCGCTGCGCGAGGTCGCCGCCGCGCTGGCGCCGCACACCGGCCGGGCCCAGGTGTTGGGCCTGACCGGCTCGCCCGGCGTCGGCAAGTCGACGTCCACCAACGCGTTGGTGGCGGCCATCCGTAAGCAGGACAAGCGGGTCGGCGTCCTGGCCGTCGACCCGTCGTCGCCGTTCTCCGGCGGCGCGCTGCTCGGTGATCGCGTACGCATGCAGGACCACGCCACCGACAGTGGCGTCTACATCCGGTCGATGGCGTCCCGTGGCCACCTCGGCGGGCTGTCGTGGGCGACGCCCCAAGCCGTACGGGTGCTGGACGCGGCCGGCTGCGATGTGGTCATGGTGGAGACGGTCGGCGTCGGCCAGGCGGAGGTCGATGTCGCCTCGCTCGCCGACACGACCGTGGTTTTGCTGGCGCCCGGAATGGGTGACGGCATCCAGGCCGCGAAGGCCGGGATCCTGGAAATCGCCGACATTTTCGTGGTGAACAAGGCCGATCGGGACGGCGCTGACCAGGTCGTACGCGACCTGAACGGGATGCTGCGGCTCGGCGGCCGGCATGCGGAGGCGGGCGCGTGGCGGCCGGAGATTGTGTCGACGGTCGCTTCAGAGGGCAAGGGCATCGACGACGTACTGACTGCCATTGACAAGCACCGCGCCTGGATGGAGGAGAGCGGCGAGCTCCACCGCCGCCGGCTCCGCCGGGCCGCCGCTGAGATCGAGGCGATCGCCGTCAAGACGCTGCGCGAGCGGATGGGTGACCTGCGCGGCCAGCAGGCGCTCGGCTCGCTGGCCGCCGCCGTCGTCGAAGGCCGCCAGGACCCGTACGTCAGCGCCGACCGTCTCATCGACGGCCTTAGCTCTGAGTGATCCCCGTTTGTCCGCATGGGCGAGTAATCCCGGATAACGATTGCCTCACGGCGAGAGCACGATCGGGTTACGGGGGCGGCCGAGGCTAGCGGGTCAGACGAGGGTGTCCTGGCATGGGGCCGATGGCGGTGGCGGTACGGGGTCTGTTGTATCGGCGGGGGCGTTCCCTCACGGTTTTCGCGGTAGCGGTGATCGCCATGACCGCGGCCGTCGTGGGTCCGGCGTACGCCCGAGCCGCGGAGCAGTCTCTGCTGGTCAGCGCGTTGCGCGCGGCACCGGCGTCGATCGTGGGCATCCGCGTCTCGAGTCCTTACCTTCCGCTGCGGTACGTCACGGCAGGCTCGGAAATCAGCATTGACGCGCACAGCGAGTCGCCTGCGGTGGTCGGTAGCGAAGTGGCCAATGCCGGAGCCGTGGACCCGTTGCTGGCCAAGCCGGTGGGCGGGTTGGAGATGGTCGCCGGCTTCACCAATGCGAAGTCCGAGCTGGTAGCCACCACCGTGGTCTACCGCGACGGCGCGTGCGCTCACCTCCGGATCGTCGCCGGCACCTGCGATATCGACAGTGGCGTGGTGATCTCGAAACGCTCGGCCGCGACCACCGGGATGCACGTCGGGAGCAAGCTCGACCTGAAAGGTCTTAAGACCGCGGGGTCGCCGAAGTCTGTGCCGGTCACCGGCTTGTACGAGCCGGTGAACCCGGAAGAGCCGTACTGGCTGGCGCAGCCGTACTTCGACTTCCGGCTGGTGAACCTGGACCGGGAGACCACGATTCAGGGCGTCGACGCGGTCTTCGGCGGGGAACACCTGCTCGGGGGTCTGCCGGGAGAGCTGACCGTCGTCGCGGATGTGGCGATGCGGGTCGACCAGGTCCGGCTCGACGACATCGACCGCCTCCTCGGCAAGTACGCGGGCGTCGAGTCGACGATGAAGGGCAGCGGCTACGCCGTTAGCGAACAGCTGCAGACCGTGGTCGACCCGGTCACCGTCGGTCGCCGGCTGGTCGCGCTGTCGATCCCGCTGGTGGCTGCCGAGTTGGTGCTGATCGCCTGGTTCGTGCTGATGTTGGTGGTCTCGGACGCCACCGACGTACGCGGGCCGGAGATCGCACTGGCCCGGTTACGCGGGCATCGCGGCAGGTCGGTGACCGCTTTCGGGCTGGCCGAGTCGCTGCTGTTGGTGCTGGCCGCAGGCCCGGTTGGCCTGCTGCTTGGTCTGCTGGCCACCGAGCTGGTGGCCCGCGGCCTGCTGGCTTCGGGCATCCACGTCGAGCTGCGGCTGCCGGTGTGGGTGGTGGCCGGCCTCGCGCTGGCCGGCGCTCTGGTGGCCGCGGCCATCGCCGGGCGCCGGGTGCTCGGGCTCAGCGTCGCCGACCTGCTGCGCCGGGTGCCGGCGCGCCGGCACGGCCTGCGGGCCGGCATCGCGGACGGCATCGTGGTCGCGTTGGCGGTGGCCGCGCTGGTCCAGCTGCTGACCGACCGAGGCCGCTCGGCGTCGCCGTTGGCGCTGGTGGCGCCCGCGATGGTGGCCGTCGTGATGGGCATTGGGGCGGCCCGCCTGCTGCCTCTGCTGGCGCGGTGGCAGCGCATCACGGCTCGTACGCGCGCCAACCTGGTCGGCATGCTCGGATGGACTCCGCTGGAGCGCCGGGCCAGTGGCCGACGGTCGATCCTGGTGGTCACCGTCGCCGTCGCGCTGCTCTTCTTCTCCTCGATCGCCTGGGATACCGCCGCCTCCGACCGGCAGGCCCGGGCGGCCGCGGAGGTGGGCGCGGACCGGGTGCTGACGGTACGGGCGAGCAGCGAGTTGGACTTGCTGCAGGCCGTCCGCAAGGCCGACCCGACCGGGCAGTACGCGATGGCCGCCGTCCAGTTCGCCGTCGGACAGAGCGGCAGCGTGAACGCCGTCCTCGGGGTGGACTCCAGCCGGTTGGCGGCCGTCGCGCGGTGGGATCGCGGTGGCCTCACCGAGCCGGTCGCGGCGATCGCCCAGGCGTTGTCGAAGCCGGCGCCGGCGACGCCGCTGCTGATGCACGGCCCGGAGCTGGCGCTGCGGGTGGTAGGAGACCAGCTGAAGTCGGCGCGGCCGCTCACCCTCGAGGTGTCGCTGCGCGACAACCACGGACAGCCGGTGAACGTACCGATGGGCGCTCTCCGGCAGGGAGCCCAGACGCTCCGGGCGCCGCTGCCCGGCTGCGCCGCCGGCTGCCGGTTCGACGGCCTGCAGATCCAGCGTGATCCGCTGGATCTGCTGACCATCTCCGGACAGGTACAAGTCACTGGGCTGACCGACGGGGGCAGCCCAGTGACCGGGTTCGCCGCGGCGAACGGGTGGCGGACACCGGACAGCGGCCTCAGCTCCCCGCACGCCACGTTGAGCGGCGACTCCACCCTGACCGTGAGCTTCAACAGCGACGGCGGCGAGCAGATCTATGCCGCGCGGGCCGACACACCGTCGCCGATCCCGGCAGTGCTGGCTGGTACGGCGCCGCCACCGGTGCCGGCCGAGGCGCCAACGGACAGCTCCACGGACGTGCTTCCGGCACCGCCGACCGCTGCGCCCGACCCGGACAGCGACAACAGTGGGTTGAGCAAACCCGGGTCGAAGGTGGCGGGTCCGGACTTCTCGGTGCAGACACACACGTACCTGGTGGCCGCGCACGCTGACTACGTACCCAGCGTCAGCGGATCGGTGCTGATGGCGGACCTGGCCTACCTCGACCGGGTGTCGAACACGTACGGCCGGGTCAGCCTCACCGACGAGGTGTGGCTCGCGCCGGACGCGCCCGCGTCGGTGCTGAAGAACCTGTCCGCCGCCGGCATCGAGACACTGTCCGAGACGACGTACGCCGGCCGGCTGGCGCAGCTGGACGGCCAAGGCCCGACGCTCGCGCTGCGGATGTACCTTGTCGCGGCGGTGGCCGCGCTGCTGCTCGCCGGTGGTGCCATCGTGGTGGCGGCGTACTTGGACGGCCGGGTGCGAGCGTACGAGTTCGGGGTGCTGCGGCTGACCGGTGTGTCCGATCAGGTGCTGCGTGGAGCGGCCCGGTTGGAGCAGCTGGCTCCGGCGTTGGCGGGGGTGGTCGCCGGGTTGGTGGCCGGCGGGGTCGGCGCGGCGCTCGCGTTGCCGGCCATTCCGGTGTTCTCCGATCCGCCGCCCTTTCCGCGGCTGGTCTATCTGCCCGGCCCGGCGTGGCCGCTGGGCGCCGCGATGTTGGCGGCGGCCGTACTGACTGTGGTGGCTTTGTTGGTGGCGGTCCGGTCCGAACGCGGTGGGACTATCCGGCGCGTACAGGAGGGGCAGCAATGAGCAGCGGTGTGGCGGTGTCCTGTGAGGGTCTGGTGCACATCTACCGCGCCGAGGACACCGAGGTGGTGGCGCTGGCCGGCATCGACCTGCAGGTGGCGGCCGGTGAGTCGGTCGCGCTGCTGGGACCGTCCGGCGCCGGCAAGTCGACGCTGCTGTCAATCCTCGCCGGTGTCCTTCGGCCCAGCGCCGGTCGGCTGCGGATCGGCGCGCACGCTGTCGAGTCGATGTCGCCGGCCCAGCTGCAGCGGATGCGAGCCGCCGAGGTCGGGGTGGTGCTGCAGGGGGCCAGCCGCAATCTGCTGCCTTATCTGACGGCGTACGACAACGTCCGGTTCGCGCAGCGGGCGGCGCCCAGGGGCGCTGAGCTGGATGCGCCGGAGGAAGTGCTGGACCTGCTCGGGTTGGAGTCGTTCGCGCGGGAGAAGTTCCAGGTGCTGACCCCCGGCCAACGACAGCGGCTCGCGGTCGCGGTGGCGGTGGCGCACTCGCCCGGCCTGCTGCTCGCCGACGAGCCGACCAGCCAGCTCGACCACGACGCCCGCGAGGAGGTGCTGGACGCGTTGGCGCAGGTCAACGCCGTACGCGGCACCACGGTGGTGGCGGTCACGCACGACCCGGAGGTCAGTGAGCGGGTCCGTCGTACGGTCACCATCCGGGATGGCCGGGTCGGCGCCGAGGGTCGCAGCGGCGAGGAGTTCGCGGTGGTCGGCCGGGGCGGCTCGCTGACCCTGCCGTTGGACGTGGTGGCCGCGCTGCCGCCAGGGACGCTGGTGCGCGTACGACTGCAGGGGGACGGCTCGGTGCTGCTGGAACCGACGGGGGAGGGCTCTTGAGCGCGGTGGTGGAGGACGTAACGGTCCAGCGTGGCGGGCGGGACGTGCTGGTAGGGGTGTCGTTGCGGGTGCTGCCGGGCCAGCTGGTCGCCGTCACCGGCGCGTCCGGCGCTGGCAAGTCGACGCTGCTGTGGACAGTGGCCGGCTTGCTTCCGGTCGCCAGCGGCCAGATCAGCCTGGACGGCTGCGCCCCCGCCGAGGTGGCCCTGGTGCCGCAGGACAACGGCCTGGTGCCGGTGCTGACCGCCGCCGAGAACGTCGAGGTCGCCCTGCTCGCCCGCGGCCTGGCCGCCGCCGAGACCCGTGACCGGGCCGGTGCGGCGCTGGCGGCGGTCGGCCTCACGTCACACGCCGACCAGCTGGTGGAAGAACTCTCCGGAGGCCAGCAACAGCGGGTCGCGGTGGCCCGCGGCATGGCGGTCGCACCGGCCCTGTTGCTGGCCGACGAGGTCACCAGCGAACTCGACGCCACCAACCGCCAACTCGTCCTGGAACTCCTGAGCGCCCACGCCCGTACCGGCGCGGCCGTGGTCTTCGCCACCAACGACCCAGAAGCCGCGGACGTCTGCGACGCCGAACTCCACATCGCCGACGGCCAAGCCACCCTGGTCCGTTCCTGATTTCCGACACCTCAGTGGTCACATCAGCCCCACCGGCAACAGGCCCGTCGTCGACTGCGGGACAAAACCCCACACTCGGCGTCGAGCGTGGGACAAAGTCCCGCACTCGACGAAATCTGGTCCTCACCGGTGGCATCGAGGTGAGTCAAGGTACGGAAAAGAGAGTAGGTAAGGCTAACCTATCTTCATAGGCTCGTGGGAGCCCTGTGGACTGGAGGAGGTCGAATGACTTCGCAGCTCGTCGCCCTGCCGGAAGCGGTGACCAGGCGTGGACTGCTGGGTGGGCTGGGCGGACTCGCGGTGGCGGGGACGCTGGCTGGGTGTGGTGGTGGGGCCGGTACGTCGGCGGCCGGGGCGGATCCGGGGTTTCCGGTCAGTATCAAGCACAAGTTCGGGACGACAACGATCGCGCGCAAGCCGCGGCGGGTGATCGCGATAGGGACCGGGTCCTGCGACATCGACGCGTTGGTGGCGTTGGGAGTGGCGCCGGTCGGGGTGTCCAGGGACGAGTCCAACGGGGCCGGGGTTTTCCCCTGGCTGAAGGAGAAGATCGACCTGAAGAAGACCCAGCTGCTGAGCATCGGCAAGGGGGTCGACTTCGAGAAGGTGGCCGCGTTGCGGCCGGATCTGATCCTCGCGACCACCCACTTCAAGCTGGCCGAGGACTACCGGAAACTGTCCCAGATAGCGCCGACAATCGGCTACCTGACGGGCTGGGGCACCGATTCCTGGCAGGACCTCACGCGGCTCGCGGGCAAGGCGGTCGGGCTGCCGGCGGTGGCCGAGACGGCGATTCGGGAGACCGAGGCAGCCGTTGCCGCGGCGGCGAAAAGGTACGCGCTGACAGGAAAAACCTTTACCGCCTCGGTGGTGTACGCCCCGGATGTCTTCACCCTGGTGTCGCAGGCGGACTTCGCGGTGAAGTTCTTCGTCCAGCTGGGGATGCGGCTGCCGGCGTCGATCGACAAGGTCCGGCCGGCCGGCGGCGGCAAGCTGACCGGGCAGCTCAGCATGGAGCAGCTGGACCTGTTGGACGCGGATCTGTTGATCGTCGGTTTTCCCAGCCCGGCCGCGAAAACCACCTTTGAAGGCAACGCGGTCTTCAAGGGGCTCGCCGCGGTCCGCGACAAACGGTATTTCAGCACCGACCTCGAAACCATCAGCGTCCTGCGCTACCCGTCAGTGCTCGGCGTGCGCTGGCTGCTCGGCCAACTGGAGCCGGCCCTCAAGATCGCCGTTGGGAAGTCCTAACTAGCGCAGACCGCCTCTTGGCAGCTGGCCAGCCGCAGCTGCCCGGTGGTGCGGTCGTACGACAGCCGGCGGTGCAGCTCGAGCAGCGGCACGTCACCGGCCGGGTCCGGGATCCGCAGCGTGCTGATCCGGTCACCCGGCCGGTGTGGCGGGTCGTACGCCTGCGGAGTCTCGTCGAAGTCGGCGCTCACGCCCACCACTTCGCCATCGCGGTCTATCAGCGCTCTCAGCAACATTGCCGGTCCACCCCTCGCTACCGTCCCGACGGGCCACCAGCCAAGCGCCCGTCCACTCTGGGCATGAGCTTGCCTGTTCGGGCAGCCGGGCGCATGAGTAGCACGTACTCATTTTCCTCCAGCGAACTACCCAGGTGTCGCGCTCAGGCCGCTGAGCTGCGGAAACGCGGAGCTAGCCCTTGACGGCGCCGGCCGTCACGCCACGCAGGAAGTAGCGCTGGAAGGCGAAGAAGAGGATGGCCATCGGGACCAGGCTGATCACCGTGGTCGCGGTCAGCGACGACAGGTCGACGCTGAACTCGGTGCTCGTGGTCGCGAGGCCGACGGTCAGCGTCTTCAGACTGTCGGTCTGGATCACCAACAGGGGCCAGAGGAAGTTGTTCCAGTTCGCCACGAAGGTGAGGATCGCCAGTACGGCCATCGGCTGGGCGGACAGCGGCACGATCATCGAGACGAAGATCCGGGCGTTGGAGGCGCCGTCCACCCTGGCCGACTCCAGCAGTTCGTCCGGGATGCCGCGGACGAACTGGCGGAGCAGGAAAGTACCCAGCGGCGCGGACAGCCCGGGCAGGATCAGCGCCGCGTAGTTGTCGGTCAGCCCGAGACTGTTCGCGATCAGGTACGTCGGCACCAGCGTCACCGAGAACGGCAACATCATGGTGCTGATCAGCAGCAGGAAAACCGAGTCGCGACCGCGCCATTTCAGCTTGCTGAAAGCGAAAGCGGCCATCAGGTCCACCAGTACGGTCAACACCGTACCGACCGTGGAGACCAAGACTGTGTTGAACAACCAGGTCTGGATGGTGCCGAGCGCGAAGAGCTGTTGATAGCCGGCGAGGCTCCAGCCGGAAAAGCTCAGACTCAGGTCGTTGAAGGTGTGTACGTCCCGAAAAGACGCGAAGACGATCAGCGCGATCGGTGCCACACAAGCGAAAGTCACTATGATCGCGAAGATCTGCAGAACTGTCTGACGCCCGTAGCGGCGGAGGGTTTTGCTGCTGTCAGCCACGGCCGCGACCGTCCGATCGGGTGGCACGCAGGTAGAAAGCCGAGATCACCAGGGTGAGGAGCAGCAGGATCACGCTCATGGTGGCGGCATAGCCGACCGAGCCGCCGTTGAAGACGTTTTGGTAGATGTACCACATCGCGGTGTAGGTGGCGGTGCCCGGACCACCTTTGGTCATCACGAAAATCACGTCGAACACCTGCACCGACGCGATCGTGGTGAGGATCAGCACGAACTGCATGACCGGTCGCAGCAGCGGCAGCTTGATGCTCCAGAAAGTACGCCACATGCCGGCGCCGTCGATGCGGGCGGCCTCCACCAGTTCGTCCGGGATGTCGTTCAGCCCGGCCATGAAAATGATCGAGTTGAAGCCGAGTGAGGACCACATGGTAATGACCGCGATGAAGAAGATCGCGAAGGTGCCGTTGGACAGCCACGGCACCTCGATGTCCAGTACGCGCTGGAAAAACAGGTTCAACGGGCCGGATTGCGGATCCACCAGCACCCGCCAGATCAGCCCGGTGGCCACAATGGACAGCAGCGACGGCAGGTAGATCAGCGAGCGGTAGAACCGCAGACCGGCCAGTTTGCTGGAGAGCAGGACGCCGACCGCGAGCGGCACGGTCATCGTCAGCGGCACCAGGATCACCAGGAAGAGCAGCGTGTTCTTCAGCGTGCTCAGGAAAAGCGAGTCGGACAGGATGGTGGCGAAGTTGGCCAGTCCGACGAACCGGAAATCGCCCAGCAGTGACCCGTCCTGAAAAACCAGCACGAACGTGTAGACGAACGGGACCAGGATGAACACTCCGAAGAGCAGGGCCTTGGGCAGCAGGAAAAGGGCGGCGTCCCGGTAGGTGGCGGCGCGGCCGACCGGCCGGCGGCGCCGGCGCGCTGGCAGATTTTCCGGCGCCGCTGGGGAAAGCCTCGTCTCCTGGACGCTGACCAAAACCTCGGTGTCCTTTCCGGTGCGGCTAGCGGGCAGTCGATGCCAGCTGTTTCACGTGTGCTGAGGTGTCCTTGAGCATGTCGTCCAGGCTGCTCCGGCCGAGGAAGAAGTCGTTGAACTTGCCCAGGATGTAGTCTTGTGGGTCGTACGGCAGCACCGGTGTGAGCCGCACGTACTTGGTCTGCGCGCCGACCGCGGTGAGATAGTCCTCGACCCGTTTGTCGCCGACTCCGCTGTAGTAACCGGCCGGCGGGTCGCCGAACGGGTAGACCCGGATGCTGCGGATGTAGTCCTTCCGGCGAGTGTCGTCGAACAGGAACTGCAGCAGCGCGTACGCGCCCTTCTTGTTCTTGCTTTTGCTGGAAATCGCGTAGTAGCCGCAGCCGCCGACGACGAACGTGCCGGCCGGACCCTTGGGCAGGTCGAGCACCCGGAATCGGGTGGCGTAGGCCTTCTGCTGAGTGGGACTGATGTTGGCCATCCACTGCAGGGCGGATTTTCCTTGCAACATCAGGTCATTCCAGGCGTCCTGGTCGCTGTAAAGGCCCATCGGGGTGGTAGCGCCGGAATCGACCAGTTTCTTCATGTGGGTCAACGCGGCACGACCCTGCGCACCGCCGAAGCCGATGTCGTTCTTGTCTTTGTTGACAATGTCGGCGCCGTACGCCCAGAGATAGTTCCAGATGTAGTTCGTTTCGGCGCCGGTCGAGCCGGCCCAGGTCATCCCCCAGTGGGCGATGTTCTTCGGGTCGAAGCCGGCCTCGCCGAGTCGTTTGCCGGCCTTGTCGAAGGTCAGTTTCCGGGCGAACGGGATGATGTCCTCGTACGTCACCGGGAGGGTCGGCTTGCCGGCCTTTTCCCAGATCTCCTCGTTCAGCGTCAGGCCGAAATGGCCGGCCGCGAACGGCACACCGAAGCGCTCACCGTTGGGTCCCGAGCAGCCGTCGATCGCGCTCTGTGGCACATTCTGGAAGTATTTTTCCACGCCTGGGTCGATTTTGCGTAGGTCAGTGAGCGCGCCGGTGCCGCGGAACTTGTTCATCCACGGCAGGATCTCGTACGCCACATCGGGCGGGTTGCTGCCGGCGTAACCGGCGGTGTATTTCGGCAGCGCGCTGTCCCACGGGATGATCAGGAAATTCACTTTGGCGTTCTTGTTGGCCTTGGCGAAGTCCACGATCAGCTGTTTGTTGTATGACTGCTCGAAAGGCAGGTCGCCGACCGGCGTTTTCCAGAACGAGATGCCGCCGTCGCCGGCCGCGCCGCAGCCGGCCAAGCCGGTCATGCCAAGCGCCCCCACCCCGGCCGCGGCGGCGAGGAATCCGCGCCGGCTCAACCCGAGCTCGCGCGAAGGTTCAGAGATATCCATCTGCGACCCCACGACCCATCACGGCGGCACCTAGTTTCGAAATAGCGTAAACGTTTTCCGATAGTCCGAGATAGTAGGGCCGCCGAAGGTGGCTGGCAAGACCCGCCCGGAGCGCGATGAGTTCTCCGATCGGCCCGGGTCGTAGTTGTAACACCGAACGTCGACGGCTAAAGACTGGATGACAATGGCTACCAACGAGGAACAAATCCGGACATTGATCGAGCGCTGGGCCGCCGCCGTACACGCAGGGGACATGGCCGGAGTGCTCGCGGACCACACCGACGACATCGTTATGTTCGACATACCTCCGCCGTACGAAGGTGTCCGTGGCATCGACGCCTACCGCGAGACGTGGCCGGGCTTCTTCGAGTGGCAGCGCATTGCCTGCTTCGAGATCGAGTCGCTGGAGATCGTCGCCGGCGACGACGTCGCTTTCGCATACGCCCTCTTGCTGTGCGGCGCGCCGGCACACCTCGCGGCCCATCCAGAGCACCGGGTGTGGCTAACTTTGGGGCTACGTAAGGAGAACAGCGTTGGGTTGTCGCGCACGAACACCACTCGTTCCCGGACGCCACCCCCGACGACACGGCCGGCGGCTGACCGTCGTCTTCCTTAATGCCCGATGGTGAGGGAACACTCTCACTAGTCGAGCGAGGAGTGCTGATGGCCGTACGAGCGGGCAGCGGATACCGGTACGAGCGTGTTGGCAAGGCGCTGGTCGGGATGCTCCAGCGGCTGGGGCATCCGGCCGCTGGGACGGTGACGACGGCGGAGGTGCGCCCTTGGGATGTGCGTACGCTGCGCCGACACCGCTATTGCCTGCTGGTCACCTATCGCGCGGACGGGACCGCGGTGCCGACGCCGGTCTGGTTCGGCGCGGCCGGCGACCGGGTCTACGTGGAGACGGGCATCGACGCGTACAAGACCCGCCGGATCCGTCGGGAGCCGGCCGTCCTGGTGGCGCCCTGCACGAGCCGTGGCCGGCCGACCGGCCCGCCGATGGCTGGTGTCGCGCGGGTGCTCGATCTGGCCGAAGGCGCCGCGGTGGAGCGGATCATCCAGGCCAACAACGGCCTGGTCCGGCGGCTGTACACCAGCCTCCTGGACGGGCCGGACACCATCGCCTATCTGGAGATCGGGCCGCGCTAGTCGGTGGTGGCGGGCACCGGGGTGCTGGCCTTCAGTGCCGCCTGCTCGACCTCCAGCACGGACTCGCTGTGCCGCTCGGCCTCGTGCGCGGCGCGGCCGCCGCGGGCGCCGAAGAGCCGCTTGGTCCACACCAGGTAGATGACCGCGACGATGTTGATCAGCAGCGCGCCGATCCGGATCACGGTGATCTTCTCGATCAGCTCGTAAATCTCCAGCGGCAGGAACAGCGACGTGCCGATCACCGCCACGTACTCACCCCAGCGTTTGAGCAACCAGAGGCCGGTCGCCTCGGTCAGCTGAAGCAGCGCGTACAAGAGCACGCCGAGAGCGATCCAGATGAGTGCGTTGGCGCTGACCGAGAACGCGCCCTCGATCAGCCGCACCGGGCCGGCGTTGGTCAGGTCGTAGCCGATTTGGTCGGCGAGCGGCTTGACCAGCGGAAGATACTGCTCGAAGGCCATCTGGAGGGAGCCCTTGACCGTCCGGAACTCGAAGACGCCATAGGCCGCCAGCAGCAACAACAGGCCGCGGATCGCCCGCTCGGCGGACAACAGCCGCAGGATCACCGCGTCGCGTAGGGCAGGGCCGCGCAGCACGATCGGCGCCTCGTTGGCCGGCCCGGTCAGCTTCGGCTCGCTCAGCACGAAGTCGCCGCACCGCAGGCAGCGCCAGACCGTACCGATCGCGGTGTCGGCGGTCAGCCGGTCGGCCAGGTCCGTCTCTGTTGGCCGGTACGTCAGATGTCCGCGCCGGCCGCAGGCCCGCAAGCTCCAGTCCACTTGGCCAGGGTAGAGGTCTGCTTTTGCGGGGCCGTACCTGCCGCCACCTGTTTGCGCGATGGGGCGCCGGCCGGCCGATGGATCGCGACTCGACTCCTGGCTGATCGATCCGCCACCCTGTCAATCGACTGGCCTAGGGTTGCATCGTGGAATCCGGGGCTGGCCTGCCGTTCGATCCGATCCAACGCGCCGGCGACATCTGGGCCCGCCGGTACGGGCCGGCCGAGGCGATGCGAGTCGCCACGTCGGTGATGCGGGTCCAGCAGATCCTGCTCGCCCGCTATGACGCGGTGCTGCGTCCGTACGAGATCACCTTCGCCCGTTATGAGGCGTTGGTGCTGCTGGACTTCTCCCGTACCGGCTCGCTGTCTCTGAAGACGATCGGCGAGCGCCTGCAGGTGCACCCGACCAGCGTCACCAACATCATCGACCGGCTGGTCACTGCCGGCCTGGTCGCACGCCGCCGCAACCCGGACGACGGCCGCGGCGTCCTCGCAACGCTCACCGACACTGGCCGTGACGTGGTCCGCCGGGCGACCAAGGATCTGATGGCCATCGACTTCGGCCTGGACGCGCTCGACGACCAGGACCGTTCGTTGCTCTTCGAGCGGCTTCGGGACGTACGGTCCGCGGCTGGTGACTTCACCTCGTCGGAGTGATCCAGACGCCGACGAACGGGAGGGTGAGGGGTGCTGGACTACGACGCCGAAGCGGCGCGGTACGACGCGACTCGCGGTGGGCTTCCGAGGGCGCGCGAGGCGGCCGGCGCGGTTGGCCGGTTGTTGCCGGCGAGCACTCGGACGCTGGTGGACGTCGCATGTGGCACTGGCTTCGTGACCAGCGAGATCGGCGGCGTGCGAGCGGTCGGGATCGACTTGGCGGCGGGGATGCTGCGGATCGCGGCGGCCCGGCTCGGCGGGCGGGTCGTACGGGCAGATGCGCGGGCGCTGCCGTTCGCGGACGGTTCGGTGGACGCGGTGACGATGATCTGGCTGGTTCACCTGCTGGACGACCCGGGGCCGGTGCTCGCCGAGGCGGTCCGGGTCGTTCGGCCCGGTGGGGTGCTCGTGTTGACGGTCAACAAAAACGATGGCCACTTCGAAATGGACAGCGACCTGGCGGCGAGCCTGGCCCGCGCGAGACCAGACCGGGCGAGGCACGTGGAGTTCGACGACTTCGCCACCGTGACCGGCCTGCTCAGGGGGTTGGAGTTGGTGGGTGAGACGACCTTCAGCGGCGTCGGGCAGGGCGTTGCGCCGGCGCAGTGGCGCCGCTGGTTGGCCGCCGGCACCATCCGTTGGATGCGTACGATGACCGCCGATCAGGCGGCTGAGCTGGACAGATCGCTTGCCGCGCTGCCCCATCAGGAGGTGGCCCGGGCCGATCCGCGCTACCGGCTGGTGGCCTTCGGGCAGCCTCTGAGAGATAGGTCGCATCCCACTGGCTGAAATTACTAGGACATCCTAGTATTTTCTCAGGAGGCATGCGATGAGTGAAGAGATCGAGGCCGGGCGGAGACGCTGGCGGGAGCGGTACGAGGCGTCAGCGGTCCGGGACGCCGACTTCAGCACGCTGTCCGGGATGGAGGTCGATCCCGCGTACGGGCCGCCCGAGGGTGCCGACGTGCCGGACTTCGAGCGGATCGGCTGGCCGGGGGAGTTCCCGTTCACCCGCGGCCTCTATCCGACCGGCTACCGCGGCCGCGCGTGGACGATCCGGCAGTTCGCCGGGTTCGGCAACGCCCGGCAGACCAACGAGCGCTACAAGATGATCCTGCGCTCCGGTGGCGGCGGTCTCTCGGTGGCATTCGACATGCCGACGCTGATGGGCCGTGACTCGGACGACCCGCGCAGCCTCGGTGAGGTCGGGCACTGTGGGGTGGCGATCGACTCGCTGGCCGACATGGAGGTGCTGTTCGACGGCATCGCGCTGGCGGACACGACCACGTCGATGACGATTTCCGGCCCGGCGGTGCCACTTTTCTGCATGTACGTTGTCGCCGCCGAAAAGCAGGGCGCTGACATCTCCAAGCTCAACGGCACCTTGCAGACCGATATTTTCAAGGAATACATCGCCCAGAAGGAATGGCTGTTCAAGCCGGAGCCGCACCTGCGGCTGATCGGCGACCTGATGGAATACTGCCAGGCGGAAATTCCCGCGTACAAGCCACTTTCGGTGTCCGGCTACCACATCCGCGAAGCCGGCGCGACCGCCGCGCAGGAGTTGGCGTTCACGCTCGCCGACGGTTTTGGTTATGTCGAACTCGGCCTGTCCCGTGGCCTGGACGTCGAAAAGTTCTCGTCGGGTCTCAGTTTCTTCTTCGACAGTCACATCGACTTCTTCGAGGAGATCGCGAAATTCCGGGCCGCCCGGCGGATCTGGGCGCGCTGGATGCGCGATGTTTACGGCGCGAAGACAGCGAAAGCGCAGTGGCTGCGGTTCCACACCCAGACCGCCGGTGTCAGCCTGACCGCGCAGCAGCCGTACAACAATGTCGTACGCACCGCGGTCGAAGCCCTCGCGGCGATCCTCGGTGGCACGAACTCGTTGCACACCAACGCTTTGGACGAGACGCTCGCGCTGCCCACCGCCGAGTCAGCCGAGATCGCGCTGCGCACTCAGCAGGTGATCGGCGAGGAGACCGGCGTGATGAATGTCGCCGATCCACTCGGTGGTTCCTGGTACGTGGAGGCACTGACCGACAAGATCGAGGCCGAGGCCGAGAAGATTTTCGCCCAGATCATGCGAATGGGTGGCGGCGACGAGAAGCAGCACGAGATCGGTCCGATGACGTCCGGCATCCTGCGGGGCATCGAGGACGGCTGGTTCACCGGCGAGATCGCCGACTCCGCGTTCACTTACCAGGTAGCGATGGAAAAGGGCGACAAGCGGATCGTCGGCGTCAACACCAACACCGACACGATCACCGGTGACCTGGAAATCCTGCGGGTCAGCCACGAGGTCGAGCGCGACCAGGTCCAGGTTCTGGCCGATCGCAAGAAATCCCGCGACGAGCCGGCGGTACGAGCCGCGCTCGCCGAGATGGTGCGGGTGTCGCATACGGATGGAAACCTGCTCCCGCCGATGCTGGCGGCGGTACGACTGGAGGCCACCGTCGGCGAGATCTGCGGCGCGCTTAAAGACCAGTGGGGAGCGTACGTCGAGCCTGCCCGGTTCTGAGCGGACGCGGAAAAGCCCGGCCACAGTGGCCGGGCTTTTCTTCTCTGGCCCTACTTCACCGGGGACAGCGGCGGAGTGTGCGAGTTGGTCGGTGGAACGGCGGCCTTGGTCACCGTCGTCGGTGCGTGCGGGGTGATGCTCGCGCCGGCCGCGGTCTCGCGGGCCAGGAAGGCGCCCAGCTCTCCGATGGTGCTCATCAGCGGGGCCGGGAAGACGACCGTGGTGTTCTTGTCGACGCCGATTTCGACCAGGCTCTGCAGGTTTCGCAACTGGAGTGCGAGCGGGTGGGCCATCATGACGTCCGACGCCTCGCCCAGCGCGGCCGCGGCCAGCGACTCGCCTTCGGCGGCGATGATCTTCGCGCGCTTCTCCCGCTCGGCCTCGGCCTGCCTCGCCATCGCCCGCTTCATGCTGTCCGGCAGTTGGATGTCCTTGAGCTCCACCAGCGTGACGACTACGCCCCATTCCTCCGTTGCCACGTCGAGGATTTCCCGGATGTTGATATTGATCGCGTCGGTCTCGGACAGCGTCTGGTCCAGGGTGTGCTGGCCGACCACCTTGCGCAGCGTGGTCTGCGCGATCTGGTTGATCGCGGCGCCGACGTTTTCTATCGCTACCACGGATTTCACCGCATCCACGACGCGGTAGTACGCGACCGCGGACACGTCCACGCTGACGTTGTCACGGGTGATTATTCCCTGCGACTGAATGGGCATCGTGACAATTCGCAGGGACACCCGACGCAGCACGTCCACGCCGGGCACGATGACGGCGAGCCCGGGTTTGCGGATTCCCTGGATCTTGCCCAGCCGGAACAGCACTCCCTGCTCGTACTGGGTGACGATGCGAAGTGACCGGGACAAATAGATGAGTGCGAGCACCACGATGGCGGCCAACAGGATCAGTGGCAGTTGCATGAGATTTCCTTTCCGGCGAACTAAGCCGCGGCGGTGCGAAGGTGGCCGCCGTCGGATTCCCACCGGTCCAGCGCGGCAGGATCGGTCGTGTTCACGGCAGCGAGGATTTCGGGGGTACGTAAGGTGTTCGTGGGATCCGAGGCGGCAGCCATCGCCGCCGCGGCGGCGGCCTTGGACAGAGTCGGCGGAACGACCAGCAGGTCGACCCGGTCACGGCCGCTGTTCGTGGTGGTCAACAGGCCAGCGGGACCGGAAGTGAACCAGCCCAGCCGGATCACTCGGCCGTCCACGGTCATCCGCCGCGGCTGGCTCCGCCAACCTTCGGCCTGCAGCATGAGATGGGTGATCCTGCCGCGGCTGACCTCGACGGCGCGGATCAGCGGCGGCAGCTCGGCGACCGGATCGGCCGATCGAGGCCACCACGCGCCGTCCAGCGGACCCATGGGGGAGCGTGGCGGTTCCAGGCGTAGCCGTGTGGATGTGCTGTCTTCAATTGTCATTCTCGGTCCTTCTGCCGGCCGGGGCCGTGCCGTCATCGACGAGGAGTGCGTACGGCACGGCGCGATGGCGCGATCCGTGCGATGAGCGTGGCGACGACTCTCGCGGCCTTGGCGGTCGCCGATCCGACCCACTCCGTCGTACGGCGCAGTGGTCCTGAGCGAGGATCTCGGACATCCGGATGGGTACGAACGCGGACGGCTATCACAAATCCCACCACTTTCCTCAGGCCGGCCCGGCAGGGGCACCTCAGGGGTGGGATGTCTTCGCTTCCCGGATGACGTTGACACTACTCCTATAAATTTGCCTGAGCGAGTTTGTGTAAAGTTTTGGCATGCACCGTCGGCCGGACCACTGGGCAGCGGTTCCGGCGACGGTGGGAGAATCGTCCTTATGACTCGTCCAGATCCTCGGCAGGCCGCGGCGATGTCGGCGGCCTTCTCACGAGCGGTAGACCTCTCGTCGTTGGCCGGTCCGGCGGCGGCCCCGGCCGGGCCGGCTGGCAACGGCGCCCGGCACGCGGCACCCGACACCGGCCGGCACCGCGCGGCGGCTCCGGACGCCGCCGCCGACCCGAACGCCCCGCTGACCGTCATCGACGCCACCGAGACCAGCTTCCAGGCTGACGTGATCGACCGGTCGATGACCACGCCAGTGGTGATCGACTTCTGGGCCGACTGGTGCCAGCCGTGCAAGACGCTCTCGCCCACGCTGGAGAATCTCGCTGCCGAGGGTGGCGGCTCGTGGGTGCTGGTCAAAGTCGATGTCGACGCCAACCCACGGCTGTCGCAGGCGCTCCAGATCCAAAGCATCCCGACCGTGATGGCGGTCATCAAGGGCCAGCTCATGGAGGGTTTCCAGGGCGCCATCGGGGAGGCTGAGGCGCGCCAGTTCATCGCCGCGGTCCTGCAAGCTGGCGGTGTCGAGCCGGGCGCTGGCCCGGCCGGCGAGGCCGGCCCGCCGATCGACCCGCGGCTGGAGGCCGCAGACGACCAGATGGCGGCCGGTGACCTGACCGCGGCCAAGGCTTTGTACGAACAGGTGCTGGTGGACCTGCCGAACGACCCGGTGGCCAAGTCCGGGATCGCCCAGGCCGACCTGCTCCTGCGGATCGACGGAGTCGACCTCGCGGCCGCGGTGTCCGACGCCGACGCCGCTCCCGACGACGTGGCCGCCCAGACCCTCGCGGCCGACTCCGAGCTGGTGCAGGGGGAGGCCCCGGCGGCCTTCGCCCGGCTGATCCGGGCCGTACGCCGGACTGCCGGCGACGACCGGGACGCGGCCCGCAAGCACCTGCTGAAGCTTTTCGAAGTCGCCTCGCCGGACGACCCGGCAGTGGCGAAGGCGCGCCGCGATCTCGCGAGCGCACTCTTCTAATCGGAGGCACGTAAATGGCGGACCTGGTGCTCAGCCGGATCTACACGCGGGTTGGCGACGACGGGACGACCGGTCTCGGGGACGGCAGCCGGGTCCCGAAGACGTCGGTCCGGCTCGCCGCATATGCGGACACCGACGAGGCCAACGCCACCATCGGTGTCGTGCTGTCGCTGGGAAATCCGGCCGAGGACGTGCGCAAGGTGGTGATCGAGGCGCAAAACGACCTCTTCGACGTGGGCGCCGACCTCTGCACGCCGATCGTTGAGGGCGACGACCGGCTGCGAATCACCGAGGCGTATGTCCAGCGACTGGAAGGCCACTGTGACACTTTCAACGACCAGCTGCCAAAACTTCGGTCGTTTATCTTGCCCGGCGGTTCGCCCGCCGGTGCGCTGCTGCACGCGGCTCGTACGGTCACCCGGCGCGCCGAGCGATCGGTGTGGGCGCTGCTGGAAGCGGAGCCGGCGGTGACCAACCCACTCACCGGTCACTATCTCAACCGGCTGTCCGACCTGCTGTTTATCCTTGCTCGTACGGCCAATCTGGACACCGGCGACGTCCTTTGGCAGCCAGGTAAGAAAGGCTGATTACTGACCGTTCGACTCGATGACCCCGGACTTGAAGGTCCCGGAGTCATCGACGGCGGCGAGGATCGTTTCCTTCTGTTTGCCGGCAGTGAACTGCACGCCCATCTCGGTGGGCGAGAGCCGGGTGACGCTCACCTGGTAGCCGTCCGCCGGCTCGGTGCCGATCACGTCCAGGGATCCCTTGCTGTATCTGAAAGTCGCCGAGCCATGCTGCGCGGTCACCTGCTGTGTACGCACCACCGGCGGTGGCGGGCTGGGCCGGGTGGAGGGCGGTGGCTGGTGTCCCGATCCTGCTGGCGGCTGCGGACCGCCGGGCGTGCCGTGGCCGGCCGCCGGGCTGCCCGGGCCACCGGCGACCGGAGAGCCCGGATGGCTGGGATCGGGCGTGCCACTGCCAACGCCACTGGGGTCGAGCCGGCCAGTGTCGGCGCCAGCGGCGGACGACTGTGTCCCGGTCGGTTGGGGCGCAGGTTTGGTGTCCGCGACCGCGACCTGGGTCGTCCCTAAAAGCTGTGGCAGGCCGTACCAGATACCGACATTCACCAGAATGCCAACAAGAACAACACCGATCAGGGCCAACCGCCGACTGCCGCTCACGCCCCGGGACCCTACTCGAGCCGGCGATCGCCACCAAACCCCACCTATTGTCGCAATCGACGGTAATGGCGCGATGACGACAAGTGATGCCTCCGGCCTTGTTATGTGGTGCTTTTTGCGAAAAACCACATCTTTAGGGGCTTTTGGACTTCGAGCTTAGGGGACTTTGGCCCTACGGGTACGACTTTGTGGCTCGATCAACGAGAAAGGGCCGCCGCGTCACCGTTGCCGGGGTGACCCTGACGGCATGCAGGACCGAACCAGGAACATTCTCATCGTGGTGATCGCGGCCGTTGTCGGGATCGTGCTGCTGTGCTGTGGCGGCGGCTTTTTCGTTTCGATGATGGGGAACAAGCCGGTGGCTCCGGCGGCGAGCGCCATCCCGAAGCCGTCGCCATCAAAGCCCCCGTCGCCGTCCGCGTCGCCTTCGCCCGTCCGGCCATCTCCCTCCGCGCCACCACCACCACCTCCGCCAGCACCGGTGCCGGCTCGGTCGCTCGCCCCGCCGGCCGCCGGCGCTGGCACCACCTCGGGAGACGGCGGCGGCTCGAGTACGACCGGAGATTCCGGCGAATCCTCGGTGTATTACCAGAACTGCACGGCCGTACGCGCCGCCGGCAAGGCGCCGCTCTATCGCGGCCAGCCCGGCTATCGCTCGGCCCTGGACCGCGACCACGACGGCATCGCCTGCGAAACCTGACCGACGAGGTCGGCCACGCGCGTTAAGGTGGGGGGAAGTTGTCCCGCCCAGGAAGGGAAGACGCGATGGCCGTGCAGTTGAACCACACGATCGTCTGGGCGCATGACAAGAAGGCGTCGGCGCGGTTCATGGCGGAGATCCTTGGCCTGCCAGCGCCGGAGGCTTTCGGGCCCTTCATGATGGTCCAACCGGCGAATGACGTGACGCTGGATTTTCTGGACACCGACGGGGAAGTTCGTGGCCAGCACTATGCGTTTTTGGTGAGTGAGACGGAGTTCGACGAGATCTTCGGCCGGATCACCGCGCGCGGGTTGGACTACTGGGCCGATCCGGGGCACGGCACGCCCGGCGAGATCAACACCAGAGACGGCGGCCGCGGCGTCTATTGGGACGACCCGAACGGCCACAGCCTGGAGATCCTGACCCGAGCGTACGGCAGCGGTCCGGCTTAGGAGCGAGTGCCAGTTCGCTCTGGCGCGGGAGGCGCCGAGCGACCGCGCGGCCGCATACTGCGGTGTGACCGAGAGACTGAGCCGATGGCTGCGGGGGATTCCGCCGGTCGCGGTGGATGCCGCGTTGGTGGTGATCGCGTTCGTCGCCACCGCCGTCCCGGTCGCCGGCTGGCCTACCTGGTGGTCGGTGGGGCTGGCCGTGCTGGCGTCCGTGCCGTTGTTCTGGCGACGCCGGTTCCCGATCCGGACCGGCGCGGTGGTCGGCTGGGCGATTATCGCGCAGGCGCTGGCGAATGTGCCGCCGCTGCTGCCGGTCGGCGGGCTGGTGAGCCTCTACACGGTGGCCGCGTTGAGCCGGCCGCGGGTGCGCTGGTGGGGCGTGGTGGCGACGATCATCGGCATCGCGGTTTCGGTTGTCGTGCCCGGCGAGGACCTGAGCGTGGCGCGCTACCTCGGCGTCGCGTACGTGGCCGCTTACGCGCTGGGCATCAGCGCGCGGGCCCACGCGGCCCAGGCCGCGGTGCTGCGCGAGCGGACCGCCCGGCTCCAGGAGGAACAGGCCGCCGCGGTGATCCGCGAGCGGACCCGGATCGCCCGCGACATTCACGACATTGTCACGAATTCCGTCGGGATCATGGTGGTGCAGGCCGAGGCGGGGCCGTTGGCCGTACGAGCCGACCCTGACCGGGCTGAGGCGGTCTTCGACGCGATCGCGGACACCGGTCGGGCCGCGGTCGGGCAGCTGCGTCGCGCGCTCGGGGCGCTCCGATCGGCGGATGAGCCGGCCGCCCGGCAGCCGCAGCCGGGCATCGATGCGCTGGCTGGCCTGATCGAGCAGACTCGGCGGATTGGCCTGGACGTGTCGGTCGAGGTCGTGGGGGAGGCGCGCAAGGTGCCCGCCGATGTCGATCTCGCCGCGTACCGAGTCGTCCAAGAAGCCCTGACAAACGTGGTCAGGCACGCTCGCGCCAGCCGTGTTGAGGTGTGTTTGTGCTGGTCAGTGGAGGTTCTGCTGGTCGAAGTGCGAGACGATGGGCAGGGCGGCACGGCTTCGGCCGGCGGTGGGTACGGGTTGCTGGGCATGCGTGAGCGAGTGCTGGCCTGCGGAGGCACTCTGGAAGCTGGACAGCGGCCGGACTGTGCCGGGTTTGCCGTCGCGGCGACGCTGCCCATCAGGTAGGACTTGCTCGTGCTTCGCGTACTCGTCGTCGACGACCAGGACCTCTTCCGAGGCGGCTTCAGCATGATCCTCAACGCCCAGCCTGATCTCACCGTGGTGGGTGAGGCCAGCGATGGCGCCGAGGCCGTCCGCGTTGCTCTGGAGGTCCGCCCTGATGTCGTCCTTATGGACGTACGGATGCCGAATGTCGACGGCGTCGAGGCGACTGCGCAAATCTGCCGGCATACCACCGCGAAGGTGCTCGTGCTGACCATGTTCGACCTGGACGAGTACGTCTACGACGCCCTTCGGGCCGGCGCCAGCGGCTTCCTGCTCAAGGACATCCGCCGCGATGAGCTGGTCAACGCGGTCCGGGTGGTGGCCGCCGGCGAGTCGCTGCTGGCGCCGACAGTGACCCGCCGGCTCATCGCCGACCTGGTTCAGCGCGGCCAGCCGGTGCCGCGGTTGACCGCGAAGCTGGCGCACCTGACCGACCGCGAGTTGGCCACGCTGCGGCTCGTCGCGCAGGGCCTTTCCAACGCCGAGATCGCCACCGAACTGACGGTCAGCGAGCACACCGTCAAGACGCATGTCAGCAATTTGCTGACCAAACTCGACCTTCGCGACCGTGTCCAGGCGGTCGTTTTCGCGTACGAGTCCGGGTTGGTCATCGCTGGCGCCTGACCGTTTCCCCTCGCAGATTGAGCCGAGGTTCGCTCCTGTCGGCGATCCGGACGGACCGTCCGCCGGGCCACTATCGGCGTCGTGCCGACTACTTTGGGGAGACCTTTGATGTTCACCTTGACCCGCTGGCGCCGGGCAGCCGCTGCGGCGGCCGGACTGACGTTGGCGGCCGGGTTTTTCACCGCCGGCTGCGGTGCTCCGGCTGACGCCGATGCGCTCACCGCCGGCCAGCGAAACTGTACGATCACCACGTCGGTCGGCCGGATCGCCGGTGTCACGGCCGGAAACCTTTGCACGTACAAGGGAATCCCGTACGCGGCGCCACCCACCGGCGACAATCGTTTCCGGCCACCCCAGCCGGCGGCCCGGTGGAAGGGGACGCTGCGGGCCAGCGACGGCAGCCGGGTGTGCCCGCAATATGCCGACCCGTCTTCGGAGGATTACCCGTCCAACCAGAAGGTCTTCACGAACGAGGACTGCCTCTATCTCAACGTCTGGGCACCGAAAAGCGGCCGTACGCACCGGCCCGTTATCGTGTACATTCACGGCGGCGCAGCGATTTTCGGCAATGCCAACGAAGCCCGCTATGACGGCAGCACGCTGGCCACCACCGGTGACGCGATCGTGGTCACGCTGAACTACCGGCTCGGGGTGCTCGGTTGGACCGAACTCGGTGGCCTGGACCCGAAATACCGCGGCTCGGGCAACAACGGCTTGCGCGACCAGATCGCCGCGCTCACCTGGATCCGCCAGCATGTCGCCGATTTCGGTGGAGACCCGGGGAACGTGACCGCGGTCGGCGAGTCCGAAGGCGCTTTCTCGCTGAGCGCCATGCTCGCCACCGACCACCCGCAGCGACTTTTCCACCGGGCGATCCTGGAAAGCGGCACCGGTTATCTGGATCGGTCGGCCTCGCTGGAAAAGAAGAACACCGCTTCCTTCTTCGCGACAACCGGGATCAAGAGCATCGGTCAGCTGCGGGCGCTCAGCACCGTCCAGCTGCTTGGGCTGCAGGAAAAAGCGCTGGAAGCCTCGGCCGGTGCGATCGGCCGGGCCACGTATTTCGGTGCGTACGTTGACGGGACACTGGTCAAAGCGCCGACGATCGACCGCGTCTCGCAGGGAAATGCCCGCGGTATCGACCTGATCGTCGGCAGCAACCGCGACGAGTTCCGCTATTTCGCTCAGTTCGACCCGCGGGTGCTGAGCATCACCCAACCGCAGTACAGCGTGGTTTTCCCCACCGTACTTGCGAAGCAGCGAGCCGCGATGGTGGCTGCCTACCAGGGCGCCCGGCCGGGAGCCAGTGAAGGCGACATCGTGCTCGCGATGATCAACGACCAGGCAATGCGCGTACCAGCGACCCGCCTCGCCGCTGCCCAGAGCCGCTTCGCTCGCTCGTACGTCTACCAGTTCGACTGGGCGCCGAACAATGCCAAGAGCCTTGGCGCCATTCACACCGCCGAGTTGCCCTTTGTTTTTGGAACCCTGCGATTCACCGGCATTCCCGGCGGCGCCGAGGCCCTGCAGAGCGACCGCACCCGGATCGCCGCCCTGTCGAAGCAAATGGTCACCGCCTGGACAACCTTTGCTCGTACCGGAAATCCAGGTGACCGGTGGCCCACGTACCGGACCTCCACCCGCGCCACGATGATCTGGAACTACTCACCAACCGTCGTCAACGCCCCACGCGACACCGAACGCGCCCTCTGGAACGGTTACACCTTCCCCGCTGTCGACCTCAACACCTAAAAGTCTCCGCGAACTTGACGTTTTCGTTTGTCAACACCGGGCGTGTTGAGACGAAAGCGTCAAGTTCGCGGAGGGCTGAGTGTTAGGACTGGGTGATCTTGCCCAGGGCGTAGGCCTCATCGACGTACCTGGTGAGGAAGGTCCAGGAAACGTTGACGTAGCCGCTGTTGCCCCAGTTGGTGCCCCACGAGTTTTCCAGCGTGACGCCCTGGCTGTTGTACGCGATGACCGCCATCTCGTGGCCACCGGCGACCGGGTCATTCTGGCCAGGCATGTAGCTGTAGTCAGAGGCGCTCTGCGCGTCCAGGTCCATGAAGCTGTTGTGCACCGGCAGGCCGACCGATACCGGCATGCCCTGCGAGATCGACTGCTGGACGGCGGACTTCAGGCCCGAGCCGGTGGACAGCGTGTTGTAGCCGGAAAGCTTGTAGTGAATGGCATTCGCGCGCTCGTTGGAGTCGGGTTGCGTTGTGTAGTCGAAATCGCCCTGCCAGTAATCGGACGCGGTGTCCACGCCCTGGGAGTCGGCCAGGTCCAGCGCGACATTACCGTTTGTACCCTCGTCATCGCCTTGCGCGATTTGCGCGTAGATATACATCGGTGCCATCGGCGAGCCCGAGATTCCCTGTTCGTTCATCAGGATTCCGTAGCCGCTGTGCATCGTTGACCAGGCCACGCAGGAGCCAACCTGGCCTTGGTCGCCGGGTGAGATGGCGTACTGACTGAGGCTGTAGCTGGTCGGCACCGACGCCGATTTGCTTGGCAGGACTGGCAAACCGGTGTGCCGGCTGGGCGCTGCGGGCTGGTCGAGCCGCAGACCCAAGCCGTGGCGTGCGCTCTGGTTCGGCGCGGGGGCGGCGGCCGCGACGGTGGCTGAGCCAAGGCTCAGGCACGCGGCGGTGCCGACGACGGCGATGGTGCGCAGGGCGTACGAACGCATCGGGCGTCCTTTCGGTGATGCGCTGCCGGCGACAGCGCGGGGCGATTTGGGGTATATCTGCCGTTCTGTGTGGCCTGAACCGGAAAACCGCGCACTTATAGAACGTTTTAGTTACGTGACGTGACCGAACTGTTCCAGGGTGCTGGGAAATGTGTGCCGGACGTACGAGATTTCCTTAAGTCCGGCTTATATGCCGTGACTGGGGAACATCCGGACCATACGCTGGTTTTGCGGCCTAGCGGAACCAATCAGCAGTTATGTGAATTCAACTGAATATCAAGTGTTGACCGGTTTAGGGGTTCGCAGGTGGGAGCTCGTGACGTGGATGAGGGTGCGATGCCCGTGACACTGGGTCAGGATGCGGTGCTGCCCGCGGAGTTGTCCGAGGCGTTGGAGCGGGGCCCGTTCCATCGTGCGTTGACGCTGGCCGTGCAGGCCAGTGGTCTTAGTCTGCAACGACTGCAGCAGCGGTTGGCGGACAATGGCGTGAGTGTCAGCATCACGACTTTGAGTTACTGGAAACACGGTCGAAGCCAGCCGGAGCGGGCCGGATCGCTGCAAGGCGTACGAGTGCTGGAAAAGCTGCTCCGGTTGCCGCCGGAGAGCCTGACCGGGTTGCTCGGGCAGCCGCGGCCGCGCGGGCGGTGGATCAACGCCGAACCGCCGCCGACCCGGGTCGGCGAGTTTTTCGACAATTCCGAGGCGGCCGAGCGCCTGATGGCCGAGCTCGGAGTGCCGGACGTGCAGCAGGTAAAGCTGTTGACCAGCCACGATCGGGTACGGGTCAACGCTGACCGGACATTGTCCGGGCATTCGTCGCGGCTGGTGGTGCAGGCGACCGTGGACAGGGTCAGTCGAAACTATTTCCTGCATTCGGGGGATCCGCAGGGCCGGCTGGTCAGCATGGTCGACACCCGGCACTGCCGGATTGGCCGCGTACGCACCAATGCGGCGGCCGGCTATGTCGCGATCGAGATCGTCTTCGACCGGGTGCTCGGCCGCGGTGACACCACGATTTACGAGTATTTCCTGGAAACCGGTACGCGCGACGACTACTTCGACCGGATTTTCCGGCACGACACCATGCAGTATTTGCTGGAGGTCGAGTTCAGCCCGGAGGCGGTGCCGGCTCGATGCTTGTCTTTCCGTCGCCCGAAACCGTCCGATGAGCGTACGGATCTGCGTGAGGTCTGGATAAGTCCGGAGCTGGTCGCGCACGTGGCGTTCACGGATTTGAGTGCCGGCATCTACGGAATGTGCTGGGAGTGGACCTGATTCCTTCACGAACTTGACGTTTTCGTCGTCAACATCGGCGTGTTGACAACGAAAAAGTCAGGCTCGCGGAGGGTTTTTTCGTACGGACAGGCCCTCGATGAGCGCGGTCAGGCCGAGGGTGAACCAGTCGTCGTAGTAGGTCTGGTCGGCGGAGCGGTTCGGTACGTCGGCGGCGCCGGGGGTCTGGCCGGCTTCGGCCAGTACGTGGCCGATAACGTAGACGACGATCGACTGGAGGGCGTATTCGGCGTCCCGCCGGGAAAACCCGGCGCCGGTCATCGCGTCCAGCAGATCCTCGCCCAGTTCTTCCGCGGTGCCGGGGCTGGCCGGCCGGGTGGAGACCAACGGGATCAGCCGCGGATGGGTCAGCAGGGCGGTCCGCATCGCGGTGCCCAACGCCTGCAACCCCGTCGGCCAGGAGGTCCCGGCGGCGGGGTGCTCGGCGAGGTGGGCTTTCGCGGCGGTCGCGTACGAGATGGCCGCGCTGTCGACGATCGCGTCCAGCAGGTTCGCCTTGTTGGGAAAGTGGTGGTAGAGCGACATCGGCTCGACCCCGACCTGGCTGGCGAGCCGGCGCATGGTGAGTTTTTCCAGCCCGACGGTGTCGATCACCTCGATGGCCGCTGCCACGATCGCGGCGCGCGTCAGCCCCTGCCTCACAAGACGTGGACGCTAGCACCCACCCCGGTGATCAGCATCGCCCAAGCGATCGCGGTGACGACCAGATGCTGTGCGTCCGGGGTGACCACGTGGCCGTCGGTGGGCAGCAGTTTCAGGGTCCGGCCGTACTCGCGCTCCCAGTTGCGCCGCATGTCCGCGTTGCCGCGGCCGGTGAAATACGGGAACCACCACGAGTTGATGTTGCCGGCCACCACTGTGAAACAGAGCACTGTGGCGATCAAGGTGCTCACAGTCACGTCGACCGCGAAGAGCACCGCGATCAGCGCCATCACCGGGTAGTTGATGGCGGCCGCGAACAGCCGTCGGCGGACCGGCTGGGCGGCCAGGTCATTGAACGGGAACATCGGCACCCATTCGGTGACGATCAGAAAAGCGAGCATGACCAGCGGCGGGACGGCCGCGACCAGTGTCCAGTTCATCGAATCTCTCCCTTACTTAGTACGCCTTACTTTGTAAGGTAAGTCTGTCGGTAAGGCATGTCAAGAGGTCCAGAAGGGGCAAGAAAGGGATGGGAAACCGATGCAGAGGGCTCATAGGTCTTGACGGGATGGTCAGTAGGGTTGTGTGGTCACCACAACGGCGTGGGACGACTAAGGAGCGGACCGATGCGTACCTCTGCCCCCAGCGCACCGCTGGACGGCGCTGACAGCGAAGGCGATCTGGACAACCCCGGTTCGGTGGGCGCGCTGATCGACGCCGCCGCCGAGCGGGCCCCGGACTCTCGGACCGCGGAGTTGGTCCGGCAGTACTGGGGAATGGTGCCGGCCGAGGATCTGGTCGGCCGGGCTCCGGAAGACCTGCTCGCTGCCGTCCGCTCGCACCGCGAGCTGGCCGCCCAGCGGGTGTCCGGCGAGGTGCGGCTGCGCGTCCATACTCCCGATCCGGGGCAGGCCAGCTGGGCCGGTGGCCACACGTTGGTGGAAATCGTCACCGACGACATGCCGTTCCTGGTCGACTCGGTGACCGCGGAGCTGTCCCGGCACGACCTGAACGTGCACCTGGTCGTACACCCGCAGCTGGTCGTACGCCGTGAGGTGTTGGGTGCGCTCGCCGAAGTGCCGGCCGCGCCCGGCCCGGACGAGGCTGGTCCGGATGAGCTGGTCGAATCGTGGATGCACGTCGAGGTCGACCGGACTCGGGACGAGACCGAGCTGACCAGGATCCTGAACGACCTGCAGCGGGTGCTGACGGACGTACGGGAAGCGGTCGAGGACTGGTCGCGGATGCGGGACAAGGCGATCGCGCTGGCCGGCGAGCTGGTCCAGAGCGAGTTGCCGGTGCCGTCGAAGGACGTGGAAGATGCCCGTGAGCTGCTGCGATGGCTCGCGGACGAGCATTTTACGTTTCTTGGCTACCGCGAATACCGGCTCGGCACCGACGAGAGCGGCGATGACTTCCTGGCGGCCCTGAATGGCACCGGCCTCGGGATTCTGCGCCAAGACCAGACCCAAGTGCGGTCTTTCAAGACCATGCCGCCGGGCGCCCAGGAGCGGATCCGGGAGAAGCGGCTGCTGGTCATCACGAAGGCCAACGCGCGCGCGACCGTGCACCGCAACGCGTATTTGGACTACATCGGCATCAAGGTCTTCGGCCCCGACGGCGAGGTGTCCGGCGAGCGCCGCTTCCTTGGCCTGTTCTCGTCCGCGGCATACCTGGAGAGCGTCAAGAAGCTGCCGGTGGTCCGCCGCAAGGTCGCCGACGTGCTGACCCGCTCCGGGCTCTCCAAGCGCAGCCACTCCGGCAAGGACCTCATCTCCATCCTGGAGACGTACCCGCGAGACGAGTTCTTCCAGGCCCCGACCAGCGAGATCTACGACATCGCAATGGCCGTCCTACGGATGGCCGGCCGTCGGGTGCTGCGGCTGTTCGTCCGCCGCGACTCGTACGGCCGGTTCATCTCCTGCCTGGTCTACATGCCGCGCGACCGCTACACCACGAAGAACCGGCTGCGGATGCAGCAGATCCTGACGCGCGCGCTCAACGGCGTCGGCCTGGACTACACGACCAGGGTCACGGAGGACATGCAGGCGCGGGTGCACTTCACGGTGCGTACGGACCCGGCCAACCCGCCCGGCCAGATCGACACCGTCGCGCTGCAGGCCGAGCTGGCCACCGCGACCCGATCCTGGGACGACGACTTCGCGGCCGCGATGCAGGAGTCGGTCGGCGAGGAGCAGGCCCGGATGCTGGTACGCCGGTACGGGCCGGCCTTCCCGGAGGCGTACAAGGAAGAACACACTGTCCTGCAGGCCGCCGAGGACGTGTCCCGGCTGGAGATGCTGGAAGAGCCCGGCGACCTCGGCACCCACCTTTACCGCAAGAACGGCGAGCTGCGGTTCACCGTTCGCCGGCTGCTGGACCCGATGTCGCTGTCGGACGTGCTGCCGGTGCTGCACTCCATGGGCGTACGCGTGCTCGACGAGCGGCCCTTCCGGTTCCATCGGCTGGACGGGGACGGCCGCAACACCGCCGAGGACACCGCTTGGGTCTACGACTTCGGTCTCGGCCCGTGCCCCTCGGTGGACGCCGACGCGGTCCGCGGCCCGGTCCAGAACGCCTTCTCCGCCTGCTGGCGCGGCGAGTCCGAAGTGGACGGTCTGAACGCGCTGGTGCTTTCCGCCGGACTGACCTGGCAGCAGGTCTCGGTGCTCCGGGCGTACGCGAAGTATTCCCGGCAGGTCGGCACCGTCTATTCCGACCGGCTGATTTCCACCACACTCGGGGAAAACCCGGTCATCGCCCGGCGGCTGGTCGAGCTTTTCCTGCTGCGCTTCGATCCTGGTCTGCGGATCAGCGACGACGAGCGGGCCAGTCGCGGCGAGGAGCTGGTCGGAGCGATTTCCAAGGAACTGGATTCGGTGGCCAGCCTGGACGCCGACCGGATCATGCGCAGCCTGCTCGCGACCATTCTCGCCACCCGCCGTACGAACTACTACCAGCGGGCCGCGGACGGTCGTGCGAAGCCTTACCTGGCACTGAAAATCGACCCGGCCGCGGTGCCGGACCTGCCGGCACCCAAGCCCAAGCACGAGATTTTCGTTTACTCGCCCCGATTCGAAGGCGTACACCTGCGGTTCGGCGCGATTGCCCGCGGTGGGCTGCGCTGGTCCGACCGCAGGGACGACTTTCGCACCGAGGTGCTCGGGCTGGTGAAGGCCCAGATGGTGAAGAACTCGGTGATCGTACCGGTCGGCGCGAAGGGCGGGTTCGTGTTGAAGCAGCCGCCGTCCGGCGGCGATCGGGAAGCGCTGCTCGCCGAAGGCAAGGCCTGCTACCGGATGTTCATCTCCGGCCTGCTGGATCTGACCGATGACAGGAAAATCCGGGCCGACGGCAGCACCGAGATCGTGCCGCCCAAGGATGTCGTACGCCACGACGACGATGACAGCTATCTGGTGGTCGCCGCGGACAAGGGCACCGCGACCTTCAGCGACCTGGCCAACTCGATCTCGGCGGAATACGGTTTCTGGCTCGGCGACGCGTTCGCGTCCGGTGGATCCCAGGGCTACGACCACAAGAAGATGGGCATCACCTCGCGGGGTGCCTGGGAGTCGGTGAAACGGCACTTCCGCGAGCTGGGTCACGACACCCAGACCGAGGAGTTCACCGTGGTCGGCATCGGTGACATGTCCGGTGACGTGTTCGGCAACGGCATGCTGCTGTCCGAACACATCCGGCTGGTCGCCGCCTTCGACCACCGACACATTTTCTTCGACCCCACGCCAGACGCGGCCTCCTCGTACGCCGAGCGGCGCCGGCTTTTCGACCTGCCACGGTCGTCGTGGGCCGACTACGACGATTCGCTGATCTCCGCCGGCGGCGGGATTTTCCCGCGTACGGCCAAATCCATCCGGATCACGCCGGAAATGGCCGCCGCGCTGGGCATTGCCGACCCGACCGTGACCAAGTTGCCGCCGACCGAGCTGATCAGGCTGATCCTGATGGCACCGGCCGACCTGCTCTGGAATGGCGGCATCGGCACGTACGTCAAGGCCAGCAACGAAACTCATGCCGAGGTCGGCGACAAGGCCAACGACGTGCTGCGGGTCAACGGCCGGGACCTGCGGTGCAAGGTGGTGGGGGAGGGCGGAAACCTCGGGCTCACCCAGCGCGGCCGGATCGAATACGCGCTGGCCGGCGGCCGGATCAACACCGACGCGATCGACAACTCGGCCGGCGTGGACACCTCGGACCGCGAGGTGAACATCAAGATTCTGTTGGATGGCGCGGTTTCGGCTGGCCAACTGACCGGTCCGGAGCGCAACAGCCTGCTCGCCGAGATGACCGACGAGCTGGGCAAGCTGGTCCTGGTCGACAACTACGAGCAGAACATCGCGCTGGGCAACTCGCGATCGGGTGCGGTGCCGATGGTCACCGTGCATGAGCGGCAGCTGCGGGCGCTGGAAACCGCTGGCCGGCTCGACCGGGCGCTGGAGTTCCTGCCGTCCGCTGAGGAACTGCGGGCCCGGGCGCAGGCCGGCGGCGGGCTCACGTCACCGGAATTGTCGGTGCTGCTGGCGTACGTGAAAATTGGCCTGGAGCAGGATATCGCCGCGTCCTCGCTGCCGGACGAGGACTGGTGCCTGCCCACCTTGGTGGACTACTTCCCCACTCCGCTGCGAAAGACGTATGCGGACCGGATGCGGTCGCATCCGCTACGCCGGGACATCATCACCACTCGGATCGTCAATGACTGCGTCGACCGCGGCGGCTCGTCCTTCGTTTTCCGTGCGGTGGAAGAAACCGGCGCCGACGTGGTCGACGTGGTACGCGCCGCCGAAGTGGTCCGGCAGGTCTTCGGACTTCGGCAGATCTGGGCGGACGCGGAGAAACTCGACGTCAAGGTGCCTACCGAGGCGCAGACCAAGCTCTACCTGAGCAGCCGGCGGCTGGTCGACCGGGCCACCCGGTGGCTGCTGCAGAGCCGCCGGCCGCCCATTGACGTGAGCGCCGAAGTGGCCCGGTTCCGGCCGGCGGTGGCGGAGCTTTTGCCGCGGGTGGAACAGATGCGCGGGCCGCGCGAGCGGGAGTCGATCGAGGCGGAGGTCGCCCAGCTGTGCGCTGAGGGCGTACCAACCGAGATCTCCCGGCAGTCCGTACGGCTCATCTACGGCTTCGGGCTGTTGGACGTGGTCGAGGTCGCCAACCGCACCGGTCGGCCGCCGGCTGAGGTCGCCGAGGTCTATTTCGCGCTCGCCGAGCGGTTCGAAATGGAAGCGCTGCTGGACCGGATTTCCGCGCTGCAGCGGGACGACCGGTGGAAGGCGCTGGCACGGATGGCGCTGCGCTATGACCTTTACGCGGCGATGGCCGAATTCACCGCCGAGGTCCTGCAGTCCACATCGGACACGCTCGGGCCGCAGGAGCGGGTGAAGGAGTGGCTGACCGCGAACCGTTCGTCGCTGCAGCGCGTACAAGCCAGCCTGACCGACGTGGACGAGCTGGGCAGTGACCTCGCCACGCTTTCGGTGTTGTTACGGCAGATCCGTACAGTCATCCGGGCTTCCGCCTCGGGCTGACAACGGCAATATGGCCCGCTACTTTCCTGGTGGCGGGCCATATTCAGCTATTGGGCGGTGCTTGAGGCGGACCGTTGCCAGTCGGTGAGGAGGGTGGCCCACCGGCGATCGTCGGTGGTCTCCATGAACTCTTTTCGGTCGATCAGCAAATACATCTCGCCGGCCGCGGCGGTCTGCAGGATCAGCGGCTTGCCGGCATTGAGTAGGCCACCAATGAAACGGCCATAGAGCTCGGTGAACCGTACGTCCACGGACCTGATGTCGGCCGGGCGCAGCACCAGCTCGCCGGACTCGGCCCATTCGGTGAGTACGAGACGATCTCGGTAAAGGGTGATCTCGCCGCGGCGACGGAACAGTGCTTTTTGGCTCACGCCGGCCGCGACCTTGTCGGCGGCATCCTTGCCGGCCAGCTCGTCGCTGGTGGCGCCAATGTATTTGCCCTGCGCGATGACGGTGTCGTTAGCGTTCATGAGATGGATACTGGCACGGGCTAAGGCAGCTTGTCCGATATGCGCAACGCACGGAACGGCACTACCTACTAAAGTTGTCGAGCGGGCGCCTTCAGTCAGGGTGGTGACTGAAATAGGGTGGCCTGATGACGAGTGATCGACGGCGGGCGTTGGTGGTGCGGGGTGGCTGGGAGGGACATGTGCCGGTCGCCGCGACCGATCTTTTCATTCCGTTCCTCGAAACGCACGGGTACGAGATCCGGGTAGCGGACTCGCCTGAGCCGTATGCGGACGCCGACTACATGGCGACCGTCGACCTGGTGATGCAGTGCTACACGATGGGCGCCATTGACGGCGAGCAGTTGGCTGGCTTGCGGTCGGCCGTCGAGGGCGGCACCGGGCTGGCCGGGTGGCATGGCGGCATTGCCGATTCGTACCGGAATTCTTCTGACTATCTGCACCTGATAGGCGGCCAGTTCGCCTGCCATCCGGGCAAAAGTCCGAAGTCCGACGGCACGCCGGACCATAATTTCGTGCCGTACGAGGTGAACATGCTGCCGGCGGCGAAACAACATCCGATCACCGAGGGCATCGGCGACTTTGAGCTGGTGACCGAGCAGTATTGGGTGCTTTCCGATGACTATATCGACGTTCTCGCGACCACGACACAGAAAATGCGTGAGTGGGACCCGTGGCGCCGCGAGGTGACCTCGCCGGCGGTCTGGACGCGGCAGTGGGGCGCCGGCCGGGTTTTCGTTGCCACACCTGGACACAGTATGGATATTCTCCAGCATCCGAGCGTGCGTAAGATTATTGGGAGGGGGCTGTTGTGGGCCAGCAGGTGAAGGTGGGAATCGTCGGCTGCGGCGCGATTTCGGCGCAGTATCTCGACACCATCGCCCGGCTGCCGAACTTGCGGCTGATCGCGGTCGCGGATCTGGACCCGGCCCGAGCGAAAGCGGTGGCCGATGCTTATCCGCAGGTGCGAGCCCTCACGGTCGACGAGTTACTCGCCGATGCTCACGTGGAGGTCGTGCTGAACCTGACCATTCCGGCCGCGCACGCCGAGGTGGCGTTGCGGGCGATCGCGGCCGGAAAGGATGTTTACGGCGAAAAACCGCTCGCGGCCAGCACCGCCGAGGCAGCCGGGGTGCTCGACGCGGCGCAGGCGGCCGGTGTACGGGTCGGGTGTGCGCCAGACACCGTTCTGGGCACTGGGACGCAGACGGCCCGGTGGGTGATCGATGGCGGCCTGATCGGGACGCCGATCGCGGCGACCGCCACGATGGTGACTCCTGGCCACGAAAGATGGCACCCGAACCCGGATTTCTATTACGTGGCCGGGGGAGGCCCGCTGCTGGACATGGGGCCGTATTACCTCAGCTCGCTGATCACCTTGCTGGGCCCCGTTGTTTCGGTGATCGGCGCGGCCAGCCACCGCCGGTCGGAGCGGACGATCGGCTCGGGCGCACGCGTCGGGGAGATCATCCCGGTCGAGATCGACACTCACGTCAGTGGCGTGCTGACGCATGCCTGCGGCGTACTTTCCACGCTGGTCATGAGTTTTGACGCGGTGGCGACCAGATCGGCGAACATCGAGGTGCACGGCACCAAGGCCTCCTTGGTCGTACCGGATCCAAACACCTTCGGCGGCGATGTCTTGATGCGCGGCCTTGGTGAAACGCAATGGCAGGTGGTGGAGGCCAAGGCCGGTTATCGCACCGGGCGGCGCGGGTACGGGTTGGCCGAGTTGGCCGGCGGTGCGCCACCGCGAGCTAGCGGGCGGCTCGCCTACCATGTGCTCGACGTGATGGAATCCCTGCTCGCATCGGCAAAGTCCGGACAGGCGACCACCGTGACCAGCACCTGCGAGCGGCCTGCGGTAGTGCCGTTAACCGACGGGTGATTCGGCCAGCGCGACCCGATGCGCACCGGCGTAGACATTCATCGAGTTTCCCCGCAGGAATCCGACCAGGGTTAGGCCCATTTCGGCGGCCAGGTCGACGGCCAGCGACGATGGGGCGGACACCGCGGCGAGCATCGGGATGCCGGCCATGGTGGCTTTTTGTACCAGCTCGAAGGAAGCTCGGCCGCTGACCATCAAAATGGTGCCGGACAACGGAAGTCGGCCGTCCCGTACGGCCCAGCCGACGACCTTGTCGACGGCGTTGTGCCGGCCGACATCTTCCCGCAGGCACAGCAAAGTGCCGTCCGCGTCGAAAAGGCCGGCCGCGTGCAGGCCGCCGGTCCGGTCGAAAACCTTCTGAGCGGCCCGCAGGCTGTCCGGTAATCCGACAATGGTTTCGGCCGACACGCGTAACGAATCGGCTTCGACTGTCCAGGCCGCGCTCGTACGAACCGCGTCCAGGCTGGCCTTTCCGCACAGCCCACATGAGGACGTGGTGTAGAAGTTTCGCTCCAGTGAAGGGTCCGGGCCGGGCACACCGTCGGCGAGCGTCGCGTCGAGGACGTTGTACGTGTTTTGGCCATCCGCGGTCGCGCCGGCGCAGTAGCGGATAGCCGATAGCTGGTCTGCGCGGCTAATCACGCCCTCGCTGACCAGGAATCCGGCCGCCAGGTCGAAATCGTCGACTGGCGTTCGCATGGTGACCGACAGCGACTTGCCGTCTACCCGGATTTCCAGCGGCTCTTCGGCCACCAGAGTGTCCGGCCGGGCGGTTGGCCGGCCGTCGACCACCCGGATCACTCGCCGCCGTGTCGTCACGCGCCCCATCGCACACCTGCCTGTCCTTCGATGGAATCCCACCTACAGTAAGCACGGAGGGGCGATTTGCGCGAATGAGAGGCGGATCCGTCGTGAATACGTTGGAAGAGTGGACAAAACAGGTGGTAGCGGAATTCGGTCTCGATTCAGCTGCCCTGGACCAGACGGTTGTGCTCGATATCGCCAAAGATGTCGCTCATGGGGTGGCGCGGCCGGCGGCGCCGTTGACCACGTTTCTGGTCGGAGTAGCGGTCGGGCGGGGGATGTCGTTGTCCGAGGCGGCCGTCACGGTGACCGCGATGGCCGCCGGCTGGGCCGAGGGCAACGGATTGCAGACAGAATCCAATCATAAATAATGCCCTCTGAGCTGCTGTGATAGACGCTCTCTATCACCTGATAGAGAGCAACGTTTTGACCGCGCGCCAGTCTCGAAGGACGATGGACGAGTCACTCGAGTCGTCCGTGGGGAGCACCATCTTGGCCGTGTCGCATGAGCAGGCGTGGCAGGACACGGTGCGTGGCGCGATTGACGCCCACCGTGCCGAGCGGGGTGCCCTGATGCCGATCTTGCACACGATTCAGCGTGAACTCGGATGCGTGGATTCGGCCGTCATCCCGATCCTCGCCAAAGAACTGAATCTGTCCCGCGCCGACGTGCACGGAGTGGTGACTTTTTACCGGGATTTCAGGAAAGAACCGGCGGGCGCCACGACCGTACGCATCTGCCGCGCCGAGGCGTGCCAATCGGTCGGCGCCGAACGCCTTGCCGAGGCGGCGAAATCCCGGCTGGGCGTCGGTTTTGGCGAAACCACGGTGGATGGCCGGGTGACCCTCGAGCAGACTTTCTGTTTCGGAAACTGCGCTCTCGGGCCGGCGGTGCAGGTCGGTGACCGGCTGCACGGCCGGGTCGATCCGAGCCGGCTGGCCGCGCTGTTGGAGGTGGACCGATGAGCGATCAGGTGACCGTGTACGTGCCCCGGGACTCCGCCGCGAAGTCGGTCGGCGCCGACGAGGTCGCCGCTGCGATCGAACAGGACCCGCGGGTTCGGTTGGTACGCAACGGATCTCGCGGCATGCTCTGGCTGGAGCCACTGGTCGAAGTGGTCACTTCGGCTGGCCGGATCGGCTATGGCCCGGTGGCTTTGGACGACGTCGAAGGCCTTTTCGAGGCGGGTTTCCTGGACGGTGCCGAGCATCCGCTCAGGGTCGGACCGGTCGACGAACAGGAGTGGCTGGCGAGTCAGACCCGGGTGACCTTCGCCCGCGTCGGGGTCGTCGACCCACTGTCCACTGAGGACTATGAGTGGCACGGCGGAATGGTGGGCCTGCGCCGGGCGCTGGAGCTGAGCCAGGAACAAGTCGTCACCGAGGTGACCGAGTCCGGCCTGCGCGGCCGCGGCGGCGCTGGCTTTCCCACTGGCATCAAGTGGAAGACCGTGCTGGGTGCCAAGTCCGAGCTCAAGTTCGTGTGCTGCAACGCGGACGAGGGCGACAGCGGCACCTTCGCGGACCGCATGCTGATGGAAGGCGATCCCTTCACTCTCATCGAGGGCATGACCATCGCCGCATATGCGGTCGGCGCGACCGAGGGCTACATCTACGTACGGTCCGAGTATCCGGACGCGGTCGCGACCCTGCGACAGGCGATCGATATCGCGTACGCGCACGGCTGGCTGGGCGCGCGCGTGCTCGGGGCAGATTTTTCCTTTGAGCTGGTCGTCAGAGTCGGCGCCGGAGCGTACATCTGCGGCGAAGAGACCTCGATGCTGGAAAGTTTGGAGGGCAAGCGCGGCATGATTCGCGCGAAGCCACCCATTCCGGCGCTGCACGGGCTTTTCGGCAAGCCGACCGTAGTCAACAACGTGCTCTCGTTGGGCACGGTTCCGATGATTCTGGCTGACGGACCGAAAGCGTTCGCCGAATACGGCATCGGGCGCTCGCGCGGAACTCAGGTTTTCCAGCTGGCCGGGAACATCGCCCGTGGCGGCATCGTCGAGACCGCCTTTGGCATTACCTTGGGCGATCTCGTCCAGCGGTACGGCGGCGGCTCGCGTTCCGGGCGGCCGGTGCGGGCCGTCCAGGTCGGTGGGCCTCTCGGTGCGTACCTGCCGGCCGAGCAGTTCGATCTGCCGATGGATTACGAATCTTTCGCCGCCGCCGGCGCGATGGTGGGCCACGGCGGGATTGTCGTCTTCGACGACACCGTTGACATGGCACATCAGGCCCGGTTCGCGATGGAGTTCTGCGCCGAGGAATCGTGCGGCAAATGCACGCCGTGCCGGATCGGCTCGGTCCGCGGTGTCGAGGTGATCGACAAAATCATCGCCGGCCACAACAGATCCCAGAATCTGGTGGTCCTGGACGATCTCTGCGATTTGATGACCGACGGTTCGCTGTGTGCGATGGGTGGCCTGACACCCATGCCGGTGCGCAGTGCGATGAAACACTTCCCCGAGGATTTCCAGAAGTTGCCGACCGAGAACTTCTCGATTCTGGATGCCACCGAAAGTTTGGCGACGGAGGCAGGACGATGACGCTGATCAAGGAACCGGACTACGGCACGCCGGCAGCTGACTCGGAGCAGATCGTCGAGTTGCAGATCGACGGCCAGCCGGTCAAGGTGCCGGCGGGTACGTCGGTGATGCGGGCGGCCGCGTTGGCCGGCTTCAGCATTCCGAAACTCTGCGCCACCGACAGCCTCGAGGCTTTTGGGTCTTGCCGGCTCTGTCTGGTGGAAATCGAGGGCGGCAGGGGCACCCCGGCCTCATGTACGACACCGGTCGCGGCCGGCATGAAGGTGAAGACGCAGACCCCGAAGCTGGAGAAGCTCCGCCGTGGGGTCATGGAGCTCTACATTTCCGATCACCCGCTGGACTGCCTCACCTGCCCGGCCAACGGCGACTGTGAACTGCAGGACATGGCCGGTGTGGTGGGTTTGCGGGAAGTGCGGTACGGCTTTGATGGCGAGAACCATCTGGACGCGCCGACCGACAGTTCCAATCCGTATTTCGACTTTGACGAAAGCAAGTGCATCGCCTGCTCGCGGTGCGTACGGGCGTGTTCTGAGGTCCAGGGCACCTTTGCGCTGACCATCGCCGGCCGCGGTTTCGATTCCAAGGTCTCGGCCAGCGCCGGCGAGCTTTTTCTCAATTCCGAGTGTGTTTCCTGCGGTGCCTGCGTCCAGGCCTGCCCGACCTCGACGCTGCAGGAAAAATCGGTCGTCGACCTCGGTATGCCGACTCGTTCGGTCATCACCACTTGCGCGTACTGTGGCGTCGGCTGTTCCTTCAAGGCCGAAATGCGCGGCGACGAGTTGGTGCGCATGGTGCCGTACAAGGACGGCGGGGCGAACGAAGGCCATTCCTGCGTGAAGGGTCGTTTCGCGTTTGGCTATGCCAGCCATCCCGATCGGGTGATGAAGCCACTGATGCGGGAGAAGATCACTGACCAGTGGCGCGAAGTGGAGTGGGAAGAAGCGATCGGGTTCGTCGGTCGCCGGATGCGGGAAATCCAGGATCAGTACGGCGTCGGCGCGATCGGCGGCATCACCTCGTCCCGTTGTACGGACGAAGAGGTCTATGTCGTCCAGAAAATGGTCCGGGCCGCGTTTGGCAACAACAATGTGGACACCTGCGCCAGGGTCTGCCACTCGCCGACCGGTTACGGCCTGAGCCAGACTTTTGGTACGTCCGCCGGCACCCAGGATTTCAAGTCGGTCGCGAAGTCCGACGTGATCGTGGTCATCGGCGCCAATCCGACCGACGGTCACCCGGTGTTCGCCTCCCGAATGAAACGCCGGCTGCGCGAGGGCGCGAAGCTGGTCGTCATCGACCCGCGCCGGATCGACCTGGTCCGCTCGCCACATGTCGAGGCGTCGTACCATCTTCAGCTCGCGCCCGGCACGAATGTGGCCGTGGTCAACGCTTTCGCGCATGTCGTGGTCACTGAAGGTTTGGTGGACAGCGATTTTGTGGCTGAACGCTGCGAAGGGTACGAGCAGTGGGCGGAGTTCATCGCGCGGCCCGAGCACAGTCCGGAGGCCGTTGAGGAGATCACCGGCGTACCAGCAAGCGAGCTGCGGGAGGCCGCCCGGCTCTACGCCACCGGCGGGAATGGCGCGATTTATTACGGCCTCGGGGTGACCGAGCACAGTCAGGGTTCAACCATGGTGATGGGCATGGCAAACCTGGCGATGGCCACTGGCAACATCGGCCGTGACGGTGTTGGCATCAACCCGTTGCGGGGCCAGAACAATGTGCAGGGCTCCTGCGACATGGGCTCCTTCCCGCACGAGTTTCCCGGCTATCGGCACGTGTCTGACGACACCGTCCGTGGAGTGTATGAGACGCTGTGGGGTCGTGCGCTGGAGGCTGAGCCGGGGCTGCGCATTCCGAACATGTTCGACGCCGCCGTCGACGGCTCCTTCAAGGCGCTTTTCGTGCAGGGCGAGGACATCGCGCAGTCCGACCCGAACACCAAGCACGTGACCGCCGCGCTGAAGTCGCTGGACCTGCTGGTCGTGCAGGACCTTTTCATCAACGAGACGGCGAAACTGGCGCACGTTCTGTTGCCTGGCACGTCCTTCCTGGAGAAGGACGGCACGTTCATCAATGCCGAGCGGCGGATCAACCGAGTCCGGCCGATCATGGCGCCGCGGACCGGAAAACACGAATGGGAAATCGTCTGCGAGATCGCCCAGGCGATGGGCTATCCGATGACGTACGACCATTCCAGCGAGATCATGGACGAGATCGCGATCACCACACCCACCTTTTCCGGAGTGTCGTTCAAGATGCTCGACGAAAAGGGCAGTGTGCAGTGGCCTTGTAACGCCAACGCGCCGCAGGGTACCCCGATCATGCACGTCGACGGTTTCGTACGTGGCAAGGGAAGGTTCGTCGAGACCGACTACATTCCGACCAGTGAGCGCAGCACTCGACGGTTCCCGTTGATCCTGACCACCGGCCGTATTCTTTCGCAGTACAACGTCGGCGCGCAGACTCGCCGTACGGCGAATGTGGCCTGGCATCCGGAAGATCTGCTGGAACTGCATCCGCACGACGCTGAGGTGCGAGGCATCAAGGACGGCGACGAGGTGGCGCTGGCCAGTCGAGTCGGGGAAACCCATCTGCACGCCAGGATCGATGACCGGATGCCGGTTGGGGTCGTCTACACGACGTTCCATCATCCAGTCACCGGTGCGAACGTGGTGACCACCGACAATTCCGACTGGGCCACGAACTGCCCGGAATACAAGGTGACGGCCGTGCAGGTACGGCTGAAGAAGGCGGCCGAGCGACACGAGTCGAGCGTGGCCTCAGAGCGGCTGCCCGCGTTGGCGCAGGACTGATCGCCGTGGAAAATCCTCCGTATTTAAGGTTGGTCAACGAAATCGCCGTACAGTTCACCCATCGGCCGTTTGAGGAGTCGGCTGAGGTGGTGGCCGCGCATGTCCGCAAGTTCTGGGATCCACGAATGCGCGGTCAGCTGATGGCCCACGCGGTGGCCGGCGGTGAGGGCCTGCACCCGATAGCCGTACGGGCCGCGGAGCTCTTACAACAACAGACAGTTCGCTGACATGCGGTGGGCCGAGGCGAGACAGGTCGCGTACTCGGCGGCTTGCGCAGTCCTGCCGAGCCCGCTGCCAGTTTCTGATTCTTTGGGTACCGTGCTGGCGAAACCCTTGACGGCGCTGATCTCTTTGCCTTCTTTCGACCGATCGGCCATGGACGGTTATGCGGTTTGCGGCCCAGCGCCCTGGTTCGTACGCGGGCAGCTGTTGGCCGGTCAACCCGCACCACCGCCGCTGGAATCGGGACAGGCGTACGAAATCGCCACCGGAGCGGTCATCCCGGCTGATACGACCGCGGTGCTCCCGTACGAATATGCCCAGCTTTGCGGCCGATCGCTGACCGGTCCGGTCGCGGCCGGCGAGAACATCCGCCGGGCCGGCGAGGAATGCCAGCGTGGCGAACACCTTCTGCCGGCCGGCACTGTCGTTTCCGCGCAGGTGCAGGGATTGGCGGCCGCGGTCGGATACGATCGGCTGTGGGTGCGCGCCAAGCCCACGGTCGGTGTGGTCATCAGCGGCGACGAGGTGCGTACGCACGGCATTCCGGAGGACGGCTGCGTGCGTGACGCGATTGGTCCGTTGCTGCCCGGATTCGTGGCCTCGTGCGGCGGCGAACTGGTGGCGACCGAATATGCCGCCGACACCGAGAAAGATCTCGTACGAGCGGTGGAATCGTCGCCAGGGCAGCTGTTGTTGGTGTCCGGCTCGTCGTCAGTCGGACCCGCCGACCAGCTGCGACGATCGCTGCGCAGCCTGGGCGGCACGATGCTCATTGAGCGCGTCGACTGCCGGCCGGGGCATCCGCAGAGCCTCGCGCGGCTCGGTGATGGGCGGCTGCTGGTGGGCCTTCCCGGCAACCCGCTGGCAGCGGTGGTCGCCTTCCTGACGCTCGCGGTGCCGATTTGCGCGGCGCTGCGCGGACTGCCTTTGCCTTCGCTGTCAACGGTTTCCGCCCCCGGATTGGGGCCGCATGGCACCAGTACGCGACTTGTTCCCGTCGTCGTACGGGACGGCGTCGCGCGAGGACTGGAACACGGCGGAAGCGCGATGCTCCGAGGCTTGGCGCTCGCCGACGCCGTCGCGGTCGTGCCGCCCGATGGCGGCGAAGTTTTGCTGCTCCCGCTTCCCTGAATGCGCAAGCTGCATAACGTGCGTAGACTGCAACCTGTGGACAAGGCCAGCGAACGGCGGGAACGGCGAAAGGTCGCCCGGCGGGCGGAGATCAGGGCGGCGGCCGTGCGGCTGGCTCTGGCCAACGGCCCCGACGCGGTTACCATCGAGGAGATCAGCGAGGCCGCGGATATCGCGCCGAGGACGTTTTTCAACTACTTCGCCACAAAAGACGATGTCTACTCACTCGAACCAATGCAGTGGACGGAGGCCGAAATCCTCGCCGAGCTGCGTTCCCGGCCGGCCCACGAAAAGCCGCTGGAGTCGATGCGCTCAGTGATCAAGGCGATGGCGGTGGCGGCCAATTTTGGCTCCATGCATGACCAGATGGCGCTGCTCCAGGAGCTCTACGAGCGCTATCCGCAGCTTTTCGCCAAGATGCGACTCGGCGACCAGATCGACGCCACCATGCTCGCGCTCGCCACCGAGCTGGCGGCGCGTACGGGCGCGGATGCGGACACCGACCAGTATCCGCATCTCCTGGTCGGCGCGTCTTTCGCCGCCATGCAGACGGCCGAACAACGCGCGCGTACCGGCGAAAAGGACATCGAGACACTCATCGATGACGCATTCGACCTGCTCGCTCGCGGTCTCTAACTCCAGGGACGACAAATAGCGCGCCGCGGCTCACAGTGCGGGATCACTCCGCGGCGCAGACCTCAGTTCTGCGCCCGCGCCCAGCTCGGGAGTTCTTCGCATTGCGCGGCCCAGGCGGCGGGGACGCCCGATCGTACGGCGACGACGCCTCCGACGATGGCGCAGGTGGTGTCGACGTCACCGCCGGTTTGTGCGGTGACCCAAAGGGCCTCTTCGAAGTCATCGAGATTCCGGGCTGCCGCCCACAATGCGAAGGGCACGGTGTCCCAGCCGGCGGTCAGACGGCCATTGCCGAGTTCGTGTACGGCGATTTTGGCGGACGAGACGTGCGCGAGGCCCCTCGCGGCCCGCATTCCCTGGTGGACCCGGCCAGGCGGCGTCCATTGCAGCACGGTGTCGAGAAAATCGCGTGGTGGCAGGGATTCGGGGGCGACTGCGGTGGCCACCGCGACCGCGATCGCGGCGGCTATGCCGTCCGGGTGAGTGTGGGTGACGGCCGCGGACAGGGCGGCCTGCTCGGCGACTTTCGAGAGGTCGTCGGCAAACCACGCGCCCAGTGGCGCGACCCGCATCGCGGCGCCGTTTCCCCAGGATCCCTGGCCTTCGAACAATTCGGCAGCGAGCGTCCGCCAGTCCTGTCCGGCCCGTACCAACCGGAGCATCCGGTTCATCGCGGGGCCGTATCCACGGTCGAAATCGTGGTGCGAGGCGAAACTCTCCGCGAGGGAGTCCTGATTGATGTGACCATTCTGTTGCAGAGCGGCGAAAACCGAGCAGGCCATTTCGGTGTCGTCGGTCCACTGCCAGGGACCTGCCGGCAGCTGACGCTGTTCGAGGTTGGTGCGGTTGCTGGGGACGAAAAACTGTGATCCGAAAGCGTCGCCAACGGTGAGACCGTGTAGGCAGGCAAGTGCCCGCTCCCGGCGGTTGGTTTTCATTGGCACCAATTATCGCAGGTAGGTGGGCTTGACTTCAGGTCGGGGTTAAGTGTGATGCTGGGGTGATGGATGGTGTGGGGAACTCGTGGGCCACCGGGCGAGCGCCGAATTCGACGGCGGCGGTGCCGCGTGGGGTGGGCGGGTGGATCGTTGGGCGCTCGATGCTGTGGTTCAACAAACAGGATGATGTGCTGGAGAAGCTGGACATCCGGCCCGGTGAGGATGTGTTGGAGATCGGGTACGGGCCCGGTGGCCTGATCCGGCTGCTGGCGGGTCATACCCAAGCGCGGACCATTTACGGCGTTGACCCGTCCGAATCGATGCACAAGGCGGCCGTATGGCTGAATCGAAAGGCGGAGCGGGTCCGGCTGGCCATCGGTACGGCGGAGAAAACCGGGCTCGACGAAGCATGTGTCGACTGCGTGGTGTCGATCAACAATGTCGCGATCTGGCCGGATCTCGCGGCTGGCGTCGGCGAGATCCAGAGGGTGCTGAGGCCCGGTGGGCGGGTCGCGATCGGATGGCATGGCGGGCGCAAGACCGGGCCGATAGCGGACGGGCTGCGGCTGCCGCCGGACAAGCTGGCCCGGATCGAGTCCGCACTGACCGACCGTTTTGCCGCTGTGCAAAGGGAATCGATGGCCGAGCTGGAGATGTTCCGGGCGGTATGATAAGGCCGCTCCGGGAAATACCTGAGCCCACCCCTACGGGTAGTGACGCACAGGCGTACGCACGGAGGCCTACCCGCTCTCGCTCCATCGGCCGACGCGGTGAGCCAGTGATCGGCGCTACGTTCGTTCGGTGAGCATGATTGAAGTCAGAAACCTCACCAAGAGGTTCCCGCGGGTCACCGCCCTAGACCAGCTGACGCTGGACGTGGGCGGCGGGGTGACCGGCCTGGTCGGTGCCAACGGTGCCGGCAAGTCCACTCTCATCAAGATTCTGCTCGGGCTGCAGCCGGCCACCGTGGGCACGGCCAAGGTGCTGGGCCGTGACGTGGTCGACGACGGCGAGGCGATCCGGGCGCGAGTGGGATATATGCCCGAGCATGACTGCCTGCCGCCGGATGTGTCAGCGACCGAGTTTGTCGTGCATATGGCCCGAATGTCGGGCCTGCCGCCGGTGGCGGCCCGAGAGCGCGCGGCGGACACGCTGCGTCATGTCGGGTTGCAGGAGGAGCGATATCGGCAGATTGGTGGGTATTCCACCGGAATGCGGCAGCGGGTGAAACTCGCGCAGGCTCTCGTCCATGACCCAGAACTGGTTTTCCTGGACGAGCCGACAAACGGCCTCGATCCGCGCGGTCGCGACGACATGCTGGAGCTGATCCGCAGGATTGGCACCGATTTTGGCATCACCGTGCTGGTCACCTCGCATCTGCTGGGGGAGTTGGAGCGGGTCTGCGACCACGTTGTGGTTTTGGACGGCGGAAAACTCCTGCGATCCTCAGCCGTCGGAGACCTCACCCGGGCGACCCGTACGGTCGTCGTCGAGCTGGTCGAGGGTGCGGATCTGTTGGCTCGCGCACTGGATTCCGCCGGGTTGCGAACCCAGCTGGACGGGCACTTGGTGGCCGTCGATGTCGAGGACGACAGCGCGTACGACACGGTCCGGGACACGGTGGTCGAGCTGGATCTCGCGTTGGTACGCCTGCAGCAGCGGCGCCACCGCATCGAGGAAGTCTTTCGGGCGGAGGAGGCCAGCGTTGTCTGACATTGTCGCAACGGACCGAGATGTCATTCACGACATCGGCTACCGGCATTACGAGGGCAGCCGGCTCGGTCGCGGCTACATCTTCCGGTCCCTTTTCCTCCAGAGTCTGCGATCCGCGTACGGCCTCGGCCGGTCGGCGAAGGCGAAGATCCTGCCGATCGGGATTTTCGCGGTCATGGTGCTGCCGGCGTTTATCGTGGTAGCCATCGTGAGTTTCGCCCACATGACCGCGATCCCGCTCGCTTACACCAGTTATGCGATCACATTCCAGGTGATCGTCTCGATTTTCGTGGCCTCGCAGGCGCCTCAGCTGGTCTCCCGAGATCTCCGGTTCCGCCTCACCACACTTTACTTTTCCCGGCCGCTCAGTCGATTCGACTATGTCACCGCCAAGTTCGCCGCGCTGGCCAGCGCGCTTTTCGTGCTGACAGCGGCGCCGCTGGTGGTGCTTTATGTCGGAATGTTGCTTGCCAAGCTGCCGATCCTTGAGCAGACCACGCAATTCTTGTCGGCGATCGTCGGCGCGGCTGTCCTGTCGGTGCTGTTGGCTGGGGTTGGCCTGTTGCTGGCCTCGTTGACCATTCGCCGCGGGATTGGTGTCGCGACGGTTATCGCTTTGCTGCTGGTGAGTTCCACCGGTGCGCTGATGGTGCAGGGGCTGGCTCATCAGCTGGGCCTTGGTTTCCTCGCCACGTACGCCGGCCTTTTCTCGCCGTACGGCTTGGTGGACGGTCTGCAGGTCGCCTTGTTGGGAGCGACGCCGGCCGGGCCCGCCGGGCCGTTGGACCTCGTCAGCGGCGGCGTCTTCACGGTCGCGCCGCTCGTCGTGATCACCGCGAGCTTTTACCTGCTGCTGGCCCGTTACCGGAAGGTGGTCGCGGCATGAGCGAGCTGCGGATCGACGGTGTTTCCCGCTGGTACGGGAATGTGGTGGCGGTCAACAATATTACGATGACGATCGGTCCCGGGGTGACCGGCCTGCTGGGTCCGAACGGCGCTGGCAAGTCGACGCTTATCCACCTCATGTCTGGTTTCTTGGCTCCCTCGACCGGATCCGTGACACTCGATGGCGCGAAGATCTGGCACAATCCCGAGGTTTACCGCAAGATCGGCTTGGTGCCCGAGCGCGAGGCGCTTTACGATGCCATGTCCGGCTGGAAATTCATCGAGGCCAACGCGGCTCTGCATGGCCTGCCGGAACCGCGGGAGGCGGCCCGCCGGGCGCTGGAGACGGTCGAGATGACCGAGGCGGCGAGCCGGCCGGTGGGCACGTACTCCAAGGGCATGAAGCAGCGCATCAAAATGGCGTCGGCGCTGGTGCATGACCCGTCGGTTTTGTTGCTGGACGAGCCTTTCAACGGGATGGATCCGCGGCAGCGGCTGCAGTTGATGGACCTGATCCGCAAAATCGGCGCCGAGGGGCGTACGGTCCTGTTCAGCTCGCACATCCTGGAGGAGGTCGAGCAGGTCGCCTCGCATATCGAGGTGGTCGTTTCCGGGCGGCACGCGGCTTCCGGCGACTTCCGCAAGATCCGCCGGCTGATGACCGACCGGCCGCATCGCTATGCGATCCGGTCCAGCGACGACCGTGCGCTCGCGGCCGCGTTGATCGCCGACGGCTCGTGCTCGGGCGTTCAGCTCGATCCGAAGAACGGCTTGCAGGTCCAGACCGTCCACTTCGGACAGTTCAGCCGGATGGTGCCGCGGCTGGCTGCCTCCGCCGGCATCCGGCTCTTCGAGGTCGCGCCCGCCGACGAATCGCTCGGCAGCGTCTTCGCCTATCTCATCGAATCCTGAAAAGCGACAGGTGTCCACAGTGAACATGACGGTTGTCTCGCTCACCTCAAGGGTGTTGCTCGGTCGCCGGCGCGGGGTGTTTCTGCTGATCCTGCCGGCCATTCTGGTGCTGTTGGCGATCGGGCTGCGGATCTACGCGGGCCAGAGCGTGGAGATCGCCAGCCAGGTGTTGTCGGTCTTCGCGGTGGGTACGGTGGTGCCGCTGCTCGGGTTGATCATCGGCACCGGCGTCATCGGCCCGGAAATCGACGACGGATCTATTGTTTACATACTCTCCAAACCGGTTTCCCGGTTGACGATCGTGCTCAGCAAACTGGCGCTGGCGATCGGCTGTGTGATTGTTTTCGCCGGCATTCCGACCCTGATAGCCGGGCTGATCATGGCCGGCCTGCAGGGTGGTTTCGCGGTGGGCTTCGCGGTCGGCGCGGTGTTGGCCGGCATCGCGTACTGCGCCATTTTCGTGCTGCTCGCGGTGATCACCAAGCACGCTGTGGTGATCGGCCTGTTTTACGCGCTGATCTGGGAAAGTCTGATCGGCAACTTCGTGCCGGGCGCCCAGGTTCTGAGCGTCCAGCGGTGGGCACAGTCTGTCACAGACTTGATTGACAAGGTGCAGCCGACCGGCGTGGGGCCGGCTGTGGGCATCCCGCTGTTGATTGTCGCGGCGGTGGCGGCCACCTGGTACGCCGGCCGCCGGCTGCGGTCCCTGACGTTGAGCGAAGCCGAATAACGAGAAGGCGGGCGACCCTCGGGGGGACGCCCGCCTTCGCATTTTCCTCTAGTGCCAGTGATAAGTGGCCACCGCGCCCGGCGCCAGGGTGGCGTCGAAAGAGCGGCCGTCGCACATCACCGTGAAGGTTTTCGCCGTGGTGCCCGGATTTGAGGCGACCAACACGGTCGACCGGTCCGGGTTGGTGAAGGCGACGGTGTCCACCTGGGTCGCGCCGGTGGTGTCCCTTACCGTGCTGGCGATCCGGACCGCACCCTTGGGCACGAACTTCGAGAAGTGTGCGATGTCGCGGTATTGGTCATTGTACGTGACCTGTTTGGTGTCCGAGTTCACCGTGATCGTGCCGTTGCAGGTGCCGCAGCCACCGACATGCGGGCCGTGGTTCTGGTCGAGCGCGATGTTCCAGTCGATCGAGGCCGAACCCCAGTTCTGCATCACCGCGGTGATGGTGGAGTTGTCGCCACCTTCGCATTCGGTCATCAGGATGGGCTTGTCCGGGAAGGACGCCTTGAGCGCTGTCTGTGCGCTGGCGTCGCCGTAATAGCAGTGATAAGCCGTGCCATAGATCCACTTGGCCGCGTTGGTGGCCAGCAGGTCGTACGGATAGCTCAGCATCGGGTCTTCGTTGACGAGCTGGTACGACTTGACATCACCTGGGTGCAGGCCCCAGTTGTGGTCGAAGCCAAGGACTTTGGTGTCCAGCCCGGCTGCTCGCAGCGCCGGTCCGAGTTGCTCGATGACCTTGGCCTCCTGCTGCCAGGACAGGTCGGTGCCCGGATAGTTGTTGCGCCGCAAGGCCTGCGGCTCGTTCTGTACGGTCAGGTAGTCGACCCGCACGCCGGCTTTGCGGTACGCCTGCACGAACTTGACGAGATACTGCGCGTACGCCCGGTAAATCGCCGGCGAGTCGATGAGCTTGCCGTCGATCATCGAGTCGCCGGTTTTCATCCACGCCGGCGGGCTCCACGGGCTGCCGACGATCTGGATCGCCGGGTTGAGTTTCTTCGCCTGCCGCAGCAACGGCAGGATCTTCGCCTCGTCATGAGCGATCGAGAAATGGCTGAGGGAATAGTCGGTCTGCCCGGCCGGCACGTCGTCGAAGCTGTAGTCCTTGTCCGCGACGAAATCCGAGGCACCGATCGGCTGCCGGAGGAAACTGATGCCGGCGCCGGTGGCGGGATCGAAGAGGTTGTTCATCACCGTGGCGCGGTCGGCGTCGGACAGCCAGTAGAGCACGTTCGCCGAGGAGTCGGTGATCGCCGCTCCGAAACCCGCGACCGTCTGGTATCTGACCCGCGGCTCGACCCCGACAATGGCGGCGCCGAACTTGGCCGGCTGCTGGATCGGCAGCTGGGTCACCGTGGGTGTGTCGACGCCCGGCAGGGTGAGCCACTGCTCGACCGTGGTGGACGGCCGCTGCGCGGGCGCGACGGGGGCTGCGGCGGTGGTCGCGGCCGCGCTGGTGCTGGCCGCCGCGACGGCCGCGATCACCGCGGTGACAGCCAGAAGTGTTCGGACACGTACGTGTGGGGACATGCGGGCATCCTTTGCTAACCGGTTCACTCCACTTTCAGCGAACCAAAATTTAAGACTTAAAGCAAGGAGGTGACCCGGTCAGGCCGAACAGAAGCACCGCGTGCAGGACTCCACGAACACCTGGACGGCCGGGCGGTCGTCGTCGGCCGGTTCGCCGTCCAACTCGCGGCCAAAGCCGGTGCGTACGTCATCGCCGCCGTGGGTAGCCGCACCCGCGGCGAGGGCCTGGCAGCCCTCGGAGCGGCCGAAATCGTGACCTCCCTTGAGAACGTCGAGCCGGTTTTCGGCGTACTGGACAATGTTGGTGGGCCACTGCTGGCGGCGGCGTTCGGGCTCGTGGTCAGCGGCGGATCGGCGCGGTCGATCGGGCAGGCGTCCGGGCAGCCGACCACGATCGCCTTCGAGGCCGAGCGGCTGCGTGGCCGCGACCGGCGGATCCAGCCGTTCGTCATCCAGACACCGTTGGGCGAAGACCTCCAGGACCTGGTCGCGTTGCTGGCACGGAAGGAGCTCGACCCGCAGGTCGGCTGGCGGGCGCCGTGGACGCGGGCGGCGGACGCCGTCGAGGCGCTGCTCGGCCGCCAGGTCCACGGCAAGGTGGTGCTCGACATCACTGCGTAACGGCCTCAGGCGGATGCAACCGGCTCGACAGGTGGTGACTCATGGCCGGTGAGAGCATCCGTAGGTGGACCGCAGGAGTGGGGAACAGGTGGACGGACCATCTGAGCGCGAGCGGCTCGATGAGATCTTCCGGGCGTGCTACGGCCGGTTGGTGATCACCGGGTACGCGCTCACCGGAAACATCACCGAGGCGCAGGACGTGGTCGCGGAGGCGTTCATGCGCGGGGTCGCGCATCGGTCGACGCTGCTCGCGGCCGACAGCCCGGAGGCATGGCTGCGGACCGTTTTACGGAACGTTGTTCGCAGGCGATGGCGAAGGTCCAGGCAGCTGGTCGCCCTGCTGCGCCAGTCCGCGGCCGGAGCGCCGGTGGCCGAGCCGGAGCTGTCGCCGGACCGGGTCGCGGTGATGGCGGCGATCGGCCGACTGCCGGCCGCGCAGCGGGACACCGTGGCGCTCTTCTACATCGCCGACCTGCCGGTGAACGAGATTGCCGCCACCCTCGGCGTACCGGTCGGCACGGTGAAAGCTCGACTTTCCCGAGCCCGTGCCGCGCTTTCCCTTGACCTGAAAGACACAGTGTCATGAACCCGACTGATTTTCGAGACGTACGAGAGCAGATCAGTGGCACTGTTGAGGTGCCGGACCTGGACGTCATCTACCGCTTCGGCGATCGGCGGCGGACCGTGCGACGCGGTGGAGTGGCCGCCGCGGCCGTCGCCATCTTGGTTGTTTTGGCGCTGGTGGGGGTAAATCTGCTGATCGGTGGTCAACGCGGACCGGTGCCGAGCGGACCGCCGCCGACGCTGCCGCCGCCGGTTCACAGCGCACTGAAAGGCGCGGCGGTGGATCTCGGTCGGAAAACCACGCTGATGCAGGTGGTGACGGTGAACAGCTGGCAGTCGTACGCGCTGCTCAAGATCGACAACAACCGGTGGGCGGTGGCGCGTACGCTCGACGGCGGTCGGGGCTGGCAGGCATGGTTCCTGCCCAAGCCCATCGGTGAACCAGACCACCTCACCGTGCATTCGGGCCAGACCCTCTTTGCCACCACCCGCGGGAACCAGGCGTTCGTGGACTATTTCAGCAGGGATGGCGGACAAACCTGGGCGCCGGTGCCGGCGCAGGGCGCGCCGGTCAAGACGATCCCGCAGGGCTGGGATCTGGTGCGCTATGGCACGCCGTCGTCCGCGCCGATTGGCAAAGACGAGGCGCTAACAGCATTTGATCCGGTCACCGGAGTCAGCCACCGGCTGATATCGCAGCCCGACCTGAACAATAGTTCAGTCGCGTCACCAGCGGTCGTCACCGCGAAGGACGGATCTTTGTGGGCGAATCCGGCGTGTACGAGCGCGGGGCAGCTGGTCTTTCCCATCATCAGCCGCGATCAGGGAGCCAGCTGGTCGGGTGCCAAGATAGCGACACCGAAACCCGACGCGTCGCTGGACACTCGTACACCACAGAAATCACCTCTTCCGGCCAGCGATCACGTGGGCGCGCCGCAGGCGTGTGTCGTCGGTTTTGACAGTGTCGACGGGCAAATCGGCTACGCGACGGTCGACGTGCAATCCAACGGACGTACGACCACCGCGTCCAGGATCTACGTGACCCGGGACGGTGGCAGGTCATGGACCTTCGTTCCGCAGGACCGGCCGAGGCACCTGAGCACCGTGGTGATCAGCCCGGACGGATCGCTGCTTGCCGTCGACCGGGGGACCTACAAATTCGAGTCGTTCACAGACTCAGTCGGATCGCTGGTGATCAGCTCCGATGGTGGCCGGAGTTTCGCGCCGGTCTCAGCGGTGGGCAACGTGCGGAGCCTGGCGCACGCAACGCCGGGGCAGCTGGTGGTCGGGGAATATCAGGACGATCCGAACTTCTATCAGCGGATGGTCTCCGTCGACGGGCGGCGCTGGGTGCAGACCCAAGGGGTGCCCAACGCTTCCTGGCCGGGATAAAAACTTCGCTGTCGCAGGCAACCTCGCGGCCGGATACTCCGTTTCCTAGGCGACGGAGAATGGAGGCAGCGTGCGGGATGCGGATATGGAGGCGTACCACGAGTACGTCACCGCGCGGATGCATCGGTTGAGACGGTTCGGCTATCTGATCTGCGGGAGTTGGCACACCGCAGACGACCTGGTATCTACCGTGCTTTACAAACTTTATCGGCAGTGGGGCAAAGTGAGCGCGCTGGAGAACGTCGACGCGTACGTACGACGGATGCTGGTTCGTACGTGGCTCGACGAGTTGCGCCGGCCGTGGCGGCGGGAGTTCAGCACGAAGGACATGCCCGAGGTCTCGATCGACGACACGTACGAGTTTGACTCGGTGCCCGATCGGGAAGCGTTGATGGCCGCTTTGGCCGGGCTGCCGCCAGGACGACGGGCAGTGTTGGTGTTGCGTTATTTCGACGAGCTTTCGGTGGAGGAAACCGCGGCCACGCTGGAGATCAGCGCCGGCACGGTGAAAAGCCAGACGGCCCGTGCCCTGCGCACGCTACGCATGCGGCTGGGCGAGTCCGCCGCCGTTTCTTAGGAGTGAGAAAGAATGGGAAACCTGAGCCAACTGCTGGACGCGGTGTCCGGCGATCCACCACCGCCAGTCTTTGACCTGAACGCGGTGATCGCACGTGGGAACCGGCAACGCCGGGTTCGGATCGCCGGTACGGCGGCGTTGTCCACCGCCGTCGTGATCGCCGGCTCGACCGGCGTTTTCGCGCTGGCCGACCACAATGCGGTGAGTGTGGTGCAGCCGTCTGTCGGTCGTACGCCGACGACCGTCCCCGCGTCGGCGACCGTCGCGTTGCGGCCTGGGCGGGAAATGACCGAGCCTGCGCCGAAAGCCACCGCCCGGCTGCGGGCTGCTTCGGTCGCGAGCCTGCAGCGGTCCGTGCCAGGCAGCACTTTCGAGTGGACGCTGATCTCTGGAGGCAAACATGACGCGCCTTTCACTTATTACTCCAGCCAAGGCGACTACAAAGCCGCCGGGCTGGTGCGGGACAGTCGCGGGGAGTCGTACGTTTTCATAGACGTGGAGCCAAGACTTCCCGATTCGATGTTTGATGCGTGCAACCCGCCCACCGGTGCGAAACCGAGCCCGTGCCGTCAGTACGTGGCGCCTGACGGTTCGGTGGTCAGCGAGTCGACCTTCAAAACCAGTGGTGGCAACATCCAGTACGTCGTCACCGTGGAGCGGCCAGACGGGACGTCGGTCGGGGCCATGGAGACGAACAGCCTGCCCGGCGCTGACCCGGTGACTCGCTCGGAGCCGAATGTGACCGCCGCGCAGTTGGCTGCGCTGGGGCTCGAGCTGACGGCCTACCCGCCGGGTTATCCAGGGGGGAAACCGGTGACGTCCACGCAGCCCAAGCCGGGCAAGCCACCGACAGGTGGCACCCCGTAACAGCTGGTATTCGACCCCGCCCAAAGCGACAAAACCGGGGTCGTACGGGCGTGCGCGGTGGCCAGTCGCGGTCATGCGAGTGGGCGTGGGTCGCAAACCTTGGAGTGGTCCCGTAGGACGTATACGGTATCCACAAGATGCGTTTCCAGGTGCTGCGCCCCTCCAGTGCCGGCCGCCGGCTGGCGGTCGCGCTCTGCCTTTTGGCAGCGCTGTCAGCGTGCGCTGGCACCACTGGGGCCGCGGTCGGCATTCCCGCGGTGGCGCCGTTCGACGCGCGGGCGGTCGCGGCCGGCGGGACGCTGACAGTCGCGCTCAGCTCGGACGCGGACGCGCTTGACCCGACCACCAGCACGACCTTCGTTGGCCGGGAAATCTTCATCAATATGTGCGAAAAGCTCTACGACATCAGCAGTACGCTCGCGGTCGTACCACAGTTGGCGGCCGGGTTGCCGGATATCTCGACCGACCAGAAGACCGCGACGATCCGGTTACGGCCGGGGTTGGTGTTCAACGATGGCACGCCTTTGACAGCCGGCGCCGTGAAGGAGTCACTCGACCGGGACCGGACGAAGAAAGATTCGGCCCGGAGCAAGGAAATCGGCGCGGTCGCCTCGGTCGACGTGGTGGATTCGCTGACCGTACGGCTGAACCTGTCGCGGCCGTTCGCGCCGCTGACCTCGCAGCTGGCCGACCGGGCCGGGATGATCATGTCACCGGCCGCGTTGGCCCGCTACGGCGACGACTTCGGCGCGCACCCGGTGTGCGTCGGGCCGTTCGCCTTCGCCAGTCGGGTCTCGGGCAGCCAGATCGTGCTGACAAAGTCGGGATATTACTACGATCGGGCCAAGGTCAAGCTGGCCCGAATCGTCTACACGATCATCACCGACAGCAATGTCCGGTCCGCCAACCTCAAGTCCGGTGACATCCAGGTGGCCGAGCGGGTCGCCTCCAGCGATGTGCCGTTGCTGGCCGCGGACGGAAAAGTGCGAGTGCTGTCCGGCGGCACTATCGGCTATCAGGGCATCACCATCAACCTCGCGAATGTGGCTGGTTCGACCGGAAAACCCGGCACGGTCAACACGCCACTGGCTAGGAGTCAGCAGCTCCGGCAGGCCTTCGAGCTGTCGCTGGACCGCGATGTCATCAACCGGGTGGTCTTCAACGGCCTGTACGACCCGGACTGCTCGCCGTTGCCGCGGCTGAGTGTTTTTCGCGATCCAGCGCTGAAATGTTCGACTCGCGAGGTGGCCAAGGCGAGAGCGCTTATCACCGCTAGCGGGGTGAAGACGCCGATTCCGGTGCAGCTGATCGTGACCGCCGCGGCGCAGAGCGAGCGGCTCGGCGCGGTCATCCAGGGGATGGCCAAGGACGCCGGTTTCGCGGTCAGCATCGTGCCGGAGGAGTTCGTCACGTCACTTGCCCAGGCGAAATCAGGGAAGTTCGACGCCATTCAGGTCGGCTGGTCGGGCCGGGTCGACCCGGACGGCAACCTGAATGGCCTGGTGAACACCGGTGGGTCGAGCAACTACGGACTGATCCATGACCTGGGCATCGACAGCGACCTGAAGGCCGCCGCGGCCACCGCTGACGTGCCGGCCCGGCGAGTGCTCTACAGCAGGATCATCGATCGGCTGGATGCCTTGCAAGGCAACATCTATCTTTACCACGAGCGCTACTTTCTGGGCGTATCAGACAAGATCGCCGGCATCCGCTACTACGCCGACGGGCTGCCGCGGCTGACCACCGCCGGCTATGCGGCACAGGCGGGTGCCTGATGGGCTGGTATTTGTTGCGTCGGGCCGGTGCGGCCCTGGTGGTCATCTTCCTGGCCAGCGTGCTGGTCTTTCTGGGCGTACGAGCGCTGCCTGGCGATCCGGCGCTGGTGCTGGCCGGTGAGGACGCCTCCCCGTCGGTGATCGCCGCCATTCGCACCGAATACGGCCTGGACAAGCCGCTGCCCGTTCAGTATGTGGACTATCTTTCCCAACTGGCACACGGAAACATGGGAGTGTCCACTCAGGACAAGCTGCCGGTGACGCAGATCCTGGCCGAGCGGCTGCCGATCACGGTGGAGTTGGCCGCCTTGGCGATCGTGATCGCAGTGCTGGTCGGCGTCGGCGCCGGTACGATCGCGGCCGTACGGCGGGGAAAACTGGCCGACTACGCGGCGACCGGGTTCGGGCTGGTGGGCCTGTCCGTCCCGCATTTCTGGTTGGCGCTGCTGGCGATCCTGGTGTTCGCGGTGGGTTGGGGCGTGCTGCCCGCGTCCGGTTTCGTGTCGTTTACCGTGGATCCGCTGGACAACCTGCGCCGGATGGTGTTGCCGGCGCTGGTACTCGGGACCGGTTTCGCCGCTGTGCTGATGAGACAGACGCGGTCGGCGATGCTCAGCTCACTGTCGGCGGACTACATTCGTACGGCCAGGGCCAAAGGGCTGTCGGAAGCAAGAGTCGTCGGCCTGCACGCGTTGCGCAACAGCCTGACGACGGTGGTCACCGTGTTGGGCCTGCAGTTGGGCGCGCTGATCAGCGGCGCGGTGGTCACCGAGCAGATCTTTGTCATCCCAGGCTTCGGAAAGCTGACGATCGACGCGGTGCTGACCCGCAACTACCCGGTGATCCAGGGAGTCGTCCTGGTGACCGTCGTCGGGTACGTGGTGATCAACCTTCTGGTCGATGTGGCTTATGCGGCCCTGAATCCGAGAACCCGGTTGGTGGCGGCCGCCGATGGCTGAGCAGGTGATCGCGACGCTGCCGGCCGCGCGAGAGCGGCAGGGCGTCCGGATGTGGCGAAGGTTTCGCCGCCAGCCGCTGCCGATGACCGGCCTGGTGTTGGTTGGTCTTTTCTTACTGTTGGCCATTTTCGGTCCGCTGGTGACCACGGACCCGGCGGCCACCAACTTCGACAACGTGCTGGCGCCACCATCGCTGGCGCACTGGTTCGGCACCGACGACCTGGGCCGAGACGCGCTCGCCCGGCTTGCCACCGGCGCCCGGATTTCGTTGACGGCGGGCGTGCTGTCCACCTTGCTGGCGATGCTGGTCGGGATTCCGATCGGTCTGGTGGCTGGCTATTACCGGCGCTGGGTCGACCCGATCCTGATGCGGGGCGTCGACGTGGTGTTGGCGTTTCCGTTCCTGATCTTCGCGGTCGGACTGGCCGCGATCCTCGGGCCGTCGCTGCGTAATGTGGTGCTGGCGCTGGGAATCTCGCAGATTCCAGGGGTCGTACGCATCGCCCGTGGCGAGACCCTGGCGCTGCGTCAGGAAGACTTTGTGGCCGGCGCGATCGCCGACGGCGCCGGCGACGGGGTGATCCTTTTCCGCTATATCCTGCCGAACGCGGCGAACGCGCTGATCGTGCAGGCCACGGTGGCCATTCCGGTGGCGATTATCGGCGAGGCCACGTTGTCCTTTCTCGGCCTTGGCGTGCAGCCGCCCACTCCGTCATGGGGTGTGATGCTTACCGACGCGCAGCAGTTTCTCAGCCAGGCACCGTGGCTCGCGGTCTGGCCGGGCGTGCTGATCGCGCTCGCCACTCTCGGATTCAACCTGCTCGGCGACGGGCTCAGAGACGTCCTCGACCCGCGGGGTGCGCGATGACAGCGTTGGAGATTTCCGAGCTGGCCGTACGATTCGCGACCGAAGATGGCGACGTGCTGGCCGTCAAGGACGTGTCTTTGAGCGTACGACCGGGGGAGATTCTGGCGCTCTGCGGGGAATCCGGTTGCGGGAAGTCGGTCACCGCGATGGCGGTGAGTCGGCTGTTGCCACCGAACGCCCGAATTTCCGGGTCCGTACGCCTGGATGGCCGGGAGCTGACCGGTCTTTCCGAGCGGGAGCTGCGGCAGGTCCGCGGCAAGGACGTGTCGATGGTGTTCCAGGAGCCGATGACCTCGCTGAACCCTTCGTTCACTGTCGGCTTCCAAATCGACGAAGTGCTCCGTCAGCATGAAAAACTATCCCGCCGGGCGGCTCGCGTCCGGACGGTCGAATTGCTGGAACTGGTCGGGATCGCCGACCCGGCCCGGCGGTGCCGGGAATATCCGCATCAGCTTTCCGGCGGCATGCGGCAGCGGGTGATGATCGCGATGGCGGTGGCCTGTTCGCCGCGGGTGTTGATCGCGGACGAGCCGACCACCGCCCTGGACGTGACGATCCAGGCCGGCGTACTGGACATTTTTCGGGATTTGGCGGACCGGTTGGGCACCGCGATCGTGCTCATCACTCACGATCTCGGCGTGGTCGCCGCGGTCGCCGACCAGGTGGCGATCATGTACGCCGGCCGACTGGTCGAGCGGGCCGGTGTCACCGAACTGTTCGCGGCGCCCCGCCATCCGTACACCGTCGGGTTGCTCGGCGCGTTACCAGCGGCGGTCAGCCGCATCAGCGACGGCACTCGTGGCCGATTGGTGGAAATTCCCGGCATGCTGCCCGATCCCCGCCGGGATGGGGATGACTGTGCTTTCGCGCCGCGCTGTCGGCGTGCCGAACCGGACTGCGCCGCGGCCCGCCCGGCGCTGGCCGGCACTGGACGGTCCACAGTGGACAAATACAGCCATCAGTTGGCGTGTTTCCATCCGGAGGCGGTCCGATGACCGGGCAGGTGCTGGAAGTCCGCGATCTGGTGAAGCACTACCGGGTCGGCGGCGGTCGGTCGGTACGGGCAGTGGATGGCATTTCCTTCGACATCGCGCCCGGCGAGGTGCTGGGGCTGGTAGGCGAGTCAGGCAGCGGAAAGTCGACGGTCGGCCGCTGCCTGGTCCGGCTCATCGACCCGACCGCCGGCACGATTTCGTTGAATGGCCGGGACATCACCCACCTGTCCCGACGCCAGCTGCGACCGGTCCGGCGGGACATCCACATCGTTTTCCAGGATCCTTTCTCGTCGCTGAACCCGCGGTTCACCGTTGGCCAGATCGTCGCCGAACCGCTACGCCGGCATCGACTGGCGGCCGGCGCCCAGCTGGCGTCGAAGGTGACTCGGATGCTCGACCGGGTGGGTTTGCCAGCGACCACCGCGCATCGCTATCCACATGAGCTGTCCGGCGGTCAGCGGCAACGGGTCGGGCTGGCCCGTGCGCTGGTCTTGGAGCCGGCGCTGGTGGTGGCCGACGAGCCGGTGTCCGCATTGGACGTGTCGGTGCGGGCGGCGGTGCTGAACCTGATCACCGATTTGCAGGCGGAGATGGGATTTTCCTGCCTTTTCATCACCCATGACCTGTCCGTGGTCGAGTTCCTCGCCGACCGGATCGCGGTGATGTATGTGGGCCAGATTGTGGAACACGGCCCGCGGGAGCAGATTTTCGGTCAGCCGCAGCATCCTTACACGCAGGCGCTGTTGTCCGCCGCGCCGGTGCCCGACCCGGTCCGGCAGCGCCAGCGTCGCCGGGTGGTGCTCGGCTCGGACGTGCCCTCACCGGTCGCGCCGCCGCCGGGCTGCCGATTCCACACCCGCTGCCCGGTCGCGGTGGATCGCTGTCGGGAGGACGAACCAAAACTGGTGGACGCTCGTACGAGCGGGCAGTTGGTCGCCTGCCACCTGGTGACCGCGACGAGCGTGCCAGATGTCCTCTGACGCCGGCGATTCAGCGCAGAACGTTGTCGATTTCGAACGTCTGAACGGTGTTTGTGCCAAACCAGCAGCGGAAACCCTTGCCGGACAACGATGTGTCGGAATAGGCCTGATACGCGTCGCCGCCGTCGGTCTGGGTGACCCAGCGGCGGACCTGGCCGAGATCGCCCACCACCGTCCCGAAAGCGGACAGGTCATAGGAAACCCACTGCGCGGTGCCCAAGTTCGCGGTAACCAGGACCAGCTTCCGGGTGGCCTGATCGTACGCAGCGACGGTGTTCGGGTCCGCGCTGCGGATCACCTGCATGCCCGGCCGGATGTGCCGGCTGTAATGGGCCAGCACATAGAACTTGCGGCGCACCGTGCCGACGGTGCCGGCGGTTTCGTCGGCGTCCAGCAGGCCCCAGTCCGAGCCGTCCAGCACCTGCCAGTAAACCCAGGCGCTGGGATGCAGCCAATACATGTCCAGGTTGATATTGCTGGCCATGCTCAGACCGGTCGCGTCGTTTTCGCCGTACTCGGAATTCCAGAGTTTCTTGCCGGCCGCGACGACGACGTCGTTGTAGAGCAGGTCACGGCGGCCGCCGCCCTGCTGATAGCCGTGCACGTTGACCCGGCCGACGCTGCCTTTGGCCTGGCTGCTGAAACCTCCCCAGGTGGCGCGGGCCTGGTCGTACGTGTTTTCGTCGGAGGCGGCCACCATCGTGCTGGTCAGGCCGCGGCTGTCCAGCTCTCGGCGGAGGCCTCCGACCACGGTTTGTTGAGTGGAGGCGCCGAAATGGCAGCCCTCCTGGGTGCCGAAGGCGGTCCACCAAGGCGCGGCCGGCTCGTTGAAAGGCTCCACCGACGCGAAGTCGATGCCCCAGTGGTCGTGCGCGTATTTCGCGACGGTGGCGAGATAGACCGCGTGCTGCTGGTAGTTCCAGGACTGCAGGTTGTCGGTGATCCCGATCGGGGAGCCGGACGGATTGTGGTTGTAGCACATCCACCACATCGGCGAATTCGAAAACAGCTCGAAGGTGGTCGCGCCACGGTCGCGGGCCTTGCCCATGATCGCCCGCTGGCCGGCATCGGCCAGCCAGTTCCAGCTCGCCGAACTCGGGTCCGCACTCGTCCAGTCCAGCCAGTAACCCTCCATTTGCCGGCTCGCTGGGATATTGGACGACGGCACCATCGTGGACCCGTCGCTGGTTTTCGCCGCCGTACAAGCGCCAGCGTTGTAGCGCACGACAGTCAGCCCCAAACCGGGGAACAGATTGCCCTCGTACGACACTTGGTTGGTGGTGAACAGCAGGTCAGCGAGGTCGTCCCGGGTGCCGTACGCCTTGCCCCACCAGCACAGCGAAGTGCCCCAGCCTTCCCAGACACACCATGTCGTCTTCGGGTCGATCGCGACCGACATGTCGGCCTCGGTGGACACCGGCGGCACCAGCACACTCAGGGCTGCGGCGCTGGACGAAGCGAGGAAGGTCCGGCGGTCCATGTGGGCTCCCGTCGGTCGGATTTCAACTTCCTACACGTACCAGAATTGGCCGACTTGTTCCATAGTCCGACGGGTTCGCACAGAAAAACTACGTGAGGAGTGTTTGCGGTGTTCACCACTCGACCCGAGCTGACTGGCGACCATGGAATGGTGGCCAGTACGCACTGGCTTGCCTCCGCTGTGGGCATGAGTGTGCTCGAACGCGGCGGAAATGCTTTTGACGCGGCGGCCGCGGCCGGTTTTGTCTTGCAGGTGGTCGAACCACACCTGAACGGGCCAGGCGGCGAGGTGCCGATCCTGCTGTGGAGCGAGGCCGCGCGGCGAGTTTCGGTGATCTGCGGACAAGGGGTGGCGCCGGCCGCCGCGACGATCGAGCGGATGACCGCGCTCGGGCTGGACATCATGCCGGGCACCGGCCTGCTGGCCGCGACCGTGCCGGGCGCCTTCGGTGGCTGGCTGCGAATGTTACGTGAGCACGGCACATGGTCGCTTCGGGACGTGCTGGAGCCGGCGATTTCGTACGCTGACAAGGGTTTCCCCGCCGTCGCCGGCATTGTGAACACGATCGGGGTGGTCGAGCGGCTGTTGCGTACGGACTGGCCGACGTCCGCGCAGATCTGGCTGCCCGGCGGTGCGGTGCCAGCTGAAGGCGACCGGCTGCGCAATCCGACGCTTGCCCGTACGTACGAACGAGTTCTGGAGCAAGCCGAGTCGGTCACCGCCGACCGGGACGGCCAGCTGGCCGCCGCTGTGCAGGCTTGGTACGGCGGGTTCGTCGCGGACGAGATTGCTCGATTCTGCGCGGAAACTCAGTGGCCGGACACCTCCGGTGAGTCGCATGGTGGGCTGCTCACCGGCGACGATCTGGCCGGCTGGGAGGCGACCGTCGAGGAACCGGTCACGCTGGATTACCACGGTTACACGGTTTGCAAGACCGGACCCTGGGGACAGGGGCCGGTTTTCCTGCAGCAGCTGGGATTGCTTCGCAGCTTCGATCTCGCCGCGATGGATCTGCGCAGCGCCGACTACGTCCACACCGTGATCGAGTGCGCCAAACTTGCCTTCGCCGACCGGGAGGCCTTCTACGGCGACCCGAACTTTGTTGACGTACCGCTGAAGGCGCTGCTGTCCGAGGCGTATTCGCGCACCAGGGCCGCTTTGGTGAGTGAAACGGCGAATACCGAGCTGCGGCCCGGGCGGCCGGATGGGCGACAGCCGGTGCTGCCCTCGGTGCGTACCGACCTGACCGCTGACCCGAGCCAGGGTGTCAGCGACGCGCCGATGCCGGACGGGGTGGGGGAGCCCACCCTGGGATCCGACGGCCGAGTCCGCGGCGACACCTGCCACCTGGATGTGGCCGACCGGTTCGGCAACATGGTGTCCGCCACGCCCAGCGGCGGCTGGCTGCAGAGCTCGCCGGTGATCCCGGCGCTCGGCTTCTGCCTGGGCACCCGCGGCCAGATGTTCCGGCTCCAGGAAGGCCTCCCATCGACGCTGCGGCCGGGATCGCGGCCGCGTACGACCCTGACGCCGTCCTTCGCGCTGCGGGAGGGGCGGCCGTGGCTGGCCTTTGGTACGCCCGGCGGCGACCAGCAGGACCAATGGAGCCTGCAGCTCTTCCTCTCTCTCGTACACGGCGGGATGAACCTCCAGGAGGCCATCGACGCGCCGGCGTTCCACAGCGTGCACTTCCCGAGCTCGTTCTATCCGCGGCTGGCCCAGCCGGGCCAGATGGTGGTCGAGGACCGGATCGGCGAGCCGGTGATCGCCGAGCTGCGCCGCCGCGGTCACGCGGTCACCGTCGAGGGGCCGTGGACGCTGGGCCGGCTGTCCGCGGTCGCGCGGGACGCGGACTTCCCTGGCAGAGGTTTCCTGCGTGCGGCCGCCAATCCGCGAGGTGCGCAGGGGTACGCCGCCGGGCGATGAGTTTTCCGGCGTACCGGAGTCTGTATTGATGTGACGGAACAAGTGTTAGCTGGCTCACTTTTCGCCAGTGAAATATTCCGTCGCGCCACGTCGATTAACCAGAAAAGATCTAGCTAGGGCTTTCTTGTCGTACCCCCGTGCGACGGTGGTGTTGTCGAGAAATTTTCACTGGAAAGGGCGGCCACGGTGACCAGCGTCAAGACATCCCAGCCGACAGTCACGGCGACCGGCCGACCACGCGTCGGGTTGGTGCTGCTGCTGGGGGCGATCACCATCTTGGGGCCGCTGTCCATCGATCTCTACCTGCCGGCGTTCCCGACCATTCAGCACGAGCTGGGCGCGAGCGAGGCGTCGGTGCAGCTGACGCTGACCGGATTCCTGGTCGGGCTGGCGCTCGGTCAGCCGATTTCCGGCCCGCTCTCGGACGCGATCGGACGGCGCCGGCCGATGCTGATCGGGCTCACCATCTACCTGGCGATGTCGGTGCTGTTGGCCGTCTCGCCGAGCATCGAGATCCTGATCGGCGCCCGGTTCCTGCAGGGTGTGGCCGGCGCGTTCGGCGTCGCGGTCGCGATGGGCATGGTCCGCGACCTGGCCGCCGGGGCCGCCGCGGCCCGGCTGCTGTCCACCATGATGCTGGTGACCGGCCTCGGCCCGATCCTCGCGCCGATGATCGGCGGCCAGTTGCTGAGGCTGGTCGACTGGCGCGGCGTGTTCTGGTTCCTGGCCGTGGTCGCGTTGGGGCTGTTGGCCACCGCGTATTTCGCGATTCCGGAGACCCTGCCCGCGGACCGCCGGACGACCGGCGGCGTTCGTACGGCCCTGCGCAGCTACCGGGTGCTGATCACCGACCGCATCTACGTCGGCTACGCGCTGACCAACGGCCTGATGTTCGGCGCTGTCTTCGGCTACATAGCCGCCGCGTCCTTCGTCTACCAGGGCATTTACCACCTGACCCCGCAGGCGTACGGCGTCGCGGCTGGCATCAACGCGCTCGGAATGGTCGCGATGACCCAGGTCAACGGCCGGCTGGTCAGCTACTTCGCACCCCGCCGGCTGCTGATCGTCGGCGTGGTCATCGCCACCCTCTCCGGCGCGGTGCTGCTCGGCATCGCCACCACTCGTCCCAGCAGCGTGTGGTGGATCGCGGTGCCGCTGTTCGTGATGGTCGCGAGCATCGGCCTGGTGATGCCCAACGGGATGGCGATGGCCCTGAACGACTACCCGAAATCCGCCGGCACCGGCGCCGCTCTGATGGGCGCCAGCCAGTTCGTGCTCGGTGGCGCTGTGACCGCTCTTATGGGCTTGGGTGGCAGCTCTACGGCGATCCCGATGGCTGGATTCATCGCCGGCCTGACGCTGTTGTCGTTGACCGCCCAACTCGTCCTGGCCCGACCCCGGTCCGGCCGTGCGGCGGCTGCTCGACAGCGAGTATTGCTGCGATACGAGCCCGCGACTCATGAGTCTGAAGTGGCTGCCGAGGCGCGAGCTTAGGCCTCCGGTCCGCACTAGGCAGTCGGCCCGGTGAGGCATTGCTGCAAGGTCGGTCCGATCCTCGCGACCAGTTCGTCGACGGACGCGCTGGCAACGGGCTCCATGCGTACGACGTAGCGCGCCACGGCGACGCCCAGGATGAAGGCATTGACAGTCCCGACCCGCATCGCCGCATCTGGAGCGTCGAGCATCGCCATCAATCGGTCGGTAAGTTCCCGGTCGATGAATTCGCGCAGCAATACCTCGGACTCGTCATGATGCGGAGCCGTCCGCGTCAGGATCGCCAACGGCACGTGGTCGGACGCGTCCATGGCTTCCAAGAGGGTCCGAATGATCCGTACCCCCATGCTGTCCAAGCTGCCGGCGAAGACCGCGTGTAGCGCCGGCGCGACCTGCGGAGACATCTCAAGCGCGGCGCTGAAAAGGCCCTGTTTGGTGCCGAAGAAGTAATACACCATCGCCGGGTCCACGCCAGCGTTGGCGGCGACCGCGCGCACGGTGGTGCCGCTGTATCCGCGCGCGGCGAACAGGGTGCGAGCGGCGTCGAGAACTCGCTGCCTGCTCTGCGCACCGGAGCGCCAGCGTCCAGGTCGCGTCGCGGGTAGGTCGTCTGTCATCGGTCGGAGTCTACCCGCCTTTCTTCATCATTCGGTGGTGTTTTGACCGCGGCCGCGCTAGCGTGAACTTCACCAACTGGTGAAGAAACGAGGCCGTACATGAAAGTGATCGTGGTAGGGGCGGGCGTCGGTGGCTTGACGCTGGCCCAGGGACTCCGTCGGGAGGGAATCGAGGTCCGGGTGTACGAACGCGACGGGCCGCAGCGGCGCCGGCAGGGTGTCAGCCTGCATCTGGATGATCGCGGGATGACAGCACTGAGTGCATGTCTTCCTCCGGCGCACCTGAAGATGGCGCAAGCCGCGATGGGCCGACAGCGGGACCGGACCCAGGTGTTGTCCGAGGTGGCCGGCGAACTGACCGTCGTACGCAGCGAGCCACTGAACGGCGGAGCTGGTGGGGTGCGCGCCGGCCGGCAGGTGGACCGGCCGCTGCTACGCGCGGTCTTGTTGCATGGGCTGGAGGACGCCGTACGGTTCGGCGCACCGTTCACCCGATTCGAAACTCGTGCCAATGGCACTGTTCGGGTGTACTTCGGCGATGGAAGCGTGGACACCGCGGACGCCCTGATCGGTGCCGATGGTGTTGGATCGGCGGTCCGCCGCCAGCTCCTCCCGCAGGTGCGGGTAATCGATACGGGTAAGCGCATGCTGATGGGTGCGGCACCCTTGGCGACCGTGGCCGACACCGTACTTCTCACGCGGATTGGTGACAACGCCACCAGTGCGCAGGTGCGCGGCAGGATCGTGGTCCTGGGTGTTCTGCGGTTCACCGAGCCGCCAGTGACCGCGCGGGACCGGTGGCTGCCTGACCTGCACGCCGCCGCCGTGACCGGCGCCGAGGACTACGTGATGTGGGCGATGCCCGTTACACCCGATCAGCTGGGCTCCGCCGACTCGCCGCACTCTGTGTGGCATCGAGCCCGGAGCCTGGCAAGGGGGCTTCCCGCGCCGCTGCTGGACGTCATCGACGGCGCCTGGCCGCATGCGACGGTCGCGCTCCGGATCGGAATGATCCCTCCCACACCGGCGTGGCCGGCGGGTCCGGTGACGGTCATCGGTGACGCCATCCACGCGGCCCCCGGTTTCGGTGGCAACCTGGCGATGCGCGACGCGTACCGCCTCCGCGACGCGCTCGCCAGGACCGCCAGAGGACAAGAAGACCTGGTGGCCGCGATCGGCGCCGTCGAGCACGACATGCGTAGCGACAACCACGCCGTGAAACCAGTGTCGGCAGCGCAACACCGGAGCGCATCCCATAGCCGGTGGCATGAATGACTGGAATGAGTTTCCTGACCCGCAAGTCGCTGTCCCTGCTCGACACTGTCGGCGGCTGGCGCACTATCGCTGAAGCCGTCACCATCCGCGCACTGTTCCTGCTTGTTTACCTGCGGACCGGGCAGGTGCTGCCGTCAGCACTGATCGCCGTGGGGTGTGTACTCATCATCGCGCTGATCCGGGTGATCAGGCAGCCGGAAAAGTGGTGGCGGGCAGGCATCCCGCTGGCCATCGTCGGCCTGTCCACGATCCTGGCCGGCGGCACCGGACACGCCGTCGACTTCTACCTTCCGGAAATGCTACCCGACCTGGTCCTTGGCCCTATCGTGCTGATTTCCATGCTGATCCAACTGCCGATCGTCGGTCTCATCGTCGAAACAGCGCGCGGTGACCAGCTTGGCCGGTTCAACTGGCGGCGCGACCTCGTACGTCGACGACGCTACCAGCGGTGCACCGCGGTCTTCCTGACCAAATTCGCTCTGGCTGCCGGCGTAATGATTCCGCTGTATGTCAGCGAAAACGTGATCGCACTGGGAATCGCGACCACCGTGCTGACAACCCCGGCGCTGGCCGTGTGCCTATATCTGTGCTGGCGAATCCTACGTACCCAACAATCGACGGGGACGATCCCCGCCAGTTAGGTAGCTACCGACCACCTCGTCCGCTGGCGGAAGCGAAGCGATCTCGCGGGCCACCACCTGGGCTGCTGAACGAAAAGACGGGTCGGCGAGCACTCGCACCACAGCCGCTCGTACGGCGTCGGGATCGGCTGGGGCGGTGCTGCCGTCGACGCCTACCCGCAGGCCTGCGCCAAGAGCCTCGACGCGGGCAGCGTTGTCGGGGTGGTCGGCGAACTGGGGGACGACGACCAGCGGGACGCCGGCTCGCAGCGCGCCCAGGACCGTACCCATCCCGCCGTGGCACACCATCACGGCGGCCGCTCGGAGAATGTCGTCTTGGGGGACCCATTTCTCGACACGTACGTTGGCCGGTAGGTCCGTGAAGTCGGCCGCGTCGGCGCCGGTGGCGAGGACGCGGACGGGGAGGTCGGCGAGGGCGTCGACGGTCGCGCGGAACGCCCTCTCCGCAAAGGGAATCGCGCCGGCGACCGTACCGAAGGTCACGTAGACCAACGGTTCGTCGCTCGGAGAGGCACCGGCCGGGGAGAAGACGTCGTCACGGAAGCGATGGATGGATGGGGCCGGCGACTCCTCGAAGGACGGCGGCAACAGGCTCACCGACCGCAGTGAGCGGAGGCGGTCGCCGGCCTCATCCGGCGGCAGCCCGACGGACTCTCGTACGCGCGCGAGCAGCGGTGCGCCGACCGGAATGGTGATCCTGCTGAACTTCTCCAACCCGACCAGCACCTGCAGTTGGGGCACCCCGCGCAGCTCGGCGGCCAGCGCCGAGCCGAGCTCGGCGACTTCGCGAAAGACCAGGTCAGGCCGCCACTGGTCGACGGCGGCGAGCATCCGGGGCAGGATGGCCCGCGGCGCGAGGTCGGCGCCGATGCCAACAGTCAGCAGGTTGCCCTCGCCGGGCGGCGCGTTCTTGATCTTGGCGTGCACCACCGCCAAGTCCTCGTCGGCGATGTCGTCACACGGCCAGTACGGGTAGCCGGCCCGCTCGACCTGGCCGGCGAACGACCGCGGCGCGGCCACCAGCACCTCGTGCCCGGCTCGCCGGAACGCCGCCCCGAAGGGCAGCATCGGCTGGAAATGCCCGCTGCCGGACGTGGTCGCCATCAGGATCCGCATGTCCCCATCATGCATCGCGCCTTGCCGTCAGTAGGCTTTCGGTCTACCTGTTGACAAATGTCAACGCGGTCCGGCGTCGACGGTTTCGACGGCCGCTTGGACGGTGGCGGCCAGGTGGGCGCCGGCGATATGTACGGGTGTGGTCGAGCGAAGGCGGGCTGGTTTTGATCTAGGTATTACTACGGATGCTCTCGGGCCGTTCTCGAGTCATGGTTGATTCGGAAACAATGGCAAGGAGAGCGAGCAGATGACTACAACCGCTAAACAATGTGACGTGGCCGACATTTGGTGGGCCATGACCGAGCCGCATAACCACAATCAGGCCGACACCGCTGTCAGCGACTGGGCGTGGATTCTCACCAATCCCGATGTCAATCACAGCCAGGCTGAGGTTCCCGCGGCCATCGAGTGGGAATGGTTGCTGCGGCAGGAGCCGAACAATCACAGCCAGGCTGGTGTGGCGAAAAGCTCCGGGCGATAAAACCCGCCATGATCACGAATGACGAGTTGGGTGCGGCGAAAGAGGCAAACGCGCGGGCTCGGGAGTTTTACGTGCAGGGGCGGCCGGCGCTAGCTTTCGCGCCGGCCAAGGCCGCGCTAGCGGCATGGGAAAATGTACGTGGCGCGGAACACGCCGAGGTTGCCCATATGTGCATCGGGTTGAGCGCTATCTGCGAACAGCTGTCGCGATATGACGACGCAGAGTCGTACGCTCAACGGGCTGCTGCGATCACTGAATCGCTCGGCACCACGTGTGATACGCGGCTGCGGGTTCACGCGCTGGCCAGGCTGGCCGTGATGGAAAGAATTGGCAACCGACTGGACTCGGCGGCGGCGCTTTACCAGTCGGCCCTTTCGCAAGTCGAGATGAGCCAGGACCGGGTCACCCTACTGTGCGGTTTAGGTGTCGTCTACAAATACGCCAAACGTTTCGACGAAGCCGAGACTGTTTATTGGCAGGCACTGGAAATGGCGGAGCCGGACAGCTTGGCCGCCGCGTCGCTCTGGCACAACCTCGGTGGCTTGGAGCATTCTCGCGGCCGGTACGCGGCCGGCGAGCCGGCGGCCCGCAGGTCGGTCAGGATTCGCGCCAAACTGCTTGGTCTGGACCATCCGATCGTGGCCGCTGACCAGGCCGCATTGGCGTCGTTGTTGGCGGGACAGAAAAAGTACGACGAAGCTGAGCGGCTTTACCTGCGGGCATTGGCCACCTTCCAGCGCGTGTACGACGCGGACAACTACGAGCTGGCCGTGACATTCAACGATCTCGGCGTACTCAAAGCAGCACAGGGTCGTCCCGAGCAGGCTCGGCGGTATTACCAGAAAGCCATCAGGATCAAGCGGAAAATCCTGGGTCCAGAGCACCCAGATCTCGCGCTGACCGAGCGAAACCTGCGCTGCCTCGCGGCTTGAGGCAAAAAAGAAAGACCCGGCGCCACCGGCGCCGGGCCCTCCTGGAAGAAACTACTGCTGTTTCTTGGCGGCTGGCACGGCTTCCAGGCCGCGCGGGGTCGCGTCCGAAGACGAGGACGCCTCCGGAGCGGCATTCGACGACGGCAGGCCTTTCTTCACCGAGTCCAGGATCGCCAGACCCTGACCCACCAGGCCGGCGGCGATTTCACCGAGGCCGTCGGCGCCGTTGAGGATGTTCACGTTGGCGCCGGAAAGGCCCTGAGCGGCCTCCCGTACGAGCAGGGGAAGCTGATCAATGAGCATCCGGTCCAGCGCGACCCGGTTGTGCGAGGCCGCCGCCTCGGCCTGGATGCGGATGCGCTCGGCGTCCGCCTGAGCCAGAATGCGGACCCGTTCGGCTTCGGCCTCAGCCGGTTTGACGACCTCGGAAATGAGCTGTTGCTGGCGCAGCTCGGCGGCGCGCTGGGCCAACTCGGTCTGTGCCTGCAGGACCTGGCGCTGTGCCTGTGCCTGCGCCAACGGGCCGGCCTGGGCCGACTCGGCCTGTGCCTTGTCCACCTCGGCCTTGTACTGCGCCTGGACGACCGCGGTCTGCCGCGAGTATTCGGCCTGGTTGCGCTGCGCCTGCTGCTCGGCCTCGACGGAGAGCTGGTTGGCCTGCGCTTGCGCGACCTTTGCCCGCTGCTGGATCGCCGCGTTGTGCGGTGCCGCCATCGCGGCGATGTATCCCAGCTTCATGTCGTCGATCGACTGAATCTGCAGTGAGTCGACCGAAAGACCGATCTTCGCCATTTCCGCCTTGGAGCCGTCCAGCACCTCGGTGGCGAGTTTCTGCCGCTCGGTGACGATTTCCTCGACGGTCATCGAGCCGACGATCGAGCGCAGGTGACCGGAGAAGATCCGGCCCGTCAGCACCGACATCTGGTCCTGGTCGGAGAGGAACCGCTGCGCGGCATTGACGATGCTTTCGTCGTCGTTTCCGACTTTGAAGGCGATAACGGCCCGCACCTGCAGCGCGATGCCCTGTTTCGTGACGCAGTTTTCGGCGACCTCGGCCTCGTTCATGGACAGCGTGAGGTAGCGAACTTTACGAAAAACTGGCATGGCGAAGGTGCCGTGCCCGGTGACCACCCGGAACGGTGTGCCGGCCCGGCCGCGTGCGCCGGAGATCAGCATCGCCTGGTCAGGCCTTGGAACGTGATAGCCGAACATCATCTCTCCTAATCCACCACGCTCGGATCGTGTGGGGACCACTCCACCACGTGAACCGTCCGGGCGCCCCGTGATTCGACAACTAACACTCTTGCACCTTTTGGCAAGGGCGCGTCGGTCCAAGCGATGAAAGTCTCTGTCCCGCCGCGAATTCTAATGAGCACTTCACCGGCTCCCTCGGCGCCACGGCTGGCCAGGATCAACCTTCCCGTCCGTCCCACGGGCGAGTCGCCACTGCTCATGTTTCTCAGTCTGCCTCGGCGACCGGCCGATGGCGCAGCCAGACGGTGCCCAAAGGCGGCAGCTGTACGGCCGCCGAAGCCGGCATCGCGTGCCATGGCTCGGCTTGGGCCAGCACACCGCCGAGATTTCCCACCCCGGAACCGCAGTAGTGGCCGGCGTCGGTGTTCAGCACCTCGTCCCAGCGGCCGGTCAGCGGCAACCCGAGGCGGTAGTCATTGTGCGGCACACCGGCGAAGTTCGCCACGCACACCAACGTCGAATCGGCCGCATATCGTACGAACGAGAGCACATTGCCGAGCGAGTCATTCGCGTCGATCCAGGCAAAACCGGAGGGGTCGGTGTCTCGCTCCCACAGCGCGGAGGTTTCCTTGTAGACACCGTTGAGATCCCGTACGAGATGCTGGACGCCGGCGTGGTCCGCGTTCTCCAGCAGCCACCAGTCCAGCGACCGGCCTTCGGCCCATTCCGATTCCTGAGCGAACTCGCTGCCCATGAAGAGCAGCTGTTTGCCGGGATGCGCCCACATGTACGCGAGCAGCGCCCGCACGTTCGCCAGTTGCTGCCAGCGGTCGCCGGGCATTTTCCGCAGCAGTGAACCTTTTCCGTGCACGACCTCGTCGTGGCTGATCGGCAGCACGAAGTTCTCGCTGTACGCGTACATCATCGAGAAGGTCATCTCGTGATGGTGATACTGCCTGTACACCGGTTCGTGCGACAAATACGACAGGGTGTCGTGCATCCAGCCCATGTTCCATTTGAAGCCGAATCCGAGGCCGCCGAGGTGGGTGGGCCGGGTGACGCCCGGCCAGGCGGTGGATTCCTCCGCGATCATCACCGCACCGGGATGCTCGCGGTAAAGAGTCGCATTGACTTCCTTGAGGAATTCCACGGATTCCAGGTTCTCCCGGCCGCCGTATTTGTTCGGCACCCACTCGCCGTCCTGCCGGGAGTAGTCCAGGTAGAGCATCGAGGCCACCGCGTCGACTCGGAGGCCGTCGATGTGGAACTCACTCATCCAGTAAAGCGCGTTGGCGACCAGGAAGTTGCGCACCTCGTGCCGGCCGACGTCGAAGACGTACGTGCCCCAGTCCGGCTGTTCGCCGCGCCGCGGGTCGGCATGCTCGTACAACGCCGTGCCATCGAAGCGGGCCAGCGACCACTCGTCCTTGGGAAAGTGCGCGGGCACCCAGTCCACGATCACGCCGATGCCGGCCTCGTGCAGTTGGTCGACGAGATAGCGAAAGTCGTCGGGCGAGCCGAAACGCGAGGTCGGCGCATAGTACGAGGAAACCTGATATCCCCACGAGCCGCCGAAAGGATGCTCGGCGACCGGCAGGAGCTCCACGTGCGTGAAGCCGGTTTCGGTGACGTACGAGACAAGTTCGGTGGCCAGCTCGCGATAACTGAGGCCCTGTCGCCAAGATCCGAGATGCACTTCGTAGATGCTCATCGGGCTGGCGTGCCAGGCCGTCTCGGCGCGTTTGGCGACCCAGTCGGCGTCGGTCCACACATAGTCCGACTCATTGACCTTGGACGCGGTGCTGGGTGGGATCTCGGTGGCGAAGGCGAGCGGGTCGGCTTTTTCCCGCCAGACACCGTCACGGCCCAGAATCTGGTATTTGTACAGCGCGCCAGCTCGCACCGCGGGCAGGAAAAGCTCCCAGACTCCGGAGGAGCCGAGCACTCGCATGGGCAGCGCTTTGCCGTCCCAGAAAGAGAAGTCGCCGGTTATCCGGACGCCCTGCGCGTTGGGCGCCCACACCGCGAAAGACGTGCCGGTGACCGGCCCGGAGGCGGTTTCGTACGTCCGCACATGGGCGCCGAGCACGGTCCACAGTTTTTCGTGCCGACCCTCACCGATCAGGTGCAGGTCGAGCTCGCCGAGGGTGGGCAGCCAGCGGTACGGGTCGTCCTCGATATAAACCTCGTCGGCCGTGCTGACCGACAGCCGGTAGTCGCCGAGCGCACCGTCCACTGTGGTCTGGAAAATCCCGCCACCGTGCACCCGATGCATCGGCACCCGCGATCCGGCCGCGACCAGCACGACTTGTTCCGCGTACGGCCGCAAAGCCCGTACCACGGTCCGGCCGTTCTCCAGGGGGTGCGCGCCCAGCACCGCATGCGGGTCGTGGTGTGCGCCGCCGATCAACCGGTCCAGCTCCACCCGGTCCGGGATCGGCCCAGTCTCTGCTGTTTTCGCCTCTAGATCCGCGTCGCTCATCGCTGCGAGTCCGCTCCGTCGCTGGCCAGCCGGGCCACCGACCCGAGCGGGATCGGCAGCCAGGTCGGCCGGTTGTTGTGTTCGTACGCGACCTCGTAAACGGCCTTGTCCAGCTCCAGCGCCCGAAGCAGCGCCGGCTGCTCACGCGGATCCAGGCCCACACTCGCATATCCGTCGCAAAAAGCGCCGCGGTTGCGCTCGGCCCATTCGTTCGCGCGGTAGTCCAGTTGCGGGTCCGGCGCCAGGCCGACCAGCAAATGCCTTGCCGCGTAGTCAAAAGAACGCAACATGCCGGCCACGTCCTGCAGCGGCGACATGTACGCGCTGCGTTCGGGCAGCGGCCGGGCCGGCTCGCCCTCGAAGTCGATCAGGACCCAGCCGTTCAGCGTTCGCAACACCTGGCCCAGGTGCAGGTCGCCGTGAATGCGTTGCACCGCAATGGGATAGCCCACCGTGAGCAGCGCGTCGTACGCGGAATGCAGCGGCCCGGCGTAGTCCGCGAGCTCGGCGATGGTGGCGACCATCTTGTCCAGCCGCCGATGCATGGTGGCGACCGTACGCTCCAGGCCGGCCCGGTCCAGCTGTGCGGTTCCCAACGACAGAGCCAAATCGTGGTGCACGTTCGCGACCGCCTCGCCGAGCCGATACGCCTCTGACGCGAAGTCGCCGCCGACCTCGCTGGCGTGCAAATCGGCCTCGCCAATCAGGTCGCGAACGCTGCCCTCGGCCATCGCCCAGCCGTCCGCGGTGTTGTCCAGGAAGTCCTGCAGCATCCCGTACGTGACCGGTTTTCCGTCCAGGTCACCGGAAATGCTGCCCAGCGGGTTCGCGATGTGGGTGCTGCCCACGTCCCGCAGCGCCCGGTGCAGTTCGACGTCGGCGGACAGTCCGGGGCTGATTCGCCGGAACAGCTTCAGAATGTAGAGGTTGCCGAAAATCAGCGAGGTGTTGCTTTGCTCGGTGGTCACCGGCCGGCTGGACAGCCCGGTTTCCAGCTCAACCCCAGGCTCCGCCGCGAAAGTCAGCTCGTCGGTGTGCGCGCCAGCGGCGATCAGCTCGACCAGCCGACCGGCCAGGTCCGGGTCGAGCACCGCGTCGTACGCGACCGCCTTGCCGTGCGGTCCTTGCACGGTCCCGATCCTGCCGTGTTCCAGGTATTCCGGCAGGCTCCGGCGCACCCCCACCAACAACTGGTAGAGGTGCTCGCCATCGGCCTGGTCGACGGCCACCAGCAGGTGTTCCAGCTGCGGCTCGCCGTCCTGCAGGGTGTACGTCCGAATGGGCCGTACGCCCGCGATTTCCTGGCCCTTGCTGCCGAACCAGCGCTGGGCTGGCAGCCAGTCGGCCAGTGGGCCGACCAGTTGCGCGCCCAGGTCGTCGACCAGCCGGGCCGAGCTCGCGCTCGGGGTGGCTGGCGATTTCTTCGCTGGTTCGGGGGAAGTCACAGTTCGTCCTCGGCCGGCACGATCTGGAACCAGTAGAAACCGTGGCCCGGCAGGGTCAGCAGATACGGCAGGTCGCCGATCCGCGGGAACAGGGCGCCACCGGTGAGCTCCCGCAACGCCTCGCCGGCGTACGCGGAAAGGTCCAACTGCACCGGTTGCGGAAAACGGGACAGGTTGCTGACGCACACCACCCGGTCCTGCGGCCCGTCGTGGTCTTCGTCGGTTTCCCGCACGTACGCGAGAACAGCCGGGTTCGACGAGCCGAGGTCGGCGAAGGTGCCGAGCCCGAAAGCGGGGTGTTGCTTGCGGACCTCGATCATTCGGCGGGTCCAGTGCAGCAGCGACGACGTGTCGTTGGACTGGGACTCGACGTTGATCGACTGGTAGCCGTAAAGCGTGTCCATCAGCGGCGGCAGATAGAGCCGGCCCGGGTCGGCGGTGGAGAAGCCGGCGTTGCGGTCCGGGCTCCACTGCATGGGCGTACGGACTGCGTCCCGGTCGCCCAGCCAGATGTTGTCTCCCATCCCGATCTCGTCACCGTAGTACAGAATCGGCGAGCCCGGCAGCGAAAGCAGCAGCGCGGTGAACAGCTCCATCTGGTTGCGGTCGTTGTTCAGCAGCGGCGCGAGCCGGCGCCGGATGCCCACGTTGGCCCGCATCCGCGGGTCGCTGGCGTACTCGGCGTACATGTAGTCGCGTTCCTCGTCGCTGACCATCTCGAGCGTGAGCTCGTCGTGGTTGCGCAGGAAGATGCCCCACTGGCAGCCGGCCGGGATGTCCGGAGTCTGGGCCAGGATCTCCGCGATCGGGAACCGGCTCTCCCGGCGTACGGCCATGAAAATCCGTGGCATCAGAGGGAAATGGAACGCCATGTGGCACTCGTCGCCGCCGACGCTGGTCTCACCGAAGTATTCGACGACGTCCGCCGGCCACTGGTTCGCCTCGGCCAGCAGCACCCGGTCCGGATACTCGTCCTCGACAACTTTGCGGCAGCGCTTGAGGAAAGTGTGCGTCTCGGGCAGGTTCTCGCAGTTGGTGCCTTCGCGGGCGTACAGATACGGCACCGCGTCGAGCCGGAAACCGTCGATGCCGATGTCCAGCCAGAACCGCAGGACGTCGATCATCGCGTCGCAGACGTCCGGGTTGTCGTAGTTCAGATCGGGCTGGTGGCTGAAGAACCGGTGCCAGTAGAACTGGCCGCGGACCGGATCGTACGTCCAGTTCGAGGTTTCGGTGTCCACGAAGATGATCCGGGCTTCCGGGTATTTCTGGTCGTCGTCGTTCCACATGTAGTAGTCGCCGTACGGACCTTCCGGGTCGCGCCGGGACTCCTGGAACCACGGGTGCTGGTCCGAGGTGTGGTTCATGACCAGGTCGGTGATCACCCGGATGCCACGTTTGTGGGCCGCGTCGAGCAGCCGGACGAAATCGTCAACGGTGCCGAATTCCGGGAGTACGGAACGGAAGTCGCTGATGTCATAGCCGCCGTCGCGCAGCGGTGAGGCGTAGAACGGCGGCAGCCACAGGCAGTCCACGCCGAGCCACGAGAGGTAGTCCAGCTGCTCGGTGAGCCCGCGTAAGTCGCCGGTGCCGTCGCCGTTGGAGTCCCGGAAGGCGCGTACCAACACCTCGTAGAAAACCGCGCTTTTATACCACTGGTCGTCCTTGCGGGCCGGCCTCGCGTGCGCGAAGTCGTCGGCCTGCGGTTCGACCAGGGTGCCGTCCGGCAGCTGAGCGTCCCCAGTGTGCTCGACGTGGTCTGGGTGCGTGGACTGGGGAACCTGCGCCGGCCGGGTCTCGAGGACGCCGGCGGGTGCCAACGCCTCGGAAACGGCAACCGCGCCTTGGCTGGAGCTCATCATTACCTCTGGAATAGGGGCTGGGCGGGGAGACTTCAGTACTTGTGCAAGGTGAAAAGATGAGCGGGTTGCTCATGCGGATCGAGCTTGACCGGGTTGAACTGTCCCCAGTCGTATTCCGCCCCGGTGACCCGGTCCACGACCCGGAAGCGGTCATTCCAGTCGAGGCCGAGTTCGGGCATGTCCAGCGCGGTGTTGCCCCACTGGACATTGAGGGGATCGAGTGAGCAGATCACCAAAATCGTGTCGCCGCTCTCACGGTCCACTTTGGACCAACACATCATCGCATCGTTGTCCATGTCGTGGAAACGCAGGTTCCGCAACCAGTGCAATGCGGGGTGTTCGCGGCGAAACTCGTTCAGCATCTTCAAGTACGGCGCGAGCGTACGATGCTCGGCGGCCGCTCTTTCCCAGTCACGGGGCCGCAACTGGTATTTCTCGCTGTCCAGATATTCCTCGCTGCCGGGCCGCACGGCGACATGCTCATAGAGCTCGTAACCGGAGTAGACGCCCCACGACGGCGCCAGCGTACTGGCCAACACCGCTCGGATCTTAAACATTGGCGGGCCGCCATATTGCAGTGAATCGTGCAAGATATCCGGCGTGTTGACGAAGAAGTTCGGCCGCATGTAGTGCGCCGACTCGATCAGCTCGGTGCCGTACTCGGTCAGCTCCTGCTTGGTGGTCCGCCAGGTGAAATACGTGTACGACTGGGTGAAGCCGATTTTCGCGAGGCCGTGCATCATCGCCGACTTGGTGAATGCCTCGGCCAGGAAAAGCACGTCCGGGTCGGTGTTCTTCACCTCGGAGATCAGCCAGTTCCAGAAATTCACCGGCTTGGTGTGCGGGTTGTCGACCCGGAAGATCTTCACCCCGTGCGAGATCCACTTGCGGACCACGTCGAGCACTGCGACCGCGATGCCGTCGGCGTCGTTGTCGAAGTTGAGCGGATAGATGTCCTGGTATTTCTTCGGCGGATTCTCGGCGTACGCGATGGTGCCGTCGGCGAGCGTGGTGAACCACTCCGGGTGCTGGCTGACCCACGGGTGGTCCGGCGCGCACTGCAGCGCGAGGTCGAGCGCGACCTCCATGCCGAGCTCGTGGGTACGAGCGACGAAGTGGTCGAAGTCCTCGAACGTGCCCAGCCGCGGGTGGATCGCGTCGTGGCCGCCCTCGGCCGAGCCGATCGCCCACGGCGAGCCGAAGTCGTCCGGGCCGGCGTGCAGGGTGTTGTTCGGGCCCTTGCGGTTCACCTCGCCAATCGGGTGGATCGGCGGCAGGTAGACGACGTCGAAGCCCATGTCGGCGACCGCCGGCAACCGTTCGGCGGCCGTCCGAAAGGTCCCGTGCACGGGAGTCTGGATGGACTCCGGATGCGTCGGGTCGGGCACCACCGCGCCTTCAGAGCGCGGGAAGAACTCGTACCAGGAGCCGTAGAGCGCGCGTGGTCGATCCACCCACATGACGTGTGTGGGGGAGCGAGTGATCAGCTCCCGCAGCGGGATCTCGTGCAGCAGCGGCGCGAGGTCCAGGGCCTGCTTCACCCGCTGTTCCAGCGGCAGCGAGGCGTCGCCGAGCGCCCGGGCCGCCTCGGCGAGCGAGCCACGGTGGTCCCGGGCCGCGTCACCGCCGATCCGGATGATGCTCTGCGACGCGCGCTGCATGAGCGAGACGCCGTCGGCGAGGTCGTTGGCCAGCTCGATGGCGCCCTGGCCGGCCTCGATCTTGACCTCGACGTTGTGCCGCCAGGTCGCGTACGGGTCGGACCACGCCTCGATCGCGAAGGTCCAGCGGCCGGGGGAGTCCGGCACCACCTCCGCGTACCACCGGGAGGTCCAAGCCGGGCCAGGCTCCATCCGCAGGAACCGGCGCCGACGGTTGTCCGGGCCTTTCCAGACCACGTTGGCACCGACGAGGTCGTGGCCCTCGCGGTAGACGGTGGCGCCGATGGGCACGTACTCACCGATCACGGCGCGCGAGGGATAGCGCCCACACGCGACGGCGGGAGTGATGTCTTCTATGGGAATTCGTCCGGTCATCGCCCGTCACCGTAGCCGTATGTCTTTATCGGCTTGAAGGCAACACCGCCTGTTCGACCTGTGCTTGGCGGGCCGCCTCGACACCGGATTTCTTGGTCGATCAAGAACATCTTCGATCCTAACCCCGCCGTCGTACGGTCGCACGACGTGCGGTCGCGCCGGCCAGATCGCCGAACCGGACGGGATGATCCCGTACCGACATTTTGGACAGGTGGGCGGTCCCTGATCGGTGCAGTGGCAGCTCTCGGTATCTTCGCCCAGGTGAAAGCACTTCGCCGATTCACTGTCCGTGCCGCCCTGCCAGCGCCGCTCGCGCCGCTCTCCGAGCTGGTGATGAACCTGCGCTGGGCGTGGCACACCGAGACGACCGACCTGTTCGCCGCCGTCGACCCGCAGCTGTGGCAGACGGTGGCCGGGGACCCGGTCCGGCTGCTCGGGGAGGTCAGCGCCGAGCGGCTGGACGCGCTCGCCCGCGACGGCGCCTTCATCGCGCAGCTGAACGCCGTCCACGCCGACTTACAGGGCTACCTCAGCGAGCCGCGCTGGTATCAGTCGATGGCCGGGGTGCCCGGCTCGATCGCCTACTTCTCGCCGGAATTCGGCATCACCGAGGTGCTGCCGCAGTATTCCGGTGGCCTCGGGATCCTCGCCGGTGACCACCTGAAGGCGGCCAGTGACCTGGGCGTACCGATCCTCGGGGTGGGTCTGCTCTATCACGCGGGCTACTTCACCCAGTCCCTGTCACCGGACGGCTGGCAGGAGGAGCACTACCCGTCGCTGGACCCCAACGGCCTGCCGCTGGCGCTGCTGCGCAACCCCGACGGCACGCCGTTGGAGATCTCGGTCGGGCTGCCGGACGGGCAGACCCTCGGCGCGCAGATCTGGCAGGCCCAGGTCGGCCGCGTGCCCCTGCTCCTTATGGACGCCGACATCGAGTCCAACGACCCGTCCATCCGGGCCATCACCGACCGCTTGTACGGCGGCGGCGCGGAGCACCGGCTGCGGCAGGAGCTGCTGCTGGGCATCGGTGGTGTACGGGCCGTACGCGCCTATTGCCACCTGACCGGCGCGGTCGAGCCGGAGGTTTACCACACCAACGAGGGCCACGCCGGCTTCCAGGGCCTGGAGCGGATCCGCGAGCTGGTCGCCGGTGCCGGCCTGTCCTTCGACGACGCCCTGCAGGCCGTACGCGCCGGCACGGTGTTCACCACACACACGCCCGTACCAGCCGGCATCGACCGCTTCCCGCGTACGCTCATCGAGCACACCTTCGGCGGCGACAACGCGTCGCCGGGCGTACCAGTGGACCGGATCCTGGCGCTGGGCGCCGAGGACGACCCGGGTGTGTTCAACATGGCGCACATGGGGCTGCGGCTCGGCCAGCGCGCGAACGGCGTTTCCAAACTCCACGGGCACGTCAGCCGGGAGATGTTCTCCGCACTGTGGCCCGGTTTCGGCTCGGTGGACGTACCGATCAGCTCGGTTACCAACGGCGTACACGCGCCGTCGTGGGTGGCCCGTGAGATCACCGAACTGCTCGGCGTCGGCCCCCAGTCCACCTGGGAGATCGTCGGTGAGCTGCCGGCGGACCGGCTCTGGGCGATCCGCCGGGAGCTGCGCGGCCGCCTCGTCGACGAGGTCCGTCGCCGGGTGCACCACTCGATGGTGCACCGCGGACACACCGAGGCCGAGCTCGGCTGGGTGCAGAACGTCTTCGACCCGGACGTGCTGACCATTGGGTTCGCCCGCCGGGTGCCGTCGTACAAGCGGCTGACCATGATGCTGCGCGACCCGGCCCGGCTGCGGGCCATGCTGACCGACCCCGAGCGGCCGATCCAGATCGTCATCGCCGGCAAGTCGCACCCGGCCGACGAGGGTGGCAAGCACCTGATCCAGCAGATGGTGCAGTTCGCCGACGACCCGGCCGTCCGCAACCGGATCGTCTTCCTGCCCGACTACGACATCGGCATGGCGCAGTTCCTCTACGCCGGTTGCGATGTGTGGCTGAACAACCCGCTGCGGCCGCTGGAGGCGTGCGGCACGTCCGGCATGAAGTCGGCGCTCAACGGTGGCCTGAACCTGTCCATCCGGGACGGCTGGTGGGACGAGATGTACGACGGCGGCAACGGGTGGGCCATCCCGACCGCCGACGGCATCGCCGACCCGGACCGCCGCGACGACCTGGAGGCCGCCGCCTTCTATGACCTGGTCGAGCAGCACGTACGGGCGCGTTTCTACGACCGCGGCGCCGACGGCGTGCCCAAGAGCTGGATCGACATGGTCCGGCACACCCTGAAGTCGCTCGGCCCGCTGGTCCAGGCGACCCGGATGGTGCGTGACTACGTCGAGGAGCTCTACACCCCGGCGGGTGCGGCGGCCGGACGGCTCGCTGCTTCTTCTTATGAAGGTGCTCGCGAGCTGGCCGGCTGGTACGGCCGAATCCGGGCCGGCTGGGACTCCGTACGCGTCGCGCACGTGGACGCCAGTGGCACCGGCGACACCCCGCAGCTGGGCGCGAGCATGCACCTGCGTGCCGAGGTGGTGCTCGGGCCGTTGTCGCCGTCGGACGTGACCGTGCAGGCCTGCTACGGCCGGGTCGATGCGACTGAGGAACTGCACGACGTGACCTGTGTGGAGATGAGCCACACCGGCGATGGCGACGAGTTCACCATCTTCGACGGTGACGTGCCGCTGCAGCGAGCCGGCGCTTTCGGCTACACCGTACGAGTGCTCCCGCGGCACGAGTTGCTGTCGTCGTCCGCCGAGCCAGGCCTGGTCGTACTCGCCTCATAGCCGCACTGGCGGGGTGGCCGAGGTGGTCGCCCCCGCTAGTTTTCCTTCTTGGAACGGCCGGGGCCGAAGATGCGGTCGATGTCGTCGAGCGCGGCCTGCAGGCCCGGCGGGGTGATGAACCGAAAGTAGATCGTCTTGGACCGGAGAATCCGCTCGGGATCGGCGTCGAACGGCCCCTCATGGCCGACCGTACTGATCTCGACGCCCCAATGCTCCACGTCGCCGTAGTAGTCGCCGCGGCAAACCAGCCCGAGCATCTGCCGGACTGACTCGGGGTCGTGCTCGGTCGACTTCGCGATCTTGCTGATGCTCGTCCGCCACGGCTGGTGGGCGGCGCTGCGCCGGCGGTCCTGTAGCTCCCAGAAGGCGGAGGTCACGTCGGCGAGGGCGAGGGCCCAGCGGGTCTTCGCGTCGTCCTGGAGCCAGTCGTCGGACAGCGTGAGGACTTCGTCGGGATGCGGCAGGAACTTCTCCGTACGCCATTTCTCGGACGGTTTGCCGCGGTTGGTCACCGTCAGCAGGCCGAGCATCTCCATGGTGTCGGCGAGGTCTCGCACCGTGACCGGGACCGGGTATCCGCTGGTCTCCAGGGCGGCGATGCAGACGTCCCGGCGCCAGGCGCGCTCCTTGGCGGTGGCCCCGACGATGTGGCCCGGTCTGGCCTCATAGGGCTCGCCCCAGGTCACCTCGGCGTCCATCCCACCGGTCCGCCGGTCGAAAGTGCCCTGGTCAAGGGTGAGCACGAGGTAGTCCAGCGAGCCGGTCAGGTCGCGGCGGCCGGCGTTCAGCGCGATCATCCGCAGCTGGTCGCCCTGGGTGGGCAGCAGCCGGAACCACCCCGAGTCGAACCACTCGTCGTCGTGCCACACCATGTCGTACTCGGCCACCGTCGCCTCCCCTCGCCTGCCCCCATTGTTCCAGTCCGAGCCGACATCGGCTCGATCCAGCGCAGGTGATCCTGGCGCCAATTTCCGCCGCCCGTACTCCGGCGGAGAGTTGTGGCGTGCGCGGAGTTAAGGGGCGGCGGCGCCGGTGGCGCGTTTGATGGTGGGACGGCGCTTGGCGACGTCGGCGGCGAGGCCGGAGAAGGTGGTGATGCCGCGAGTGCGCTCGGCCACCGGGAACCGGGAGATCCGCTCGCGGGCGAACCGGTCGCGTACGGCACTCCAGGCCTCGCGCTCGGCCACGTGCGGGTGCAGCTCCCGCAGCACGGTGATGATCTCGACCATCGCCCGCTCGTCCCGCAGCACCCGGGCGCCCAGCGGTACGACCAGCAGGATGTGGCCGGCCAGCAGGCCGAGGATCGCGGCCACCACCGCGATGATGGCGACCGTGGGAGAGGACAGGACGGCTGCCGCGACCGCGATCACCGCGCCGGCCAGCAACACCAGGATCTGCAGCATCCGCGCCTCGCCGACCCGGTGCCGGCCGCGGTCCACTCCGGACAGCAGTTGTTCGGCGACCCGCAGTGCCTGGTCGAAGTCGTCGCCGGTGGCCGGGCCCCGATTGGGCGCGTCCGGTTTCACAGGAACCTCCCCAAGACGGTGAAGAACTGGTTGCGTACGGCCGCGGCCTGGGCGGCGTCGAACTGGTGCCGCTGTTTGGCAAGGCCCACCCCGAAATCGTGGTCCTTGGAATAGGAGCTGATCGGTACGACGGCGAGCCGCACGTCGTTTTTCCCGTCCGCGGTCAGCCCACGCAGCACCTCACCGAAAGGTGAATCCGCGGTCGGGTGGCCGGGCACCGGAATGTAGTACTCCCTCGCGGCCGCGATCTCCGACCAGAAAAGGTCGCATTTGCCGACCGCGACAATCAGCCAGCGAAGCCGCTCCAGCGCTCCGGAGATGGCGAGTTTCTCTGCCAGCACACGGAAGTCGGCCAGCTCGCCGGCCAGATGCCAGGCTCGTACGGACGCGTCGTCCAGCGGCTCGCCGCTGGCTGTGATCTCGTCCAGCATGGTGGCCCGGTTGCCGGCGTTCCACGGGGTGTTGTAACCCCAGCACACGGTGTGGATGATGCCGACCGGCCCGCTGCCGGTGGCGAGCAGCTCGTCGAAAGCCGCCGCCTGGTTGTTGGATCGCTGGCCGGGCACCACAATCACCGAGGACCGCTGCGAAGTGGCCCCCGTGCGTACCAGCGTGCGATGTTTTTCCCTGTTATGGCTCTGACCCGGCGGCCGGTAGTCCGGTCCGATCCGGTTCACGATCGAGTCGTAGAGAACGGTCTTGCCGGCCCCGGGTTGGCCGGTGATAGCGATGGGATTGTCGGTACGGCCGAACCGCACCTTCCTGAGCTCGACACTCGCGTTCGCCGAGGGGTCAGGCTGGTCGCCGAGTTGCTCGGCTTCCGCCCATGTTGTGCTTACGTCTTCCCAGAAATCAGCGGTCACGCCACCTCCGCCGTGTCAGTAGCTGCGTACCGGGCGACACGATACGGCATCGCCGCGTGCGGGCCGCCGGGAGAGCACCCATTGCCCACATTCATGAACACGAGGCGAGCACTGGGTTTGCGGTGGCGCTACTGTCGCGACCATGGTGTTTCCAGCCGTACGTCTAACCGGGTGCTTTCCTGAGCTCTTCGGTTTCGTGCTCCTTGATCCGGCCCGGCTCGACCGGGCCTGCGGCGGCCACGCCGCCGGCCGGGACGTGTTGTCCCTGTTCGACGCGACCGACCTTGGCGAGCGGGTCGTACGGGACGGGGTGGCGTTGCCGATGTCCGGCGTCGACACCGGCTATTACACGGTCATCGTCCGGCACGCCGACGATGCGGCGCTGCCGTACGCGCCGAGATTTTCCTCGCCCGGCTGGGTCCTGGGCACCGAGAGCGGATACCTGGTCTTTTGCGGTGCCGGTTATCTGACCCGGTGGGACCCGCGGCACCCGAAGAACCGCGCGGTGGGGGTGCCGGGCGGCTGGTACGAGGTGGAGGTCCGCGGCTACTCGTTCCGGCAGGGTTCTGATGATGCGGCGTACGAATTCATCCTTACCCCGGTGCCCACGCAGCCGGCGCTCGCGGCCCGCCGGGACCAGAACTTCGCCGTCCTCAACCCGTCCTGATCGACTCGCGGCGCACTACCCGACCGTCCCGCACGTCGAGAATCTCCTGAAACAGAGCCGCATCCAGATCGTGGGTGGCCACCACCAGGGCGCGGTCGTGGGTGGCTTCGACGATGCTCGCCAGCACCTCGGCGGCGGTGGCCCGGTCCAGTCCTTCGGTGGGCTCGTCCAGGACCAGCAGCGGCGCGTCGGACAGCAGAGCCCGAGCCAGCAGCAGCCGCTGGCGCTGCCCGCCGGAGAGCCGGCCGCCGTCCTCACCCACCACGGTGTCCAGACCGGCCGGCAGGGTTTCCAGCCATGGCCCCAATCCGGCCCTGTGCAGCGCCTCGGTGACCTCGTCGTCGCCGGCCACCGGTCGGGCGATCAGCAGGTTGGCCCGAACGCTGCGATGGAAGACGTGCGAGTCGGCCAGTACGCCCCGGCAGCTGGCCGCGAGGTCCGCTGGCCCGACCGGTCGCCCGCCGGCGATCATCGTGCCAGCGGTCGGCGCGAGCTGGCCGGCGATCAGCTTCAACAGGGTGGTTTTCCCGGCACCGCTGGGCCCAACGAGGGCTACCCGCCGCCCCGGCCACAGGTCGAGGTCGACCCCGGACAGCACATCCCCGCTCCCGTATCCACAGTGGACACTGCGCAGCCGAAGCGTACGTACCGTGCCCTGGACTGCTTTGGGCTGTTCGTCAGGAGAAACGTCGAAGAGCGAGCCGACTCGGCCGAGCGAGCGGATCGAGCGGTGCCAGTACGCGGCCGCGTCGACCAGCGGCAGCGCCGATCCGACCGCGCCGAACGCGGCCATCGCGAGGGCCGCCGCGACCGGCCCGGTGACCCGAGTGAAGGACAGGACCGCGACCGCGCCGGTCGCCGGCAGGAAAAGTCCGGCCGCGGCCGGACCGGCCGCTGACTTTTCGTTACCCGCCAGCCGGATTCCGAGCAGGTGGGTGTGCCGAAGAAGCCACGGCCAAGCACCGGCGGCGGTCAGGTCGGCGGCTCCGTGCAGCTGGTCGGCCACCGCCGCGGCCAGCTCGCCACGTAGTGGCGCGAGCCGTTTGGCCGTACGACGGCTGACAAAGGCGGCCGACAACGGTGGGCCCAGCCAGGCCAGGAGCACCACGATCGCGGCCGCGAGGCCGGCCGCGGGGTCGACCACCGCGATGCCGGTCACCACCGCGGCACCGGTGCCCACCGCCGTGATACCCGGCAGGAGGCAGCGCACCAACAGATCCTGGCCGGCGTCCACATCGGACACCAGCCGGCTCAGCAGGTCGCCGCTGGCCAGCCGCGCGCGACCTTCGACCAGCCCGCCGAAGAGCAGTCCGCGCAGCCCGGCCACCATCCGCAGGGCCACGTCGTGTCCGCGCAGCCTTTCCACGTATCGCAGCGTTCCGCGCCCCAGAGCCAGCGCGCGTACACCCACGATGGCGACCGCGAGGACGGCGAGCGACGGGCGCCGCGCCGCCTCGCAGAGCAGCCAGGTCGCGGTGCTCAGCAACCCGATGCTGGCGAGTTCTCCAGCCACCCCGGCGATACCGGCCGGTGCCAGCGCGCGGCCAAGCCCGGGCATCGCCGATCTGATCAGCCCAGACGTACGCATTCGCCCACCTCCAAGTGGCCGTTTTCCAGCCGCAGCAAGCGATCGGCCAGCGCGGCGACCGCTGGCCGATGCGCGACGAGCAGTGCGGTACGGCCCTGGCTGATCCGCTCGATGCCGGCCAGCACGTCCGCCTCGGTGGCCCGGTCCAGCCGGGCGGTCGGCTCGTCGAGCAGCACGAGGTCGTGGTCTTGCAGGAAAGTACGCGCGAGCGCTACCCGCTGCACCTGGCCGGCGGACAGCCCGCAGCCGTTTTCGCCCAGCACAGTGGCATAACCGGCCGGTAGGGCGTCGATAAAGATGTCCGCGCCGGCCTGGCGGGCCGCGGTCGCGACGGCTTCCAGGTCGTACGAAGGCTGCCCCAGCCGGATGTTTTCGGCCACACTGCGGGCGAAAAGCCGCGGCCGCTGCGGCAGCCAGCCGATCCGCCGGCGCCACTGTTCCGGGTCGAGGTCCGCAAGGTTGGCGCCGTCCACCGTGATGCGGCCGGAAGTTGGCTCCATAAAACGAAGAAGCAGCGACAGTAGGGTGGACTTGCCGGCGCCGCTCGGACCGGCCACCGCGATTCGCTCGCCGGGCCGGATCGTCAGGGACACGTCTCGCAATGCGTACGGGCCGTCCGGCTCATAACGCACGCTGACGTTCTCGAACTCTATCCGTGCCGCGGCCGACCGTACGCTCAATGTCGGTTTTGGTGCCGCCGCCGGAAGATCCAGGACAGCGAAGACGTCTTTGGCGGCGGCCAAGCCTTCCGCGCTGGCGTGGAACTGGCCACCGGCGGCCCGTAGCGCGAGAAACGCCTCCGGTGCGAGCAACAGCACCAATAATGCCGTCCGCAGACCCACTTGCCCGTCCAGTAGGCGGAAACCGAGCGGAACCGCGACCAGTGCGACCGCTAGGCTCGCCAGGATTTCCAGCACCAGCGCGGACAGGAAGGCGATCCGCAGGGTCGCCATGGTGGCCACCCGACAGCGGTCCGCCAGCTGCCGGATGACCTCGACCTGCGCTCGCGCCCGGCCGTACATTCGCAGGGTGGGCAGCCCGCGCACCACATCCAGGAAATGACCGCCCACAGTGGACAGTCGGCGCCACTGCAAGTCCGTCTTGGTTTGGGTGTGCCAGCCAACCAGGATCCCGAAAATCGGCACCAGGGGCAGCGTCACAGCGGTGATGACCGCGGAGGTCGGGTCGGCGACGGCCAGCCGGATCAGCACTGTGACGGGGATGATCGCAGCCGTGACGGTCGCCGGCAGATAGCCGGACAGGTACGGTCGCAGGCCCGCGAGACCGCGAGTCAACAGCGTCACCAGCTCGCCAGATCGCTCGGTGGTCAACCGGGTCGGGCCGCGGCGGGCGCAGCTTTCGCTGACAGCGTCCCGAAGTTCACAGGTGATCGCGCCCGCGGACCGTTCCGCGAGGCGCACTCGTACCCACCCGACCACGGCACGGGCGCCGACCGCGGCGAGCAGCCAACTCGCGCTGTCGAGCCGGATCCGGCCGCTCATGGTTTCGGTCAGCAGCGCGGCGAACGCGTCTGCCTGCGCCAGCACGGTTCCGGCCACCACGACCGCCAGCGCGGTGCTGACCACCAGGTGCCGCCGTACCGACGGCAGACCGCGCAGCCGGCCAGCCACCGCGTCCTTGCTCACTGTCCACTCCGGACTCGCGGCACCGGCGTGCGGAAAAGCCACCAGCTCACGAGCTGGCTGGCGGCCATCAGCGGAGCGGCGATGACCGCGAAAGTGGTCAGGGTCTGCAAAGTCGACGAGCCAGAGGCCGCCGCGGCAACCGTCAGGCCGCTGGCCGGATCGACCGATGAGGCCACCAGAACTCCAGGGTGGGCGGCCACGAGCGCCACGATCGGCACCGCCATCGCGACCATACTGGCCGCGAAAGCCGACCACAGTCGATTCCGGCGCAGCCAGACCCGGACCGCCACCAGGGCGGCGATTCCCACGCAGAGCAGGACGATCTCGCTGCCCGTCTGTCCCATGTGGACGAAGGCCAGACAGCCGGCACTCACCAACAAAAGGCCAATCGACAGGGGCGCGCTGCGCTGCCCGATCCGAGCCGCCAGCTGGCGTACGTCACCGCCGGCCCGCAACGACAGGAAAGTCGCGCCGTGCGTGACCATCAGCGCGACCATGGTCAACGCACCGACGTACGTCATCGGCTGGGTCAGCAGCGCCAGCTGGTCCGGAGCCGCACCGATCCGCCAGGGCAGGCCGACGAAGAGTGTCCCCAGCACCGCGCCCCAGCCCAGCGCCGCGGCCACCGCGCCACCGGCCGCGATCGTGCCGGCGACTCGTTGCCCGCGACCTCGGGCCACCCAGAAAAGCGGAACCCCTGCGGTGACCGCGACAACGCCAGCCAAGGCCACGACCACCAGCGGATATAACCCGGACAACAACAGTTCTTCGGCGTGCGTGAACGCCCCGGCGACCACCCCAACAGTGGCGACCAACCAGACTTCGTTGCGGAGCAACACCGGTCGCAGCGTGTCCAGCGTCTCGGCCCGGGCCCGTCCAGAAAGAACGGACAGCATGCCGACGCCGTAGTCATAGCCGGCCAACAGCAGGTAGCCGGCAAAGAGCACGCCCAGCGCGAGCGCCCAGCCGATCACAGGGTCACCATCTCAAGGTCGTCTCGTACGGGTTCGATGCCGCTGTCATCGGAAGGAACGGACCAGAAAGTCCAGCCTGGACCACGTTTTGCCAGCCGGGTCAGCAAGATCCAGTCAAGGCCGCCGAGAAATGCGAACAGCACAGCGAAAATCGCGAAGCTCACTCCCACGGTGGTCGCCCCGACGCCGGAGATGGCCTGGTCAGTTTTCAGTACGCCGTAGACGACCCACGGTTGCCGGCCGACTTCTCGCCACACCCAACCGGCGATGGCGGCGAGGAACGGCAGGAACATCAGGTACGTCAGCAGCCGCAGCGGCCACGACCAGCGCAACAAACGGTCCCGGAAAAGGAAGAGCGAGGCGACCAGGCCGACCGCCGCAAGAACAATGCCGATGTAGAGCATGGTGTCGCCGGCCCAGTGAATCCAGTCCGGCGGCAGGTAGTTGCCCGGGCCGTACTGAGCGCTCAGGTCGGCCTGCACCTTCGCCATCTCGACCGGACTTTCGTGCCACATGGCGGCTTTTGCTGGTATCAATGTGAAAACGTGGAACTGTCGGACACCGGTATAGATCTGGGCGCCGGCGGCCAGAGTGGCGATCGGCAGCGCGAACCGCAGCGTGGGCAGGAAGAATTCGCGGTCCCGGCCGCGCCGCAGGTGCCATGTGCTGACCCCGATCATGAACCAGGCGCCGACCATAATGCCGGCCGACGCGACGTGCGGGAAGGCCAGCCAGAGGTTCGGGTTTGTCAGCAGCGCCCCGAAATCGGTCAGTATGCCCACGTCACCTTGGATCGCGTACCCGACCGGGTGGTGCAGGAAGGAATTCGCCACCAGCACCCAGAAAGCGGACAGGTACGCGGTCACGCAAACCAGCCAGATCACCACCGTGTGCGCGACCCGGCCGATCCGGTCCCAGCCGAAGATCCAGATCCCCAGCAGCGTGGATTCTATGAAGAACGCCACCAGCGTCTCCATGGTCAGCGGGGCACCGAAAACCCCACCGACCAGCTTGTTCAGCCCGGCCCAGTTCAGCCCCAGCTGGAATTCCATCAGCACCCCGCTGGCGATGCCGACCAGGTAGTTGACCACGTACAGCTGGCCCCAGAACCGGACCTGCCGCAGGTGCTCGGGGTTTTTCGTGAACGCGTATCGGGTCTGCAGGATCGCGACCAGCGTCACGAGCCCGAGAGTGAGAAGGACAAAGAGAAAATGAAACGAGGTGGTGGCGGCGAACTCCCACCGCGCCACAGTCAGTTCGCTCATGACACCGATGCTGCCGACCACACCCCGTCGTCCGCCTCGTCGTCATGCTGTCAGTTGCCCGTACTCCCAGGGGCGTACGCCTACCGCGCGGCGGTCTTGAGGGCAGACCGTGACCTTCGCTCTGGCCTTCGCCCCTGACCTGAGACCGGCCAGTCAGAACGGCGAGTCAGAACGGCCAGTCGGCGTTCCGGCCGCCTTCCAGCAGAGGGATCATCGCGAAGCACTGGTCGGTCAGCCCACCGAAGGTGTATCGGTTGGCTCGGTCCGCGGCGTGGCCCTGTTGGTAGCCGGCCAGATTCCAGGTATACAGCGGAACAGTGTCCGGCAGCGCCTGCCCGACATCGCCGCGGGCCGCTTGCTCGTCGGTGAGGATGACAACCCGGTCATGCCCCGCGAAGTGCCTCTGCACGGCGCCGACAGTGTCGGTGCCGCCGTTGAGAAAATAGCCGTCGGACTTCCACCGCTGCACGGCCTTGAGCACCGATTCCCCCGCCTTGGCGGGGAAAACCAGCGACGGGGTCTGGCCCTGCCAGCCGTTCGAGAAGGACACCACGTCGGCCTTCTCACAGCGTTGCGCCAGCGCCAGGCCGAAAAGCACCGCCGCGTCCCACCGCATCAGGCTGCCGTCCCGCGAGAAGCTCTCGTCCATCGATCCCGAGGTGTCGACCAGCACCAGCGTACGTCCACGCAGCGCGGGAATGCGGCCGAGTGAATGCTGCAGAGCCTGCTCCAGCGGCCAGGCCCAGCGCAGGCTTGGTGCCGCGTTGTACGCCGACAGGAACCGCATCGGCAGCTGCCGCGACCGCGCGACCTGGTCCGGATCGGCGAGTCTCTCGGCGACTTTTCCGGCGCTCCGGTCGGAAAGTCCGGCCTGGTCGAAATTCCGCAGGTTGCGAAGCAGCGCCATGTAACCCATCGACGGGATGATCGCGGCCCATTTCTTGGCCGAGAGCGGAGCCTGCAGCCATCCGGACAGCGATTCCCACGTCATGCCCGCATCGCGCAGCACGGCCGCCACTTCTTCGGGCTCGTGCCGGGTGAACAGCTCGATCCGGGCCTCGTGCGGCCAGCTCATCAGATCCGCGTGCGCGACCAGCAGCGGCAGCGAGTCCGGGATCGGGTTGTCGCGCTTGTGTCGCCGGTCGATGGCGTGCCGGAAAAGATCGCCCTGCCACGGCGAATCCGCCGCCGGCGAGGCGTGTGTCAACTCCAGTACGTCCGCGAACCGGTAGCCATGCGCGGCGGAATCCCACTTGAGCAGCGAACGCTGGTCGTACAACCGGCGTACCCCGTCGGCGATCCCGCGCTTGACCGGTTTCGGGATGGACCGGCCATAACGTGAGGTCCAGTACGCCAGCAGCTCGCCCGGCTCGTCGGCGCGCAGCAGCACGGAATCGACCACCTGACGGGAAAGTCCGGCCTCGCCGGCGAGCAGTCGGGCGCGCGCGAACTCGGCGGCGCCGACCAGCGCAGCCGAGCGCAGGTTGGCCTCGGTCCGCAGCCAGCGCAGGAACCGGCCAGTCCAGTCCGGATCCTGCTGGGTCACCGCATGCACCAGCCCGACGAAACGGCTGTCGCGATCGCCGGCGGACACATAGAAAGTCTCCTCCCCGACCAGGTTCATCACGGCCAGCAGGAAAAGTTCCGACTTCGCGTCACGAGCGTAACCCGCGCCACCTTGAAACGTCAGCTGGCTAGGCACCTGCTCGCTGGTCACCGGACCGAACGCGGCCGGCCTGGCCGTCGCCGCGTTGAACTTGCTCACGTCTTTCCCCTCCGTGTGGGGAGCCGCAGCTTCAAGAATGCCCGAGACCAAAGTCGGAAACGGTACGTAATGTGCTCTCCCAGCTGAGCTACGGTCGCCCGAACGACCGGCGGGACTCGAACCCGCGACCTCACCATTAAAAGGAAGTAACCGTCGCCTGCGCACCGGGCATCCATGAAGTTGTCGCTCCCGAGATCAGTAATGCCCAGCGGTGGATTCTTTAAGGAAGTAACCGCCAAGCCGCGCACCGGGAGTGCTCTGGAACAAGATCGTATCTGGGGTGGCGCTGATGGTCGATCGGTTTTCCCTTTGGGGAAGCGAGTCTGCCCCGCGCGATCAGGAATCAGCGGGGCGGGGTGACCAAGCCACTGCGGTACGCCATGGCGACGAGTTGCGCACGGTCGCGCGCGTCGAGTTTGACCAGTGCCCGGCTGACGTGGGTTTTCGCGGTGGTGGGGCTGATGAACAGGCGCTCGGCGATGTCGTCGTTGTTCAGGCCTTCGGCGACCAGGGTGACCACTTCACGTTCGCGTTCGGTCAGTGCGGCCAGCGCCGCGTTGTCCACAGTGGACGGTCCAGGGCTGGCGGCGATCCGGGCGATCATCCGCCGGGTGACACCGGGGGAGAGCAGACCGTCGCCGCTGGCGACCACCCGGATCGCCCGCAGCAGCTCGACCGGATCGGTGTCCTTGACCAGAAAACCGCTCGCGCCGGCCCGTAAGGCGGCCAGCACGTGCTCGTCGTGATCGAACGTGGTGAGGATGAGGACGTGTACGCCAGCCAGATCCTCGTCGGCGGTGATCCGCTGAGTCGCTTCGATGCCGTCCAGCTCCGGCATCCGGATGTCCATCAGCACCACGTCCGCGCGTACTTTTCTTACTAAATCAAGGACTTCGTGACCGGTGGATGCCTCGCCGACCAGTTCCAGATCGTCCTCGGTTTCCACCAGAGTCCGGAAACCGGCTCGTACCAGCGCATGGTCGTCCGCGATCAGCACCCGGATGCGGCTCATCGGGACTCCACCGGCAGCTGGCACGCGACCTGAAAACCGCCGCCGACCCGGCCGGCGTCAAAGGTGCCGCCGAGCGTACGAGCGCGCTCTCGCATGCCGGCGAGGCCGCTGCCGCTGCCGCCGAAAGAGCCCGATCCCGACCCGTCGTCCTCGACGGTGATGCCGAGCGCGTCGGATCGGTAGGTGAGCTGGATCGCCACTTTGCTCGCGTGCGCGTGTCGGACCACGTTGGTGAGCGCCTCCTGGACGATCCGATATGCGGCGAGTTCCACCGCGGCCGGCAGCGTCGCCGGTTCTCCCAGCACGGTAACGGTGGCGTGCAGGCCGGCCGCCTCGGCCATCCGAGTCAGCTCCGGCAGCCGGCGCAGGCTCGCCGCCGGGTGCCGTTCGTCCAGGTTGGCGTCCTGGCTGCGCAGCGCCCCAAGGACGCTACGCAGTTCACCGAGCGCCTCGGTGGACGTCTGTTTTATGGCATCCAACGACTCTTTGGCCTTCTCCGGCCTGCGGTCGATGACGTGCGACGCGACCCCCGCCTGCACGCTGATGCTCGCAATGCTGTGCGCGATCACGTCATGCACCTCGTACGCGATCCGCAGCCGCTCCTCGTTCACCAGCCGGGCCGCCTCGGCGTCCCGCTCCCGCTCCAGCTGCGCGACCCGCTCGGTCATCACCTTGCGCCACGCGAGGTTGTAGCGGATCGCCTCGCCGAAAGCGACGGAGCTCAGTGCCAGCAGGACCGCGATGACCGAGTAATCGACGAACCGGTGGTCGCTGAAGAGCAGCCGGATCGTTCCGGTGCCGAAGCCGATGGTCAGCAGGCCGGCCAAAATCCCTGACCAGCGGCCCAACACGATGGTCAGGGTGACGCAGACGATGATCGGCACGATCAGGATCACCCGGCCGTAGAAGCCGAGCAGGAACCACAGCAGCATGCAGGTCAGGTTGGTGACGGCGGTTGGTACGGGATAGCGCCGACGCAGGATCGTGGCCGCCGTGACCGCAGCGACCAGGAGCGCGCCGACCACGTCGAAGCGGCGAAGGTCGACGCCGCCGAGCCCGATGCCGGTGATGCCGTTGAAGGCGATCACCCCGCCAGTGACCAGGCCGAGTGCCAGGTCGTACCGGCTCGGCCGGCGATCCCGGAACCAGGCTGCGTTCATCCGCTCACGCTAACCGGCGGGCGGTGCTTAGTCGTCGTCGTACGGCGGTATGCGCCTACTCCAAGTGACGTAGTGCCCCCTTGAGGCCGTGGAGCAGCAGATCGGTGACCGTGTCGACCACTTCGTCATCGGAGTAGTCGGGCCCGCCCTCCGGGAGCAGTGCGTACGCGAGGGTGGCCAGCATCCCGCCCATCGCGGCCGCGATCAGGGCCGGGTCGCCGGGCAGTTCATGCCGGCGTTCTCGCAGGTAGTCGAGGTGCTCGCGAAGCACCGCGGTGTCTTGGGAGAGCCGCTGCCAGGCCTGTCCCGACTGCGATCCGGCGGCCATCGCGGACTCCTGGAGGGCGACGATGACCGGCAGGTTGTCGCGCATCAGCCGCCAGGGCACCGCGAGGTGGGCGCGCAGTTGGGCGCGGTCGGTCAGGTCGTGGTCGGCGGGGTGCTCGTGACTGCCCAACTCGTCGCTGGCCTGCTCGTGCATGTCCGCCAGCAGCGCCTGGAGCAGCGCTTCCTTGCTGGCGAAATGGTCGTAGAACACGCCGGTGGCCCGGCCCGCCGCCGAGGTGATGTCGGCGATTTTCGTCTTCAGGTAGCCGCGCTCGACGAACAGCCGACGGGCGGCCTCCTTGAGCGCCGCCTCGGTCTCGGCCGCTTTGGCCTTTCGTACGCCCACCCGATTGCCTCCTTGACGTTTGTCGTCGCCGCTGATCATACTGAACAAAGTTTCGGCGAATATAGGTTCGGTGAATATGATTTCAGGAGCTGTGATGAAGGCTGTTATCGCTGGTGGGGGAGTGGCAGGTGCGGCCAGCGCGATCGCGTTGGCCCGGATCGGCGCGGAGGTGACGGTGGTTGAGGCGTACGAGGATCCCGCCGGTCCGGTGGGTTCGTTCCTCAGCCTGGCCGCGAACGGGCTGCGTGGGCTGGGTGCGCTGGGCTGCCTGACGCAGGTGCAGGAGGTCGGCTTTTCGGTGCCCCTGCAGCGAATGTGGTCTGGCAACGGGAAAATGCTCGGTGAGGTGGCCCGAGGCCGTCCGGACGGCGATCCGTTGCACAGTGTCACGCTCATGCGCGGCGATCTGGTCGAGGTGCTGCGGGAGGCCGCCGTACGTGCCGATGCGCGGATCGTCACCGGGCAGCGGCTGGCCGGCGTCGTCGACGGCGCCGATCTGGTCGTGGGCGCGGACGGGCTCTGGTCGGGATATCGCGGGGAGTTGGACGCGACCGCTGCAGAGCCCAGCTATGCCGGTCTCTACAGCGTTTCCGGGGTGTCGCGCGGCCTTGCGCGGCCTTCCGGGACATTCAACATGGTCTACGGCCGGCGGGCCACTTTCCTTTATCTGCCAGCCCCGGATGGCTCGATTTGGTGGCAGGCACAGGTGCCTTCGGCCCAGCCGCCGGACCTGGCAACGATCGGGATCGATGAGTTGATGACGGTTTTTGTCGCGGACACTCACGTTCTGCCGATCGTACGGGCAGCCGGCGCAGTCCTGGGCTCGACTCTGCACCATGTCGTCGGGCCGGTCAGCCGGCACCAGGACGGACGGACCGTGTTGGTCGGCGACGCCGCTCATCCAGTTGGCGCCGGCCAGGGTGCTTCGATGGCGATCGAAGATGCCGTTGTCCTCGCCCAACAACTGCGCAAGGCTGACTCTGTCGCCGCGGGTTTGCGGGCGTACGACCACTTGCGCCGCACTCGTACCGAGAAGATGGTCAGGATGGCCGCCGCCAACACCGACGCCAAGATCGCCGGCCCCCTCGCGGCGCGAATGCGGAACCTTTTCATGCCGCTGTTTTTCGCCCGTGCTTACCCAAAAGCGACGGCTTGGCTCTACGCGTACGACCCGGGGACCCTGCCGGTCACGGTCCGCTAGCGGGTCGGATGCCGGTGCGAGCTGGGTGGCTGCTGGGGCGGTGGTTGCGCCGGCGGCGACTGGTGGGGTGGCTGCGGTCGCGGCGCGGTTTCGCGGGCTTTTTCGCGCAGCCGCTCGGCTCCGTCCCGCACGCCCATCGCTTTTGCCGCATCTTCCGGGGAAAGCACGCCAGGGGCGGCCGGGGGAGCGGGTGGTGGTGCGCTCGCGGTGACTTTTGCGTCCAGCGTACGGAAGGCGTTTTCGGCCAGCCGCAGGCCGGCCGAGTGCTGAGTGAGTTTTCCGCCGTATTCCTGGAGTTTCACGCTCTGCTCGGACATCCGTTGACCGTGGACCATGGTCAGGTGCGCCTGCTCGGTGATCAGGTCGATGTGCTCGCGCAACTGGCCGTCGTGCTTACCCAGCAGCTCGGAGTTGCCGGCGGTTTCGGCCTGCGTCGCGCCGAGATCTTCCCGTACCGAAGCCAATTCCGCGCCCACGTGATTAGTGTGGGCGTTGAGAGTGCTGACCGTACGCCGCTCGGCCGCCCCAATCCGCTCCTCGGTGTGCCGGTAGACGGCTTCCAGTTTGCCGTCGGTATTGGCCTCCAGAATGGTGACCTTTTGCTGCAACGCGGCGATTTCGGTTTGATGCCGCTGTTCCTGTCCGGCGAGCGCCGCATTGACTGCGGTATTGACTGCGGTCTGGATCCGTTGGTCGAGCGCGTCGCCCATCGACACCTCAACGGCGTCGAGGCGCTCGTTGGTGTGTTTCTGTCCATCTTTGAGGCTGCGTACGACTTTTCCAAACAGCTCAAGCGTCCGCCGATAGCGGGTATTGAGCGAGGTAATGCCCTTGCCGTGCTGCTGAACCTGATCGTCAAGCGGCGTGTCTACGTCTTTGCCCGCTTTCCGATCCTTGGCCATCTCCCTGCTGCCTTCACGCCCCTCACCGATCTTGCTGAACACGGTCTGACCGAAGGTGAGTGCGGAGCTCAACGCGGTGGTGACGCCCGCTCTGATCGCGGTGTCCTGGAGAACCGCAAGGGAGTAGTTGTGGGACAGTAGAGTTGTGGACACCGTGGTGGAAATCCACTGAATCGGCGAGAGACCAGCAATCTTCAGCCCAGTCTTGCGAGCCTCCTCAAAAACCCCATCCTGCTGTTTCTTCTCAGTCACACCGGAGGCACTGAGGCCACTTCGAACGACGCCATTCCGGTTGCGACTGAATTTAGTCATGATGGCTGCACAAACCCACAACGATTGGTCACGATGCCGGGAACCGACTGGGCGACCATCTGCATCGTGTTCTGCTCGCTGAGCAGCGGCTCCTCATCACTATCAGCGCGGAAAGCGATCATGTTGTCCCAGATCGACTTCGCGTACGCCCCCTGTAGCCAAGCGACGTAGGGATCGATCATCAACTTCAAGAGGATGCGCCCCTCGCGTCCCACCTGGAAATAGCCTGGCGTGTCTTCGCTCTCGCCGAGTCCGTCACCGCTGGGGAACAGCCGGTGATTCTTGAGGAATTCGAGGCCGGACGGCCCATCCGGATCAAACTCGGCCAGCAACCCGTACTTGAACAGGCGGTCCACCACAGCCAACACGTCCACGGCGGGATTCCCGTCCGCTTCTTGCGCAGCCATCTCAAGGGTTGCCAGGTTCTCCAGATCCGCCCGGCTGAACTCGCAGCGGCTCGCGGCCTCGGGATCTGCGTAGCTGAGCAGCCAGACTCGATACTCGTCCCTAGTGAGGTCGATAATCTCGGTTGGCTTGACGATCTCGAAAGTGCCGGGACCGGTGATGGCACCGTTGCTGTCGTCCCGGTCAAACAGAGGTCCGCCGTCGAAGCCGACTGGGACGATGACCTTGGCCACGAAGAAACCCTCCACCCGTTGGCGTGTGTTGCTTAGGGCAGAAGCGTATCAAGGAGCCGGGCGCTCACATACCGTTACGAACAGATACAACAAACGCCTGCCAGTCAGTAGCACTGAACGTCAAGATGGGCGACTGGGCACCAAGTTTCGAGTCGCGTACGAGCATGCAGTTACACACATTCCCCGCAACCTCAACGCACGCGCCCTGAGGTGGCTAGACCTTGAAGGATTCCGCCTGCCTGGCCGCTGGAATGGTGGAGCAGCTGGATGGTGATGATCGTCATCGGTGTCAACGACGTCAACGCCGTGTCCAACGGGCGGTCGCCGACCCTCGCTGGCCGGCTTTTCGCTACGCTGGTGGCCATCGCGGTCCGGTCCCGTTCCGCGACGGAGGTGCGAGAGTGACCGGAGACGACGAACATTTCAGCGCCTGGAACGAAGAGATCGCGGACGTGATCGAGACGATCGAGCTGCGCGGGGTCAAGGACTGGCTGGCTGGTCGTACGGACGGCGTCCGCGACTGGGCCAACGGCATCGACACCACCTTCGACCCCAACGCCTGACCTCATAAACTCATCCGGCGGCCCTAAAACGGTGGTTCGGCTGGCCAGGTGGTGGGTTTTTCGGGTGGGGGGCGGCTGGACGCGTGGTTCGTCCTTGTCGTTCAGGTAGATCGATCCGCGTCGCCGGTTTCTGGTAGGTGGGCAGACGTCTTCTCCGGGCGGTGGTGGCTCGGTGACGTAGACGCGTCCGGTGGGGCTCATGACGGTGTACGTGCCGTCTGGGGCAAGTCTTACCTTCCAGTCGGAGTGTGTTTTCAACCGGTGGTGGAAGCGGCCCAAGCTGAGAAGATTTTCCTTGCAGGTGCACCCATCCGGAAACGGGATGGAGTGGTCTTTGTCGTGCCGGCCCCGACCACGACTCGCAGGTCAACGCCCGGCTTGCGTGAACGAGTATGGCCGGTACCACCAGAACCCGCTGCAGTTGCTGAGGAAGTGGACGGCTCGTACCCGCAGCCGTCGGTGCCACCGCCGCTTACACCCGTGCCGTCGGCTGTGCGCTGGTTGCCTTCACTGTTGTCTGTGTCATCGTCCGGGAGTTGCGGTGCCGGAATATCACCCAAGCTGCGGCTAGTAGCCAAATCCAGCAGCGCGTCCGCGCGGCGGACGTCCATCGATCGCGGATCATCGTCTGGGCAGGAATGTGCGTACGCGTCCAGGATCGACTTTCGTTGGGTGGAATCGAGATGTGGTGGGTGCGGCCGCGACTTTCGGGGCGTCGGCAAGGACGAGGTCAAGGAGTCCGGGAAAGCGGGCCTGGAGGTCTTCGGTGCGTACGCTCAGAATTCGGCGCGCGCCGTTGATGCGCTCGTGGATGACTCCAGCCTCGCGCAGGATCTTCTGGTGGTGGGAGAACGTCGAGCGGCTGATCGTCAGTCCAGCGGCATGGTGGAGATCGTTGCAGGGCGAGGAGCCCAGAGGCAGAAGCGTCTGCACCACGAGCAGGCGCACCGGGTCAGCCAGCGCGGCCAACACTGCGCACAACTCGAGATCGGAGGGCGCGGGGTGTCTGTCGTCACTGCTCACAGGCGAAGGCTAGCCACCGCATCTATCGATGTCTATCGTACTGTTCGATATCCATCGACATAAAGGGTGTTCCCGTGACGACAGATGTCTGGACCACGTCGTTTCTCGCTGCTCTCGCCGGACCCGAGGTGAGTCTCCCGTTTCCGCCGCGGTCGCGAGCGTTTGCCAACCAGACGATCCGCCAGTCGGTCCGGCTGAGGCGGGCCGGGACGGCTGTACGGATCGTTCTCGGCAACGAGTTCGGCCGCCAACCGCTGGTGATCGACGAGATCGTCGTCAGCGGAGCAGCAAAGCACGACGTGCCGGCGCTGCGTCATGGCGTCGGGCGCTGGCACCTCGCGCCGGGCGTGACAGCGGCCAGCGATCCGGTCCCGCTGCCGGTCGATGCCGGTGAGGAGCTGTCGATCAGCTGCTTCGTCGCGGGCACGACCGAGCCGGCGACCTATCTGCACTCGGCCCAGCGAACCAGTGAAATCGCCGCCGGCAACCAGACGAGCGACCGGCACCTGCGAAGCGCGCAGTCGTCGCCGTCGCTGTACTGGATCGCCCGCGTGCTCGTCGACGCGCCCGCGCAAGGTCCGGTCATTGTCGCGATCGGCGACTCCATCACCAGGGGTGACTTCACCACGCTCGACGCGGACCAGCGGTATCCCGACCACCTGCAGCGACTGCTGCCGGCTGGTGCGGTCGTACTGAACGCTGGTCTGGGCGCCAACCGGATCCTGCGTTCTGGGCTCGGTCCGCCGATGGCCGAGCGGTTCGAGCGGGACGTGCTGTCGGTCACCGAGACAACCCACGTCATCGTCATGGGCGGAATCAACGACATCGCGCTGCCGAAACTGCTGGGGGAATCGCAGCCAACCGCCGCCGTGATCGTCGACGGACTCAATACGCTCGCGCGCCGAGCGCGGGAGCGCGGCATCTCGCCGCTGCTGGGCACCATCACCCCGGTCGGTGAAAGCCGTATCGGTGACTTCGTCGGGTCCGGGAATGAGGACATTCGCTTAGCCGTAAATCAGGCCATCAGAGCGCAGGCTGAGTGGCCTGTGGTGGATTTCGCGGCGGCTGTTGCCGAGGCTGGCGACGCGGACCGGCTGGCCAGGTCGTACGACTCCGGCGACGGGCTACACCCCAACGACGCGGGAGCGCGAGCCCTTGCCGGTGAAGTCGACCTGAATCTCCTCACAGGGTCGGCATCCGGCTGACTTTAGGGAACCGTGGGACGGTGCGCTGCGTCGAAGCGGGGAGGTCGACGAGAGGTGGACTGATCGTGCGGATCTTCCCGACGACAGCAGCGATAGCAGCGATGGTGGTCCTGGTAGCTGGGTGCGGCGGACCTCAGGAGGTGCGTACGCTGCCGATCAGCGCGCCAGCGGCCAGCGTGCCGACGACGGTTTGTACGACCGTGCCGGCCGATGCCCAGGGCGTGTCCCTTCCCGCCGGATTCCAGGTCGCGTGGGTGCTGCGGTGTTCCATCGCGTCGCGTACGTTGGCGGGCAACGGAAAGTGGCAGATGCTGGTGTCGGAGCGGGCCGACACCTCGGCGACTGATCTGGTGGCCGCGCTGGAGAAGCCGTCGCAGCCGCGGGCGACGAACGTCCACTGTCCGTACGTCCGGCCGCAGACGTCCTCTTTCGTGCTGGTCGACGGCTCTGGCCGGGGCATCACCCCGGCAGTCCCCACCCTGTCCTGCGGCCAGCCCCAACCAGCGGTGGCGGCGGCCCTGGATGCCCTCAAGTTCCACGAAATCTACGCCCGCCCCCTCGGCCGCCGCTGAAACCGCATATCCAGCGGCGGCCATAAGACGGTCAGTCCTCGCCGAGGTAGGCCTTGCGGACCTTGGGGTTACCGAGCAGGTTCTCGCCGGTGTCGGACAGCGCGATCCGACCGATCTCCAGCACGTGACCGTAGTCGGCGAGCTCGAGCGCGGCCTGGGCGTTCTGTTCGACCAGCAGGATCGTGGTGCCGCTTTGCCGCAGCTCAGCCAAAGTGTCCATGATCCGGGCCATCATGATCGGGGACAGGCCCATCGACGGCTCGTCCAGCATCAGCATTTTGGGCGCTGACATCAAAGCCCGGCCGATCGCCAGCATCTGCTGCTCACCGCCGGAAAACGTGCCGGCGGCCTGCTTGCGCCGTTCGGCCAGCACCGGGAAGAGGGTGTACGCCCTCTCCAGGTCGCTGGTGACGGCGCCTTTTCGAGCGTACGCACCGAGAAGCAGGTTCTCCTCGACCGTCATCCGGGGGAAGATGTGCCGACCCTCGGGGACGTGCGCGAGCCCGCGCTCGACGATCTGGTGAGCCGGCACCTTGTCGATCCGCTCGCCGGCGAACGTGATCGACCCGCCGGCGGTCGGCAGCAGATTGGAGATGGTCCGCAGCGTGGTCGTCTTGCCGGCGCCGTTGGTGCCGATCAGGCTGACCAGTTGCCCCTCGCCGACGGTGAAGCTGATTCCCTTGACTGCCTTGATTTTGCCGTACGCCACCTGGAGGTCCTTGACCTCCAGCATCGGAGTGCTCGTCACGCGCCGGCCTCCTCGTCCAGGGACTTCTCGGTGGCCGGCTTGTTGGCGTGGGTGGGGCCGCTGCCGATGTACGCCTCGATGACCCGCTCGTCCGACTGCACCTGCGCCGGCGTGCCCTCCACCAACGTCTCGCCGCGGACCAGGCAGGTGACCCGGTCGCAGAGCCGGAAGATGAACCGCATGTCGTGCTCGATCACCACGACCGACACGCCCCGCTCGCGGATCGCGAAGATCAGGTCGGTCGCCTCGCCGGTCTCCTGCGGGTTCATGCCGGCGGTTGGCTCGTCCAGCAGCAACAGCCCCGGCTCGGTGGCCAGCGCTCGGGCGATCTCCAGCCGGCGCTGGTCGCCGTAGTTCAGGTTCCGTGCGAGGTGGTCACCGACGTCGGTGAGACCAACGAAGCTGAGCAGCTCCTTCGATTTCTCGACGGTCTCCTTCTCCTCCCGTCGGTAGCGCGGTCCGTGCAGGATCGACGTGAGAACGCCGGCGGACGTACGGCAATAGCGCCCGACCATCACGTTTTCCAGCGCGCTCATGTTGCCGAACAGCCGGATGTTCTGGAAAGTACGCGCGACGCCTGCCCGGGTGACCGCGACCGGCTGCGGTTTGAGGGTTTTGCCGAGATACCGCACGGTGCCGCTGGTCGGCTTGTAAAGACCGGTGAGGCAGTTGAAGAACGTCGTCTTGCCGGCGCCGTTGGGGCCGATCAGGCCGACGATCTCGCCTTCGTTGACGGAGAAGTTCACCTTGTTGACGGCCACCAGGCCACCGAACCGCATGGTGACGTCGGTGGCATCCAAGACGACCTGGCCGGCGACCGGTGACGATTTCTGCAGGGCGGGCGCGGTCATGCTTTCGCCACCCCCACTTGGTCCGTCAGCTCGGTGTCGGCCACCTGAGTGTCCAGCTCGGTCGCTAATTCCTCGTCCTCCTCATGCAGTTCCAGCTGCCGCCGCCGACTGGCGATCATGCCTTCGGGCCGGAACCGCATCATCACCACCAACAGCAGCCCGAAAAGCAGCAGCCGGTAGTCCGCGAAGAACCGGAGTTTCTCCGGCAGCAGCTTCAGAATCGTGGCACCGAGCAGTACACCGCCGACCGTACCCATGCCGCCCAGCACCACCGCGGCGAGCAGGAAGGCCGACTCCAGGAACTGGTATTGGTCCGGTGTGACGGAAACGTCGTGGTGGGCCTTGATGGTGCCGGCGAGTCCGGCGAGGAACGCGCCGCCGGCGAAGGCCAGCAGCTTCAGGCCGAAGATGTTGATGCCCATCGCCTCGGCGGCCCGTTCGTCCTCCCGGATCGCCACCCAGCCGCGGCCGATCCGCGAGTTGTTCAACCGGGCGAAGGCCAGCACGATGGCGCCGACCAGTACCAGCAGCAGGAAGTAGTAGTTCGCGAAGCGCCCCAGCACGATCCCGAAGACGGTGTGCGGCTGGCCGAAGTCAAAGCCGAAGAAGTTCAGGTCCGGGATCGACGGGATGCCGTTCGGGCCATGGGTCAGGTTCGGCCCGTTGGTCCCGTCCAGGTTGTTCATGGTGAGCCGGAAAATCTCCCCGAACGCCAACGTCACGATGGCCAGGTAGTCACCGCTGACCCGCAGTGTCGGACTGCCGATGATCAGACCGAAACAGGCCGCGACCACCGCTCCGAAGACCATCACCACCAGGAACGGCGGGTGCCAGCCGATGGTCGCGAAGGCGGAGTTGGAGAACATGGCGCCGACGTACGCGCCAGAGCCCAGGAAGGCGATGTATCCGAGGTCCAGCAGGCCGGCGAGGCCGACCACGATGTTCAGGCCGATCGCGGTGGCCGCGAAAATCAGCACCTGGGTCGCGATCGACATGTTGGCGTCGCTGCCGTTCTGGGTGAACGGGAAGGCGAAGGCGGCGACCACCGCGGCGAGCAGCGTCACCCGCCGGTAGTCGACGAACGCGTGGTTGAGGAAGCCGAGCAGCCCGAAGGCGCGGCAGATCAGCACCAGCCCGGTCACGAAGACCATGAAGCCGACGAAAACCCAGCCGTCGTCCTGGTTCAGCAGATATGCGCCGGCGAACAGCGCCAACGCGAGCGCGGCGGCGATCATCAGGATCTGAGCCCAGCCGGGCACGTTCCAGTTCAGCTTGGCTGGCGGCTCGGACGGCAGCGCGCGGCTGGCCACCAGCATCAGCAGTGAGCCGACCGCCGGCACCGCGATGCCCGGCTCCAGGTTCACCAAGCCACCGAGCTGGATGACGATCGAGGCGAGCATCATCCAGACGACGATCACCGAGAAGATCGCGGTGGCGCGTACGGCCGCCGGCCCGCCCGGCAACGCACGGCGCAGCCCGGTCCGCTGGGTGATCAGGAACAGCACCCCGATCGCGCCCAGCGCGATCACCCAGTACTGCACGGGAGCGGGGTTGAAGTAGAGCGTCACGTCGCCGAGCAGGCTGCGGTCGTACGTCCAGCGCATGAAACCGCCGAGCAGTACGAGCAGGGTGCCGACCAGCGACAGTGGCCAGGCCAGTTTCCCGAATCTGGCTTGCAGGAAGGAGTCCAGTTTGGTGGTCACGCGCGGTCCACCACCCGGGCACCGAGCAGTCCTTGCGGCCGGAACACCAGCACCAGGATCAGGATCGCGAAGGCCCACACGTCTTTCCACGCGCTGCCACCGAACCGGCCGGGGATGTACTGGGTGGCCATGGTTTCCACCAGGCCCAGTACGAGGCCGCCGACGACCGCGCCGTAAATGTTGCCGATGCCACCGAGCACCGCGGCGGTGAACGCCTTCAGGCCGGCCAGGAAGCCCATCCGGAAGTCGATGTTGGTGTTGATCAGGCCGTGCGCGATGCCGGCGATCGCGGCCAGTCCGCCGCCCAGCATGAACGCGATGACGATGATCCGGTCGACGTTGATGCCCATCAGGCGGGCGGTGTCCGGGTCCTGCGACACGGCCTGCATGGCCCGGCCGGTCTTGGTCCGGTTGATGAAGTAGTAGAGGAAGATCGTGCAGATCACCAGTGCGGACAGGGTGAAGATGGACGAGCGCTGGACCAGCACGCCAGCCACGTTGATCGGCGTACCGGTCACCACGTCGATCTGCGGGAACGGCAGCGCCTGGGTGGCGTCCGGGAAACCGGGGATGTCACCGTAGAAGAGCCGTACGGCCTCCTGCAGGAACACCGAGACGCCGATCGCGGTGATCAGCGGGGCGAGCCGGGGAGCGTTGCGCAGCGGTCGGTACGCGACGCGTTCCATCAGGACCGCGACGCCCATCGAACCGCCGATCGCGGCCAGGATCATGAACGGGAAAACCCACAGAGCGGTGTTGTCCTTGAACAGCGCCAGCCACACCGTGAGACTGCTGAACGCGCCGATCATGAAGACTTCGCCGTGCGCGAAGTTGATGAGTTGGATGATGCCGTAAACAACCGTGTATCCGACCGCGATGAGCGCGTAAAGCGCGCCCAGCGACAGCCCGTTCACGAGTTGCTGGAGCAGCTGCTCCACTGCCTGCACGTGTGACCTCCGTGGGTTGAGCCCTGGTGGGGCCTCCCGCTGATGGCGGACAAAGGGCCGGGCGCGTGGCCCGGCCCTTCGCTACGAGAGTTAGTCCTTGAATTCCCCGGTGTTGACGCCCTTCCAAGCCGTGCCGTCGACCTTGTAGACGGTCAGCGTCTTGTTGGTGGTGTCGCCGTACTGGTCGAAGGCGACCTGGCCGGAGACACCGGCGAAGGACACCTTCGAGAGCGCGTCGATGGTCGCCTGCCGGGCCGACTTGGCGTCGGTCGCGTTGGCCAGCGAGGTCTTCAGCGCGGCGATAACAGCGTTGGCCGCGTCGAAGGCGTACGCACCGTACGAGGAGTTGTCACCCTTGTAGCCACCGGCGGTGTAGTCGGAGACGTACTTCTTGGCAGCCGGCAGCTGGTCCAGCGGCGCGCCGACCGAGGTGGCGAAGTTGCCAGGCGCGGCGTTGCCGGCCAGCGTCAGGTAGTCCTTGGAGTACATGCCGTCGCCGCCCATCAGCGGGATCGACAGGCCGGCGGACTTCATCTGCTGGGTCAGCGGACCGGACTGCGGGTATTCGCCGCCGTAGTAGAGCAGTTGCGGCCCGCTCGGCTTGATCTTGGAGACGACGGCGCTGTAGTTCTTGTCGTCCGGGTTGATCGTCTGCGCCGAGACGATGGTGCCACCGAGCTTCTTGAACTCCTCGGTGAAGGTCTGCACCAGGCCCTGGCCGTAGGTCTTCTTGTCGTGCACGGTGGCGACCTTGGTCAGGTGCAGCGTGTTGTAGACGTACCGGGCCGCGAACGGGCCCTGCACGGCGTCCGTGGTGCAGGTGCGGAAGTAGTTGGCGTACGGCCGCTTTTTCGTCGTCGCCCAGGTGGCGCCCTGCGTCAGGCTCGGGTTGGTGTTGGCCGGCGACACCTCGGCGACCTTGGCCGCGGAGAGCACTGGCTGCACGTTCTGCGCCACGCTGGAGTTCAGCGTGCCGACCACCGCGACGACCTGGTTGTCGGAGGCGAGTTTGGTGGCCGCGTTCTTGCCGACGTCGGGGTTGGCCTGGTCGTCCTGGTCATCGAGCTGAAGGGTCCAGCCGGGGATGGCCTTGGCGTCGTTGGCCTGCTTGATGGCGAGGTTGACCGAGTCCCGGATGCCCTGGCCGATAGCCGACAGGTCACCCGAAAGCGGGGCGATGACGCCGATTTTGGCGATTTTGCCGCCGGTGCTGCCGGACCCGCTGTCGCCGCTGCGGCTGCCGCATGCGGTCAGTGCCAGCGCCGAGACGGCGAGCACCGCCCCCACGCGGACCATTACACGATGGTGCACTTTGGTTCCCCTCCAGATGTCAGCGGACGGGATTTCCCCTGCCGCAGGTGGCCCGAAAATAGACCATCGACAGGGCCTACGTCCGCTCTTTGCCGAGTGTTGCCGTGGGAAATGGCCGTCCGGCTGGTCCTAACGTGTCAGTACAGTCGCCCTTAACGTGTTAGTACGTCCGGCCGAAATCCGGGTGAAACATGCCGGACCGTAGTCGATTTCCCGTACTGTAAAGGGTCCTGGCAGGGACAGGACGTCGGCTAACCCTTTTGAATGTCGCTCTTGTACCGCTAGAGATGGAATGTCGCTAAAGAGCGTCCACGTTTTGGGAAAAAGATTACCCCCGGGCGTGTTGCGCGTACGAGCCGCATTTCTCTTTTGTCGATCGCGGTGTCCATGGCGCTCGACAAGTGGCTCAGTCGTACGCCTCGACTGGACCGGTCCCGGACACTTGGCACCGAGCGGATCCACCGGTTGCCGGCGCCGGCGGCCGATGACACGTAGGCTGTCGAGGTGGCGCGAGGACTCAAACGCGGTCTGTTGTCCAGCTTGGCATCGCTGCTTTTGTGCGGCCTGCTTGCCGGAGTGGTGGTGGCTGCCGCCGCCTTCCCGATAGTGGCGGTCACCGGCCTGAGCGCCAAGGCCGGTGCCCAGATGTTCGAGTCGCTGCCGAGCACGCTGCAAACCGTGCAGCTGCCGCAGACCACGAAGATCCTGACGTCCGACGGGAAGTACGTCACCTCGTTGTACGTGCAGGACCGGGTGGCGGTGCCGCTGTCGTCGGTGCCGGTCGCCGTCCAGCACGCCGTGGTGGCCACCGAGGACACCCGGTTCTACGAGCACCACGGCGTCGACCTGAAGGGCATCATCCGCGCGTTCGTGGCCAACCAGCAGGCCGGCGGTGCGTCGCAGGGCGCGTCCACGCTGACCCAGCAGTATGTCCGGCAGGAGCTGATCCTGGCCGCCAAGACCCCGCAGGAGCGGCAGCAGGCCACCGAGGTCACCATCGGCCGCAAGCTGCGGGAGGCGCGGCTCGCGATCGCGCTGGAAAAGCAGTACAGCAAGGCGCAAATCCTGGAGCGCTATCTGAACATCGTCTACTTTGGACACGGCGCGTACGGCATCGCCCAGGCCGCCCAGCGGTATTTCTCCAAGTCCGTCGACCAACTCACGCTGAGCGAGTCGGCGATGCTGGCCGGCTTCATCAAAAGCCCAACGTATTACCCTGCCCACCCGGTGCCGGCCGAGCAGCGCCGCGACTTCGTGTTGCAGCGAATGAAAGACCTGAACTTCGTCACCGCCCCGCAGTTGGCCGACGCGCTTGCGCATCCGCCGACGATGCACCCGTACACGACCCCCAACTCGTGCTTCGACAACGGTTCCATCACCACCGGGAACAACTGGGGTTTCAGCTGCGACTACCTGCGGATCTGGGCCGAGCAGCAGCCGGCTTTCGGGGCCACCCCGGAGGAACGCTGGAACAACCTGCAGACCGGCGGCTACACGATCAAGCTGGGGCTGGATTCCCAGATGCAGGCCATCGCGCAGGACGTGGTGAACAGCCGCGGCACGTCGATGGACAGCAGGCTCGCGCAGGGCATCGTGCTGATCCAACCCGGCACCGGTCAGATCAAGGCGATGGCCATCAACCGGCTCTTCGGTGTCCCACCGCAGGGATCCGGGCCGGACCGGCAGTCCGAATACACCCAGAACCCGCTGTTGACCGGTGATCCAGCCAATGGCGGGCGGAGCACCGGCTATCCGTCCGGGTCGACCTTCAAGATGTTCACCATGCTCGCCGCGCTGAACCAGGACAAGCCGCTGTCGACCGCTTTCTACGCCCCGCAGACGTACGTGTCGAATGTGCCGGCCACCGGGGACAGCAGCTGCGACGGCAAATACTGCGCGCAGAACGCCAGCAAGGGGATGACCGGCCGGCAGAACATGTGGACCGGTTTCGGCTCCTCGGTGAACACGTATTTCGTGCAGCTCGAGCAGCAGGTCGGCGCCGCGAACGTGGCCCAGATGGCGGCCAAGGTGGGCATCTCGTTCTTTCCCGGCGCCAAAACCAAGGCCGCCCCGACCGGGGTGAACAGCCTCGCGCAGATCGTCCGGGAGGGCAACGGGCGGGCCCAGCGGTTGTCGCTCACCCTCGGTCAGGGCAGTGACACCTGGCCGCTTTACATGGCCAACGCGTACGCCACAGTGGCCGCTCACGGCAAATACTGCGAGCCCACGCCGGTGCAGTCGATCACCGGACCCGACGGCAAGGCGCTGGACGTGGGCAACCCGAAGTGCTCGCAGGTGATTCCGGCCGGGGTCGCGGACGCGGCTACCGACGCGGCCCGCTGCCCCATTGGCCAGTCACCGCTGACCGGCTCCTGCAGCAACGGTTTCGGTCCGACCGGCGGCAGCGTCGGCGACCGGCTGGACCCGCGGCCAGCGGCCGGCAAGACCGGCTCGACGCCGGGCAACAAGCAGTTGTGGTTCGCCGGCTTCGTCCCGCAGCTGGCCGGGGCGTCGTTCTCCACCGACCCGGACACCCCCCACGGCGACTACGACCAGGGTGACACCAGAGTCGCCAACGACATCTTCAGCAGCACGATGGCCCGGGTCACCGACGGCATGGACGAGCAGAATTTCGATGCCCCGCCGGACGATCTCGTCTCCGGTGGCATCGACGACGAGTCCGCGAACACCGGTCAGGACCAGAACCCGACCGACCCGAACAACCCGAACAACCCGAACAAGCCCAAGCCGCACCGGTCCGCGAACCCGCCGACCGGCCACGGCGCCGGCTTCGAACTGCCCGGCGGCCACCTGCCGCCCATCCAGCCGCCGACCTTCGCCGTCACCGGCTTCAACACCTCGTTCGCCCGCCGCCGTACGACTGGCCGGGTCACCTGACCAGGAGCCGTCTTAGTGGATCAGATTGTGTAGTACGTAGACCGAATCCACGTCTGCTGAGCTGACGAAACTCCAAGGCGCGGTGGCGAAGCCGTTCGCGCCCCAGCCGGTGCCCCAGCTGTTTTCGAACTTGAAGCCGTTCGCGTCGTAGCCGATGACGACGACGGTGTGGCCGCCGGTGACCGGGTCGGTGCCGTCGCCGCCGGGGGAGTAGACGTCGTCGTCCGCGGTGACGTAGTCGAAGCTCTGCCGAACCCGGAAGGCGACGACCACCGCCTGGCCCTGGACGACCGCCGATTCGATGGCCTGCTGCAGGGTGCCGTCCAGAGGAAGGGTGCTATAGCTGGAAATCCGATAATGGGCGGCGTTCTGCCGCTGCGCCGCGGTGGGCTGGGTGGTGTAGTCGAAATCGCCCTGGGGATAGTCGGCTTTGGTGTCTATTCCCTGGTCCTGCTCCATTTCCAGGCTGGTGGTCACCGCGGTGTCCCGGTTGCGGCCCTTCACGATCTGGGCGTAGACATACATTGGTTCCATTGGCGCGCCGGTCAGATGTTGTTCGTTCATCAGCAGCCCGTACGCGGTGTAGCCAGTGGCCCAGGTGGGGCAGGAGTTGACCGGTCCCTGGTCGCCGGCCGGCGGCGCGAACTGGCTCAGGTCGTAGCTGGCCGGCGGGCTCGCCAGTGGCACGACCGGCGTTTTGTTCGTACGCGCCGAAATCGCCCGTTCGGCCGACACGTCCAGGCCGTGGCCATGGCGTACGACCGGACGGATCGCCGCCGCGGCACTCACCGGCAGGGCCAGTACGAGCGCCGCCGCTATCAGTGCTGTCCTCATGGCTCTCCTTTGTCCGCAGCGAAAAGTCAGTGTTCTTCGGGCTTGTGGCGGATCTTGTCGATGAACGGGAACCCGGCCGCCGCCCAGTTCCACACGTTCACCAACACCCAGCCGGCGGTCCGCTTCATATCCCCTCGCTCGGCCGCCTCGGTGACGAACTTCTCCGCAACGCGGTCGAAAGCCATCCCGCCGACGCCGCTCGCGACGCCCGCTATCCCGAGGACGCAACTGGCGGGCTCGTGATGCGTACACGCGTAGGCGGTGTCGGCGGCTCCCAACACAAGACCCGCTACCGCGATGCCGAAGGCGATGGTGCCGAGGACTTCCCAGCCAAGGGAGACCGCGACGGCACCGATCAGGATGGAGCCGACTCCGGTGCCGATCTCGATCACGGTGCGGTTGTTCCAGATCGCGTCCCACGCCTGCTGGAGATCCTGGCCCAGCGACTGCTGCGCACTCAGCCCGGTCGGGTCCACCAGGTCGGTCGGCTGCTCGCCGGTGTACGCGTAGAGATCCGTGTCGCCGCCAGCGAAACCGATCGGGTCGGGGCTCAGGAAGCGCTGGGTGCTCGTCGAGTAGTAGCGTGCGCGGTTGAAATACAGCCCGTTGCCGTCGTTTTCCCGGCCGGCGAACTGGGTCGGGTTGCCGCCGTCGTCGCCACTTTCGGTGGTCGCCCCAAAAGGCTCGTACGTGTAATGCCCGTTGACCTGGCCGGAGCCGTCCGCCACGCCGATGGTGCTGCCCAGCGCGTCGGTCAGCAGCGACCGGGTGGCGCCGTTGGACGTACGCGCGAAAACCTCGTCGGTCGCGCCGGTCAGCATCGAGGCGGACACCGATCCACCGGTCAGCTCTTCGACGGCGTTGGTGCCGTCGTAAAGATATCCGGTCGTCCCAGCGGCGGTGGTTTTCCCAGTCCTGCGGCCCAATCCGTCGTACGCGTACGACGTCGTCTGGCCGCTGTTCGCGGTGCTCGCCAGCTGTCCGCGCGCATCCCAGGTGTATTGCGTCGAGCCGTCCGAGGTCAGGTTCCCGTTCGGGTCGTACGTGTAGCCGGTGTTGGTCAGCTCGTTGGCCGCGTTGTAGGTGGCCGGTCCGGACGCGGCCGGGATCGTCGTACGAGCGAAACTTCCGCCCATGCTCGTCACCCGGCCGGCACCGTCGTACGCATAGGAAAGATCACCCAGCGAGGAACCGGCCAGCGCGTACGAAATGCCGGAGACCTGGTTGGCCGCGTCGTAGCCGTACGTCTGAGTGACACCGTCCGGAAATGTCAGCGAGCTTCGCCGGCCGACGGTGTCATATCCCATCGTGACGCTGGTCGAACCCTGCGTCTGGTTGGTCAGGTCACCGTCGGCGTTGTACGTGTAAGTGACCGGGGCCTGGCCGGCGACCGTCATGCCGGTGCGATGGTTGGCCGCGTCGTATCCGTAGTCGACCTGACCGGTCGGCGTGGTCGTACGAGTCAGTCGGTCGAGGCCGTCGTAAACGTCGGAAATGGTGCCACTGACCGAATCCGTGATCGACGTGACCCGGCTGCCGGCGTCATATCCGTAGCCAATCGTGCCGCCGGAACCGCTGAACCGCGTCGTGGTCAGCCGCCCCAGCGCGTCGTAATCCGACGTGGTCTGCTGGCCGTCCGGCGTCGTCAGGGAGGTACGGTTGCCGGCCGCGTCATATCCGTACGTGGTGACGTGGTTCAGCGGATCTGTCATCGACGTCCGGCGGTTTTCCGCGTCGTACGCATAGGAAGTGGCGTTGCCGCGTGGATCGGTGACGCTCGTGACGTTGTTGTCGCCGTCGTACGCGATCGTCGTCGCCTGCCCCAGCGGGTCCGTGGTCGACACCGTCCGACTGTCCGCGTCGAAGCCGAGGGCGGTGGTCGCGCCGGTCGGGTCGGTGCTGCTCACCACCCGTCCGGCCGCGTCGACGATCTGCCGTTGCACCCGGCCAAGCTGGTCGGTGGTCGTGGCCAGATCGCCAAGCACATAGCCGTACGAGACCGTGTGGCCGAGCGCGTCGGTGGTCTTGATCGGCATGCCGGTGGCATCGCTGTCGATCGTGACGGTTCGCGACATCGCGTCAGTCACCGTGGTGAGCGCGCCGTCGGCTCGGTAGGCGTAGACGGTGTTTCGGCCGAGCCAGTCGGTCGTTTTGCTGAGCTGGTCATAAGGACCCTGATAGGTGAAGCTCTCCGTTCGCGCCGACGACGTGCCGGCGAGCTGAGTGACGGTGGCGACATTTCCGTACGGGTCATAGCTGACGTCCGTACGACGGCCAAGGGCGTCGGTGGCGCTGGTCGGCAGGTTGGTGACGGGATCGCGCGCGACCGTGATGGTCTGCGCGAGTGGATTGCCGTAAGCGCTGGTGTCGCTGGTGGAATAGCCGCGGGAGTTGAACGTCATCCGGCGGACGTTGCCGCGTTGGTCGGTCAACCTGGTCTCGACGAGTTTGTCCGCCGCGTCGGTCGTGTAGGCGAACTGGAAGGTGCTGCCGTCGCCGAGCGTCTGCGTACTCACCCGGCCGGCCGAGTCGTACGTGTCGGTCAGGTATGTCGTCCCGCGGCCGTCCTTGGCGGTCGCCAGCCGGCCCTGCGGGTCGTACGTGTAGGACGACACATCGCCGGTTGGGCTGGTGACAGTGGCGAGGTGGCCTTTCGTGTCGTACGTGTAGGAAACGGATCGGCCGGTGTTGTCCTGCGCGCGGGTGATGCGGCGGAGCCGGTCGGTGCTGAACTTGATCCACCGGCCGTTGGGTGAGGTGACCTGGCTGAGTGGCCCGTTCGCGAGCGGATCGCCCTGCTCGTCGGAGCCGCCCGGACCGCGGGTGATGGTGATCGTGTTGCCATAGCGGTCCCGGATCGCCTGCAGCGGCGCGTCCTCACCGAAGACCAGCGAGCTGCCATCGCGCAGTCGTACGTCGAAACCGTTTCCGTTCCACACCAACACAGATCCGCTGAACTGGGTCGGCGTGGGCTGTGCCGCGAAGACGGCGTCCTGGTAGTCGGCATTGCCGCCCGGGGTGATCCGCTGGTACGTGATGCGGCCGCCACCGGGCAGCACCAGCTGGCTGGTGGTCGCGCCGTTCGGGGCGTAAAGGAACATGTCATAGAGGCTGCTGTCGCCGACCCCGAAAGACCGGATGCCCACGTCGCTCTGCTGGTAGTTTCTGGTCACCGCCAACGAAAGAACGTCCGGCACGGTCAGGTCGGTCTGGGTGTCGGCCAGCAGCCCCGTGCCCAGGTCCACCGGGTCACCGCCGGCGGTGCCGCCACCGGGCACCGGCGCGGACCCGGGTGGTGGCGCCGTGCCCGTCGAGCAGGTGGCGCAGGACGGCAGTCTTTCCGGAGTCTGCCGGCCTTTGGTGTTCACCGGTGGCACCGGAACCGGCCGCCGCCCGTGCTTGAGCGGCTTGACCTGGCCGCCGACGGGCCGGTGAGCCGTTGGCTTCAGCAGCGTCGGCGGGCCCTTCCGAGACGCTCCCGCGGCCTTCGGGTTTGCCGTAACCATCGCGTTGTTGAGGGTCGAGTTGCCCAGAGTCGCGGTGACTGAGCCGGGGAAACCGAACGGGTCGAGGTTGAGTTGGTACGTGCCGCTGACCGGAAGTGTGCCGATGGCGACGGGATTGTCGTCGTTGTTGCTCCACATCAGATCCGTGCCGTTGGGCTCGACCATCTCCACGTACGGCCGGTATTTCGTCGTCATGTGGGCGAAAGACAGCATCAGGTTCTGGCCCGCGGTGCCCTGGAATGTCAGGTACGCCTGCTGCCCGATCCTCGGCAGACTGACGGTTTTCGCTGTGTTCAGGCTAATACTGCCCGCGTTGATCTGGTCGGACAGGGTGAAGGTGGCCGACCCGTAGTCGCCGTTGGGTGGTGCCATGATCAGCCGGTAGGTGCCCGACTTGGTGGTCGTGGCGGTGACGAAACTGTCGTCCTGGCTGACGGCATTGGTCAGGACCGTGTCATCCGGCGCGATAATCCGCACGTTGGCGATGTCGAGGTCGCTGTCCTGCATGCCGACCGAGATCCGCTCGGACGCGCTGGCCGAGAACGGAATCTCGACCGCTCCGCCGAGCACACCGATGGCCACTGTCGACGCGGCCCCGCCGATGGTCGCGGCCGGCGCGGTCGAGCGCGGCGCGATCCGGATGTTCGCTGATCCCGTTTCACCGTAGGGATAAACGATGACCTGGTAGGTGCCGGTCGAGGGCAACGGGTCGAGGTCCACCTCGGTCCAGGTTCCGACATCTCGGAGCACCGAACCGTCCGGCTTCAGGATTTCCACGCCCACGTCGTCATAGAACGTGAACGAGCCGAAGACCAGGCTCATTTTCTGGCCTGAGGTGCCGGCGAACGTGTAGCGGGTTGTCTGACCGGCGCGGCTGGCGGAGAGCGTCGTTTCGACACCGGTGGCCAGCGTCCCACCGGCCGTCTCCGCGGACAGTGTGACCGCGATCGAGCCGGTACTTTTCCCGTCATGCGGGGTTATCTGCACTTTGTATTGGCCGGTACGCGCCGGCGTGAACCAGAACTCGCTGGTCGAGGTGATCCCGGTCTCGGTAAGTTCCTCGTCGCCGTTGGAGTCGATGATCTGCGCGTCCAGTGTGGTGGTGCTGGGAAAAGTCGAGCTGGTGAAGCCAACGGACAGCGGGTTGCCTTTGGTGGTCGCGAACTTGAGCTGCGCGCTGTCGCCCTTGCTGGCGACCTTGGCCACCACGGTCGGGCCGGTCGTGCTGATGGTGGTCGCCGCGGACCGCGTACTCACCTTGAGGGCGAACTGGCCGGTGGTCGAGTAGGTGCTGACGTCGAAGGTGTAGGTGCCGCCGACCGGCAGCGGTGGCAGGTCCGCGTGGCCGCTGATGTCGTTCTGCCAGAGGACCGTTCCGTCCTGCTCGGTGATGGTCAGATACGGCTGGTACGGCGTGGTGTTGTTGGTGAGGTCGACGCCGATTTCCTGGTTCGCGGTCGCCGCGTACGTCAGCCGGGCGTGCTGCCCTGGCGTCCCCATCGTGACGGTTTTCGCGCTGCCCAACGAAAGCGCGCCGGCCGCCTGCGGTGTCGACGCGTACATGGTGAAGGTGCCGGTGCTCGCGTCGGTGGACGTGATCTCCGCGGTGTAGGTGCCGGTTTCGGTCGCGTACAGGTCAAAGTGGCCCTCGCCGTCCAGATAGGCGAGTCCGTCGGTGCTGCCGCTGTTGTCCCAGGTCAGTGCCACCCCGTTGGGTTCTCGGAGGCTGAGGGTGCCGGTCTTGTTCGCGGCGAAACCGGTGAAACCGAGGCCGATCGACTGGCCTTTGGTGGCTGGGAAGGACACTTCGGCCTGCTGGCCCGGCCGGCTGAAGGTCACCGCCGTGCCGGCGCCGTTCACCGCGACCGTTTTGAGGATATGGCTGGACAAGGTCAGCGTCGCTGAGCCGACGCTGGCGACAGCCGGCCAGACCAGGACCTGGTAAACACCGGTGGTCGGCAACGGCGGCAGGTCGTACGAGCCGTAGAGACCGTCGCCCCATCTGCCACGGTTGTACTCACCGCGGGCGAAAGTCGCGCCGTAGGGGTCGTAGACGGCCAGGTAGACATTGGCCGGATTGGCCACCCCCGTGAGGCCGAGGCTGAGCCGCTGGCCCCTCGTGCCGCTGAATCGCAGCAACGTGTACTTGTATTGTTGGGTAAGGGAAACCGTCGTCGCGGTGCCGTCGATCGCGAGCACTCCGGACGCGGCGAGGTCCGAGAGATTCTCGATAGTGGGCACCACCACGAAAGTCGCGTCCGAGCTGGCCGTACGCCTACCGCTGGCCACTGTCACCGGACCGGAGCCGGCCGCCTCCGGCACGGTCGCGGTCAGCGAGGTCGCGGTCGCCGCGGTGACCGGCGCGCGGGCGTGGCCGAAGGTCACCGCGGTCGAGGAATCAAAGCCGGTGCCGGAAATAGTCACTGTCGTGCCGGTCGTACCGGACTGCGGCGACACTCCGGTCACCGACAGCGGGCCGGCTGGCGCGGTCACCGTGAAGGACTGGCGGCTGGTCGCCGTACCACCGCCGCTGTCGACGGTGATGGCACCTGAGGCCGCGCCATCGGGAACAGTGACGGTGAGCGCGGTGGGTGTCGCGCTGGCGACGGTTGCCTGCGTTCCAGCGAATGTCACCGTGTCGGAGGTCGCGAGTCCGGTGCCAGTGATCGTCACGGTCGCACCGGTGGGCGCTTTTACCGGGACCACGCTCAAAATCGACAACGCGCTCGCATCGGACCGGCGGATCGCGGTGACGTTGCCGCTCGCGTCATAGTCGTACGCACCGGCGCCCTGCGAGTCCTGGCTGACCCCGGCCAGTCGGCCGGCGGCGTCATACGCGTAACTGACCGGGCTCGCGGCCTGATCGGCCGGGACCTTGCGCGGCACCGCGGCGGCCGCGCCGCTGGTCGCCAGCTGTCCCGCGACCAACGCCACTGCCACGGTGATGACCCAACTGACCGGAGGTCGTCGCATGGGTGCTCCTTCGCTCACGGGTTTCAGCTGCAGGTTTCGCGTACGAACGTGAGTTTTGCCTCGTCCACATAGCCGTGGACCCGAGTCCGCCGGACGGTGCCGAGATAGCGATGCGGATAGCGGTCGTGGGCGAGGCTGGTGACGTCGAAGGTGTCGCCGGCCACGACGGCGCCGATCGTCGCGCCGGTGCCGCTCAGAACCGCGCCGGCGGCGTCGATCCGGTATTCGCGTACGGGCGAGCAGGCCGCCGAGGAGCGGACGAACACGGCCGCGGTGACCCCAACCGCGACCAGCACCAGGATGCCCGCGATCACCAGCGCCCACCGGCGTCGGTGGGGAACGTTTGGTTCTTCGGCGGGCGTACGCGTCGGTTCCTCCATCGAGGCGCGCGCGGCGACCCAGCGGCGTTTCCACTCGACCGAGTCGCCGCCGCAGACGGCGGCCACCGCGAGGGTCGTCTCCAGGCTCGGCAGCCGGCGGCCGGTCAGCCCGTCGTGCAGGGTGCTGCGTGGCACGCCGGTCTTGCGGGCGAGTTCGACATAGCTCGGCGAGCCGGCGGCGCGCCGCAACTCCCGTAGGTCCGCGGCCAGCTGAGCGCAGATGGCGTCCGCCCCATCGGCCTGTTTGTCGTCAGTTGACTTCATCGGTCCGCCTCTTGCTCGCGAATCCCATATCCGGTTATGTCCGGCCCCCACCGAGTCCGTCCGGGACTCTAGCCGGACAACCGCCGGCTGGGAGAACTTTCCGACATCCACCGGAAGAACAGCGTTTCAGAACCCGACACACAGTCACAGAGAGGGAGGAATGATGGCTCGTACCCGTCGCAACCTGGTGTTTGTCCTGGCCACCGCGGCCGCGGCCGGGTTGGTCGTCCAAGCGCCGGCCACCGCCGGTCACGTCCACGTGATCCAGACCGCCAACTCGCCGAGCACCGGTCAGCCGGTGCTCGGCGGCGGCAGCTGGATCGTCAACAAGCCCAGTGGCTACTACGTTGGCCGGGCGATGGCCGGCTCGGTCTTCGACGACGAGGTCACGTCATCGGGCAACTGGCATTTCGGCCGCGCGTCCACGACCGTCGACATGTGCGGCTGGGTGATGCCCGGGTCGCTCGGCGGCAGCCTCGGGGACACCGCGGACACCTGCTCGACGACCACCCAGAACGCCATCTCGCATCGCCGTACGGTCGGCAAGGACTACAACCAGCCGGCGCACGCCACCGGCGACGGCACCGCGGCAGCGGCCAACACCGGTTGCGTGGTCCAGTTCAACTACTTCGTCGGCACCGACTACAGCTCGAACGGCGGCCACTGGGCGAACCCGGCCGGCAACGCCGCGAGCACTGTCTTCTACCGGTTCACCACCAACGACGGCGCCGCGGTGGTCGTCCGCGACCCGAACCTGGGCTGGGGATTCCTGCCGATCGGCTGCGTCCAGCGGCCGACCGCCCTCTACAACGACAACGACTGAGGAGGAGCCATGCGCTTTTTTCGAGTAGCCGTAATGTTTTTCGCCACCGCCGGCCTGCTACTGACCGGCAGTGTCGCGGCGAACGCCGACCAACACGGTTTTGACGCGGTCATCTGCCACGCGGACACCGCTTACATCTACCAGTACGAGGACACCGGCTCGGCCCGGCTCGACGCGCTGCCACGGGGCGCGCATTTCCAGGTGTACCACCAAGACGGCGGTTGGGACTTCGGAGTTCGCAACTACAACGGCGTTTCCGGGTACGTACTGTCCGACAAGCTTTGCAGTGCGGCGAAACAGGCGATCGTGGCGGCCCCAGCGGTCTCGGGTGACCGGCGCTGCGTCGACGTACCCAACGGCTACATCCGCAACTATCCGGCGGGGCAGGCATGGACGCAGCTGGACCTCGGCCAGACCTTCAGCGTGTACGAGTACCGAGACAGCGGTTGGGCGCGCGGCTACGCCTGGGGCCACGTGATGACCGACCAGAGCCCGTTCCCGGCCCCGTACAACGACGTCTGGATTCAGACCTCGAACCTCGGCAAACACGTGAACGACGGCTCCACCTGCAGTTAGCGCGTCGGTGGGGCAACCGCCCGCAGGAGTACGGCGGAGCGGGCCGGCAGAAGGACCGCGTCGGTGACTTCGGGGTCGTGGTCGGTGGTGGTGAGCAGCAGCTCGTACGAATTTCCGTACGGACCGGTGGGAAGATGGGCCAACACGTCCTCGTCGCCGCCGTGCAGCCAGAACAGATAGCCGGTCGTGGTGTCGTCGGTGTCGTCCCGTACGTACATGCCGACGGTCCGGTTTTCCGGTCGGTGCCAGTCATCGGAGGTCATCCGCTGGCCGTCCGGACGGAACCAGCAGGCGTCCGGAAGGTCGCCCTCGCCAGTGTAGAACGCGGTCGGCCGGAAGGCCGCGATGCTCCGGCGAACGCCGATCACGGCTCGTACGAAGGTGAGCAGGTCGTCGTCGGCGTTCGCCCAGTCGATCCAGCTGATCTCGTTGTCCTGGCAATAGGCGTTGTTGTTTCCTTGCTGAGTACGCCCAAGTTCGTCGCCGTGCGACAACATCGGGACGCCGACGGACAAGATCGTGGTCGCCAGTAGATTTCGTACGCTCCGGCGCCGAACTGCGAGGATCGACGGATCATCAGTGGGACCTTCGACGCCGAAGTTCGCCGACCGATTGTCGTTGCTGCCGTCGTTGTTGTTCTCGCCGTTGGCCTCGTTGTGCTTGGCCGAATAGGAAACCAGATCGGCGAGGGCGAAGCCGTCGTGCGCGGTGACGAAGTTGACCGAGGTGTAAGGCGTGCGGTGGCGGTAAAGATCGGTGGAGCCGCAGAGTCGGGTGCCGAGTTCACCGACACCGCTGTTTCCCAGCCAGAACTCCCGGAAACTGTTGCGATAGCGGTCGTTCCACTCCGCCCAGCCGGCCGAGAAACCGGTCACCCGATAGCCGTCCGGGCCCAGGTCCCACGGCTCGGCGATGAGTTTTGTCTTGCTGAGCACCGGATCGCTGCCGATCGCGCGCAACAATGGTGACTCCGGATCGAAAGCGTCGCCGTCGACCCGGCCGAGCACGGTGGCCAGGTCGAAACGGAAACCGTCGACGCCCATCACGGTGACCCAGTGTCGCAGCGAGTCCAGCACCAGATCCTGCACGACGTGCTGGCGTACGTCCAAAGTGTTGCCGCAACCGGTGACATCCCAGTATTGCCGGCGATCGTGGGAATTGAGCCGGTAATAGGCGGGATTGTCGAGCCCGCGCCAACTCAGCGTCGGACCGTCCGGGGTGCCTTCGGCGGTGTGGTTGTAGACCACGTCGAGAATGACCTCAAGGCCAGCGTTGTGCAGTGCGCCAACCATCTGGCGAAACTCGGTGACCGGGTCGTCGGTGGCCGCGAATCGGGGATCTGGCGCGAAAAAACCAACAGTGTTGTAACCCCAGTAGTTCGTCAGCCCGCGACTGGCCACCGACGGCTCGGTCATCCGGGCGTGCACTGGGAGCAGCTCCACAGTGGACACTCCGAGCCGGGTGAGGTGCGCGATCGCGGCGGGGTGGGCAAGACCCGCGTACGTGCCGCGCAGTCGCTTGGGCACATCCGGGTGTCGGCGAGTGAAACCGCCGACGTGCATCTCGTAGATGATCGTGTCCGACCAGCTCACCCGGGCGTGCCCTGGGTCGGCCAGCGGGGCTGGTTCGGGCACCAGCAACGAAATCAGCGGGTCGACGGCGATCGCCCGGGCGTACGGATCGATCAGCAGGTGACCCGGGTCGCAGAACAGGCCACGGCTCGGGTCGTACGGACCGGTGACGCGAAAGCCGTAACGAGTGCCAGGACGTACGCCGGAGACCTCGGCGTGCCAGCGATCTCCGGAGCGCTGCAACGGCAGTCGCTGCTCGCCGGTGTGCCGGTCGAAGACACACAGGTCAACCGCGTCTGCCGCCGAACTGTGCACCGAGACGGTCGCACGGCGTTTGCGCCGGCCAGGCTGTAGGCGCGCGCCCAGAATGCCCGGATCGCCGGGCCCGGTGATCCGGACCGCCATCCGCTAGAACCCGGCCCGGCGGCTGCTCGACTGCTCCCGGACAAGATCCACACCCCGCACTCTAATGCCTACCCCCGACACTCCCAGCGACTTCGCCCAAGAGATAACTCTGGGTCGCCGGCACTTCCCGCTGCGCAGCCGCGGAACCGCCGAGCGCGGACGCGCCCAGCGGTTCTGCGTTAGCTCGGGAACGGTCTGTTTCCGCTGTCGTTCAGCGGGTGCCGACGTATCCGTGGTCGAGGATGGACGTGCCTGAACAGTAGGCTTCCGACCAGGTGTTCAGACCAACCCAGTCGCCGACTTGCACGCTGCCGTCTGAGCAGTAAGCAACGGCCGCGTACTGCGTATAACCCGGCGGCAGCGAGCTGCATTTGACCGCATACGCGGTGCCATGCGCGTCGTTGTAGTCCGAGCAAGCCAGATCAGCGGGCCGTACCACAGAGGATGTCGATGCCTGAGCTGGCGACGCCATCGCCGTCGCCAGCGCGACCGCGCTTCCCGCGAGGAGGCAGGCGGCAAGGATTTTGCGCATAGGTAGCTACCTTTCCAAGGTCGGACCTACGCCCGAACTTTTCGGGCACGCCGGGTCATCTTTCGTGGTCCATAGCGGGGCGCACCAGATGCAATTGCCATAAATAGTGCATGACAATCATCATTTGGTTCGACGGTAAGGAGCTCGCCCGACTGAAACGGTGCGCGGGTGGGGTAGTTACGTGACGTCGCGGCGGGCGAACAGAGCGGCAGAAACGATGAGCAGGGCCAGCGCGATGGCGCCGAGGTAGATGCCGCCCTGCCAGACCGTGAGCGGGGACGTCGAGCCGGCGATCGAGGTGCCGTTGTTCAGCCAGGCGGTCACGTTGTTGGAGACCAGCCACCGCTCGGCATGCGGGTCGACCAGCCGTACGCCGATCTCGCCGACCACGGCGTAGCCGAGGCCGACACCGAGGGCGGCCGACGACAGCCGGGTCGCGTACGCGATGGCGAAGCCGACCGCGCCGCCGACCAGCGCCAACGCGATGCCGCGCCCGGTGCTCATCAGCAGCTCATGCTGCAGGACCGCGGGCATCGGCCCGATCTGCCCGAACCGGCGGGCGGCCAGGTAGTTGATGGCCAGCGCCAGCCCGAAGACCAGCAGCCCGATCGCGATGCTGCCCAGCCAGAGCCCGAGCAGTTTGCTGCCGAAAACCCGCAGCCGGCGTGGTTCCCAGGTGAGCAGCGAGGCCATCGAGCCCTGTGTCCACTCGGCGCCGATGAAGCTCGCGCCGATCACCAACGCGACCATCGCGAACAGCGCGGCGCAGATCCGGATCAGGATCGGTGCGGAGGCGCTGAAGAAGTAGTGGCCGCGGGCGTTGTACGCGTTGGCGCCCACCAACAGCCCTACCAGCACCAACACCACCACGACCGACGCCCACGTGAGCCGGCGGGCGAACAGCCGGCGAATCTCTACCCGTACGAGTCGCATCTACGCCTCACCCCGGAACGGCGGCGGTGCGCCGATCGTCTGGTCCAACAGATCGTTCGCCTCATCGCGCAAATCCATCCCGGGGACATCCCCGGCCATCACCGGCTGGGGTTCGTCCGGCGCCGCGTGCCGGCCAGGCAGCGCCGGAGTGGGGGCATGCTGGGGGGCATAGCTGGGCAGACCCTCGTTGCCCCTGGCCAGCTCGCCCTCGGCCTCGGTGGCACCCGGCGCGGTGCCGGTGAGCTCCAAAAACACGTCCTCTAAATCCGGCTCCAGTGGGGTCAGCTCGGACACGTACAACCGGCGCCTCGCCAGCAGTTGGGTGATCCGCGCCGGATCGTCGACATCGGTGACGATCAGGTGGTCCGGCCGAGTGGTGACCGTCATCCCGGCGTCCCGGAGCAGCCCCGCCGCGGTCTGCGGCTCATCGACCCGTACCAGCACCTCGCCGCGCGCCGCGGTCGCCAGCACGTCACTGACCGGCCCGGTGACCACGTGCCGGCCGTGCGCGACGATGGAGACGCTGTCGCAGACCTGCTGGACCTCCAGCAGCTGGTGGGAGGACAGCAGCACGGTCACGCCGCCGTCGCCCAGCGCCCGCATCAGATCCCGGATCTCCCGGATCCCGGCCGGGTCCAGCCCGTTGTTCGGCTCGTCCAGGATCAGCAGCAACGGCTCCTTCAGCAGCGTCGCGCCGATCGCGAGGCGCTGGCGCATGCCGAGCGAGAAGCCCTTCACCTTGTCGCCGGCCCGATCCCGCAGACCGACCAGCTCCAGCACCTCGTCCACCCGGGTGCTGCGCACCTTGGCGAGGGTGGCCAGCATCCGCAGGTTCCGCCGGGCCGAGAAGTTGCCGAAGAACTGCGCGCCCTCCACGACCGTGCCGATGTTCTGGATCACCGATCGCAGGTCGCGGGGCACCTCGTGGCCGAAGATGTTCATCTCACCGGCGTCCGGCCGGATCAGCCCGAGCAGGGACCGGATCGTCGTCGTCTTGCCGGCACCGTTGGGCCCGAGGAACCCGTGTACGGTCCCGGCCTCCACCAACATGTTCATGTCGTGCAGCGCCACCCGGCGGCCGCCGCGCAACCCGCGGAACTCCTTGTGCAGCCCGCTGACCTCGATCGCGGGCACCCCGGAAGCCACTCCGGGCAGCCCGGCCATCAAAGACCCCGAAGCCATGACGCTTCCCCCTCCTGCACCCACGACAGAACCACCCCCTGTCGCGGAGACACCACACCCGGTGTCGGGACCACCATAGTCGGCCTGGGAGAAAACCGTCCAAGTGGTGTTAAAGAGGTTGTCCTCTGGGGCGCAAGTCGCGTCTGGGTCCCGGACCCCAGGGCGGTCCGGCAACACTGATGTTGTTGGATGGTGACGTGCCTGAACACGACCCCAGTCCGGACGCTGTGATCGCGCTAGACCGGGTGACCATCCGGCGCGGCGACAGCGTCCTGCTCGACGCGCTGAGCTGGCAGGTCGAGCTGGACGAGCGCTGGGTCGTGCTCGGCCCCAACGGCGCTGGCAAAACCACCTTGCTGCAGGTCGCGGCCGCGCAGATGCACCCGAGCAGCGGCCGCGCGTACGTGCTGGGCGAGCGCCTGGGCGCGGTGGACGTGTTCGAGTTGCGGCCGCGGATCGGGCTCACCACCTCGCAGGTTTCCGGCCGGGTGCCGGCCTCCGAGCGGGTGCTCGACGTGGTGCTGACTGCCGCGTGGGGCGTCGTCGGGCGGTTCACCGAGACGTACGACGAGATGGACGTGACCCGGGCTCGCGAGCTGCTGGAGGCATTCGGCGTCGGTCAGCTTGCCCACCGGACGTACGGGACGCTGTCCGAGGGCGAGCGCAAGCGCGTCCAGATCGCCCGCTCGCTGATGACCGACCCGGAGATGCTGCTGCTGGACGAACCGGCCGCCGGGCTGGACCTGGGTGGCCGGGAGGATCTTGTACGCCGCCTCTCGCAGCTCGCCGCCGACCCGGACGCACCTGCGTTGGTGCTGGTCACCCACCATGTCGAGGAAATCCCGCCGGGCTTCACGCACGCCCTGCTGCTGGCTGACGGGCAGGCGGTCGCGGCGGGGCTGACGCCGGACGTGATCACCGCGGACAACCTGTCCAAGACGTTCGGGATGCCGCTGACGCTGGATCGCCAGGTGACCCCGGCCGGCGACCGCTACACCGCGCGGGCCGCTAGTTAACTGACGTTTGGGAGGCTTGATGGGCGAGTTCGTACGGCTTGAGGTCAGCGACGGCATCGGCACGATCCGGCTGGACCGGCCGCCGATGAACGCGCTCAACGAGCAGATGCAGGACGAGCTGGCCGAGATCGCCACCGAGGCGTCCGCGCGCGAAGACATCAGCGCGGTGGTGATTTACGGCGGACCGAAGGTTTTCGCGGCCGGCGCGGACATCAAGGAAATGAAGACCCGCTCGTACGCGTATATGTCCGTACGAGCGCACCGGCTGCAGGCGTCTTTCGTGGCGGTCGCCAAAATCCCGAAGCCAGTCGTTGCCGCGATCACCGGCTATGCGCTCGGCGGCGGGCACGAACTGGCGCTGTGCGCGGACTTTCGGGTGGCCGGCGACAACGTCAAGGTCGGCCAGCCGGAGATCCTGCTGGGCATCATCCCGGGTGCCGGTGGCACCCAGCGGCTGACCCGGCTGATCGGCCCGGCGAAGGCGAAAGACCTGGTCTTCTCCGGTCGGTTCGTGGCCGCCGATGAGGCACTTTCGTTGGGGCTGCTGGATAAAATCGTCGCGCCGGACGACGTGTACGAGGCGGCCGTCGCGATGGTCCGGCCGTACGTGGGCGCGGCCTCGCTGGCGCTGCGGGCCGCGAAGGCGGCGATCGACGGTGGCATCGAGGTCGACCTGACTTCCGGGCTGGCGCTGGAAAGCCAGCTCTTCGCGACCACCTTTGCCACTCAGGACCGAACCGCCGGCATGGAGTCCTTTGTGGAGAACGGGCCGGGCAAGGCCACTTTCACCGGCCAGTAGAGGAAGAGAAATCCGCATGGCAGTCACCAAAGAAGAGGTCGAAGCCGCTCGGCACGATCCGAAGCAGGCGAACATCCTCTACCACGACTGGGAAGCGACCACCTACGACGAGAAATGGTCGATCTCGTTCGACGACCGCTGCACGGTTTATGCGAAGGAGCGGTTCACCAGCATCGCCGGCGAGGACGGCTGGCCGTACGAGACGGCCCTGGAAATCGGCAGCGGCACGGGATTCTTCCTGCTGAACCTGATGCGTGCCGGGGTCGCCACCTCCGGGATCGTCACCGACATCTCGCCCGGCATGGTCGAGGTCGCCACCCGCAACGCCAAGGAACTCGGTTTCGACGTGACCGGCCGGGTGGCCGACGCGGAGACCATCCCGGTCGAGGACTCCTCGGTTGACCTGGTCGTCGGACACGCGGTGCTGCACCACATCCCGGATGTGGACCAGGCTTTCGCCGAGGTGCTGCGGGTGCTCAAGCCCGGCGGCCGGTTCGTTTTCGCCGGAGAACCCACAAAATACGGCGATGTGATCGCCCGCAAGCTCTCCCAGCTGACCTGGTGGGCGACCACCAACGCGACCAGGCTGCCGGTGCTGGCGGACTGGCGCCGGCCGCAACAGGAGCTGGATGCCTCCAGCGAGGCGGCGGCCCTGGAGGCAGTCGTCGACCTGCACACCTTTGACCCGCATTCCTTGGCTGTCCGGGCCGTCCGCGCCGGGGCGCAGGATGTTTCGGTGAAGACAGAGGAATTCACCGCCGCCTGGTTCGGCTGGCCGGTGCGTACGTTCGAATGTGCGGTGCCGTCCGGAAAACTCGGCTGGAACTGGGCCATGTTCGCGTACAAGGGCTGGCTCGCCCTGTCCGCCGTCGACAAGCACGTCTTCAGCCAGGTGATCCCGAAGGAACTGTTCTACAACCTCCTCATCACCGGCACCAAACCGCTGTAGGTCAGGGGGTTGGGCGTACGGGTGGGAGTTGTCCTTGGTGGGTGGCGCGCAAAACTGTGGTGAGGTCGGCCCGGAGGTGTTCGATCCGGGTGGCGCCGAGAGTTTTGGCCCATTCGGCCTCCAGGTCGCGGTAGATCTGGTCCACCGCGGCGAGTAAGCGCTGGCCGCGGCGCGTGAGGCCGACGAGTTTCGCCCTGCTGTCGCCCGGATGGACGGTGTGCTGGACATAGCCGGCCTCGTCCATCGCGGTCACCAGCTTGGACGCGGCCTGCTTGGTCGTGCCCATCAGCGCGGCGATCTCGGTCGCGGTGATCGGGCCGGAACGCACGGCCAGCAGGATAAATCCGAACGCCGGCCGTACGTCGTGCCAGCCCTGCTCGGCGAGCCGAGCGTGCAGGCCGTCGATCAGGTGCCCATAGGCCATCGCGAAAAGCCTGGCCAGTGGGACCGTCTCGGCGGCCTCGCTCATGTTATTCGGCCCAGGGCGGGGTAAAGGCCGGACTGTCGGCCATCCGGGCCTGACCACCAACTGGCATGCAGCAGATCGTACGCAGGGTCTCCTGCCCGGCGTTGGAAATCGCGAACGGCGTGTCCGGCGGCACCACGATCGCGTCGCCGGCGCCGGCCGAGAACGTCCGGTCGCCAAGGACAACGGACGCTTTGCCGTTGAGTATCACGAAAACCTCTTCGAGAGTGACCTCGTGCGGGGCCGCTTCGGGGCCCGGCTCGATTTCCACCTGCCAGACGCTCAGGTGGGTGGAGCCGCGGCTCGGGGTGGCCAGCGAGGTGAACTTGGTGCCGGGCAACTCGTGGGTCGGTTTTTCGGGGGCGGGAATGACGGGCATTGCTTGACTCCAATGGTCAATGTGGTTGACGAACTCCAGGAGTATGCATCGATCCTCGCCGGATAGTCAACCTAGTTGACGGACTAGCAATAGGGCGGCTGGTGGGTGAGAGTGGACGCGATCCGCATAAACAGCGCGAACTGCCGGAAAAGGTCCGGCATGGCAGCGGTGGTCTGGATCGTACGGCCGTCCCGTGCCGTCACTCCGGGAATGCCGAGCAGGTGGGACGCCACCGACGCGGACTGCCAGCGGACCGCGAGAGTCGCCGTGCCCGGCACCGGCTTGACCTTGCCGCCCTTGTTCTTCGCACGTCGCACGGCATCGCGAGCGCCGGTCCGGATCGCCTCCCGCGCCTGGACGGCCGGGCGCAGTTTCGCGGCGAACCGGTCGATCGCCCATTTCACCGGCACGGTCGCGACTTTCGCGTTCCACTCGGCCATTTCCGCGCAGGCCGCGTCGTCGCCGGAGAGCAGGATGACCGGTACGCCGAGGGCGGCGGCGGTCGCGTACACCATGCCGATCTCGCCGACCGGCCGGTCGTCGAGCCACATGTCCTCAATCTCGTGGCCCATGAAACTGTGGCTCAGCACGCCGAGCGCGCCGGACCGGGTGTGAAAGCCGATGCACAGCACCGCCTCGAAACCCGCGTCCAGGCCTTCCAACATGCTCATCGGTTTCGCCTTGCCGCGTACCAACTCCGCGACCGGGTGCAGTCGATCCGGCAGCAGGCTCCGCATCGGGCCGTGCGCGTCGTTGACGAGAACCTCGGTGGCGCCGCCTTCCAGGGCTCCGCTGACGGCCGCGTTCACGTCCTCGGTCATCATCACCCGGCCGGCCTCGTAGTCCCGGCCGGTGGGCTGTACGTCGTGGAAGTCAACCAGCCCGGTGACGCCCTCCATGTCCGCACTGACATAGACCTTCACGTATCCGCCTTCGGTCTCCCGGCAAAGTCCCATCATGCCTGCCAGCGCGCTGGCTCGCCGGGTGGTCCGGTAGCGTGCGCGAGGTGGGACGGCGAGATCCGCGGCAGGCCAGGTTTCTCACCCTCGCGTCGCTGCGCTGGGTGATCCGCAACCGCGCCTGGACCCCGTGGTATTTGATCCGCTACCTGCGCCTCGCCCGCCTCACCCTGACCCGTCGGGACATCGTCCTGGAAGGCATGGTTTTCCTGGGAAAGAAGGTGCGGTTCGAGGTCCGCCGCGGCTATGGCCGGATCGTGGTGGGCCGCTGGGTGCACATCGGATCGGGCACCAAGTTCCGGGCCCACGAGGGCACCATGCGGATCGGCGACAAGTGCGTTTTCGGCAGTGAGAACACCATCAACTGCTACGTCGACGTGGAGTTCGGCGCCGGTACGCTGATCGCCGACTGGGTGTACGTGACGGATTTCGACCACGTCTACGCCGATCCGTCGGTGCCGATCAAGGACCAGGGCCTGGCGAAGTCGCCGGTCCGGATCGGCCCGGGCAGCTGGCTCGGCGTGAAAGTCACCGTGCTGCGCGGCGCCAGCACCGGCCCTAACTGCGTTTTCGCCGCCCACACCGTGGTCAAGGGCACCGTACCGGCGGCGAGCGTGGTCGCCGGCGTGCCGGGCCGGGTGGTCAAGGACATCGCGCAGGCCTGGGACCTCGCTGCCCAACAACGCGCCGATGTCGCCGACATGGCCCGCAAACAGGCCGAAGCCGTCAGCGAGCTGCGCGCCGCCGATCGGTAATCCGCCGGACCAGCGCCGACCGTCGGATAAAGTCCCGCACTCGGTGGGAAATCAGTCGGTGCCGTCGGCGAGGAGATTTCCGTCGGGGACCACGATGCGCAGGGGAGTGGGGGCTCGGCCGGTGCGACGAAGGGCGGCGGCGAGTTCGCGTTCCTCGATGACGGCTTGTTCGTACGTTTCGATGACCTGCTCGGCGATCCGCGGCCAGGCGTAGTCCCGCGTCGCCACCGCGCGGGCCTGTCGGGAGAGTCGCCGGGACAACACCTCGTCGCGCAACAGTCGACTGACGGCGTCGGCGATCGCGGCCGGGCTGCCAGCTGGCACTTGCAGCGCGGAGACGCCGTTTTTGGCCAGCTCAGCCAATCCGCCGGTGTCCGAGAGCACGAGGGTGGCGCCGGCGGCGGCGGCTTCCAGGGCGACCATGCCGAAAGGCTCATAAATGCTCGGCACCAGCGCGCAGTCGGCGGCGGCGGCGAGCGAAGCGAGTTGTCGGCCGGGGACGAAACCCAGCCACTGTACGGATTTCCCGAGCCGGAGCCGGCGGGCCTGGGCACGCAGTTCGTCGCCGTACGGGCCGTCGCCGGCGACCACCAACCGCAGTCCCGGGTGCCGGCGGCGCAGCCGGGGGAGGGCGGCGAGAATGTCCTGCAGACCTTTTTCGTACACCAGTCGGCCGCTGAACAACAAGAGTGGGGCGTCCAATGTGGACCCGTACGTGCGGCGGACCGTACGAACAGCGGCGGCGGAGACTTTCCAGTCCTGCGGGTGAACACCGTTCGGGACGGTGTCCACTTTGGCCGGTGGCAGCTCGAAGAGCTGGGTGATCTGCCAGCGCATGTATTCGCTGCAGGCCAGCACCCGGCGGGCCTCGTACGTGAGCCACCATTCGACCGAATGAATGGAGCGGTTCAGGTCGCCGGGCAGCCAGCCCTGGTGCCGGCCGGCCTCGGTGGCGTGCATGGTGGCGACCAGCGGCACCCCGAGGTGGTGTTTGAGGGTGGCGGCGGCGTGCGCGACGAGCCAGTCGTGGGCGTGGACGACCTCGGGCTGGATCTCGTCGCAGACCGCGAGCGCCGCCCGGGTGACGGCGTGGTTGAAGGCCATCGTCCAGGCCAGCAGCGTCTCGGGGTTGAACTCGAACAGCGGCGGGTCGTCCGGCACCCGGATGACCCGTACGCCGTTGACGATCTCGTCGGCCGGGGCACCGGGCGCGTGCCGACTGATGACGGTGACCTCGTGACCCGCCGCGGCCATCGCCTCGGACAGCGCATGCACGTGACGGCCAAGCCCGCCGACTACTGCCGGCGGGTATTCCCAGGAGAGCACCAGAGTCCGCACCGCCGATCATGGTGCCAGACCCTTACTCGCAAGTAACCACCGGGTGGCGGCGTGGCCCCGTCAGTCGTACGTGACGAGGCCACGTCATCAGAACTAGATAGTCCAGTTCACGTACATGCGCCACTCGTAGATGCCGGGCAGCTGCCGGCAGTCGTACTCGCGCCAGCGCCCCTGTGCGATGCCCGCGTCACCGTCGGCCCAGCACATCCTGGGGTCGTAGTAGTCCGCGTACGGCCCCACGGCCCAGATCGCCGGGCTGATCGTCGTCGCGGACGCCGCCGACGGCGCGCTGACGGCTGGCGTGAGCGCCAGCGCCGCGATGCCCAGCGCGAGGGCCATCCTGCGTATTCTCATGGGTGCCTCCAAAGTGATCGAAAGGGCACCCTTAAGAACGCGCGATGTTCGACTATGTCACGCGATAAGCGACGCCATCAGGCCGAGTGGCGGCGAGCCGAGCGCCAGCAGCTCGCGGTGGAACCGCGGCAGGCCGAAGTCGGCGCCCCAGGCCGCACGGGCCCGCTCCCGCAGTGCGAGGATCTCCAGCTTGCCCCATGTGTAGCGGCCATAAGTGGGGTCGAAGGTGCCGCGGCGGGCCTCCGACCAGGCGGCCTGGCTGGGGTTGCCGGGCGTCCCGTAGAAGGTGTTGATGGCGAACTGCTCGGCCGCCTCGGCCACCGTCAGCGCGCCGGTGTGCAGCGCGATCGCCATCGCGAGGCGGGTCACTCGTACCAGCCCCTCGATCGCCACCCCGGCGGCGTAGCGGGCGTCGTCGTCCCGGAAACCCTCCTGCAGCGCCATTTCCTCGCAGTAGTGCGCCCAGCCCTCGATGAACGAGTTGCTGTGCAGGGTCTTGCGTACGTCGCTGGTCAGGCTGCGCATCGCCAGGAAGTGGCTGAAGTGCCCGGGCGCCACCTCGTGGATGGTGATCGCCGGCAGGGTGGTCCGGCTGAACACCTCCAGCCAGCCCTCCTGCTCATCCTCGGGCCAGGACGCGTCCGGCGGAGTGATGTTGTAGAAGGTCTGGCTGGTTGGTTCGTACGGCGCGACCGGCGACAGCGACGCGATGGACCACCGGTAGGACTCCGGCGACGGGCGTACGAGGCACTCGCCGTCGGTCGGCGCGAGGTCGTGCCGCTTTGTCCAGGCCAGCACCTCCTCGGTCTGGTCGCGGGCCTCGTCGAGCACCCCGTCAGCGTCCGGGTGGTCTGCGTTGAGCCGCTGTACGGCGTCGGCCACCGACACACCCGGCAGCAGCCGCGCGCAGGCCTCGGTCAGCATCTCGCGCAGCCGGTCCCGCTCGGCGTCGGCCTGTTTGCCCAGCTCGGAGAGGTCGATCGGGACCGCTTCGGAGGCCGACAGGAGGCTGGCCAGAGCCGGGCCGCCGAGCGCCGCGTCGGCCGGACCGTGCTCAGCCGCGGCGGCGATGTGTTCGACGAACCGGGCGTGCGCTTGTAGGGCCTTCGCCTCGATGTCGGACCGATCCGCGTCCAGCCCGGCGGCCACGCCCCGGGCGGCTCCCAGGCACGCCTGCGCGACCGGCGCTGGCACCTGATCGAGCGTACGGACGGCCATGTCGACCGCATCTGGCCAGCTGGCGAGGTGCCGCTCACGGGCTTGTGCACGGTCCGCGGTTGGCGCGTAGTCACGCTCGTAGCCGGTCAGCTCCAGGTTCGCCTGGTGCAGCAGCGGGAACCGCCGGTGCAGCTGCAGGTCCCCATACACGACCTGGGCGCTGTGTTCGAAAGCGGCCAGGTGCGCCTCGTCTTGCGGATCGTCGAGTTTTCCCTGCTCCTGCGCCTCTTTGACGGTCGCGAGGGCGCGCTGGACGCCGTCCGCCGAGAGGTCCTGGATCCGTCCGTCATATTCGTGCAGGCCGGCCAGCTCCCGTGCCGTGGCAAGGTCGAGTTCGGTCACCGCTCGCAGTCGATCAGTCATCCTCGCAGGCTAGACGACGTACATATGGCCGGCCTACAGAGTTGGGCGCTCGATCAGACGTTTCGAACATAAAAAATGTTCAGAGATTTGTGTTCAGAACATCAATCGTGTTCGAATCATCGTGTGAGTAGTGACGAACGGGTGCGTACGATCGTCCAGGCCCTGCGGGCCGCCGAGCGGATCAGCGTGGTCGACCTGGCCCGGGAGACCGCGTGCTCGGAGATGACGATTCGTCGGGACCTCGACCTGTTGGCCGCGCAGGGCGTGCTGCGGCGGGTTCGCGGCGGCGCGGTGAGCCTGCTCCCGCGTGGCGACGAGCCACCGTTCGCGCTGCGGGAGCTGGAAGAGCTGGCAGCGAAGAAGCGGATCGGCGCGGCCGCGGCGGCGATGGTGACCGACGGTGAGGCGGTCGTCGTCGACGGAGGTACGACCGGCCGCGAGGTAGCCCGGGCGCTGATCGGCCGGCGGATCACCGCGATGCCGTTAGGACTGCACGTGGCGAACACGCTGTCGGCCCCGGCAGGAGGACATGGCGGCGTACGCCTGCTGATGCCGGGCGGGGAAGTCCGGGCCGGCGAGCTCGTCTTCACCGGGCATCTGACCACCCGGGCGCTGCGGTCGCTGCGCTTCGACACGGTGATCCTGGGCTGTTGCGGGATTTCCGCCGAGCACGGCCTGACCACCTTCGACCTCGACGACGTGGACGTGAAGCAGGCGGCGCTGGAATCCAGCCGGCGGGTGATCGCGGTCGCGGACGCCACCAAATTCGCCCGTACCGCCCTCGGCCAGGTCTGCCCGCTGGCCAGGATCGACGTACTCATCACCGACACGAGCGCCCCGGAGCGCGTGATCGCTGACTTCCAAGCCGCCGGGGTGGAGGTTCGGCGTGTCTGAATCGTTGCGGGCGCGGCTTTTCCCGGCCGCCCCGGCAGTGGATTCCCGGCTGCGCAAGGCAAGGTGGGCGGTGATTGGCTACTTCTTCCTGATGGGCATGCTGGCCGCCACCTGGGCGGTCCGGATCCCGGACGTGAAGATGCGGCTGGGGCTGACCAATGGGCAGCTCAGCTACGCGCTGCTGGCCTTCGGTATTGGCTCTATCGCTTGCATTCCGTTCGTTGGCCGGCTGGTGGACCGGTTCGGCAGCCGACTGGTGGTGCTGGTGGGTGGCGTGCTGTGCTGCGTGGTCGTCCTGGGCCCCGGCCTCGCGCCCAGCTACTTTTGGCTGGTGGCCGCACTTTTCTGCTTCGGTGTCGGCTTCAACACCCTCGATGTCGGGATGAATGCGCACGCGGTCGAGGTCGAGCGCGCGTACGGACGACCGATCATGACTTCTTTTCATGCGATTTACAGCGTCGGCGGATTTGCCGGCTCCGCGTTCGGCGGTGCGGCGGCCGCGCTGGCGATTGGCGCGTTGCCCACTTTCGCGGCGGCTGCCGTACTGATGCTGGTGATCGCCGTGCTGGGACCGGCCTGGCTGCTTCCGCCGGCGACGGGGTCTTCGGCGCGTACGGACCCGTCGGCATTGCCGGTCAAGCGTCGCGGCCCGTCGCTCGCGGTGATCGTGCTGAGCCTGCTCGCGATGTTCTGTTTCCTCGCCGAAGGTTCGGTGGCCGACTGGAGTTCCATCTACCTGCACGAAAACCTGGGCACGACGGCCGGCACAGCGGCGATCGGCTATGCGGTCTTCTCCATCACCATGACGATGGGCCGGTTTATCGGGGACCGGCTGGCAATGTGGCTCGGTCCGGTCCGGCTGGTCCAGCTCAGCGCCGGGTTCGGCGCCGCCGGCATGGCCGTTGGTTTGCTGGTCAACCAGCCGATAGGGGCCGCGATCGGCTTCGGAATCTTCGGTTTTGGGCTCGCCAGTATCGTACCGCAGGTCTTCACCGCGACCGCGAACCGCAATCCCGACCGGGGCGGCCGTGACCTCGGCCAGGTGGTCGGCACCGGCTACGCCGGCATGCTGCTCGGACCGGTCGCCATCGGCGCTGCCGCGTCACTGGTCACTTTGCCAGTGGCGCTGGGAATTCCGGTGGTGCTCACGGTCGTGGTGGCCATACTGGCGCCGATTCTGCGCCCGGCCCGCCGGCCCGCCGTCGAAACCGCGCCGGTCGGGTGAATTTACCGGCGAGTCCGGATGCGGACGCGCGTTACAGCGGTTAATCAGGGCATTCGTCGCTCCGTCCGCGGTTGTCGACTGGTGAGCATGAAGGTAAGACGCATGGTGGCCGAGAAAGGTTGCGGTCGTACGATAATCAGTGCTGGGTCTTTTGCGGAAAAGGCTGGATCGTACCGGCGTGTCCGAATATCGCGTCTGGATGACAAATGCCATCCAGACGGCGAAGAACCGCTGCTGAAGGACGCGGTTCATCCGCGGCTGTCATTCTCTATGCTGGGATTAGCTGGGTTGCTCATCAAGGGCGATGCGCCCAGTACAGTAAAGATTCGGAGTTGTCATGACAGCGTTGTCGCCATCTCACCAGCCGTCACTGCGCATTCTGACGGTCACCAACCTGTGGCCGGAGAGTGGCAGTTTTCGCGGCGTCTTCGTACGCGAACAGGTGGAAGCCCTGCGCAGACAGGGACATCAGGTGGATGTGGAGGTGGTCGCGCAGGCCCGCGGCAAAGTCGACTATTTGCTGGCCGCGCCTCGGGTACGCCGTCGCGCCCGCGCCGGCCGTTACGACATCGTACACGTCCATTACGGCCTGACCGCGCTGGCCGCGCGGCTGGTGACCGGTATTCCGAAGATCCTTTCGCTGTACGGGTCGGATATCAACTCGCCACGACAGCGGCGGATTACCCGGCTCGGTGCCGGCTCGGTGGCACGGATCTACGTGTCACGCCGATTGGCTGTCACGGCCGAGGAACCAGAGGCCACGGTCATCGCCAACGGTGTGGATTTCGAACTTTTCACTCCGACCGATCGGGCCGAAGCCCGAGCCACTTTGGGCATAGATCCCGATGCGCGAGTGGTCTTGTTCGGCGGTCACCCGGACAATCAGGTCAAGGGATATGACGTTTTCGCTGATGTACTCGCCGAGCTGCGCGAGCGCGGCGTACCAGCACAGGAACTGGTGCTGGCCGCGCCGGGACAGGACAGGCCCGCGGTAGTCCCGAAGTTCGCCGCCGCGGATGTCATGTTGTTTACTTCTCGAAAGGGCACCGAAGCGTCGCCGACGGTGGTGAAGGAAGCGGCCACCATGAATTTGCCCGTCGTCACCGTGGATGTTGGTGATGCCGCCGAGACGCTGGCGCACGCCTCGCCCAGCACCGTGGTGAAGTTCCCGGAACCGTGGGGAACCGACGAATCCCGCGCGACGTTGATTACCCGCCTGGCGGACGCGGTAGAACCGCTGCTGACCAGCCCGACCCGCTCCACTGGCCGCGAGGCGTTGGCCTGGTTGGACACCGCAAACGTCACTCGGCGGCTGGTCACGGTTTACCGGTCACTGCTGGGATCTTCGACCCACTGACGGTCCGCGAGTCGTACTTCTGTGTCACCTCTTCGCCGGATTTCCGACAATCGAGGGCACCGGCGAAATTTTCCCTGCATATCGGACGCATGTGGAATCGAGCGCAACCTTTCATGCCGGCCGATGCGTCATTACTTGCACCAGGGCTGGTCTTGCGACCTCAGACGGGAACCGGACCTGGGCATCAATACCTCACAGAGGCAGGCCCATCGGAAGGCTGATAAGCGTGGCTCCCGCTCCACATACATCCGCGGTGATACCGCTGCCAGACCTCGAACCTTTTCGAGGTGACCAAGGAAAGGCTTTCTCGCCAGGTCCAGCACAGCTGTCCGCCGACCGGCTGGCCGCGATGGGCTATGTCGAGGAAGAGTACGTAATCCGGGGCGTGTCGACGACGTTCCGGCACGGCGAGGACAGTGAGATCGACGTGGGTCCCCAGGCCGCGTACGTCACCCGGATTCTGGTTCGGACCCCGGCACAGTTCGACCGATTCAACGGCACCGCGGTGGTGGAATGGCTCGATGCCACCGATTCCGTCGACACGGCGCACGAATGGGCATACACCCAGCCGGAGCTGGTGCGCGGAGGTTTCGCCTGGGCCGGTGTTTCGGTGCAGCGCGCCGGTGTGATGGACGGGCTAAAAGGCTGGGACGCCCAGCGGTATTCCTGCCTGCACCATCCCGGCGACGAATATTCTTACGACATGTTCTCGCAGGCCGGGCGGGCCATCCGGGCGATCTTGCCAGGGGTTCGCCTGCTGGCGGCCGGAATGTCGAAGTCGGCGCACCGGCTCACCACCTATGTCAACAAAATTGACCCGATCGCCGAAGTCTTCGACGGATATCTGGTGCATTGTCGGCCGACGTTCGCGCAGCCCAAAGTGCCCCATCGCGCGGATACCGTCGACGATTCGGGATCCGTACGATTCGCAGATGTTCTGCGGGTGCCGGTGCTCGTCCTGCAGACCGAGACCGAGGTCGCCAGTTCTGGGTACGGATCCGTCCGGCAGCCGGACGAGGAATGCTTCCGGCTGTGGGAAATCGCCGGAGCGGCGCGATCCGACGCGTACCTTCAGGCGATGGCCCCGCTCCATCCCCTCCAACGCCGGCCATCGGATATCATCTCGGCGCTGGCCAGCCGAGCGAAGATGTTCGGGCCGGGTCTCAACCAGTTCGTGACTTCGGGCCCACAGCACCATTACGTGGCCAACGCCGCGCTTCACAGCCTCCATCGCTGTCTTCGCGATGGTGTTGCCTTGCCGTATGGCGATCGGCTTGCCACCGTCGCGCACGCACCGCACATTCTCCGGCGTGACGTGCGCGGCAATGCGGTGGGCGGAGTTCGGACACCGTGGGTGGACGTGCCGACCGCGTTGCTGACCGGAGTTGGTCCACAGGACGGCATCCCGCCCGAGCCCACCGATCTGACCGCGCCTTTTCCGGCCGCGATGTTGAAAGAGATCTATCCAAGCGCGGACGCGTACCAAACCGCGTTCGACGCGGCGACTGACACCGCCATTGAGAACGGGGTCATCCTGCAGGCGGACGCTGCCGAGATCAAGGAAACAGCGTCAATAGTCTATTTGATGTCGCTCAACAACTGACGGTCGCGCTGCACCGTCTTCCGCGATGCCCGTCAACAATCATTGGATTACCTATGACAAAGATGTCAGGGCGCACCACCTGGCTGCTCACCGGCGGCGCCGGCTACATCGGCTCACATGTGCTGCACGCGATGGATCGGTCCGGACACAAATGTGTTGTCCTGGACGACCTGTCCACCGGCGTGGCAGAGCGCATTCCGGTCGGAACACCGCTGGTCGTGGGATCGGTCCTGGACACCGCCTTGGTCGAGTCGACCATTCGCGAGCACGACGTCCGCGGCATCGTCCATCTGGCCGGACGAAAGTCCGCTCCGGATTCGGTTCGCCACCCGATCTTCTATTACAACGAGAACGTGGGTGGCATGATCTCGTTGTTGGACGCGGCCATCCGGGCCGATGTGCGCAGGGTCGTGCTTTCCTCAAGCGCGGCGGTCTATGGCACCACTGACGTTTCCCCGGTTTCCGAGGACGCCGACTGCCGGCCGGAGAATCCGTACGGCGAGTCCAAGCTGAACTGCGAGAAGATCCTCGCCCACGCGTCGACGGCGCACGACATCGGCTATATCTCCCTGCGGTATTTCAACGTCGCCGGCGCGGCCACCGCGCAACTGGCGGACCGTGGTGGCGACAACCTCATCCCGAGAGTTTTCGCCGCGCTGCAGCAGAACGTACCACCGAAGGTGTTCGGGGATGACTGGCCGACCAGCGACGGCACGTGCGTACGCGACTACGTCCATGCCCTCGATCTCGCGGCCGCGCACGTCGAGGCAGTGGACCTGTTGGAGCAGCGGTTTACCCGACGGACGTACAACGTGGGTCGCGGCGACGGCAGCACCGTGTTCGAGGTGCTCGACACGATCAAAACCATCACCGGATGCGACTTCGAACCAACCGTCGTTGCTCGGCGCCCAGGCGACCCCGCCGAGGTGGTCGCGGACGTGACCCGGATCGAAGCCGAACTTGGCTGGCGAGCCAAGTTCGACCTCTCCGAAATGGTCGCCTCAGCCTGGGCCGGCTGGCCACGCACCAGTATCCGAGACAAATCAGCGGTGTAATTCCGCCGACCACTGACCACCTTGGAACAGGTCATCTACCAAGGCGGGGGTGTTGTAGTGGACTTTCCCCGGACGTGGCCGATGGGCTGGTGCTACGGCTGGTCAAGTGTTAGTCGGACGGTTGCTGCGCAACATGGGCCTGTCGCCGGGGCGACCGTTTGTGGCGGGCAGAGCTGGAAGAGCGACGAATATTCCGCCTCTGTCGGACGCCAGAGCGTGCTCTGAAACAGGGGTTTCCACAGGGGCATTTAGGTGGTCCGTTTCTTATCCACAGAAACGAAAACTGGCAGCCCGACTGTCGATGGCAGCCAGTAAAATCGGGTCATGAGCAGAAAACGACGGCGACCGGAATTCACCGACCCCAACAAGCAACCGTGGCGCACCATGCCACCCAGCTGGGTCCCCCTGCAGATGCTGGAAGAACTCGACCGG